>CANCJV010000001.1 GCA_947378425.1 Synechococcaceae cyanobacterium
GTGCAGCCAGAAGCGCCCTGAACCGCAACGGCCCCGAGCCCTGGCGATCCGCACCCGAGCTCCAGGAGTTGCCTGGCAGAGCTCTCCTGCTTGCTGCGGCCAACACGGACGCCAAGGCGCTCTGATGGGCCTCCGGCCAGGACCTGAGATCAGAACCGAGAAGCGTCAATCTCCTAGTGAGCCACCCGCACCAGGGCCATCTCCGCATCACCCCAGCCTGCGGGGGGCAGCAGGCTGGCAGCGGCCGGAGCCGGCCGCACTCCGGCTCCGGCCGCAAAGGCGCCGTTGACCCAGGCCAGCAACAGGCCCCGCAGGGGGCCGCCGGCGGTCTCCTGGGGGCCCCGCAGGTTGAAATGATCGCCGCCAGCCACCAGCACCAGGTCATGGCCACCGGGGCTGGAGGAGCGGAAGGGATCAATCGCCTCTGGATCCGCTGGAACCACCCAATCCTGGCTGCCGCTCACCAGCAGCACCCGGGCCTGCAAGGCCATCGACGAGCCAGGAGCAAACAACAATTGCAGCGGCGGACTGACCGCCGCCACCGCCATCACCCGCGGATCAGCCAGGCCGGCGCGATCCGCCGCATCGAGAAAGCTGCACTGCAGCACCCAACTGAGGTTGCGACCAGGATCATCCAGGCTGCTGCAGCGCTGCTGGAGCAACTTCGAACTGGGCGTGGCCCCCGCCAGCTGCAGCGCCGTGGTGGCACCCCAGGAATGGCCGATCACCACGACGCGATCGGCCTTGACATGGCCCAGCCCCGAGATCCGGCCGTCAGCCACGGCATCGATCACCGCCGAGACATCCAGGGGACGCAGCTTCAGCTCCTCCGGGCCAGGCGGTGGAGCGCTGCCGGAGAGCATCGCCTGCTGCTGACTGTGATCACTGCCGGGATGGAAAGGCAGGATCACCGTGTAGCCATGGCTGGCCAGATGCCGGGCCCAGCCCTCGAAACTGGTGGGGCCATCCCAGAGGCCATGGGAGATGACAACCAGTTGGCCATTGCCCCCCTGGGAGGGCCTGATCACCTCCATCTCCAGGGGAGCAGGGCGGTGCTTCACCACCAGGCTGGCCTTGCTCTGCTGCAGCGCCAAGGGACCGGCGGCCTCCATCCGGGGATCCACGCTCACCGCCGGCTGACTGGCAGCCAACTGCCGCGCCTCCGTTTGCTGGCGCTTGAGCCGGTTGAGACCACGCAGGGCCGGCTCGAAATCCAGGGTGGCGGTATGCCCGGGCAACGCCTGAATCAGGCCCAGAACCGTGAGCTCGCCGTTGACCTTGGCCTTCTCAAGGGCCTGATTGAGCTGCTCGCCATCCACCCGGTTCGGCAGGCCATCGATCTTGCCCAGAATCGACGCCACCAGCAGGGCTTGCTCAAACAGGGGCGTGCCGGCCGAATTGGCCACCAGCTTCTTGACCCGCAACGGCAAAGGAGTATCGAACAGCTGCTCGAGCTGGCGACCGAGGGCGCCGTTGCTGGCCCGATCCAGCTCGGCCAGGTCACTGTTTCCCTGCCGCAGCTTTTCGCGGCTGCCGAGCTCACTCACCTTGATGATGAAGTTGGTGTCCAGCAGGGGCAAGCGCAGCTGGATTTCTTCCAGAGCGCGGGCCGGGCGGCCCCAAAGGCTCGACGCCCCGACCAAGGCCAGCAGGCCAAGGCACAAGCCCCGACGACGGTGAAGACGAGTCCGCAAGGTGGCAGCAGTCAGGCGTTCAACAGGCTCGCATGGACCTGGAACAACGAAAACCGTCCGGAGGCTCCTGTTGACTGCCTCTGCAGACCCGTGTCAAGGCCTGATCACCAGGGTTGCGGGCAGCGATGACTCGTGGTCTATGAACAATTAAAAGCAGAAGGTGCGCTCAGATTTTTGGCGTAGATACTTCGAGCGAACAACAGCACTGAAAGGCAACAAAAGCTGCTTAATCAGCGGCAGGGGCTTCATTGTTCCTATCAGCTACAGTATGATTAACGAACAACTAGAGCGCCGGATGCAGTTCAAGCCAATGAGACACTCCAGTCTCCTTGCCATGGCAGGCCTCAGCTGCCTCACCATACTTCTATCTCCGTCACCTGCCCTCGCGATGCACATCGCCGAAGGGTTTCTACCAGTTCCATGGGCAGCCTTTTGGTGGCTTGTATCGCTGCCCTTTTTGCTGGTGGGCCTTCGCTCCCTGAGCCGCATCACCAAGGAGCACCCTGAACTCAAATTGCTACTTGCCCTGGCCGGCGCCTTCACCTTTGTCGTCTCGGCCCTGAAGATTCCATCTGTCACAGGCAGCAGCTCCCACCCCACTGGCACAGGCCTTGGGGCAATTCTGTTTGGCCCCTCGATGATGGCCGTGCTGGGGGGCATCGTGCTGCTGTTCCAGGCCCTGTTGCTGGCCCACGGGGGATTGACCACCCTGGGCGCGAACATCGTCTCGATGGCGATCGTGGGCCCGACAGTGGCTTGGTGGACTTTCAAAATCCTGCGCTCATCGGGTTTCCCGCGCCTGGCAGTGTTTGCTGCAGCGGCCCTGGCAGATCTGGCCACCTACTTAGTGACTGCGGCCCAGCTGTCGCTGGCCTTTCCTGCGGCCAGCGGTGGTTTTACCGCCTCGTTCGTGAAGTTCGGCAGCATCTATGCAATCACCCAGGTGCCATTGGCGATCACTGAGGGCCTGCTCACCATGTTGGTGTGGAACTGGCTCCAGACTTATGGCAAACCCGAGCTGGCCATCCTTCAATTGATCCAACAGGACAACTGAGCCATGAAGAACAACGCTTCCAAGACGCCCACTCGCCAATGCTGGCTGTTGATAATAAGCGTGATCGGCCTGTGTATTTTCCCTGTGATCTTCGTGCGGAGTAAGTTCACCGGCTCAGATCAGCAGGGCACCGAAGCGATCGAAAAGATCCAGCCCAGCTACAAACCTTGGTTCAAGTCGGTGATCGTGCTGCCAAGCAAGGAGATCGAGAACCTGATGTTCAGCACCCAGGCCGCCCTAGGTGCTGGTGTGCTGGGTTTTGTGATCGGCCACTACCACGGCCGCAGCTTGGTGCAAGAGCGGAACAAACCACCAATTCCATGAGCAATCGCATCGATACCTTGGCCCATAGCAACCGCCTGAGACTTCTGCCACCAGGCCAAAAGGCGGGCTTTGCGACCACGTTGCTGCTGCTGGCGCTGGTTTCTCCGCCGCCCGTGCAACTGCTAATCAGCCTGTGGCTGGTGGTCTGGATCGTCGGCTATGCGGGCATCCCGGCGAGCACCTACCTGCCGATGTTGCTCCTGCCCTTGGGATTTGCCGCCACCAGCCTGCCCGCCATCGTGATCAATGGCGTCGGCCACGACGCTTTTGCTGTTGTACATACTGATGCCTGGCGGGGCCTGAACCAGCCGGTGGGGGGGTGGACCCTCTACATCAGCAAGCTGGGTTTAGGCCAGGCGTTGGTGTTGCTTACCCGTTCGCTGGCAGCAACCAGCGCACTGCTCTTCCTGTTGCTCACGACGCCTTTCAACGAGCTGATTCAGGTGTTCCGCAAGCTTGCCGTTCCGCCACTACTCCTGGATTTAATGGTATTTGTCTACGGCTTCATCTTCACCCTGTGGGCTATCGTCGACGAAATCGCCATTGCCCAACACGCCCGCTCGGGTTACAGCAGTTGGCAACGGTCCCTCCGCAGCCTCGGCCTGTTGATCGGCCAGCTGCTGGAGCGCTCCATGGCCAGCTACCGCGGACTGGCCTTCGGCCTCGCGGCCAGGGGGTTCAATGATGACCTGCGGCTGGTACGGTTCGTTAAATATCATTCCTCTCCGCGCCTCCAGTCCGAGGCCATCGGTGGATGTGTATTGTTAGCGGTTCTATCGGTAGCCTGGACCCGATGAGCCCTGGGCCAAATCACGAGGCCGCCTTGGCAGCAGTGCCCAAGCTGATCGAGTTTGAGCAGGTGGCCTACACCTATCCAAGCGGACTTCAGAGTTCCATCAAGTCACTATCGCTAAGGATGCCAAAAGGCTCCCGCTGCGGACTGATTGGCGATAACGGCTGTGGCAAAACAACCCTCTTTCTGCTTGCCCATGGGCTGCTGCGGCCCCAAAGTGGCCGCATCCTCTGGCAGGGAAAACCATTCAGCTACTGCCGAGAGGGCCTCTCACATCTTCGGCAGCGGATCGGCCTGGTGTTCCAAAATCCGGAACATCAACTGGTGGCAACTACGGTGGCTGAAGATCTCTCCTACGGCCTGGTCAACATGGGGCTAGGGGACGATGAAATCCGCAGTCGCATCCAGACGATCGCCAATAGCTTCAACCTGGGCAACCTGCTTGATCGTCAGGTGCATAGCCTGAGCCTCGGCCAGAAAAAGATATTGTCTTTGGCAGACGTAATGGTTCTGGAGCCCGAACTCCTGCTCATGGACGAGCCCACTGCCTACCTCAGTCCAGGCCACTGCATTGATTTGCGCCAGCGCTTGAACCGGATCCATACAGCTGGTACATCGATCATAGTGGCCACCCATGACCTGGAATTCCTTAACGGCTGGGCCGATTGGCTGTTTGTCATGGACCAGGGTCAGCTTGTGATGGAGGGCCAACCTGCCGACGTGTTCAGCCAGCAGCAGCAGCTCGAAGAACTGAATCTAGGAATACCGCCGACCCTTGAGCTTCTGGCCGACTGGCGACAACTAGCCAAATCACACCTGAATCTGCCGCCTGCGCAGCTGGAGATGCTGGAGCGACAGTTGAGGCCATAAAAACATTGGCTGACAGGATGGCTGCCGAACCTCTTCCGTCCGAAGCCTGCCGCAAGGAAGACAAACAAAGCAGAGACGCTCCAAAAAATCCCCCCTACAGCTCCAACAAGCTGAGGAGGAATATTGAAGAGGCCCTTGTAATCGGGCAAGGCATCGCGGGGGAGGGTCACAAGCGAAGCCAAGACAATTGTTGGAACTTCGGCTATCGCATGGTCTTCTTATTTAAGTGAAGTGAAGAGCCATTGCAAACAAGATGTTGCACCCTCAATCCCTGAATACGGCGAGATGGAAAGGCCTGTCGGCAGGTTGGCCACTTGGAGCATAGGTTCTAACACGCATCTGGTGATGGTCGCTCAGCAGGCCAACCGTGCAAATTCCAGGCTCAACATCTTCATACATCTCGCTACCGACGACGCAGGAAAAATTCGTTTTGGCCGAACCCTGAAGCTCATCCTGCCAGGAGAGAACGTAGACACCAACACCCACCTTCTCACAGCTAGAAATTCGGTATCCACGAACAATGCGACCATCTGCCGCAATTACACAGGCTAAGCGGGACTCAAAATCAGCCATTGCGATAAATGATTTTACAATATAAATTTAGGGGAAGACTCATGCAGGCGGTCAAACGTGAGGAAAACAACACTCGCTCAAAACGCGCGTCATGCGGACACGCAGCCGATACTTAACTTAACAGTGGAGCTACTGAAGGGCACCTCAAAAAATTCCAATTCCCACCGTGGTTGAGCTCAGTAAGACTCATTTCCCAGTCTGAGCTGCCCCGATCAGGAAGTCCCGGCAAGGGCGATTTTTCGAGCCACCCTGAACCAAACCATCCCACGGGTGGATTGGCACGCCCTTGATGACAGAGAAGCGTCGCAACGAAAAACAATCAGCCAAAGGGACCACAGGCCAGACGATTAAGCCATGGTTAAACCTGTAGAAGCCCTGCGTCCACCATCCCAAAAACTGTTTACATCAATGCAACGGGACAGGAAGGATACCAACAGGAAAGGCGGTACTGGACGCAGCGATCAGCACACCAGATTTGCCACTTCTAGCTTGGCCCGCATAGGAAACAGCATGAGATATGAATAAAGATTCGCCTTTGCTCGAGCTCAACCCCCAAGCGACAATCAGGCAACCATTACAGAAGCAAACCTCTTTATTGTCGCCCAAACCGAGAAGAAGAAGGCCTCAAAACTGGATTAAAAGCTTTTATTTGCAACCAGAACCAATGCGAATGGATGATCGACTTTTGTTTGCAATGGCAGCAATTTGAATCAAAAAAAATGGCCTGCCATCAAGACAGCAGGCCAATGAACTGACTTATGAAAACGAACGAGTCAGTGCTGTCTCAAGCGAACATAGCTTATGCCAGCGCTTCGACAAGTATAGCAAAAGTGGCGCAACGCCTTACTCCTCTAGTCTTGAACGGACAGCTGCCAAACGATCCCGCAGCTCTTGCTTGCTGATTATACCCCTTGACAGAAGTGAGTGGGCAAGACTGACAAGCTGATTCTCGGGATAGGGAAGATTGGAGTATGTAGTTGCAGACAGCTCATCCTCTTCATCACGCCGTTCCTTGAACGAGAGCAAGGAATTATCTGCGTCTGTGCAGGAATGATCGAGTGCGTCGCAAATTCCATCGAGACTCGTCTTCCATGGAGGCAACGGGTTCTCGACTCCATACTTAGCCGAGACAATCGGCCAAGTATGGTTGCTCTCAGAGATCTCCTGAAGGAGATCTATTTTCGCTTCGCTGGTCATAATTCAGTGTGGTAGCCGATCAAGAACCAATGGGACGGACTGCAGGCTTTGTCTTTGTTTTGACGTTCGTTGTCACACCTGGCTTCGGAAGTGCAACTCCAATCATGCAGTCGCGCGTAACAATTTCAGCCAGCTGATCTTCAGACCACCCATCGGTACCCTCCGGACGGATTGGCATCACCATGAAGCGGTGCTTTTGATTGGAATCTTCGATACGAACTTCGACGTTATCGGGAATTTCCAAGCCAAATTCAGCGAGGACTGGACGTGGCCAGCGGACAATACGACGGCGATAGTTGGGAGAGCGATACCATTCAGGCGAATTACCCAAAAGCGGCCGCGGATAGCAAGAGCAAAGACAACAAACGATCACGTGGTGAACGGTTGGAGTGTCCTCAAGGATCTGGAGAGCGTGAAAATCACTGATTGTCCCTGATCCGGTGGGGTTCAACCAGTCCACACCAACTTGCAAAGAGGCTTTAATTGGGTCGGTCAGCGCCAGCTTTTTAAACTCCGGGTCTAACCAAGCCTTGGCAACCAGCTTGGCACCAGGAGTGGGGCCAATGTGCTCTGCAAATTCCGTATAGATTCTATGTTGTTCGGCTGTAAAAATACCTTTTTCAATACACAGTTCTCGCACTGCAATTTCTAGAACTTCAAACTCGGTGATCTCGTCGACCATCGGTTTGACAGTACTTTCGTGGTCGTGGTCGTGATGATGTTCGGACATGATGTTGGTGAGGCTGGTGGAGTATACAGATAAATCGGGGGGTCAGGCGGCAGCTTGAAGCCAGCGCTCAGGAATCTCCGTTTGTAGGGAGTCGCTCGCGGGCCCGTGGTAGGAATCCCAGAGTTCAACTTGTTTGAATCGGACAATATAGAACCATTCAGGCTTGTCTCCTTCGCGTCCCCAGGCTTCGTCCTCGGGAGCAGGACTTTCGTAGCTGACCCTAGAAATGACCCCTTCAGCACCCCTTACGTATTCGGGAGTGCGGGTATAAAGCAGTGCGGGCAAGTCACGAACCTTCACTCGATCGCCAACCTTGAACTTGGCAGGATCGGCCTGCCCTTCATACATGCTTGGATCACCCTTACCAAGAGAGTCGGCAACCCACTTGTTGCGCTTAACTTTCGATCCATCTCCTTCAAATTTGGGCTGAGCGTCCGGAAGCCGACCATTGAGGCTTCCAGCATAACGCTCTTGAATCTCAACCAACCGATCGGTAAGTTCTCCCCATGTGATGTATTCCTTCTCGACAAGAGTCTTGGTTGCTGCCCACAGCCAACGAAAATAGTAGGGGAGGCCAAGGTAGGCAGATAGCCCTATTTCAACGTCGGCGATTCGACGCCTCTCCTCGGAAACCCAAACACCTCCCCAACCCAAAACTTCACAGAGTACGTAGGTCATCAACTCCCACTGTTCTTCCTGTTTTTCAAGGAAGGGTTCGGCTGGATTGAGTTGTCCGCCCTGATCTTGAGGACACTTCATGTATGCCCAAAAAACATCAGAGGAAATCATGTCCCCTGAGGTCCATTCAGGCAGTTCTGGATATGATGCTTTGAGGCGAGAAATGAGGGCTAGCTTTTTTTCCCTATGAGACGCAGTAGTCATTAGGAAGGCTTTGGCAATAGAACACTCTAATATTATGACCCGTGTCAAACCTTCTGTCAACGTACCCGGTCGCGGCCCGGGACAGTTCGGGATGGCAGATCGCGAGGGCTGAATCCTTGACGGCAGCTTGATTTCCATTTGCATCTCAGGCAGAGACTGTTTGAGATTTGGCGCCCCTCCTGCTGGCATTTCTGAAGCGGACTGGTTGTCGTGGCCAGCCGGTGCCAGGGAACTCATCTTGACTCTGCAGGAGGAAATCGACCAGCTCCGCGCCCAACTCACCGCCTTGCCGACCGAGCTGGCCAGCCCGCGGGAGCGGATCGGCCGCAGTTCTCACAACTCTCCAGACCGTCCTCCAGCGACGGCCTTAGTGGACAGTCCCGGATATAGTAGCTAAAATAAGGATCGCCTCCTGGGGGGAGTCGTTCCATGGCAGTTGGCCGCCCGATGCCGCCGCTGGTTCTCAGCGACGACGAGGTTCAGCAACTCCAGAGCATCGCCAACTCAAGGTCGTTGCCCCATTCGATCGTGCAGAGGTCGCACATCGTGCTGGCTTGCGGAGCCGGTGAAACCAACACAGCCATTGCCATGCGGATGGGTTTGACGGGCATGACCGTGGGCAAGGGGCGCAAGCGTTACCGGGACCTCGGCCTGAAGGGTTTACACGACGAACTCAGGCCAGGGCGGCCTCGCACCTATGAGAATGACAAAGTGGCCGAGGTGATCAACCGGGCCCTGCAGAGCAAGCCCGCAGACGGTAGTACGCAGTGGACAGCCCCCTCCTTGGCGGCTGCTACAGGCATCTCCAAAAGTACGGCGCACCGCTGGCTACAGACCTTCTCCCTGCAGCCCCACCGCCAGAAATCGTTCAAGCCAGAGAGAGAACCCTGGAGGGTCTCCAGTCCCCTGGGGAGGCGGATGGCAGGCCACCGGTTCACTAAAGGGGAGCCTGGGGTCCGCTTCAGTGGCTCCGCCCCCGAGAGCCTCAAGTCCACCGCCGCTCTGGTTTTCCCCATCCAGGCCGCCGGAGCAGAACTGCTGAAGATGGGCCCTGGCTCTGCTGATGCCCCGCCTCTTGGAGGAGCTTCCCGGCGTGAGGCTCTGCCTTGTAATCCATGACGCGATCGTGCTGGAGGCTCCCGAGGCTCTGGCTCAGGCCACAGCGGATCTGCGGCTGGAGGTCATGCATGCAGGACCCGGACTCCAGGCCCGCTACCTGAAGAACATCCTTCCCCTAGTGGCGGATGTCCGGGTGGGGCGGCGCTGGGCAGAGACCCACTGAGGCTCGGAGCATCCGGCTGGCGGTGTGTTCAGATCACGGCCTTGGTGAGTTGCAGGATGCGGGTGAAGACCGCGGCATAAAGCGCCAGGATCATGACGAGATAACCGAGCACCAGCAGTCGGCCGACATGGTTGGTGCCGACAATCGTTGCTTTATCCCTGTTGCCTCTGTTCAGCAGTGTGTTGACGGCGGAGTGGTAGTAATCGAATTGGGTGATGCCCCTGCTGTAATCGGCATCGGAGAGCTTCACGACATGGCCGGGTTCGCTCTGGCCCACCCAGTCCAGCCGCTGGAAGACCCAGCCCCAGGTGAGCACGAAATAGGGTATGTAGAGAACGATCTGGCCAAGCAGCACGGCGGTCTCCACCTTGGAACCTTCGAAGAGCAGTCCGTTGATGGTGAGGAATTCAGCCAACAGCCGCAGCGAAAACCAGAGGCCAGCGCCATCAAAGCTCCAGCGGGGCAGCAACCTCTTCCGCCCCAGGAGCACCGCCATGGTCGCCAGCCACACCCCGAACACCACCATGGCAACGGGGTGCACCCGGTGGGCCAGCAGATAGGACCAGCCCGCCACTAGCTGTCCGGCATCGCTGCCGCCCATGAGGTTGCCAAAGTTGCCAGCACTGCGGCGCAGCATTTCGGCATTGATGTTCTGCAGCAAGTACAACACGACCAGCACTGCCAGTTCACCGGACTGGGCGCGGCGGGCGGCGGGGGCAATCACCATGGAGGACGAGCACAACAGAAAACCTGGATGAATCCAGGGCTGGGACCGACTTTATCGGGCTTGTCGGGATCCGGGGATGTCCGCGGGCCCGGAACAGGGCTGACTGCGAGTGAATGTGCCTGCGGCCGCTAACCGCACTGGCGAGGCCACCAGCGCAAACGCTCGGGGATCAAAAGGTCATGAGGTCACCTCTCACGAAGACAAAAACGATGTACGACTAGTCCATTTTAAAAACTTAGAAGACGAATAGCACTTACTATTGGGCACCTCGAATAATCATCACTTTTCAGAAGCTTTGCGGACATGAAAATGCAGCCAAGGAGGCGGCTACGCAGGAAAATCTTCCACCCATGGTCATGCAGCCAAAGACATTCTCAACACAAGCTCTGATTGACGACTTGACACGATTCAATTCCTTGACTGCGTCGCTTAGCGGATGATTGCGAGCGCCTTTTTCGTGGATCAGGCTTTCGAAGTCACCGAGGCTCAGAAGATCATCAAAGCATTCACCAGAACTCGCTGAGTCTGCCCGGACATAGTCATGCTCGTTTTCTGGATCCAGCAGTAGTGGAAGCATCTGGCTGTCGTGGATATTAGCAGGAGTGACAACCTATCGGCGAATGAATCCATAGTCGACATTGATGCAGATGCTGTTCTTATAACCGTATTAACTGATGCCGTTCCTTTTTGTCCAGCCAGCATCTAAATTCTTTTTCTGCAAGCGATCTGGGTTTTCACCCCAGCCCTCCGGCAGCCTTCCGGCTTTGATTTCCTTGTTTTCCTCGCGGGTATTGCGTTGCTATGGCTAAGCAGAAGCCTGCGGCAAGGGTACAGGAACGAGAGTCGCGTCAATGATCTGACCACCACGGGCTAGGAGACCCTAGGAGCGCAGCTATGCCTCAAACATCTCAAAGAGTAACTCGATAACTCCCGCCTTGCGCAGTCGCTCCCTGAAGAATGCGACTGTAGTGGCATCTGGAATGTTGTTCATCACGCCAAGCCCGACAAATTCCTCGAAGGAGCCTCTGTCATTCACCTGGAATTCAAGCTCGTCAACCGCAAGCGGAAGGCTACGCCTACGCTGAGGTTGAAAAGCTGCTGGAGAACGAGCATCTTGGAAAAGATCAGCGGATCAATCCTCTTGCGCCCTGCATTGCTCTTGCGCACGTGCTCATAGCCCTTGTCAAGCAGTGGGCGGAATCATTCCCATGGGATTAAATCAGCCAGGCACTTGAGAGCCGCTTTTTTATCTTGGAGCTTTGTGACTCTTTTCTGTTCGTCCCAGAAGCCTCTCTGACCCACTGTTGGCATGAAAATTGCTCAACCAATTAAATCCAGATCATGCCGCAATCAACTGCCTTGATGATTTTTCGAGGTACCCTTAATTGCCTAAATGTCGATTTTCCAGAGTCTTGTTAGGATTTGGCTTCCTGACTACTCAAGCCAGATTTACCAATGATTACACTTGATCACCCAGGGGAAAGTCCTCTGATTCCAGGTCTGCCTTAGCCCACCAGCTCAGGCGGATGCTGCGCCAGCACCTGCTTCAGATAGCGGCCCGTATGGCTGGTGGGATGGTCTGCCACCTCTTCGGGAGTGCCACAGGCCACCAGCTCACCGCCCTTGTCGCCACCTTCGGGGCCGAGATCGACGATCCAGTCGGCGCAGCGGATCACATCGAGATTGTGCTCGATCACCAGGATCGAGTTGCCCTTGTCCACCAGGCGCTGCATCACATCCATCAGCTTGTGGACGTCATAAAAACTCAGGCCCGTGGTCGGTTCATCGATCAGATAAAGGGTTTTACCGGTGGCCCGCTTCGAGAGCTCGGTGGCCAGCTTCACCCGCTGGGCTTCGCCGCCGGAGAGGGTGGGGGCGGGCTGCCCCAGCTTGATGTAGCCCAGGCCCACATCCACCAGGGTGCGCAGCCGATCTGCCGCCTGGGGAATGGCGCTGAACTCATCGGCCGCCTGTTCCACCGTCATTTCAAGCACATCGGCGATCGTGTGACCCCGGTAAGTCACCTGCAGGGTCTCGCGGTTATAGCGAGCCCCCTTACAGACATCGCACTGCACATAAACATCAGGCAGGAAGTTCATCTCGATCACATTCACCCCCTGGCCGCTGCAGGCCTCACAGCGCCCGCCTTTGACGTTGAAGCTGAACTGCCCCACCTGATAGCCGCGGGCCTTCGCCTCCACCGTGGCGGCGAACACCTGGCGGATCGGATCGAAGGCACCGGTGTAGGTGGCGGGGTTGGAACGGGGGGTGCGGCCGATCGGTGACTGGTCGATCACGATCACCTTGTCGATCGCCTTGATGCCCCGCAATTCCCCCAGGCCGGCGGGGAACGGCACCTTCAGGCCCAGCTGGTGCTCCAGGGCCGGATGCAGCAACTCATTCACCAGGGTGCTCTTACCACTGCCGCTCACCCCGGTGACACAGACCAGCCGGCCCAGGGGGATTTCGACATCGACGCCGACGAGATTGTTGCGGCTGCAATTGACCAGGGTGAGACGACGGCTGCCGGCATCGCGGCGCTGGGCCGGGGTGGGGATCGAGCGGCGACCGCTGAGATAGGCACCGGTGAGCGAGTCTTCCGCCGCCAGCAGATCCGCAAACGACCCTTGAGCGACGATATGGCCTCCGTGCACGCCGGCACCGGGACCGATGTCCACCAGGTGATCGGCAGCCCTGATCGTGTCCTCGTCGTGTTCGACCACGATCAGGGTGTTCCCCAGATCGCGCAGTTTGATCAAGGTGGCCAGCAGCCGGTCGTTGTCGCGCTGGTGCAGGCCGATGCTCGGTTCATCGAGCACGTACAACACCCCCGTCAGGCCGGCACCGATCTGGGTGGCCAGGCGAATGCGCTGGGCCTCGCCGCCACTGAGGGTCATGGCTGGTCGATCCAGGCTGAGGTAATCCAGGCCCACATCGAGCAGAAACTTCAACCGCATGCGGATCTCGCGCAGCACCAGATCGCCGATCTGGATCTGGCGGGGATTGAGCAACGGACCATCCTTCTCGCTGGCGCCCACCCCCATCAGGGCCTCGATGCGGCGCAGGCTCTCGCCGACACTCACCGCCGTGAGCTCGTGGATGGCGTAGGGGCCCACCTTCACGGCCAGGGCTTCGGGCCGCAGCCGCAGGCCACGGCAACTGGCACAGGGCACCAGTTCCAGGAACTTCTCCAGCTTCTGGCGAATCGATTCACCGCTGGCATCGCCCAGCTGGCGCTCCAGAATCGGCAGGATGCCCTCAAAGGGACGCACGTAGGTCTGGCCCTTGCTGTAGCGGCTGTCGGCCTGGATCGCAATCGGTTCCTGGCTGCCATGCAGCAGCACCTGGCGTTGAGCTTCGCTGAGCTTGTTCCAGGGGGTCTTGAGCTCGAAACCGAAGGCTTCGCCGACGGAATAGAGCAGGGAGAAGTAGTAGGAGTTGTCCTTGTCACTCCAGGGGGCGATCGCCGCATACACCGGCAGACTGGGATCGGGGATCACCCGTTCGGTGGTGAACTTGCGCAGAAAACCGATGCCGTGGCAATCGGCGCAGGCGCCATAGGGGCTGTTGAAGGAGAACAACCGCGGTGAGAGCTCCTCCATCACGGCGCCATGCACCGGACAGGCGAAATTCTCTGAATAGAGCCGCTCCCGCTCCACCCCTTCCGGCAGGGGTTCATCGGCCTTGGGCACCACCTCCACCAGGGCCAGACCCTCGCCGCGCTTGAGGGCCGTGCGCAGGGAATCGGTGAGCCGCTCCTCCACCCCTTCGCGGGCCACCAGGCGATCGACCACCACCTCGATGTTGTGGGCGTGGTTCTTGTCGAGCTCGATGTTGTCGGCCAGCTCCCGCACCTCGCCGTTGATGCGAACCCGGGCAAAGCCCTCGGCCACCAGGCCGGAGAGCAGCTTCACGTGGGTGCCCTTCTTGCCCCGCACCACCGGTGCGAGCAGCTGGTAGCGGGTGCCCTCCGGCAGGGTGACGATGTGGTCCACCATCTCATCGATGGTCTGGGGCCGGATCGAGCGCTCGCACTGGGGACAGTGGGGTTCGCCGGCGCGGCCGAACAACAGCCGCAGGTAGTCCTGGATCTCCGTCACCGTGCCGACGGTGGAGCGGGGGTTGTGGCTGGTGGATTTCTGATCGATCGAGATCGCCGGGGAAAGCCCCTCGATCGCATCGACATCGGGCTTGTCCACCTGGCCCAGGAACTGGCGGGCGTAGGCCGACAGGCTCTCGACATAGCGGCGCTGGCCCTCAGCGAAGATCGTGTCGAAGGCGAGGGAGCTCTTACCACTGCCGCTGACGCCGGTGAACACCACCAGCCGGTTGCGCGGGATGGTGAGATCGACATTCTTGAGATTGTGCTGCCGGGCGCCCCGCACCCGGATCACGTCCTCGAGCGAGCCACCACTGAGGCTGCGACTGCCCTCAAGCGCCGCGGCCTTGTCATGGAGCGTGAGCGCCGGAGGCTCGCTCTTGCCACTGCTGCTGGCCGGCCGCCTGGCGGCCGTGGTCTTGGGCCCGGAACCGGCGCTCGCGCGGGGCATCCAGCATCTTCGTGAACATCGAATCTTACGGGGGACAGGCAGTCGCCAGTCGACAGGACGGCCAGGGGCAGAAGCAGCAACATGGAGGCCGTGATCGCTCTGCCGCCCCGCTCCCCCCGACACCCCCATGGGAATCCCTTCCGATCTCTGCCGACGCGATCCCCTGGCGGTGCCGTTCGACACGCTGGTGGCCAGCGGGCCCGATGGGCTGGAGCAGAACCTGTCGGCGCCGGGCTGCGCAGCAGGCCCTCCCCGGCTCCAGGCGGAGCCATGGAACGCCGCTGCCCGGACGCCTGGTGAGCTTCGCCGCCCGGACGCCTCGGCCGACCTCCAGGACCCGGGCCTGGCCCCAAGCCCGATCCGGCAGGCCCCGGCGGCGCTGCCGCCTCTCCCTCCACAGCCGAGGTCGGCGGGCTCAGCGCTCACGGGCACCGCGATTGCAGGGGTAGCCGTCGGTGTCTGGAGGGCCCTGGATCCCATCGCCGGTAGCAGCACCACCCCGCTGCGCCGCCTGTGGCTCTATGACCCCAGCGGCAGCGGCGCCACCAGCACGGCCGCCCTGGCAGCCCTGGACACCGTGGTGGTGACCCATGGCTGGCGGGGCAGCGGCGTCAGCACGGCACCGGGCGATCCGACGGGCTTCGGAGCCTCCTTCACGGCCATGGCCAGCGCGATCGCCAATCCAGGCAAGGTGCAGGTGCTGTTTCTTGACTGGGGCCCGGAATCGATCGACCCCACCCCTTCGGGCCTGGCTCCCTACGGCGCCGCCGGCCGGGTGAAGGCCGTGGCGAACTGGGCCAGCCAACAGCTGCAACCCCTGGCCAGCACCGGCAAACTTCTGACCCTGTCGGGCCACAGCCTCGGCGCCTACGTCAGCGCCCAGACGGCGCTCGCCCTTGGATCCGCCACCAATCTGCGACTGGTGGCCCTGGACCCGGCAGCCGCGGGGCTGAACGGGGCCTACGACCTCGAGAGCACCAACAAGATCGCCGATCCGGTACCGAAGCTCAGCGCCACGGTGGCCGCAGGCGCCTCCCTGGCTTTTGTAGTTGCCGATGTCAATCTCACCATCGGCATCGCGGGGGACAACGCCGAGGCCGGCACCGCCGGCCAATCCTTCGTGGTGAAGGGCTTCGCCAGCACCACCTCAGCGGGCGATGCCCATGGGGCGATCCCATCTCTCTATGCCGACCTGGGCCGCTATCTGAGCCCCAACAGCAGCGTGACGGACGGGATTCTCGCCAGCTTCCTGGCCAACCGCTATAGCGACAGCGGCAGCACCAGCGGCACCTTGCGCCATGAAGGCGTCGCCAACCTTCGCAGCAACAGCCTGGGACTGATCGCTTCGCTGGATGGCTTCAGCGCCGGCGGCGGGACCCAGAAAGTCAGCTTCGTCGAAGCCGGCATCGCCGATCCGGCCGGTTCCAGCACCAGCCAGGACACCATCGTGTCCCTGCGGGATGTCGCCCTCAGCAGCAGCGCCAACATCGAGAAGGTTGTCCTGGGTGGTCGCAGCGGCCTCATGGCCACAGGCAATGGACTCGCCCAGACCCTGATCGGCAACGAGGCCAGCAATCGCCTCGAAGGCGGCGGAGCCGTGGATCTCCTGACCGGCGGCGATGGGATGGACACCTTTGCCTACAGCACACTTCTGGACGGCTTGATCGGCGGCACCAGCCTGGCCCCGGTCTTTGAGCGCATCAGCGATTTCGACCTGCTCAACGACCGCATCGACGCCCCCGGCACCAGCCCGCGGGCGGTGGTGGGGCTGGGCTCCCTGGGGGCGACGCTCAGTACCAGCGCGATCAACACCCTGCTGAGCAGCACCAATTTCGTAGCCTCCGGAGCAGCCTGGTTCAGCTACGGCAACCGCACCTTCCTGGCGATCAACGATGCGATCGCCGGCTTCAATCCAGCCCAAGACGCCGTTGTGGAGCTGACGGGAGCCATCCCCAATGGCCAGAGTCTCAGCAATCTGATGATCGCTTAAAGCCTTAATTCAAGGTATTAATGGCACGCGCGACAATAATAATAAACACCAAAATCATGAATAATGTATGGATAATTTGAAGTGTCTTCAGTCGATTACCGATCAACATATGACCCTCAGGAGATCCAAAGCAATTGCTAGAAAGTATTGTAAAATAAAGGTAATCAATAGGACTAGGCAGCCAATTGTCACTCTTCAAAATCCGACTCTCAGTTTGCTCTTCTGGAAACATGATTCCCTGGGGAATAAAATTTAAAGTTTGACGATAAATAAAATTATTTTTAAGCGGATAATCCAAGTACCAATACCAAAACACGAAAACAAGATTAATGGCTATATAAAGTTCCAAAGACTCAGCGAGAAGCTCATAGGAGTCTATGTGCAACCGATAGATTGTAATATTGACAGAGATGATATTGGTGACCAACTGCAGCGACGCCATCAGGCCAATCATGCGCATCAAACCTCTGCGGATCGGCCGATGGCGGCGCAGATTCGGTAACCATTGAAAGAGCATGAGATATAAAAATATCAACAAAAAAGCTGCATAAAATACCTGCAAAAAATCTCGTATAGAATTCAATGGAATATCGTGCTTGTACTTCTGTGTTAAATAATAATAAACAATCTGCAGCCTCAACAATAAATCGATCAGCACCGAACCCGCCAGGGCCAGCAAGTAGGGGCGGCCAATCGATGGGGCCACCGATTCATGGCTTGACTGCGACACCGATCTAAGCCACCCGTTTGCCAAGCAGGCTGGCGGCGTAACTGTGGGCCTCGCCGGAATCGCCCCCCGCCAGCTCCATCAGCTCCGCCTGGCGCTCGCCAGTGTCCCGCAGCCGGGACACTCGGGTCTGGGTGCTGCCCGCTTCCACCGCCTTGCTGACCCGGAAGTGATGATCAGCGGCTGCCGCCACCAGGGGCTGGTGGGTGACACAGAAGACCTGACGCTGCTGGGCCAGGCGCTGCAACAGCTCGGCCATGGCGCCACTGACCCGGCCGCTGACGCCACT
This sequence comes from Synechococcaceae cyanobacterium, assembly GCA_947378425.1. Classification (GTDB taxonomy): domain Bacteria; phylum Cyanobacteriota; class Cyanobacteriia; order PCC-6307; family Cyanobiaceae; genus Cyanobium. The sequence continues at coordinate 17,683 of CANCJV010000001.1, forward strand.
GTCGATCTCATCGAACAACAGCGTCACGTGGGGATCGGCGGCGGCCAGACAAGTTTTCAGGGCCAGCAGAAAACGGCTCATCTCGCCACCGGAGGCCACCTCCGCCAGCGGAGCCAGGGGCTGGCCGGGATTGGCGCTGAAACGGAACTGCACCGCGTCAGCCCCCTCCTCCCCCGGCTCCGCCACTTCGATCGCCACGGCGAAGCGCACATTGGCCAGCCCCATCGGCCGCAAGGCCGCCATCAGCCGGGTTTCCAGCTCCACCGCCGCGACCCGGCGAGCCTGGCTGAGGGCCTTGGCCCGCCGATCCCGCTGCTGGACGGCCAGCTGCTCACGCTGCTGCAGAGCCGCCAGGGACCCCTCGGCTGAGCCAGGAGCCAGGCTGTGGCGCAACTGATCCCGTCGAGCCATCAACGCCGCCAGATCCTGGCCATGGCGCCGCTCCAGCGCCCTGAGCAGGGCCAGGCGCTCCTGCAGCTCCGCCAGTCGCTCGGGATCACTCTCCAGGCAGGCGCCATAGCGATCCAGCTCCCGGGCCAGATCCTGCAGAGCCACCAGGCCATCGGTGCAGCGCTCCCTGAGCGCCGCCACGCTGGCATCGAGATGCTCCATCTGCAGCAGTTCCTGCTCGCAGGCGGCCAGGTGATCGAGGGCTGACGGGGCCGATTCCGCCCCCTCCACCAGCCGACCCAACAGGGTCATCACCCCCTCCTGCAGGCGCACCCCATGGGCGAGGCGATCCTGCTCGATCTGCAGCTGCTGAGACTCCAGAGGATCGTCCAGGCCAGCCGCCTCGAGATCCTCCAGCAGCTGCTCCTGCTGCTGACGCTCCCGCTGCAGCCGATCGTGATCGGCCAGGGCCGCTGCCAGTTCCGCCGCCAGGGAGCGCCACTGCCGGTACGCCGTGCGGACCGCCTCCAGCAGGGGCAGCTGCTCCTCGCCGGCAAAGCGATCGAGCCAGCGCCGCTGCTGGCCGGAACGGGCCAATTGCTGGGTCTGGCCCTGAACCGTGAGATCGAGCAGCAGGGGGCGCAGATCCAGCACCTGGGCCCGGCTGACGGCGATGCCATTGAGCCGGTGGCGACTGCTGAGCCGTTCGTCCTGGAGCCGCCAGTCCCGACTCAGCAGCAGATCGTCCTCCACCTCCAGCTCCTGGCTCTCCAGCCAGGCACGCACGGGCGGCGAAAGCTGAAAGCAGGCTTCAATCCGACCCCGCTCGCAACCGCTGCGCAGCAACCGGGCCCCCTGGGCCCCCTGGGCTCCGCCCAGCAGGGCGTCGAGAGCATCCAGCAGAATCGATTTACCCGCCCCGGTTTCGCCGGTCAGCACCGTGAAACCCGCCTCGAACGTCAACTCAAGGCGTTCGATCAGGGCGATGTTCTCCAGGCTCAGGGCCGTGAGCACGCCAGCCTCCGCAGCGCTGTCGGTATGTGGCCCGACCGTAGCGGCTTCAGCTTTCGTTTAGAAGGGGTCACAATCCAATTGACGCCGTCCGCCCCGTGTGGCATGGCACCCCATCGCCATGGTCAGCTCGCCCCCAGCCATCGAGAGCAACCAGAAGCCGCTGGAACCCCCTCAGGGCAAGGCCAGCGGCTCTGCCCAACACACCGCCGTCACGCCAGGGGATCTGGGGGATTTCATTGAAGCGGCCGGGCTGCTGAGCTACGACCCCGATGCCATCACCCGCATCTACGCCGGCCATCCCCAGCGGCTGATCCGGCGGCTCTGGCAGACCCTGGTGCCGATCGGCCTCTACCTGCTGGGCGTGGGTTTCGACTGGATCAGCGGCGCCCTCAACATCAAGGACCGCGCCCGCGCCCGCGCCCGCGAATGCGCCGAGCTGCTGGCCCAGCTGGGACCTGCCTTCATCAAGGCCGGCCAGGCCCTCTCCACCCGGCCCGACATCGTGCCGCCCCTCCTGCTGGAGGAACTGGCCCAGCTCCAGGACCAGCTGCCCGGCTTCGACAGCGCCCTGGCGATGGCCTGCATCGAAGAAGACCTGGGGGCTTCGGTGGACGAGATCTTCAGCGAGCTCGACCGCGAACCGATCTCGGCCGCCTCCCTGGGACAGGTGCATCGCGGCAGCCTGCACAACGGCGAGCGGGTGGCAGTGAAGGTGCAACGCCCGGGCCTGAGGGAGCAGATCACGCTCGATCTGTACATCGTGCGCAACATCGCCGCCTGGATGAACAGCAATGTCGGCTTGATCCGCAGTGACCTCGTAGCGCTGATCGACGAACTCGGCAAGCGGGTATTCGAGGAGATGGACTATCTCAATGAGGCCGCCAACGCCGAGAGATTTGCCGCTCTGCATCGCCACAATCACCGCATTGCCGTGCCGCGCATCTTCCACCAGGCCACCAGCCGGCGGGTGCTGACGATGGAGTGGATCGACGGCGTCAAACTCACCAACCTCGAAGCCGTGCGCGCCATCGGCGTCGATCCGGATGACATGGTGCAGGTGGGCGTCAACTGCAGCCTGCAGCAGTTACTGGAGCACGGCTTCTTCCACGCCGATCCCCATCCCGGCAACCTCCTGGCCCTGGCCGATGGCCGGCTTGCCTACCTCGATTTCGGCATGATGAGCGAAGTCACCCGTGAATCGCGCACCGGCCTGATTCAGGCGGTGGTGCATCTGGTGAATCGCAACTTCGGTGCCCTGTCCAAGGATTTCGTCGCCCTCGGCTTTCTGGGGGAAGAGGTGGATCTGGAGCCGATTGTTCCCGCCTTCGAGAACGTCTTTGGCCAGGCCCTAGAGATGGGCGTCAGCCGCATGGATTTCAAGGCTGTCACCGACGACCTCTCGGGGGTGATGTATCGCTTCCCCTTCCGGGTGCCTCCCTACTACGCCCTGATCATTCGCTCCTTGGTCACCCTGGAGGGGATTGCCCTTAGCGTCGATCCTGCCTTCAAGATTCTCGGCGCCGCCTATCCCTATTTCGCCCGCCGGCTGATGGAGGATCCCGATCCCTCCCTGCGCCGCAGCCTGCGAGAGATGCTGTTCGACGGTGACGAATTCCGTTGGCAGCGCCTCGAAAACCTGATCAGCAGCGCCTCGCTGCAGGCCGAACTGGACATCGAAGGCTTGCTCGATCAGGTGCTCGACTTCCTGTTCTCTGCCAACGGCGGCCTGCTGCGCCAGCAATTGGTGGATGCGGCGGTGGACCAGATGGACAACCTGGCCTGGAGCACCACCCTGCGGCTGGGCCGGCGCCTGCCCCGCTCCCTGCAACCGCCAGGTCTGCGCCAGCCCAGCCTCCAGGCCTACGGCAGCAGCGGCCCTTTGCTCGACCTTGAACCGCTGCGGCAACTGGTGGCGATTCTCAAGGATCTGCCGGGATTCGAGCCGAAACTGCTGTTGCGCCGTCTGCCCCGGGTGTTGGGTGAACCGGACCTGCGGCGCATGGGTCTGGATCTGGCCCGGGGCTTGGCGGAGCGGGGCGTGGTGCGCCTGCTGCGGGATGTGCTGGTGACCCCTGATGTGCGGAAGACCGTCGAACTCGCCCCGAGCTGACGGCCGTTGGAACCAGGAGGCCGCCTTAGATTCGGAGTTCTCTTGTCCCGGTGATCAACTTGCGCAAACGGCAACGGCTCCTGGCAGCACTGCTCGGCCTTGGCCTGTGCTGCGCAACTCCCGCGGCGATGGCGGCTCAGAACGTGGTCTTCGTCAGCGGCGCCTTCCGGCGCTCCATCTCCGTCGCCGATCTCGAACATCTGGCTGTCACCGGAGAAGCCAGGGGCCTGCTGGCCGACGTGCTGAAACTGAGCCATCAGCAACCGGAGGCGGTCGCCAAGCTGCTCAACCAGTCGGTGAACCTGCCGGTGGTTCTGGTCAGCCGTCTGCTCAACACCCGCATCGGCGAAGCTCTGCTGAATCGGCTAGCTCAGATCATCTTTCCGCTCAATGCCTCCAACGTCGGCCTGCCCGCCCTGCGCTCAGCGGTGATCCTGGGCATTGCCGACAGCAAGAACGGTCTGTCGGCCATCTCCTTCCTGCAGGCCTATCCCACCCAGGAAATCGCGGTCAGCCTGCCGGCCCTGATGGGTCTGATGAACAAGGCGAGCTCGATCACGGATCTGGTGCGCTTCTTCTCCGACTCACCCCTCGATGGGCTGCGCGGCGACAAGAGCACCAGCAGCAGCACAACCCCCTGACCCGACCACCGCTCTGACAGACGGGGGCAGGACAGGTTGAGCGAGAAGTGGCGACGTAGATTCGCCACAGCGCCGCCATCTCCCCCGTGCCCCTGCTTCGAGCTCTGCAGCGCCTGGGCCACAGGCCCACGATGCAGGACTGGCCGGGCTTGATCGAGGCCTACCGCTCCTGGCTGCCGGTGTCGTCCGCCACGCCGGTGATCACCCTGCACGAAGGGGCCACGCCGTTGATCCCGGCGCCGGTGATCGCCGAACGCATCGGCCGCGGCGTCAAGGTGTTCCTGAAATACGACGGACTCAACCCCACCGGCTCCTTCAAGGACCGGGGCATGACGATGGCGATCAGCAAGGCGCGCGAAGCCGGCTCGGAAGCCGTGATCTGCGCCAGCACCGGCAACACCTCCGCGGCCGCCGCCGCCTACGCCCGCCGCGGTGGCATGCGGGCCTTTGTGCTGATCCCGGATGGCTACGTGGCCCAGGGCAAGCTGGCCCAGGCCCTCCTCTACGGCGCCGAAGTGCTGGCGGTTCAGGGCAACTTCGATCGGGCCCTGGCGATCGTGCGCGATGTGGCCGATCGCTATCCGGTCACCCTCGTCAACTCCGTCAATCCCTATCGGCTGCAGGGCCAGAAAACCGCCGCCTTCGAAGTGGTGGACGCCCTCGGCGAAGCCCCCGACTGGCTGTGCATCCCCGTCGGCAATGCCGGCAACATCAGCGCCTACTGGATGGGCTTCCAGGAGTACCAGGCCGCGGGCCACTGCCGCCGGCTGCCGCGGATGATGGGTTTCCAGGCGGCCGGATCGGCGCCGCTGGTCCTGGGTCACACGGTGGAGCAGCCCGACACGATCGCCACGGCGATCCGGATCGGCAACCCGGTCAACCGGGAGAAAGCCCTCAAGGTCGAAGCTGAAAGCAAGGGGGGCTTCATGGCGGTCACCGATGCCGAAATCATCGACGCCTACAAGCTGCTGGGCAGCGGCGAAGGCGTGTTCTGCGAGCCGGCCAGCGCCGCCTCGGTGGCCGGCCTGCTCAAGCGGCACCAGGAGGTGCCGGCCGGAGCCACGGTCGTCTGTGTGCTCACGGGGAACGGTCTCAAGGATCCGACCACCGCGATCGAAAACAACGATTCCAAATTCCATACCGGTCTGGCCCCTGAAACCGATGTGGTGGCCAAGGTGATGGGCTTCTGAGCCAGCCGGCGAGCACACCCTGGAGCAAGCAGCTGTAGCGGCTCAAGAACGCTGCCTGCCATCAGGGCTTTCCAGGGAGTGACCGCTGAACGGAGCTGTCCTGTGCCCCACTGGTATGGCCCCTGAAACCGATGCGACAGCCAAGGTGATGGGCTTCTGAGCCAGCCGGCGAGCACATCCCCGGAGCGAGCTGCCGTAGCGGTTGAAGAACGCTGCCTGCCGTCGGGGCTTTCCAGGGAGTGACCGCTGAGCGGAGCTGTCCTGTCCCACCCCTGGGAGGTGACTTGCGGCGGGGTTGCGCCCGTGCCTTGGGCCTCGATGGCACCACCTGTCAGGGGAGCGCCGGCGGCGTGGCGAAGGCGTGAGCTGAATCGACCCTGAGAGCTGCGGGGACGGCGCGATTTCCGCTGATTACGACCCCGACGGAGCCGCTCGTGGCGCGACGGCAGCCACCGACCAGCCGGCAAAGCGTCTGAGGGAGGTCTGGGGAATTCAGGCCCTCAACGCTGGTAAAACAACCGGAGAGTTTCACCCCCCAGAACAGACCTCTTTTCCCCATTCAGGGGAAACAGTGGAAAAGCGGTTTCGGCCCCTTGGGTTCATCGACGATTTCCCCAGCCCTGTCTTGATCATTGCCAGCTAGCGCAAGGCTTTTGGGCTGTTCTTACCGTTTTCCACCGCCTCTACTACGGCTGAAGATTTCTTTTTTTTTAAAAATCAATCCTTCTTGAGCAGAAGAACAGGACCAGCGGATGGGCTCGGGATGTTGCGCTTTTGACCGGCCTGTGAAACCGTGGGCCCGCCCATGACATCGCCCCGGGCAGGCCAGGACCCCCACCCATGAAGCTGGTCTGCTCCCAGACCGAACTCAATGCCAGCCTTCAGTTGGTGAGTCGGGCGGTGGCTTCACGGCCGACCCATCCGGTCCTGGCCAACGTGCTGCTCACCGCCGATGCGGCCACCGGCCGGCTGAGCCTCACCGGGTTTGATCTCAACCTCGGCATTCAGACCAGCTTTGCGGCCGCCGTCGAAAGCAGTGGTGCGATCACGCTGCCCGCACGCCTGTTCGGCGAGATCATCAGCCGCCTCTCCTCGGACAGCCCGATCACCCTGAACTGCGCCGAGGGCGAAGACCTGGTGGAGCTCACCAGCCTCTCGGGCAGCTATCAGATGCGGGGCATGCCCGCCGACGACTTCCCCGATCTGCCCCTGGTTCAGAGCGGCACCCCGATCCGCATCGATGCCGAAGCGCTGGTCAAGGGACTGCGCGCCACTCTGTTCGCCAGCAGTGGCGATGAGGCCAAGCAGGTGCTCACCGGCGTCCATCTGCGCCTCGATGACGACGGACTGGAGTGCGCCGCCACCGATGGCCATCGCTTGGCGGTGCTGCGGCTGGCCAACATCACCGAGCCAGCCGCTGCGGCCTCCACGGAGCTGGTGGAAGGGGAGCCCTTCGCCGTCACGGTTCCGGCCCGATCCCTGCGGGAATTGGAAAAGTTGCTCAGCGGCCGTTCCAGCCAGGAGCCGCTCAGCCTGTTCTGTGATCGCGGCCAGGTGGTGGTGCTCTGGGCCGATCAGGTGCTGACCAGCCGCATCCTCGACAGCACGTACCCCAACTACCGCCAGCTGATCCCGGAGTCGTTCAATCGCCGCATCGTCCTCGATCGCCGCGGCTTCGTCTCTGCCCTGGAGCGGGTGGCGGTGCTGGCCGATCAGCACAACAACGTCATCAAGCTCAGCAGTGATCCCGCGGCCGGCAAGGTGATGATCCGTGCCGATGCCCAGGATGTGGGCAGTGGCGCCGAATCGCTGGCGGCCGAGATCAGCGGCGAGGAGATCGACATCGCCTTCAACGTCCGCTACCTGCTCGACGGCATCAAGGCGATGGCCTCCGATCAGGTGGTGTTGCAGTGCAATGCCCCCACCACCCCGGCGGTGCTGGCGCCGGTGGGCGAGGAGAATCCATTCACCTATCTGGTCATGCCGATCCAGATCCGCAGCTGAGCCGGTGTCCCTTCCCGAGCAGCTGCTGCTGAGCGATCTGCTGCGCCGGAAGGTTCGCTGCGATCAGGGCCTGGACCATGGCGGCGGTGTCAGCGGCTGGATGCATCCCCCCGTGCATCGACTGCTGGGCTGGGTGAGCCGTCCCTCCGCCCTCTCCCGCAAGCGGCTGGTCTGGCGGCTGGATCAACTGCGGGGCCTGGGGGAGCTCGAAGCCTTCGTCCAGGGTCCCGGCGCTGAGACCGAGCCGGCCATCCTCGAGCGCCTGCCGACCCTGATCGGCGCCGCCCTGATCGGCGCGGACGGGGAATCCCTCGGCATGGTCAGTGACGCGGCGGTCGAGTTGGTCAGTGGCCGCATCCGTCACTATCTGGTCTCGCGCAGTGATCCGCGCCTGCCGGGCAGCAGCCGCTGGCGGTTGAGTCCCGAGCGCATCGTCGATCAACAGCCCGGCCGGGTGGTCACGGCGCTGCAGGGTCTCGATGATCTGCCTCTGGCTCGTGCCAGCGTGCGTCAGGAGTTCCTGCGGCGCTCGCGCCGCTGGCGCGAGCAGATGGGGGAGGAGACAGGGCGCCTGAGGGATCGTTTTCATCAGGCGAGCGGCCGCCTTGAGGAGCGCCTGGAGGGCTGGCTGGAGGAACCCCCCTGGGATGGGCTGGAGCCCCCTCTGGGGCGGCAGTCAGGCGACTGGGATGACGAGGGCGGTGACGATGTCAGGGAGTCTTCAGGGCGGCGGCCACGGTCCGGGGCGCAGGAATCGGAAGCCCTGGAATCCGATCCCCTCGAAGACTGGTCCCCGGAGGAGTTGTTCCCGGACGATCGTCGGCAGCCGGAGGCTGAAGCGGCGCAGGCCTGGCAGGACCGGCAGGCGGCTGAGGAACCCTGGCCGGATGAACGTCTCAGCCGGGAAATTTCGGAGTCGGACGAGCCGGACTGGCGTCGCGAGGAGCGTCCGGCGCCGCCGGGACCGCTGCGGCCCAGGCGCTCCGACCCCCGTCAGGATCGCTTTCGCGGCCGGGATTCCGACGACGATCCCTGGATCTGATACTGGGGGCCTGCTGCAGCGGCGTGCATTGGTCTCCTCCTCCCCTCCCTCCTTCTCGGTCCCCGAGGCCCTGCGCAAGGAAGGTCTCAGCCCGAGCGACTACGAGGAGATCGTGCGCCGGCTGGGCCGGGCTCCCAATCGGGCCGAACTGGGCATGTTCGGGGTGATGTGGTCGGAGCACTGTTGCTACCGCAACTCCAGGCCCCTGCTGAGCCAGTTCCCGACCACCGGCCCCCGCATCCTGGTGGGCCCGGGCGAGAACGCCGGCGTGGTCGATCTGGGCGAGGGCCAGCGGCTGGCCTTCAAGATCGAGAGCCACAACCATCCTTCCGCCGTCGAGCCCTTCCAGGGGGCCGCCACCGGCGTCGGCGGCATCCTGCGCGACATCTTCACGATGGGGGCCCGGCCGATCGCTCTGCTCAATGCCCTGCGCTTTGGGCCGCTCGAGGACGAGCGCAACGTCGGCCTGATGGAGGGGGTGGTGGCCGGCATCGCCCACTACGGCAACTGCGTCGGCGTGCCCACCGTCGGCGGTGAGGTGGCCTTTGATCCCAGCTACGGCGGCAATCCCCTCGTCAATGCCATGGCCCTGGGGCTGATGGAGACCGACGACATCGTCTGCTCCGGAGCCCGGGGCGTCGGCAATCCGGTGGTCTATGTCGGCAGCACCACCGGCCGTGACGGCATGGGCGGCGCCAGTTTCGCGTCAGCCGAGCTCACCCAGGCCTCCATCGACGATCGGCCCGCCGTGCAGGTGGGAGATCCTTTCCTGGAGAAGGGGCTGATCGAAGCCTGTCTGGAGGCCTTCCAGAGTGGCGATGTGCTGGCGGCCCAGGACATGGGCGCCGCCGGCCTCACCTGCAGCTGCGCCGAGATGGCCGCCAAGGGCGGTCTGGGCATCGAGCTGGATCTCGATCGGGTGCCGGCCCGCGAGAGCGGCATGACCCCCTATGAGTTCCTGTTGAGCGAATCCCAGGAGCGGATGCTGTTCGTGGTGCAGGCCGGCCGTGAAGAGGTGCTGATGGCCCGCTTCCGCCGCTGGGGCCTGCAGGCGGCCGTGGTCGGCCGGGTGCTGGCGGAGAACGTGGTGCGGGTGCTGCAGCACGGCGAGGTGGCGGCGGAGGTGCCCGCTAATGCCCTGGCCGATGACACGCCGATCAACCACCACGAGCTGCTGGCCGAGCCGCCGGAGGCGATCCAGCGCCACTGGCTCTGGCGCGAAAGTTCCCTGCCGATGGCCACGGTCGACGGCATTGCCCTGGGCGACGGTCGCCTGCCCTGGAGTGATGTGCTGCTGCGGCTGCTCGATGACCCCACGATCGCCAGCAAGCGCTGGGTGTATCGCCAGTACGACCACCAGGTGCAGGTCAACACGGTGCTGCCCCCCGGCGGCGCCGATGCGGCGGTGGTGCGCCTGCGGCCCCAGCAGGGGGCCGGCTCGCTCGAGGCCTGTGGGCGCGGGGTGGCCGCTGTGGTCGATTGCCCCAACCGCTGGGTGGTCCTCGACCCGGAGCGGGGCGGCATGGCGGCGGTGGCCGAAGCGGCCCGCAATCTCAGCTGTGTCGGCGCCGAACCGCTGGCCGTCACCGACAACCTCAATTTCCCGTCCCCCGATACCGCCAGCGGCTACTGGCAACTGGCCCTGGCCTGCCGGGGCCTGTCCACCGCCTGCGCCGCTCTCGACACGCCGGTCACCGGCGGCAACGTCTCCCTCTACAACGAAACGCGTCGGCCCGACGGCAGCATGCAGCCGATCCACCCGACACCGGTGGTGGGCATGGTGGGGCTGGTCCATGACCTGACCCATGTCACCGGCCTGGCCTGGCGCCAGAGCGGCGATGCCATCTGGTTGCTGGGGGTGCCCCTGGAGGCCGGCGAGGCTGCTGGACAGACGCCCGATCCGCGCCTGTCCCTGGCGGGCAGCAGTTATCTGGAGGTGATCCATGGCCTGCTCACCGGTCGCCCACCGGAGGTGGATCTGGACCTGGAGCGCACCGTGCAGGCCTTTCTGCGTCGGGCGATCGCGGCTGGCCTGGTGGTTTCGGCCCATGACCTCAGCGACGGCGGCCTGGTGGTGGCGGCGGCGGAGGCGAGCATCGCCTCCGGCCTCGGCGCCCACCTGGAGATCCCCGCTAGTGGTGCCCGGCTCGATCGTCTCCTGTTCGCCGAAGGCGGCGCCCGGCTGCTGGTGACGGTGCATCCGGCCCAGACCGGGGCCTGGCAGGAGGCCCTCGATGCCGCTGCGGACTCCGGCGCCGCGATTCCGGCCCAGTGCCTGGGGGTGGTGGAGTCCGGCCGGCAATTCACGCTCGTGCAGGCTGGCGTGCCGCTGCTGGATCTGCCCGTGGGCGATCTGCAGCGGGCCTTTGAGCAGGCCATTCCCCGGCGCCTGGGCCAGGCGGCTCCGCCACCGGATCACTGATGGAAGTCCATGCGGCAGGATGAGTGTCGATGACGGTGATGCACCCTGTGCCCTTCGACGAGCCTGAGCCCGTCCGCTTCCCAGCCGGTGTCTCCGTCGAAGGGTTCACACTTGCCCAAGCTGGCGAGGCGTCGCTGAGCGAGCGGCCCGACAAGCCCGAGGAAGCCTGCGGCGTGTTTGCCGTGATGGCAGCCGGACAGGCCGTGGCCAACCTCACCTATTTCGGGCTCTATGCCCTTCAGCATCGCGGCCAGGAATCGGCCGGCATTGCTGTGTTTCAGGGCGATCAGGTGCGTCTGCACAAGGACATGGGCCTGGTTAGCCAGGTGTTCGATCAGGAGGTGCTCGAACGCATGCCCGGCGAGCTGGCGATCGGCCATAACCGCTACTCCACCACCGGCAGCAGCAAGGCCTGCAATGCCCAGCCTGTGGTCCTGATGACCCGGATCGGCCCCTTTGCCCTGGCCCACAACGGCAACCTGGTCAATGCGGCCGAACTGCGGCTGGCACTCGACCATCTCTCCGGTGAGTTCACCTCCACCACCGACTCGGAAATGATCGCCTTCGCGCTGCAGCAGGCGGTCGACGGCGGTCAGGGCTGGAGCGACGCGATCCGCCATGCCGCTTCCCTGTGCCGCGGTGCATTCAGCCTGCTGATCGGGACGCCGGAGGGTCTGTTCGCCCTGCGGGATGGCCATGGTGTGCGTCCGCTGGTCTTCGGCCATCTGGGGGAACCCAGCCAGGCCCAGTGGGTGGCGAGCAGTGAAAGCTGCGGGCTCGACATCATCGGCGCCCATTTCGATGACGACGTCAAACCCGGTGAACTGATTCATTTCCATCAGGGCGATCCCACACCGGAGCGGATTCAGTGGTGTGAGGAGCCGCCCAAGCTCTGTGTGTTTGAGATGATCTATTTCGCCCGCCCCGACAGCCGCTTTTTCGGCGAATCTCTTTACAGCTATCGCGTTCGTATCGGAGAAGTTCTGGCCAAGGAAAACCCTGTGGCCGCCGACATTGTGATCGGTGTTCCGGATTCTGGCATTCCTGCTGCCATTGGTTATTCCCAGGCAAGTGGCATTCCGTTCGCCGATGGTCTGATCAAGAATCGCTATGTCGGTCGCACCTTCATTCAGCCCACCCAGGCGATGCGGGAGGCCGGTATCCGGGTGAAGCTCAATCCCCTGCCCGATGTCCTTGCCGGTAAGCGGGTGGTGGTCATCGACGATTCGATCGTGCGCGGCACCACCAGTCGCAAGTTGGTGCAGGCGTTGCGCGATGCCGGTGCCACCGAGGTTCACATGCGGATCAGTTCACCGCCGGTGACCCATCCCTGTTTTTACGGAATCGACACCGACACCCAGGATCATCTGATCGCGGCTCGGCTCACCCTGGATGAGATTGAACAGCATCTCGGGGTGGACTCGCTGGCCTATCTCACCAAGCAGGGCATGGTGCAAGCCGCCCAGACCAACGCCGGTGAATTCTGTACGGCCTGCTTTGATGGCAACTATCCGATTGATCTCGATCCTTCGGTGCGGGCCAGCAAGCTGATGCTGGAACCCGCCGGTATCGCTGCGACCCTCTGAAACGTTGCTGCCGTTGTGTGTTGATCGTGTTCTGCCGTTGACTGCCGGCGCCTGATGCGGATCGCTTTTCTCGATTCCTGGTTGCAGGATTCCGCCCATGGCAGTGGAACTGCTGTAGCGATCGGTGGGCTGGCCCGCAGCCTGATCGAACGGGGTCATCAGGTGGAACGTCTGGCGCCGTTGGGGCGCTGGCCCCGGAATCTGCTGCTGCGCCGTCTTTGGTTCAATCTCACCCTGCCGCGCCGCCTGGCCGGTGGCCGCTACGACCTGGTCGTTGGTTTTGATATCGACGGTGTTCGTGTTTCCGGCCGTCCTGGAGCGGCCTACGCCTGCTCGATCAAGGGGGTGCTGGCGGAAGAAGCCCGCTGTGAGCGCGGCTGGCCGCGACTGATGCTGGGCTTGCTCTCCCGCCTGGAGCGCCTCAATGCCCGCCGCGCCCCCCTGGTGCTCTCCACCAGTCGCTATTGCTGTGAGCGCATTCAGGCCCATTACGGCATTGCGGCGGAACGGCTGGCCCTGGTGCCGGAGGGTCTGGATCTCAGCCTCTGGAGTCCCGGCACTGATCCGGCCGCGCTGGCGCAGCTCGAGGCCGCCCGTGATCCCTTCACCGTTCTCTGCGTGGCGCGTCAGTACCCCCGCAAGCGGGTGAGGGATCTCATCGCCGCCTTTCCTCTGGTGCTCGCCCAGCTGCCGGAGGCTCGGCTGGTGGTGATCGGGGATGGGCCAGAGCATGGCGCCCTTCGCCAGCAGGTGGCCGATCTGGGGATCAGTTCAGCGGTGCAGTTGCTCGGCGCCCTGGCTTCGGATCAGGAGGTGCGGGCCTGGTACCGGCGCGCTTCAATCTTCTGCCTGCCTTCGATTCAGGAGGGGTTCGGCATCGTCTTTCTGGAGGCCATGGCCAGTGGCCTGCCGGTGGTGAGCACCACGGCCACGGCGATCCCCGAGGTGGTCCCCCAGGGCCAGGCGGGGCTGCTGGTGCCGCCGCGGGATCCGCCGGCCCTGGCCGCAGCCATCCTCACCTTGCTGGGCGATACCGCGTTGCAGCAGCGCTGCCGGCTGTTCGGCCGGCAACATGCAGGCCTCTACAGCTGGGATCGGGTGGCGGCGATGTTTCTGGCGGCGGTGGAGCAGCTTGGATCGTGAGCAGGCCGCGGCTACGGCCGCTGCCGCTGTGACGATCCGGACGGCTCAGCTCTGGATGAGCGGTACCAACTGCTGGATGAGGTCGCCTTTCTGCAGAGCCAGGAGCTGGCCGGTGCCGCTGCAGTCCTGAGCTTCCAGGCCATCGGAGCGCAGCCGCAGGCTGCGGCCATCGGCGTTGGCCAGGCGCACGCCCACCACGCCGCCCCGGTCTTCGCGCAGGTCCACCAGCCCATCGCCCCGCTCCAGGAAGCGCAGGCCGATCTGGCCGAGATCTCCCCGCTCCGAGGCCCGCAGGCTGTCCACGCTCAGCCGTTTGATCTGGCCCTGGCGGCTGGCCAGAAGCACCGTGCCATCGGACTGAACCGCGGCCGCCCCCACCACCGTTTCGCCCGGCAGCAGTCGCAGCAGTACCGGCCCCTGGGCTGTGCGGCCCATCAGCGGCAGATTGGCCTCATTCACCGCCAACCGCAGCAGCCGGCCCGTGCTGCTGGCCACCACCAGCTCCTGTTTGTCGCGGCAGGCCACCACCCGCTGAAGTTCCACCCCTTCCTTGAGTTTGAGCACGGTGGCGGCACGGCCGGAGAGTTCCTGGAAGTCCTCCAGTGGCAGGCGCTTGAAGCGGCCATCGCTGCTGAGCAGGCCAAGGCTGGTGTGGCTGCCGTCGCTGGGCAGGGGCAGCACCTGGATCAGGCGGGCCTCGCTGAGGCTTTCCGGCAGGAATTTCTCCAGGCCGCCGGGTTGCTGAGCGGCGAATTCCCAGCGCAGCAACGCCACCCGACCATCGGCGCTGAAGGCCAGCAGCGCCGGCTGGGAACTGATCGGCAGGATCAGCTGGGCCGGGGCCGGCTGCTCGGCCAGCTCGGCCGGTTCATCGAGATGCAGCCGGCCCAGCATCTGCGGCGTCACGATCTTGACGGCGCCGTCGGCCTGGATCAACAGGCGGCTCTCGGGGGGCAGGGCCTCAAAGGCCTGCTGGCGCTGCAGTTCGGCGTTGGGCCGGACGGCCGCAGCCCGCTGGGCCACCAGCAGATCGCCGCCTTCCACCAGGCGGGTGCGGCGCGGGGTGTTGTAGCGCTTCTTCAGCTGCCTGAGCTCGGCCACCAGCGTGTCCAGCAGCGTGTCGCGATCGTCGAGCAGATGGCGCAAGCGGGTGCGCTCGAGCCTGAGCTCCTCGGCCTCCTTGCGCAGGCTCTCCTGTTCGAGACCGGTGAGCCGCCGCAGCGGCATCGCCAGGACAGCGTCGGCCTGGCGCTCGCTCAGATCCAGGTGCACCTGCAGGCTGGCCTTGGCGGCGGCCGCATCGCTGGCCGCGGTGATCATCGCGATCACCTCGGCCAGGGCATTGAGGGCCTTGGTCAGGCCTTCGACCACCTCCAGTCGGTCTTCGCAGCGTCGCAGCGCGTGGCTGGTGCGCCGGATCATGGTCAGTTCCCGGTACTCCAGGAATTCCTGCAGCATGCGCCGCAGGCTCAGCTGCACCGGCTGGCCATGGACCAGGGCCAGCAGAATCGCCCCGAAGTTGCTCTGCAGGGCGGTGCGGCGCTGCAGTTCGGCCAGCACGGTTTCGGCATTGGCATCGCGGCGCACCTCGACGACGACGCGCATGCCCTCACGATCACTCTCGTCGCGGATGTCGGCGATGCCGCCGATCTTGCCGTCGTTCACCTGTTCCGCCAGCTTTTCGATCCAGCCCGCCTTGCTGAGCTGGTAGGGGAGCTCGGTGATCACCACGGCCCCGCGGCGATGGCGGCCCT
Organism: Synechococcaceae cyanobacterium; assembly: GCA_947378425.1. Lineage (GTDB taxonomy): Bacteria > Cyanobacteriota > Cyanobacteriia > PCC-6307 > Cyanobiaceae > Cyanobium. The sequence continues at coordinate 32,979 of CANCJV010000001.1, forward strand.
TGCCGGGTTGCACTTCCTCGATGTGGGCGACGCCCCGCATCGGGATGCTGCCCCGACCGCTCAGGTAGGTGTCCCGCACGCCGGCGCCGATCAGCACTTCACCGCCAGTGGGGAAATCGGGGCCGGGCACCAGCTCCAGCAGTTTCTCGTCGCTGAGGTCGGGCTTGCGGATCAGGGCGATCAGGGCATCCACCACTTCGCCCAGGTTGTGCGGCGGAATGCTGGTGGCCATGCCCACGGCGATGCCGGTGCAGCCGTTCAGCAACAGGAAGGGCAGCTGGGCCGGCAGCACCGTGGGCTCCTGTTGGGAGCCATCGAAGTTCGAGGCGAAATCGACCGTGTCGTTGCCGATCTCAGCCAGCATCCCCTCGTGGGAGATCGGCGCCAGGCGGGTTTCGGTGTACCGCATCGCCGCCGGCGGATCGTCATCGACGGAGCCGAAGTTGCCGTGGCCATCCAGCAGGGGATGGCGGCTGGCGAAGGTCTGCACCAGCCGCACCAGGGCGTCGTAGACCGCCTGGTCGCCGTGGGGGTGGTACTTGCCGAGCACATCGCCCACCACCCGGGCGCACTTGCGGTAAGGGCGGTCGGGGGTGAGCCCGAGCTCGTGCATCGCGAACAGGATGCGCCGCTGCACCGGCTTGAGGCCATCGCGCACATCCGGCAGGGCCCGTCCCACGATCACGCTCATGGCGTATTCGAGGTACGAGCGCTGCATCTCCTGGTGGAGGGCGATCGGCTCGATGCGTGCTTCTGGGCGCTCCTCGGCCATCCGGTGCTGGGGTCTGGGGGCTGGAGACGGGGCTCAGCCTACAGATCATGATCCGAGCCCACCAGGGAGCTGGTGATTCAGGGGCTCTCGTCGTCCTTGTTCTGGCCGGTGGCGTTGGCTGAAGCCCGCTCGACGCTGGCCTTGAGCTCCGGCAGGGCCAGCAGGCGTGCGGTGGCGGCCCGCAGCTTCACGCCCCAGAGCTGTTCTTTTTGGTACGTCTCGTGGACGTAGTTGGGGTCGGTGTTGAGGGCATTTTCCGCCAGTTGCAAGGCTTCGCTGCGGTTCTGAGGGTTGCTTCCGTACAGCACCGTGGCCAGGGCCAGGGAGGTTTCGGCCGCATCCGGCTTGATCTTGAGCACCTTCCGCCAGCGCTCGATCGCCTCCCTGGGGCGATCGAGTTCGAACAGCACCAGCCCCTGGTTGTTGACGGCCTCCCAGAAATCGCCACGCAGACCTGAGGCCTTTTCAAAGGCGGTCAGGGCGTCTGCGGGGCGACCCAGCAGCAGATTGGCGTTGCCGAGGTCGAAGTAGGCGCCCGAGTTGCGGCTGTCGAGCTGCAGACCATGGCGCAGCAGTTCGAGGGCATCGCCGGGTTTGCCGTTGCGCAGAGCCAGGGAGCCCTCCGCGAACCAGATGCCCGCATTGGTGGGATCGAGGCGTTTGGCTCGTTCCAGGGCCACCAACGCCTTGCTGGAGTTGTTGCTGCGCAGTTGGGCCTCCGCCAGAAGCACCCAGCTGCGCGGATCGTCGGGGAGCAGCCGCACCGAGAGTTCGGCCAGGCGGGCTGCGTCTTCGGCCTGGCCGAGGCGCAGCAGGCGGGCTGCCGCCTGGGCAATGCCGAGGCCGGCGCCCTCCAGCTCCTTCGTCTGGGGGAGGTAGACGTAGGGCACCAGAGCCAGGGCTGGAGGAATCCCGCCCCACAACAACAGACCGGCTATCGGCAGGGAGCTGAGGAACTGCCACCGGCGCTGGCCCATGGGATCACAAGGAATTCGACCCAGCCTAGGGACCGGGGAGGGTTTCACCCCGATTCGACATCGGGCTGGCGGCGGCGATATTGCGGCGCCACATCCAGGGCTTGATGCGCCGCAGGGCCGAGGCTCGCAGCCGTTCATCCCACTCCTGATCGCTCCAGCCGAGGGCCTCCTGGCCCTGCAGATTCAGCAGCCAGGGGCGCGGTTGCAGGTCGGGGTCCTCGGAGCTCTGCAGGGCGTCGCCATTCCAGGGACAGACCTCCTGACAGATGTCACAACCGGCCACCCAACCCTGCAGATTCCCGGCCAGCTCCGCCGGCAGGCTGGGATCGCGATTTTCGATCGTGTGGAAGGCGATGCAGCGCCTGGCGTCGACGACGAAGGGTTCACGGATCGCCGCGGTTGGACAGGCGTCGATGCAGCGGCTGCAGCGGCCGCACAGGCTGTCGCCGGCCTGATCAGCCGGCAGCTCCAGGCTGGTGAGCAGGTGGCCGAGCAGCAGCCAGGAGCCCCGCTGGCGGTGAATCAGGTTGCCGTGTTTGCCGATCCAGCCCAGGCCTGCCTCCTCGGCCCAGGCCTTATCCAGCAGCGGCGCACTGTCGACGCAGGCCCGCCAGCTGGTGCCCGGCGCCTCGGCTTCCAGCCAGCGGCCCAGCTGGCGCAGGCGGCGCTCGATCACGCGGTGATAATCCCGGCCCCAGCCGTAGCGCGCCACCTTGAGGCTGCCCGCCTGGGGCGATTGGCGTACGTAATAGGACAGACCCACGGCCACCAGACTGCGCACGCCGGGCAGCAGCAGCTCGATCTGGCGGCGACGCGGATCCTCCATCCAGGCCATCGAGCCGTGGTGGCCCGCCGCCAGCCAGCGCTCCAGGGCGGCCGTGCGCAGCCGCAGGCGATCACTGCCGGCCGCTGAGGCGATGCCGACCGGGTCGAAACCCAGGCGTCGGGCCTCCTGCTTGAGGGCCGTGGCCAGCTCACTGCCGGCTGGGCTGGGCTGGGGATGGTTCATCGCCGGTCGGTAGAGTCGAAATCCGCTGGTTCTGATCGTGTGACTGCCACCTCATCTAGCCGTTTCAGCCCTCTCTTGCGCTGGATGGGTATCACCCTGGTGGTGCTTCTGCTGCTGCAGATGCTGGCGGTGCTCAATCTCTGGGACTGGGGCCAGGAGCCCTTTCGCCAGCTGGTGGTGGAACGGTTGATCAATCAGTCCCCCATGGCCCTGGTGGGTCTGGTGCTGATGTATCTGTCGTCCCGCCTCGAAGATGAAGCCGAGACCCGTACGCCGGTGCTGTGGAGCGTCTGCATCATCAGCGGTCTGCTGGCCGTGTTCCTGACCGCCTCCCTGCCGGTGGCCTTCGGCGGTGACCAGATCATGCAGCAGCAGTCCGATGAACAGCTGGCGGCCAAGAAGGGTCAGCTGGCGATGGCCCGTCAGCAAAGCCAGGATCCCGCCCTGGTGCAGCAACTGATCAAGCAGGCCGAGGCCTCCGGCCAGGTGCCGGCCAATGCCAGTGAGGCCCAGAAAACCCAGTCGGCCAGGGCCTTCATCGATCGCCAGCTCGATCAGATGGAAGCCCAGTACAAGCAGGCTGAGCAGAGCAGCAAGGTCACCCTCAGTCAGCGGCGCTTCGCCGGCTCCGGCGGTGCCGTGGTGTTGATCATCGCCTTCACCATCCTCTGCCTCGGCAGTGTCCTCTGAACATTCCTTCGCGGCGGCTCCGGCGCTCCACCGGCTGGTTAGCGTCGGGCTGTTCGATCCGAACTCCCCCCAACCACCTTGGTGCCCTCCAGCCCCCGAACCGATCAGCCGCTGGCCGACCGTCTCCAGCAGGATCTCAAGAACGATCTGATCGCCGGACTGCTGGTGGTGATCCCGCTGGCCACCACGATCTGGCTGGCCACCACGGTGAGCCGCTTTGTGCTTGCCTTCCTCACCTCAATTCCGAAACAGTTCAATCCGTTCAATACCCTCAATCCCCTGCTTCAGGACCTGATCAACCTCGGCGTTGGTCTGTTGGTGCCTCTGCTGGGGATTCTGTTGATCGGCCTGATGGCGCGCAACATCGTCGGCCGCTGGCTGCTGGAGTTCGGAGAGGGCACGCTGTTGCGGATTCCCCTGGCTGGGTCGGTCTACAAGACCCTCAAACAACTGCTGGAAACCTTCCTGCAGGGCAGTGGCGGCAACCGCTTCCGGCGGGTGGTGCTGGTGGAGTACCCCCGCGAGGGGCTCTACGCCGTCGGTTTTGTCACCGGCACCATCGGCACCGCCGTCCAGGCTGATTTCCAGGAATCGATGTTGAGCGTGTTCATCCCCACAGCCCCCAACCCCACCACGGGTTGGTATGCGGTGGTGCCGGAGCGCCTCGTCAAGGACATCGATCTCAGCGTCGAAGACGCCTTTCGCACGATCATTTCGGCTGGCATCGTCAGCCCCGATGAGCGCGAGCCCAACACGTCCAATCGCAGTTTTTCCAGCTTGCTGGAGAAGTTGCGCGCACCCCAGCTTTCCTGATGCAGAGCCGAACTCTTGCCCGCGAACTGGCCCTGCTGATGCTCGGCCAGGTCAACGATCGAGGCCCAGCGGCCACCAGCGCCGGCACGGCCGCCCTGAGCGATGGATCCCTGGAGGGGCTGCTGCATCAGGCCCTCACCAGCCTCAGCCAGCATGTGCGCGATGCCCTCGATCGCTCGGCGGAGGATCTGCAGCAGGCCCAGCAGGAATTGCTGGACAGCGAACTGCAGGAGGAGGGACCGGCCCGGTTGCCGCGGGTGCGCCAGCATCTTCAGGAGGGCCTCAATCACGCCGAACAGGCGCTCAATCGCCTTTCCGCCAGCCTCGAGCTGCCCCGCCTGCTGTTGCTGGCCGATCAGGAGGAGGTGCGCAGCGGCGCCATTGCCCGGGCCCGGGCGGTGCTGCGCGATCGCGAGCGGATCGATGAACGGCTGGATCGGGTGATGGAGGGCTGGCGCCTGACCCGTCTGCCCCGCATCGATCGCGACATCCTGCGACTGGCGGCGGTGGATCTGGAGAGTTTTGCCACCCCGCCGGCGGTCGCCTGCAATGAGGCCGTCGAGCTGGCCCATCGCTACAGCGACGAGCAGGGCCGTCGCATGATCAATGGCGTCCTGCGACGCTTCACCTCGGCAACGGTGTAGCCCGCGATGGTGTTCGACTGGTTCAAGCGCGCAACGGTCTCCCAGAGCCCAGACGCTGCCTCGCCCGAGCTTTCTCCTGAGCCGCCACCAACCGGCGAGGCGGCTTCGGTGCCAGCTCCTGAAGGCACCTCTCCCTCGGATGGCTCGGAGCCTTCCCTGCTCCCCGGGTCTGGCTCTGAACCGGCCGGCACTGACTGGAGCGCCACGCCACAACCCGGTTCCGGATCAGCTGGCACTGCAGCAGCCACGGCTGTTGCAGTGCCAATGGCTGTTGCCGAGCCCACGGCTGTTGCCGAAATCAACACAACCGCATCGGCTGGCCTGGTCTCCGCTCAACCGACAGCACCGTCCGCCAGCGCTGGCACCACCAACGTCGCGGCCGAGCCCCCGGCCGTCGGTGCCGTCGATCAGCAGGCTCTCGACTGGGCCCGCCAGGCCTACGCCCGCCTCAAGGCCCAGCAGGAGGCGGCTCGCACGGCGTCAGTCCCTCAGCCGATCCCGAGCCCTCCGCCCAGCAGTCCGGCGGCCGGCGAAATCCTGCCGGCGAGTTTTTCCCCGGCAGGGGCCGAGTCCTCAGCTGTCACGGAGTCCTCGGCTGCTGCCGAGCCAACGGCTGTTCCTGAGTCCAGAGCTGTTATTGAGCCCACGGCTCTCGCGGAGCCAACGGCTGCTGCCGATCTGCCGCCGCCAGCCCAGCTGACGGCTCCAGCCCCTGTCTCCGCCGACGCCTCAACGCCCGAGCCGATGGCCCCGGTTGCGGCTGAGCCCCTGGCTGCTGCCGGCTTCGCTTCAGCAGCCGACTCGCCAGCGATGGCGTCTTTCAGCGCCGTCGCCGAGCCGACGGCTGTTGCAGAACCAACAGCGGCTATAGAGCCCGCGGCCGTTGTCGAAGTTCCGGCCGTGGCGGATGCACCAGCGATGGCCGAGCCAACGCCTGGAGCTGAATCAGCTTCCCCAGCCGAAGGTCCGGTTGGGGGCGAGCCCGCTGCACCGTTGCAGGAGTCAGCGGTTGTTACGGCTGTGTCCCCGCTGCCGGCTGTCGCCGTCGATCCCTGGGCTTCGGCGGCGGTGCAGTCCCCGGCGGCTGGGCAGGAACCAGAGAGGCTTCCGGCCGATCATCCGGTTCCCGCTCCAGGCACGATCGCTACGGCCGCCGTCGACCCGGGCTTATCTGCGCCGACGCCGGAGGCCGCCTTGGCTCCGCAGGGACCTGTCGCCCGAGGCCTGTCACTGCTGGAGCAGGCGGCTGCCGAGCGGCAGCAGCGGCAGCAGCAGCTGACGGCGGCGGCCCCGGTTTCGGAGCGTGAGCCCCAGCCCCTGGCCGCACCGGCTCCCCGGGCTCTGCCCGAGAGCGAGCCCCAGCTGGGTGCCTTCGACGACACCTTCACCTGGTCAGCGGAGGTGCTGGCGGCTCAGGGCCGCCAGGTTGAGGACATGTCGCTTGAGGAGATCGACTGGCTCGGCCGGCTGCGCCGCGGCCTGGAGAAGACCCGGCGGGGCTTTGTCACCCAGCTGCTCGAGAACCTCGGCGACGATCCCCTCACCCCGGAGGTGATCGATGACCTCGAAACGACCCTGTTGCGGGCCGATGTCGGCGTGCAGGCCACCGATCAGGTGCTCGAGGCCCTGCGCCGCCGCCTGAACGAGGAGGTGGTCGATCCGGCCGAGGGATTGCGGTTTCTCAAGGAGCAGCTGCGTGGTCTGCTGGAGGCGCCGATCGCGGCCAGCGCTGCGCCGCTGCTGGCTCCCCAGAAGGATCGCCTCAATGTCTGGCTGCTGGTGGGGGTCAACGGCGTCGGCAAGACCACGACCCTCGGCAAGCTCGCCAATCTCGCCGTGCGCAGTGGCTACAGCTGCCTGATCGCCGCCGCCGACACCTTCCGGGCCGCGGCCGTGGAGCAGGTGAGGATCTGGGGGGAGCGCAGTGGCGTCGCCGTGATCTCCAATCCCAGTGCCAATGCCGATCCGGCGGCCGTCGTCTACGACGCCATCGGGGCGGCCCGGGCCAAGGGCACCGAGCTGGTGCTGGTGGATACGGCCGGTCGCCTGCAGACCAAGCACAACCTGATGGAGGAGCTCACCAAGGTGCGCCGCATCATCGACAAGCTGGCTCCTGAGGCCGTCGTGGAGTCGCTGCTGGTGCTCGATGCCAGCCAGGGCCAGAACGGCCTGCGCCAGGCCATGGCTTTCGCCAGCGCCGCCGGCCTCACCGGCGTGGTGATCACCAAGCTCGATGGCAGTGCCCGCGGTGGCGTGGCCCTGGCGGTGGCCTCCGAGGCCAGGCTGCCGATCCGCTTCATCGGTGCCGGCGAAGGCATCCGCGATCTGCGCCCCTTCAACAGCTTCGAGTTCGTCGAAGCCTTGCTGGCCAGCTAGCGGGCTGTTGTATCGGGCTCACCCATCTGCCCGGCGCGGCTGCAGGCCCTGATCGAGGCCGGGGCTGCTGCACTCTCGCCGCGGATCGCCAGTCACCCAGCGCCGATCGGCGGGGTCACCGCAACGGCCCGGGATCGCAACCTGCTGTCCCCTCGGGAGGGCAGCCCCCATCGGTGGCTGCTCCTGGCGTCTTTCGCCGGTGTTGACGACTTGGGCCTGCAACGGCCCGCTGGCGGGCGGGACCTTTCGCTTTCGTGCTGCTGGCGATGCTGGTGCTCAGGTCCCTGGTTCGGCAGGTTTTCAGTGACGCCCAGCCCGACGAATCCCGGGAACACTGCTACCTTTCGGATCCCTCGCGGCCGCTCCTTGGGCAGCCAGCCGCCCCGCCGCCCCCCGGGCCCCATCGCCGCTGCGGCCGCCCCGGGCCCGGCCTCCGGACCTGCCGTCCCCGGACCGGCTGTGGCTCACCCCTTGCCAGTTGCGCTCGAGCCCCCGCCCCCGGCCGGATCGCCGTCGTTGGCCGATGTCGCCGCTTCGATCAATCCGGCTGCCGACGACGTCCTGCCCCGGGCCGGCGTTGCGCCCGCCCCGGAACCCCCGCCCGGTGCATCCCCCCCCGGCCCGTCCGCCCCGTCCCAGCCCCTGTCGGTGGGGACGTCCCTGCGGCAGTTGCTCGACAGCCTCAATCGCGAGCAGCGCCGCAACCAGGAGCTGTTGGCCTCGCTGGCCTTCGCCCTGCGCAGTTTCACCAATCTCAAGCGCTTCCTCGAGCTGGTGCCCCTGGTCTCCTCACGACTGGTGGAGGCCGAAGGCAGTGTGCTGGTGGTGTTTCACCCGGATGGACGCCTTTGGCGCGACCATCTGCAGGCCACCCCGGGCGAGCGCTCCGCCGAGCTGTTGCGGCGGCTGCTCGCCCTTCCCGACAGCCAGTTGCAGGCCCAGTCGGGCGATGAAGCGGTGGCGGCCCTGCTCGACCCGCTGATCCGCCGGTTGCTGGGTCACTCCGAGCTGGTCGCCACCTCCGTGGTGGCGCGCAGCTGCCAGCGTGGCCGCCTTTACGTGTTCAGCGGCCGGCGCGGCTACAGCTGGAGCGATGTCCATCGCCGCCATCTGCAGCTGGTGGCCGACCTCACTGGTGTGGCTCTGGAAAACGAGCTGCTGCAGCAGGACATGCGGCGCCATGAACGGCTCGATCGCCAGCTCAGCATCGGTGCCGAGATCCAGGCCCAGCTGCTGCCGGATCACTGCCCGGTGATTGCGGGGGTGGAGCTGGCGGCCCGTTGCCGGCCGGCCTATCAGGTGGGCGGCGACTACTACGACTTCATCCCGGTGCGGCCCGATCTGATCGGCCGCCGCCGCGAGCAGGGTCAGTGGGCGGTGGTGATGGGGGACGTGATGGGCAAAGGGGTGCCCGCCGGCCTGCTGATGACCCTGCTGCGGGGCATGTTGCGGGCCGAGGTGCTCAGCGGATTACCCCCCGATCGCATCCTTCACGATCTCAATCGCCTGGCCCAGGAGGATCTGGCCCATTCGCACCGTTTCGTCACTCTGTTCTATTCCGATTACAACCCCATCAGCCGCCGGCTGCGCTATGCCAATGCCGCCCACAATCCGCCGCTGATCTGGCGTCGCCACCAGGGTCGCGTGGATCGGCTCGATGCGCCGGGGCTGCTGATCGGTCTGCAGAGCGAAGCGGAGTATGGCTGGGGTGAGGTGGTGCTCGAGCCCGGCGATGTGCTGCTCTATTACACCGATGGCGTCACCGAGGCCTCCGGATTCAGCGGTGAGCGCTTTGACGAGGAGCGGCTGGTGCGTGCGTTTCATGCCGCCTGTGGCGCCGGCCTCAGCGCCCAGGAGCTGCTGGATCAGCTGTTCGGCCGTCTGGATCGCTTCGTCGGTTCCGATCACCAACTTGAGGACGATGCCTCGATGGTGGTGCTGAAGGTGCGCGAGGACGTGCTGCTGCCGACGCTTCCCGGTTTCTGAGGCCGGCTGCCAAGCTGGCATGTTCAGACCAGCCCGCGATGGCCGCCGAATCGACGCCCTCTTCCGCTTCAGGTTCCGGTGTGACGGGCGGTGCGGCCGGGGGCTGGAGCGACCGCTTCGAGCAGGGCCTGCATCCGGCGATCGAGCGGTTCAATGCCTCGATCGGCTTCGACATCACTCTGCTGCAGGAGGATCTCGATGGCTCGGTGGCCCATGCCCGCATGCTCGGCCGCTGCGGTGTGATCGCCGAGCAGGAGGCCGATCGGCTGATCGAGGGTCTTGAGGCGATCCGCCGTGAGGCCGCGGCCGGCCAGTTCCAGCCCACGATCGAGGCGGAGGATGTGCATTTTGCCGTCGAGCGGCGCCTGATCGAGTTGCTTGGGCCCGTGGGCAAGAAGCTGCACACCGGCCGCAGTCGCAATGATCAGGTCGGCACCGATCTGCGGCTGTGGTTGCGGCGTCGCATCGATGACATTGAGAAGGCCCTGCTGCGTTTCGAGCGGGCCCTGCTCGCCCAGGCCGAAGCCCACGCCGACACCCTGATCCCCGGCTACACCCATCTGCAGCGGGCCCAGCCGATCTGCCTGGCGCATCACCTGCTGGCCTACATCGAAATGGCCGAACGGGACCGCTCCCGTCTGGCCGATGTGCGCCGCCGGGTCGACATCTGCCCGCTCGGGGCGGCGGCCCTGGCCGGCACGCCGGTGCCGATCGATCGTCGCCAGACGGCCGAAGCGCTCGGCTTCGCCAGCCTCTATGCCAACTCCCTCGACGCCGTCAGCGATCGGGATTTTGCGGTGGAGTTCATGGCCGCGGCCAGCCTGGTGCTGGTCCATCTCAGTCGCCTCAGTGAGGAGGTGATTCTCTGGGCCAGCGAGGAGTTCGCCTTCGTCTCGCTCACCGATCGCTGCGCGACCGGCAGCAGCCTGATGCCCCAGAAGAAGAACCCCGATGTGCCGGAGCTGGTGCGCGGCAAGAGCGGCCGCGTTTTCGGCCATCTGATGGGCCTGCTGACGATGATCAAGGGTCTGCCCCTGGCTTACAACAAGGATTTCCAGGAGGACAAGGAGGCCCTGTTCGACGGCGTGCGCACCTGTCTGGACTGTCTGGAGGCGATGGCGATCCTGTTTGAGGAGGGCCTGGTGTTCCGGCCCGAGCGCCTGGAGCGGGCGGTGGAGTCCGATTTCTCCAATGCCACCGATGTGGCCGATTACCTGGTGGCTCGGGATGTGCCGTTCCGCGAGGCCTATCAGCTGGTCGGTGGCCTGGTGAAGAGCTGCCTCAAGGAGGGGATCCTGCTCAAGGATCTGCCCCTGACGCGCTGGCAGCAGCTCCATCCGGCCTTCGAGGCCGACATCCATGGCGCCATCGCTCCCCGTCAGGTGGTCCGGGCCCGCCGCAGCGAGGGCGGCACCGGCTTCGAGCAGGTGAGGCAGCAGTTGGCTCTGGCCCGCCTGCGGCTGGGCGAAGGATCGTCAGCGACTTCGGAACAATGTGGCCAGGCGGTTTAACCTTTCGGGGTGTGTGACGTTTCGGCGTCACTCGGGCCCCTCACGGTTCCAGCCCATTCCCGGTCATCAGGTCAGTTCAGTGAGTATTTTCGTCGGTAATCTGCCCTTCCGCGCCGAGCAGGAAGACATTCTCGAGCTCTTCGCCCCCTTTGGCGAGGTGGCGAACTGCTCCCTTCCCCTGGAGCGGGACACCGGTCGCAAGCGGGGCTTCGCCTTCGTCGAGATGGCGGATCCAGAGCTGGAGACCAAGGCCATCGATGCCCTGCAGGGGGTTGAGTTGATGGGTCGCGCCCTGCGCATCAACAAGGCCGAACCCCGCAGCAGCGGCGGTGGAGGCGGCGGCGGGGGTGGTGCCGGTCGTCGCACTGGCGGCTACGGCGGCGGTGGTTATGGCGCCGGAGGCGGCGGTGGCTACGGTGGCAGTGGTGGTGGTGGCGGCTACGGCGGTGGAGCTGGCGGCGGCGGCTATGCCGGTGCCGGAGGCGGAGGCGGTGAGCGCGGCTCCGGAGCCCGAGGCTGGGAAGATCGCAGCTACGGCGGCGGCGATCGCGGTGGCGACAGCTTCGATGCCGGCCGGGCCCGCCGTCGCCGCAGCAGTGGTGGTGGCGATTTCGGCGGCGGTGGTGATTACCCCGGCGCCGAGGGCTGAACCGCCGGCTTGCGGTTGCGGGGCTCGGCGCTGTTCTGCGCCCGCTGGGCTGAGCCTCGGCTCAGCTGTGCGCAAATGCAGCACTTTTCCCGCATGCGAGGTAATCATTCACCTCGGACAAGCTTGTCCGAGGTCCGGAATCGTTTTGGTTCCAGCCATGAACCAGCCAGAAGCGATGGATGGTGCGGCTGGTTTGAAGTGCCCTGATCCAGGGCCCAAGATGGCTTGATCGCCCTGTGCCCCCCCCGGTGGGGTGGTTCGGGGCGAGGCTTCTCAGTGCCCCCGTTCCTCCAGCTGTCGGGCTGCCGTCTCCAGCACCTCCACGCCGGCGTCGGCTGCGGCGGCCGCCCGGGTCAGGGCACCACGCCAATGGCGGGCACCGTTGACGCCTTCCACCACATGCACCAGATGGCGGGCGATCGGCCAGAGCCGTCCGCCGGAGCCGCACCAGCGCTCCGTGTGGGGCACCAGGCCCCGCACCACGCTGGAGGCCCGCACCGCGCTGGCGGGCGCTGCCGCGAAGAGGTCGCCATCCACCGCTGCCCAGCGCAGCGGGTGGTGGTAGGCCGCCCGACCCACCATCACCCCATCGAGCTGCTCCAGGTGCTGCCGGCACTGATTCAGCTCCTCGAGGCCGCCGTTGAGTTCGATCGTCAGGCCTGGGCGGTCCCGTTTGAGCTGGTGCACCAGATCCCAGCGCAGCGGCGGCACGGTGCGGTTCTGCTTCGGATCCAGGCCCTGCAGCCAGGCCTTGCGGGCATGGACGGCGAAACGCCGGGCGCCGGAGCGGGCCACGGTGTCCACAAAGCCCAGCAGCTCCTCGTAGGAGTCCTGGTTGTCGATGCCGATGCGGTGCTTCACCGTCACCGGCAGGGGAGAGGCTGCAGCCATGGCTTCGACGCAACGGGCCACCTGGTCGGGAACCGCCATCAGGCAGGCGCCGAAGCGGCCCTGCTGCACCTTTTCACTGGGGCAGCCGACGTTGAGATTCACTTCGTCATAGCCCCAGTCGGCGGCGAGCCGGGTGGCCTGGGCCAGCAGGGCTGGATCGTCGCCGCCCAGTTGCAGCGCCAGGGGCCGTTCGATCGGCTCGAAGCCCAGCAGCCGTTCCAGCCGCTGCTGGCGCTCCCCCATGCGGCTGGTGCCGTCGTCCTGGGCGATGTGATGCAGGGCCCGGGCCACCACCATCTCGGTGTACAGCAGGCAATGGCGGCTGATCTGGCGCATCAGCACCCGGAAGTGCCGATCGGTGCAGTCCAGCATGGGCGCCACACTGAAGCGATAGTTCTGCTGCATCGCCCCATGCTGCCTAGCCATGTGTCCCTGGTGGTTGCCGGTGGGGGGCCAGCGGGATTCATGGCGGCGATCACGGCGGCGGAGGTCACGATCGCCGCGGGAGGCACCCCGGCGATCGCCGTGCTCGAGGCCACCCCGGAGCCCCTGCACAAGGTGCTGATCAGCGGTGGCGGCCGCTGCAACGTCACCCATGCCTGCTGGGATCCCCTGGCCCTGGTGGGCCATTACCCCCGGGGTGGTCGGGCCTTGCGGGGCCCCTTCTCCCGTTTCGCCACGGCCGAGACGGTGGCCTGGTTTGAGCAACGCGGGCTGGAGCTGGTGCAAGAAGCCGATGGCCGCCTGTTTCCGCGCAGTCAGCGCTCCGCCTCGGTGGTGGACACCCTGCGCCGGGAAGCGGCCCGGCTGGGGGTGATGCTGCGCACCAGTGAAGCGCTGCAGGCGGCGGAACCGCTGCCGGACGGCGGCTTTCAGCTGCGCCTTCGCTCAGGGGCAGCGCTGCGGGCCGATCGGCTGCTGCTGGCCACCGGCAGCCATCCCAGTGGCCATCGCCTGGCGGCCGGCCTGGGCCACACGGTGGTGCCGCCGGTCCCTTCCCTGTTCACCCTGCGCCTGGCGGACCATCCCTTGGCCGATCTGGCGGGGGTGGTGATGGATCCGGCCGGGCTGGAGCTGATCCTGGCCGGGGCCGCGTCGCGGCGCCATCGGCAGAGCGGGCCCCTGTTGATCACCCATTGGGGCCTGAGTGGGCCCACCGTGTTGCGGCTGACGGCCTTTGCGGCCAGGGATCTCAAGCAGGTCGGCTATCGGGGCGAGCTGCGGGTCGACTGGAGCGGTGGTCGCAGCCAGCTGGAGCTGCAGGAGCTGTTTTCCGAGCTGCGCCGCGACCAGGCCCGCAAGCAACTCAGCAATGCCCGCCCCTGGCCCGAGCTCAGCCGCCGGCTCTGGCTGCATCTGCTTGATCGGCTGGCTGTCGATGGGGAGCAGCGCTGGGCCGATCTCGGCCGCCGCCCCCAGGAGGCCCTGATCGAGGCCCTGCGGGCCAGCCGCTACCAGGTGTCCGGCCGGGGTCCCTTCGGCGAGGAGTTCGTGACGGCCGGTGGAGTGGCCCTCGGCGAGGTGAATCTGGCGACGATGGAGAGTCGCCGCCAGGCCGGCTTGTATCTGGCTGGCGAGATTCTCGATGTCGATGGGGTGACGGGCGGCTTCAATTTCCAGCACTGCTGGAGTTCCGGTTGGTTGGCGGGTCAGGCGATCGCCGCCGCCGGCCCGTGAGGCAATGGCAGCGATCTCAGCGAATGTGCTCGAACACGGAGAACATCGGCAGGTACATGGCCAGCAGGACCGAGCCCACAATGATCCCGACCAGCACAATCATCGCCGGCTCCAGCATGGAGGTCATGGCTTTGACGGTGGCTGCAACTTCATCTTCATAGAAATCGGCGACTTTCGAGAGCATGGCATCCATCTCGCCGGTCTCTTCACCGATGGCCATCATGCTGATCGCCATGTCTGGAAATACTTTTGTTACCTGCAGGGCCGCGCTCAGAGGGATGCCCTCGCTCACATCATTGCGCGAGGAGCTGATCGCATCCCCGATCAGGGTGTTGGAGGTGATGTCGCGCACGATTTCCAGGGACATCAGGATGGGTACACCGGCCTTGGAGAGACAGCTGAGTGTGCGGCAGAACTGGGCGGTGGCCGTTTTCTGGATCAGGTCGCCGAACAGGGGAATCCTGAGTGAAAGGGCATCCACTGAGCGCCGGCCCGTGGGGGTGGCGTAGTAGCGGGAGAACATGAAGGAGCCGAAGCCGATACCCCCCAGCAGGAAGAAGGAGAAGGAAGAACGCAGTAATTTGCTCAGATCGAGCATCATCTGCGTGAACAGCGGCAGCTTGGCCCCCAGTTGATCAAAGATCGTCGCGAAGGTGGGAATCAGAAAGATCGTCATGCCCAGAAAGACTGCGATCGCGATCACCAGCACGGTGATCGGATAACCCATGGCTCCTCTGATCTGGTTCTGCAGCTTGGCGTTGTCCTCCAGCAGGATGGCCAATCGCTTCAGGGTTTCATCGAGCACGCCACCGGCTTCGCCGGCTTCCACCAGGGCGATCGTGAGGTTGTCGAACACCTGGGGCCAGCGACGCATCGCATTGCCCAGGCTTTCCCCCTGATTCACCTCCCGCGTCATGCTGGTGAGCGCTTTGCGGAACAGGGTGGAGCGCTGCTGGGTGCGCATCAGGTCAAGGCTGCGCAGAATCGGCACCCCCGCATCCACCAAGGCCGAAAGTTTGCTGGCGAACAGGGCCTTTTCGCGGATGCTGATGCCGCCCTCCATCAGGTTGCGAATATCGAAACCCTCATCCCCCACGCCTGCTGATGTCTCCTTGCGCACCATGGTGTTGGCGAGAATGCCGCGTCGCCGCAATTCCCTTCTGGCGCTGGCCGGACTGTCCGCCTGAATCGTGAGTTCGCGTTTCCGGCCGGAGTTGGTGGTGTAGGTGACAAAAAACGCTGTCATCGATCAGACCTGGTCCAGCAGGCGGGCCAATTCATCGGGTCTGGTGGTTTTTTCCATGGCTTCCCCGCGGGTGACCTTGCCGGCCTTGATCAGGTTGGCCAGGGAGCGCTCCAGGGTCTGCATGCCATGGTTGGCGCCGGTCTGGATCTGGGAGTAGATCTGGGCTGTTTTGCCTTCCCTGATCAGGTTGGCGATCGCCGGGGTGTTGATCAGGATTTCCTGCGCCATGACTCGACCGAAGGCGCCGGTGCTGGGGTGGTTGCTCTTGCAGAGTGTCTGCGAGAACACGGCCAGCAGGCTTGAACTCAGCTGTACGCGGATCTGGGTCTGCTGGCCGCCGGGGAAAACGTCCACCATGCGGTCGACGGTCTGGGAGGCGGAACTGGTGTGCAGGGTGCCGAACACCAGGTGACCGGTTTCGGCGGCGGTGATTGCCAGCTGAATGGTTTCCAGGTCACGCATTTCCCCCACCAGGATCACATCCGGGTCTTCGCGCAGAGCGGCTCGCAGGGCATTGGCGAAACTGCGGGTGTCCTCGCTGACCTCCCGCTGGTGGATAAGGCTCTTGTCGTTGCGATAGGTGAATTCGATCGGATCTTCGATGGTGAGAATATGTTCCGAGCGGCTGTGGTTGATGTGATCGAGCAGGGCCGCCAGCGTGGTGGTTTTACCTGAACCCGTGGGCCCGGTGACTAACACGAGACC
Source organism: Synechococcaceae cyanobacterium (assembly GCA_947378425.1). Lineage (GTDB taxonomy): Bacteria > Cyanobacteriota > Cyanobacteriia > PCC-6307 > Cyanobiaceae > Cyanobium. The sequence goes on from CANCJV010000001.1 coordinate 48,925, forward strand.
TTTGGGTTTGCGACTGATTTCTTCGACGATCGGCGGCATCCCCAGCTTGTCGATCGGTGGAATCGAGTTGCCAAGAGCTCTCAGGCAGGCCGCATAAGTGCCCCGTTGCCGATAGACATTCACCCGGAAGCGGGCGACGTCCTTGAGGCCATAGGAACAGTCCAGATCCCAGTTCTGTTCCAGGATTTTGCGCTGGGAGTTGTTGAGAAGCGAGAAGATCAGTCGGTTACATTGATCTTCGCTGAGTCGCATGTCTTGAATCATTGGCCTCAGCTGGCCATTGAAGCGTCCATAGGGTGGTTGGCCGCAGGCAAGATGCAGGTCACTGCCTCCGCCATTGACGAGTTCGACCATCAGGTCTTCAATCTGAAGGTCCACTGGATTGTCCCCCGTCAGCTCTGATCGTGCATGGTTTTCACTCTAGCCAGGCCCAGCGGTCATTATCCTGATCAGCGGCGTACACGCAGGCAGTAGGGGCATTCCAGCCATTCGTCCAGCAGGCCGGCTCCGCAGCCCTTGCAGGTGAGGGTGGTCAGGGCCCGGGCCCGCCGTTCCGATTCCAGGCCCGTGTCGGTGAGCAGCATCCGCTCCACTTCCTCGAGGGTGGTCAGGCCCTGGCGCACCAGATCGAGGCCGTAGCCGAGCAGGGTTTTCATCCCCCCCTCCAGGGCCAGGCGGCGCAGGTCCTCGGTGTTCGATCGCTTGGCCACGGCCGATGAGAGCGATTCGTTCATGCGCAGGATTTCAAACACACCCACCCGTCCGGCGTAGCCGCGGCCCTGGCAATGGGGACACGCCGGTTCATGGCTGTTGTGGGCGGTTCGGGTCTTGAAGAAGCTGATGCTGGTTTCGTCGGTGGCCACCAGGCCGAAGCGCGCCAGTTCCTCGTTGTCGGGGTGATAGGGAATGCGGCAATGGCTGCAGAGCCGCCGCAGCAGTCGCTGCGAGATCACCCCCAGCAGCGAGGCGCTGACCAGAAAGGGTTCCACCCCCATCTCATCGAGGCGGGCGAAGGCGCTGGCGGCGTCGTTGCAGTGCAGGGTGGTGAGCACCAGGTGGCCGGTCAGGGCCGCCTCGATGGCGGTGCGGGCGGTTTCCAGGTCGCGGGTCTCACCCACCAGCAGCACATCAGGATCCTGTCGCATGAAGGCGCGCAGGGCGGTGCTGAAATCGAAGCCTTTCTCGCGGTTCACCTGGGTCTGGGTGATGCCCTTGAGGGTGTATTCGATCGGATCCTCCACGGTGGAGATGTTGATCGAGGGATCGTTGCGCTCCGATAACAGGGCGTAGAGCGTGGTGGATTTACCCGATCCGGTGGGGCCCGTCACCAGGATCATGCCGAAGGGTTTGGAGCCGATTTCCCGCAGGGTTTCACGGGAGAGGGGATCGGTGATCAGGTTGTCCAGCCCGAGCTGGGTGGCGCCGCTGTCGAGCAGCCTGAGCACCACCTTCTCGCCATGGCGGCTGGGCAGGGTGCTGACGCGGAAGTCCATGGTGCGGCCGCGGAAATTGCGGCGGATCCGGCCGTCCTGGGGCATGCGCCGTTCGGCGATGTCCAGGTCGGCCATGATCTTGAGGCGGGAGGTCACCGCCGGTGTCAGGGTCTTCGGCAGGGTTTCGATATTGCGCAACACACCGTCCTGACGGAAGCGGATCAGCAGACCATCCTCCTGGGGCTCCACATGGATGTCGCTGGCGGAGCAGGTGAGGGCCTCGACCAGGATCCGATCGACCAGGCTCATCACCGGGGAGAGCCCGGCGGCCTTGCTGCTGGCCTCGAGATCCTCGGATCCCAGATCGTTCTCGGACTGGGACGGGGTCGATGGACCCAGGTCCAGATCGCCGAACAGCGAGGCCTTGCCTGGGGCCTGGGTCTTGATCCCCTGGGTGGCGGTGTCTGGATTCATGGTCGCTGCCGGAGTCGGGAGCTGGAATCGGGTTGCGGGATGGCCAGGTGCCGTTGCGGAGTGGGCTGAGCGCCTCAGGGCTTGGGCTCCGTGCTGCTCCCGGGGCTGGGACGGCGAGCTGAGAGGCAGGCCGGGATGGCGGAGCGGAAGCGCCGCTCAGGTTGCCGGCTGTCACCGGCGGCGATGAAGGCCGGGTGCAGAGGCCCAGCGAGTGAGGTTGGAATCAGCAGATACAAGGATTTTGGCTAGAAAAACCTAAATGTGGTGAGACTCGTCACCAAGACCCCCGGCGCTCTGGTCTGAGGTGCGGGCTTCCGCCGCTTGTGGGAGGAGGGGCCGGCGCTTCAACATGGCTTCATTCGAAACTGGTGCGACCGGTATGAGCGGCGACAACCCCCAGGGCAGCGACACCACCTTTGAAGGTGACGATCCCATCAACGGCGGCAGCGTGCCTGGGCCTGAGGCGCTTGAGGCTTCCGCAGCTGAAGGCGGCCTTCCGGCTGCTGCTGCGGAAGCTTCGGCACCTGCTCCGGAGGCTCAGAACAGTGCCTCCCTCAGCGATGGCGATCGTCTCCAGCTGCTGGAAGCCAAGTTGGCCGTCCTGGAGAGTGAAAATGAGTCGCTGCGGGGCCAGTGCATGCGGATTGCCGCCGACTTCGACAACTTCCGCAAGCGCCAGAGCCGTGACCAGGACGACCTTCGCCTGCAGATCACCTGCTCCACCCTGGGGGAGATCCTGCCGGTGGTGGACAACTTCGAGCGAGCTCGGCAGCAGCTCAAGCCCCAGCACGAGGAGGCCCAGACTCTGCATGGCAGCTACCAGGGTCTGTACCGCCAGTTGGTGGACGTGTTCAAGCAGCTCGGCGTCTCGCCGATGCGGGTGGAGGGTGAACCCTTTGATCCCAATCTCCACGAGGCGGTGCTGCGGGAGCCCAGCCAGGAGCACTCGGAAGATGTGGTGATCGAAGAGCTGCAGCGCGGCTACCACCTCAATGGTCGGGTGTTGCGCCATGCCTTGGTGAAGGTTTCGATGGGCCCCGGCAGCTCCGGTGGCGAGGCGACCGTCGGTTCCAGCGAGGAGCAGGGCGGCTGATGGCCGACTACTACGAGCTGCTGGGCGTCGCCAGAACGGTCGACGCCGATAACCTCAAGCGGGCCTATCGCCGTCTGGCGCGCCAATACCACCCCGACATCAACAAAGAGGCCGGGGCCGAGGACAAGTTCAAGGAGATCGGTCGCGCCTACGAGGTGCTCAGCGATCCCCAGACCCGGGCCCGCTACGACCAGTTCGGTGAAGCCGGCCTGGGCGGCGGTGGCGGCATGCCGGATGTGGGCGACATGGGCGGTTTCGCCGATCTGTTCGAGACGTTCTTCAGTGGCTTCGGCGGGGGTGCCGCCGCTGGTGGTCAACAGCGGCGGCGCGGTGGGCCGCGCCAGGGCGACGATCTGCGCCTCGATCTCAGCATCGACTTCCGCGAGGCGGTCTTCGGGGTGGAAAAGGAGGTGCAGCTGCGCCATCTGGAAACCTGCGGCACCTGCAAGGGATCGGGGGCCAAGGAGGGCAGTGGCCCCACCACCTGCGGCACCTGCAGTGGTGCCGGCCAGGTGCGGCGCGCCACCCGCACGCCGTTCGGCAGCTTCACCCAGGTCGCTCCCTGCCCCACCTGCGAGGGCAGTGGCCAGGTGATCGCCGATCCCTGCAGCAGCTGCAGTGGTGCCGGCCTGCAACAGGTGTCCAAGACCCTGCGCATCAACATTCCTGCCGGGGTGGATTCCGGCTCCCGGCTGCGGGTGGCCTCGGAAGGCAACGCTGGCCAGCGCGGCGGCCCTGCGGGCGATCTCTACGTCTTCCTCAGCGTCAGGTCCCATCCGACCCTGCGGCGCGATGGCACCACGATCCTTTCCGAGATTCCCCTGAGCTATCTCCAGGCGATCCTCGGCGACACCATCGAGGTGGAAACCGTGGATGGTCCCGAGCCGTTGGAGATTCCCGCCGGCACCCAGCCCGGCACCGTGCTCACCCTCAAGAACAAGGGGGTGCCCAGGCTGGGCAATCCGGTGGCCCGCGGCAACCACCAGTTCACCATCAAGGTGCAGCTGCCCACCCGCCTCAGTGGTGATGAGCGGCAGCTGCTGGAGCAGCTGGCCGGTCATCACAGCAGCAAGGGCCAGCGACCTCACCACAAGAGCGGCCTGTTCGGCGGCCTGTTCGGCAAGGGATGAGCGAGTCCTCCGTGCAGCGCCTCGATCTGCGCGGCACCCCCTGTCCGCTCAACTTCATCCGCAGTCGCCTGGCCCTGGAAAAACTGGCCCCGGGCGAACGGCTGGAGATTCTGCTGGATCGGGGGGAACCCGAGCAGATGGTCAGTGAGGGGCTGCGCCAGGAGGGTCATGGGGTACAGCTGCACCCCATGGAGCCCCAGGGGGTGCAGCTGCTGGTCTGCCGCGACAGCGGCCAGGGCCCGGATGGCGGGCCACCCGCTTGAGCATCGAGGCGGCCGCGGCTGCCCAGGCGGCACTGCAGCGGCCCGGCCAGGTGATGGCCCTGGAGGCCAATTTCTGCCGGGTGGTCCTCGATCAACCGGGCCCCGACGGCACCAGTCAGCTGCTCTGCACCCGCCGCACCCGGTTGGGCAAGAGCGGCCAGCGCATCTGCGTCGGTGATCGGGTGCGGGTCAATGGCATCGACTGGCTGGCTCGCTGTGGCGCCGTGGCGGCGTTGGAACCCCGGGAGCGGCTGCTGGAGCGGCCCGCTGTCGCCAATGTCGCCCGGGTGGTGGTGGTGGTGGCCCTGGCCGAGCCCGCCATCGACCCGCTGCAGCTCAGCCGTTTCCTGCTCACCGCCGAGGCCACCGGCTGTGCGGTTCAGCTGGTGTTCAGCAAGGCCGACCTGGTGGGTGAGGCCGAGGTGCGGCGCTGGTGCGAGCGGGTGGCGGCCTGGGGCTATCGGGCCCTGGCGATCTCCAGCCAGGCCGGGGCTGGGGATCTCATCGCCTTGCGCCAGACCCTGAGTTTGCCGGGCATCTCGGTCCTGTGCGGTCCTTCCGGGGTGGGCAAGAGCAGCCTGCTCAATGCCCTGGCGCCGGATCTGGGCCTGCGAGTGGGCTCCGTTTCCGGCCGCCTGCGGCGCGGGCGCCACACCACCCGCCATGTGGAGCTGTTCCCCCTGGCGCCGCTGCTGGCCGGCGCCGAACCGGCTCTGGTGGCCGATTCGCCGGGTTTCAATCGGCCCGATCTGCCCCCGGATCCGGCCCTGTTGGCCGGGCTGTTTCCGGAACTGAGATCCCAGCTGGAGCAGGGGGGCTGTCGCTACAGCAACTGCCGTCACCTGGGCGAAGCCGGCTGCCGGGTGGGGGTCGCCTGGGATCGTCACGGGGTCTATCGCCAGTGCCTGGCCGAGGTCGAGGCCCAGTGGGAGGCCCGATCCGGCCGCGGCAAGGAGTCCGGCCTCAGGCAGCGGGGCGATCGGCTCGAGCCTCTGCTGGATCCCTCGCTGCGGCGGCGCTCCCGCCGCCACAGTCGCCAGGAGGATCTCGATGAGGCCCGGCGGGATCAGGAGCCCTGTTCAGACCAGCTCCACGGCCGGTCAGGCGGCCCGCCCAGCGAGGGGGAGCCTAGAGACGGGGATGGCTGAGGCGAGCTGAGGCGGGGTGGATGCAGGGCCGCTGGGCGGCCCCCCGCCTTCGGCACCTGGCGCTCAGCCCCCCAGGCCGGGCAGGTTGAGATCAAGGCCGCCGGTGAGCTCCTCCATCCGCTCCCGCATGGTGCCGGTGGAGAGTTCGTAGGCGCTGCGCAGGGCCTCGAGGATGGCGGTTTCGGCGGCCTCGCTGCTGCCGCTCAGCAGTTCGGGGGCCACCTCGACCCGCAGCGGCTGTTGATTGCCGGAGAGCCAGATGCTGACCAGGCCGTTGCTGCTCTTGCCCTCCAGCTCCATGGCATCGAGCTGCTCCTGGAGCTTCTGGGCGTCCTGCTGGATCTGCTGGGCCTTGCGGAAGGCTTCCGTCAGCTGACCGAAGTTGGGGAGACCGAAGCCAGCCATGCCGCTGTCGTGGAGTGCTGGCGCAGGCTAGGGCCCCAGCCGCTGAGTATCGACCCCTTCAAATCCGAGGCGCTTGACTTCGGTGTGCAGCTCAATGCCGTGTTCGCCGCGGACCCGCTCCTGCACCAGCGTGATCAGGGCGTCGATGTCCCGGGCCCGGGCTTGGCCGGTGTTGACGATGAAGTTGGCGTGCAGCGTTGACACCTGGGCGCCACCGACACTCACTCCCTTGAGTCCGAGGGCTTCGATCAACTGGCCGGCCTTGCGCGGTTCTGGGTTGCGGAACACACTGCCGCAACTGGGTTGCTGATAGGGCTGGCTGCTGGTGCGGCTCTGCAGATTGGCGCTGGTGCGGGCGGTGATCTCGGCCGGGTCGTGGCCGGCGGCCAGTCGGAAGCGGGCCGAGAGCACCAGCAGCGGTTCCGCCTGCAGCCGGCTGTGCCGATAGGCGAAGTCCAGCTGCCGCGCCTCCAGGGTGAAGGGCTGATCGGGCCGGGCCGGATCGAGCACCCGCACCGAGTGCAGCCAGTCCGCCGTGCATCCCCCCTGGGCGCCGGCATTCATCACCACGGCGCCCCCGACGGTGCCGGGAATGCCCACGGCCCACTCGAGGCCGTGCAGGCCGACCCTGGCCACCTTGCGGGCCAGGGTCGGGATCGGTTCACCCGCTTCCGCCTCCACCCAGCCCTCGTGGTGATCGCTGTGACTGCCCTGCAGGCGTCGGTTGCACAGGGTGAGGCCGGCCAGGCCGCTGTCGGCGATCAGCAGGTTGGAGCCGGCGCCGATGCAGCGGAAGGGAAGCCCGGCGCTGACGGCCCAGGCGGCGAGCTGGATCAGTTCCGCCTGGCTGCCGGGTTCGGCGAACCAGGCCGCCGGCCCTCCCACTTTCCAGGTGGTGAAGGCCTGCAGGGCGACGTTCTGCCGCACCCCGGCGGGGTGACCGGTGCCTTGGGACGCCATTCAGGCCGCCTGGGCCATCGGCCGGTCTTCCAGGCCTCCCAGGCGCTCCCAGAGGCCGTTGACGTCGCCGGCTCCCATCGCCAGCACCAGATCGCCGGGACGGCTGCTGGCGGCGATCTGGTGGGCCAGATGGTCGAGGGTCTGGGCTTCCAGCACCTCCAGATGGGGGGCCAGCGTGCGCACGGCCTGGGCCAGGGCGGCACTGGAGACGCCCGCGATCGGGGTTTCACCGGCGCTGTAGAGGGGGGCGATCAGCACCAGATCGGCCTGGGTGAGGGCGGCGGCAAAGCCTTGCAGGAACTGGGCGGTGCGGGTGTAGCGATGGGGCTGGAACACGGCCACCAGGCGCTTGGGCGGCCGGGGCAGGGGGCTGCGGCCGCTGCTCACCATCAGGCGCGCCATGCTCAGGGTGGCGGCCACTTCGCTGGGGTGGTGCGCGTAGTCGTCAACGACGATCCGTTCCTGCCAGAGGCCGCGGCAGTCGAAGCGGCGACCGGGGGGGCGCAGCTGGGAGATGGCCTGCTGCAGGTCGGCGAAGGGCACGCCTTCCAGGCGGCAGGCGGCAATCGCCGCCAGGGCGTTGCTGAGGTTGTGGCGTCCGGGCAGGGGCAGGCTGAGGCTGCCCAGCCGGATGCCGTCTTCGTAGTAGTCGGCGAGGGTGCCATCGCCGCGCTCTTCCTGGGCGATGGCGGCGAAGTTCACCCCTTCGGCGGCCTCGGTGGACCACCAGCTGTCGGCCTTGAAGTGCTCCCGCAGCACCGGGCAGTCCCGGTTGGCCAGCAGCCGGCCGGAGCCACCCGCGAAGCGCTGCAGGGTGTGGATCAGGGCGTCCAGGTCGGGATAGTGATCGGTGTGATCGAGCTCGATGTTGGTGAGCACCCCCAGCTGGGCCCTGAACTTCACCAGGGAGCCGTCCGATTCATCGGCTTCGGCCACCAGCAGCGGACCCTCGCCATGGCGGCCATTGCTGGCGAAGGCCGGCACGATGCCGCCGATCACGGCGGTGGGGTCCTGGTCGGTGGCCTCCAGCAGGGTGGCGATCAGGGTGCTGGTGGTGGTCTTGCCATGGCTGCCGGCCACGGCGATCGAGGGCTGGGCGTTGATCAGGGCCGCCAGCACGTCGGAGCGGTGCACCACCGCCAGGCCGAGGCGCCGGGCTTCGATCAGCTCGCCGTTGCTGTCGGGAACGGCGGAGCTGATCACCACCAGCGGGCTGGCGCCGCTGCCGTGGACCGCCTGGATCGTCGCGGCCGTCTGCTCATGGAACACGCGCACGCCCTTGAGTTTCAGGGCATCCACCACCGCGGCGCGGCGGGGGTCCGATCCGCTGACGCTGAAGCCCCGGGCCGCCAGGATCCCAGCCAGGGCAGACATGCCGATGCCGCCGACGCCGATGAAATGGACCGGTTGGAGGCGATCGAGCATCGGGGCTGTTGGGGGCGACTCCTGATCCGCTGAAAATAGGGCTGGACAGGCCATCGGTGCTTTACGAGATGCTTCGCTTTGCTGTCCGGCCGCCTTGGCACCAGGCCCAGCGGCAGGCCTGGGCAGGGATTTCTGTATGATCTGCGGCCGAATCACCCTTGCTAGCGGATTTCGCCGCTTGATGCCATGACCTTGAAAGTTGCGATTAATGGATTCGGACGGATCGGTCGCAATTTCATGCGTTGCTGGCTGAGCCGCGGCGCCAACACCGGCATCGAGGTGGTGGGTCTCAACGACACCTCCGATCCGCGCACCAACGCCCACCTGCTTCAGTACGACACGATGCTGGGCCACATCCGCGATGCGGAGGTGAGCCACACCGAGGACACGATCGTCGTCAACGGCAAGCACATCAAGTGCTTTTCCGATCGCAACCCCCTCAACCTGCCCTGGAAGGAGTGGGGCGTTGACCTGGTGATCGAGGCCACCGGCGTCTTCATCGATCAGAAAGGTGCCGGCAAGCACATCGAGGCCGGTGCCCGCAAGGTGCTGATCACGGCCCCCGGCAAGGGCGAGGGCGTGGGCACCTTCGTGGTCGGTGTCAACGCTGACGAATACCGCCACGAAGACTTCGACATCATCAGCAACGCCAGTTGCACCACCAACTGCATGGCGCCGCTGGTGAAAGTGCTCGATCAATCCCTTGGGATCGTCAAGGGCATGATGACCACCACCCACAGCTACACGGGTGACCAGCGCATCCTCGATGCCTCCCACCGCGACCTGCGTCGCGCCCGCGCCGCCGCCGTCAACATCGTGCCCACCTCCACCGGCGCCGCCACCGCCGTGGCCCTGGTGTATCCGCCGATGAAGGGCAAGCTCAACGGCATCGCCCTGCGGGTGCCCACCCCCAACGTGTCGGTGGTGGACATGGTGCTCGAGGTGAGCCGCAACACCACCCGCGAGGAGGTGAACAGCATCTTCAAGGCCGCGTCCGAGAACGGCATGAAGGGCATCATCAAGTACTGCGATCTGCCCCTGGTCTCCACCGACCACGCCGGCACCGATGAGTCCACGATTGTCGATGCCGATCTCACCCTGGTGCTGGACGGCAACATGGTGAAGGTGATCTCCTGGTACGACAACGAGTGGGGCTACAGCCAGCGCGTCGTCGATCTGGCCGAGGTGGTGGCGAAGAACTGGAAGTGACCTCGGTGGTGTCTGAGCCCCGGCTTTTGCTGGGGCCCCAGCCCCATTCATCACAGTTCATCAATTGCGCAGGGCCGCCATCAGGCGGCTTTTTTTATGGAGACCAGCGCGGATCAAGGGAAAGCTGCAGGAGCCTTTGAACCAGGGGACGAGGCAACGGGCCACTGGGAATGGGGGGGATGCAGTGGTCCTCCGGCAGCAGTGCTCTTTCACGAGTCTCCATCGCTGCCCAAGCCGGCTGTGCCGCATCCGCAGGAGTCCAAGACCCTCACCGCCAGCAGATCCGGATGGCACCCCGCCGTTGTTCGGCGGATCAGCGCCCGGCCCGCTCCAGCACCTCAGCGGCGGCTGGTCAGCGCAGCATGGATCCACTCGGTGATGGCTCTGGCATGGAGGAGGACCTGCTTGCTCTGCAGCCTGCTGTAGTGCTCACCCGGTGCGCCCCCAGGCCTGCTGCCCCAGGGCCAGATTCAGCCCCTTGAGCGCCTGCTTCCCAGCCTGATGGGCGCGGCGAAACAGACCCATTCATGGCGAGCGGCCTGCATTGACTGCTCCGCCTGCTCCAGATCTCGCAGGGTCTGGTCCACCCGATCCACCGAATCAACCGTCCGTCGCGAGTGCGCCGGATTCCGGAAATCCACGGGTGGGATGGGAAGAGTGGCCCGTTCCCTCCCTTCCGTCCATCCAATCCAGGAGCAGCTCAACGCATCCAGCCCGCCCAGATCTCCCGCAGCTCGAGCCCCAACGCCGGAAACAGCGGCGCCCGGTCCAGCCGGCAGTGAGCTTCGATGCGGCTGGGGTCTTCGGACTGGGGTTTCACACCTCCACCGCCCGCGGCTCGAGGATCAGCAGCCAGCCCAGGCGGGCGTCATTGGCCCGTAGGCGGCCATTTTGCGGCGCACGGCCGTGAGCCCGCGGGGCCCCTCGTCGCCTGGACTCACAGCTCCATTGCCAGGGCCTGCCACCGCGTCAGGTCCGCCAGCGCGGCAGCTGAAGCAGCAATGCGAGGGCGCTGTTGCGGGCAGCCGTGTCGCCACCGCTGGGTTCATGCTGATCAGGGAGCCGTCGGTGGCCAGCTCTAGGACGGCGTCCGGGTTGGCGGCGCAGAGCTCGGCGAACTGGTCGGGCGTCAGTCGCAGGCTGCCGGTGAATGTCTCCGGCAGGGTGAGGGTGCAGGGCAAGGCGAGCATCGGCCCGGCGGCGGGGCTGGATTCAGGTCAGGGAGGGTCGGCGGAGCCTGATTTCAGCTGGTGTGCCTGACACCGTTGCCTCTGCCGGCCTCGTTGGCGGCGTCATCCCGGCCAGTCCTGTCCCGGTCCGTCAGTTCGCTCATAATCAGCTGGACTTTGGCTCAGGTGTTGCCGTGATTCCTCCCCAGAAGCAGATGACCGGGATGCTGGGACACCCGGTGGCGGAGAACCCGATCGACCTGATGTTCGATGCGGTGTATGCCCATTACGGCCTCAATTGGCAGTTCTGGAAAAGTGATGTGGCCTCGACCGAGTTGTTGCGGCCGGCTATCAAGGGTCTGGCGCCGCTGGGGTATCGCGGCGTGGGTATCACGGTGCCCTACAAGGTGGATGTGATCCCTTTGCTCGATGAAGTCGACGCCGATGTCAAGGCGATCGGCGCGGCGAACTATCTCACGATCGAAGCGGGTCGGCTGATTGGCCATAACAACGATGGCAAGGGTGTGGTCAAGGCGATCCAGAAACAGCGCAGCCTTAAAGGCGAGCATGTGGTGATGCTCGGGGCCGGTGGCGCCGGTCGGGCGATGGCGGTGGAAATCGCCTGGGCTGGGGCGGCCCAGCTCACCTTGGTCACCCGCCGCGAGGAGCAGGGCCGCGAGGTGGCCGAACGGATCATGGCTGTCAGTGGCGTGCCGGCCCGGTGGCAGGCCTGGAACTCACCGGTGCAGGTGCCCGCCGGCACCACCGTGTTGATGAATGCCACCCACCTCGGCTGCGCCCCGGAGCTGGAAGTCGTGACGATCGACTGGAGCACGGTGGCACCCGGCTGCCTGGCAGTGGATGTGATCACCAATCCGCGGCTCACGCCGTTTCTGCAGCTGGCCCGCGAGCACGGCTGCGGCGTGGTCGATGGCGTCGAGATGCTGGTGCAACTGGCGATGCAGCTGTTCACCCTCTGGACCGGCATCGTGCCGGAGGAAGACGTGTTCCAGAAGGCGGTGGCGCAGGCGTTGGGGGAGTAAGGGGGCTGGCGCCTGACCCTGCCTGTTCCAGTGCGGTTGAACCCGGTTCAGACTGCTCCCATCGCCCCACCGCCATGCCGCCTGACATCCGCTGGCAGCAGCGCTTTGCCAACTTCTGCCAGGCCCTGGATCAGCTGGAGACTTTCTTCCAGCCCCCCGCGCTCAACGAGCGGGAACGTCAGGGCCTGATCAAGGCGTTTGAGTACTGTTTCGAGTTGGGCTGGAACAGTCTGCGCGACCTGCTGCTGGCGGAGGGCAACGCCGGTCTGATCGGCTCGCGCGACACCTTGCGGCTGGCTTTCCGTGTGGGCCTGATCCGTGACGGCGAGGGCTGGCTGGCCATGGTGCAGGACCGCAACCTCACCAGTCACACCTACAACCGCAGCACCGCCGAGCAGGTGAGCCAGCAGGTTGGGGATCGTTATCTGCCCTGTTTCCGGGAGCTGCGCCTGGTGCTGAGCGAGCGCGTTCAGGCCACCGCCGCTGAGGAACTGGATGGCTGAGCATCCCGCCGCCATCGCCGCGATCCCTGGATTGCCGCCGGAGGTCTCGGCCCGCCTGCTGGCCCTGCTCAACGCCGAGCCCGCCGTGCACGAGGTGTGGCTCTACGGCTCCCGGGCCATGGGCCGCCATCGCCCCGGCTCCGACATCGATCTGACCCTGGTGGCGCCGGACCTTCGCCACAACGATCGCCTGCGGCTGATGGGCGCCCTCGATGACCTGCTGCTCCCCTGGAGCATCGACCTCTCGTTGCATCACGAGTTGCCCGAACCCCTGCGCCAGCACGTGGCCCGCGTGGGGCGGAGGCTGGCGCCTGGCTGAGCGGCGCCGGCATGACGCTTGTTGCCAGATGCCGACTTGATTGGGCGAATGCTTGACAATCCCCCCCCCCCCTCAATAAAAATAGTTTTAAGTTCGGAAAAGTTATGAAATTTTATAAATTTATTACTCATTATTTCGGCATTGTTGGAGCATCGATAGTCGTAGCTTCGCTTCCCGCTCAGGCAGCGGTCATCACATATACCGATCGCGATGCTTTTCTTGCCGCTTTGTCCAGTTCTTCCACTGACAACTATGATGACTTGACGACAGGCTTGCAAGGTTCGCCGTTTTCGAGAACGATCCCTGGCTACACTTACAATGCTGTGGCAAGTCAAGGTCTGTTCGCCCAGCCCACGGGCGGATCCCAGGTTCTGTCTACCAATAATCTTGAACCCTTGACGTTAAATTTTGCGGCTGGAGCCCCTACTGCCGTAGGTGGATATTTCTTTAATTCCGATATCAATTTCAATATTCTCAACCGCGTCATCACGGTCACGGCCAATCCCGGTGCATCCGCCCAATCAGTCTTGACCGGCTCAGCCACCAATTTCTTTGGTTGGCTTGATGACAGCGGCACGTCCTTCACCTCGCTGTTGATCGTGCCTGGCGCAGGAAATCCAGCCGCCTACGCAACTGTGGATGATCTGGTGCTCGGCAAGGCTGCGCCGGCATCGGTGCCTGCCCCCCTGCCGCTGATGGGTGCAGCCACCGCTTTTGGCTTTAGTCGTCGCCTGCGTTCCCGCATCGCCGCCTCCCGCCCTCGTGGTTGAGAAGGAGCGCCTTGCTCTGGCGCTGTTGCTGGCTGTCGCTGCCCGTGCCCTGGTCTTCGTCTTTGTTGTCGCGGTCGCCGTCCGTTTGTTTCCGGTTCAGGCGCTCGATCCCGCCTGGCAGATGAATGTCTGCTCGGTCCTGCTCAATCAGGCGGCGCTGCCCTTGCTGGCCCTGGTGCTGCTGCACGCCGCCTCGGCTCTGCATCCCGCCGACGGTCGCCTGGCTTCTGCGCGCAATCGTTGGCGCGGCCTGGCGGTGGCAGCAACCCTGGGCTTTCTGCTGCTACTACCCCTGCAGGGGTTCGCCACCTGGCGTGGCCTAAGCCAGGCCATTCAGCAGGATTCTGCCCGCCGTGCCGATGCGGAGCGGCGTTCAGGGGCGATGCTGCAGGCCATCCAGGCGGCTTCCAGTGTCGACGACCTGCAGGCCCGCATGCAGCGCCTGCGAGGTCCCACGCTCACCCCCGCCGATCGCGCCCTGCCGCTTCCCCAGCTGCGGCGCCAGCTGGAGGCCAATCTTCTGGCCGCCCGACGTCAGCTGCTGGATCGCGTCTCAGGCCCCGCGCCCAACCAGGTGTGGATGATCCTGAGTGATGGCGTGCGCCTCGCTGTCTCCTCCCTGGCCTTCGCCCTCGCCTTCGCGGCCGGCGGCCAGCGCCGGCCCAGTCCTGAGCCGCTGCTGTTGGAATGGTCGGAGACTTTCGGGCGTTGGAAACGCTTACTCCCCCTGAAGCTGGGCCGTCGCCAGAAGCACTCCACAAACGATCCGCGCCGTTATCTCAGGGAGATTGAATCCAGAGATCCCTGATGCTCCTGGCAGGCGGGGCCGTACCGTGCCGAAGCTGCTGCTGGGCGAGGGCAGCGCGAGCGGCTGCCAGGCGGTGAGCCAGGAGGCCTTCGAGGCGGCCCGCCAACGGCTCGCGGGTTTCAGGTGCAACCGTCGCTGTTGCGGCGCACCTTGCTGGATGGCGGCTTCGTGGAGCTGCCGATCGAGGCCGCCCATGTGCTGACCGTGGCCCAGTTGCCGCCGCTGCATGGCTGCGGCGAATGGTGCCGTCGAAGGTCGCCAGTGGCAGACCGTGGGCCAGGGCGGTGGCCACGATCAGGCGATCGGCTGGGTCGCCGTGGAAATCGGCGGGCAGGGAGTTCAGTCGGATCACCACCTCGCAGTCGAGAGGCAGCACCGTGATCACGTCCGCGGCCGCTGCTTGGCGCAACCAGTGTTCGAAGGGCCGATCCAGCTGCAGGCGCCCCTTCGCCTGCAGCATCTGCGCTTCCCACAGGCTGATCGCCGCCAGCCGCAGCTGGCGGGCCTGGGCTGCCTGATCGATGGCCCGCCGTTGCCCGGTTGTCAGTTGGGGTGCACCGAGCAGCCACCACAGCCAGAGGTGGGTGTCGAGCAGAACGTTCACTGCAGGGCTTCAAAATCGCCCGCCTGCAGCACCGATTCCTCCGAGGATGCGAGTAAGGAGCCGGTGCCCCGCAGCTGTTCCCAGGGTCTGGCGTCTTGTCCGGCGGGTCCCGGGGCTGGCGACAGACGGGCCACGGCCTTGCCGCGACGGCGGATGGTGATCGGCTCGCCACCGGCCTCGATCTGCCGGATCAGCTCCAGGCATTGGGCGCGGAAGGCCGTGACCGAAATGTCCGTTTTTTGACTTTAGTGACCATTTTCAAGGAGTCGGCTTTCGGGGATGCGTTCTCCCTGGTCTTTGGGCAGCCCGCCCCGCCCGCCCACGCCTCAGCTGAAGTGGCTGTAGCCGCTGGTTGTTGCACGCCCCCCATCGCCCGCGCTCCAGGGAGCCCCATCCGCCCAGCCCAGAGCCCCCGCCTCCCCTGCCACCAGTTCGCCGATCGCCGTCGTGCCCGGCAGGGCCGCGATCAGGGCCTCGGCCCAGGCGGGTTCCAGGGCCAGCACCAGCTCGAAGTCCTCGCCGCCCGCCAGGCACCAGGCCTCGGCTGCCGGCAGGCTGGCCATGGCTGGATCGACGGGTAGGCGGGCGCGATCGAGTCGGGCCGAGCAACCGCTGCTGGCCGCGATCGCCGCTGCCGCCGCCGCCAGGCCATCGCTGCTGTCGCAGCCTCCCACTCGCCAGGCCTGAGCGGGCGGGCGGCAGGTGATCAGGGCTCGCACGGCATCGAAGCGGGGCCGGGGCCGCTGATGGGCGTTGATCGCCCTTTGCACCAGGGTTGGATCCATGGACCTGGCTGTGATCTCGCCCTGCAGCAGGGCCAGCCCCAGCCGGCTCAGGCCGTGGGGGCCGCTGCACACCAGCCGGTCGCCGGGGCGGCCGTCGCTGCGGCGGATCGGGCCTGCGGTGGCACCTTGCGGCTGTTGGCCGGCGGGGGCTCGCTCGCTCGGGTCCAACCCGGCCAGCCTCCCGATCGCCGTGACCGCCAGCATCCGCTGGGCCCCACCGCTGCAGTCGCCCCCCAGCAGCACGCCGCCGTAGGTATCCAGGGCCTCCCGCAGGCCGCCGTACACCCCGTCCACCCAGCTCCAGGGTGTGGAGGCCGGCGCCACGAGGCCCACCGTGATCCCCACCACCTCCGCGGCGCCCATCGCCGCCAGATCCGAGAGATTGGCCGCCGCCGCCCGCCAGCCCACATCCGCCGCCGCGGTGGTGGCGTCGCTGAAGTGGAAGCCCTCCACCAGCACATCGGTGTTGACCACCAGCGCCGATTCGCCGCAGGTTTCGGCCACCAAGGCGGCGTCATCGGCGAACTGGCCCGGTGGCGCGAAGGCTCCCAGCCGGCGGATCAGTTCCCATTCGCCCAGATCGGCCAGGGTTTCGTGGGGCGGCTCACAGGGGGCGACCAAGCCCGATCCCAATGGAGCCGGGTGGTCCGCAACCTTCCCGGGAGCTGAATCAGCGCCGAGATGGTCCATCCGCGATCCGGAAGGTCTGGGAAGCAGCATGCATCGGCGTCCTGACCATGGCCCTCAGGCGTGGGGCCGCAGGTTTTCGGCCCCGTCGATCACCGTCGCCTTGACGATGCCGTCGTCGGCGGTGAGCTCCTCCAGCACATCAAAACCATCCACCACATAGCCGAAGGCGGCATAGCGGCCGTCGATCAGGTTGAGGCCGGCTGGGGTCAGTTCGGGCTCAAACAGGAACAGGAAGAACTGAGAGGAGCCATCGGCCAGGCTCTCGTCGGAGTGGGCCCAGCCCAGAGTGCCCTTGGCGTTGAACGGCAGCACCGGCTCCGCCTTGAACAGGCCCAGTTCCTCAAAGGTCTGGTTGTAGAAGGGGGCCTCCTGGCCCGGCACCTTGATCTCCAGCGGCACGTTCCGCTCCGCCTTGGTCTGGGGATCGATGTAACCGTCGGCGTCGCCGGCGGGATCGCCGGTCTGGAGCACATAGAAGTCTTCAGCCCGGATGAAGGGCAGCTTGTCGTAGAAGCCCCGCTGCACCAGGTCCACGAAGGCGCCTGCGGTCAGCGGCGCGTTGTAGCCGTCCACCACGGCGATCAGATCGCCCTGGGTGGTGGTGAGCCGCACCGTGGCTCGGCCCAGCAGCCTGGGCAGGTCGGCGAACTCCTCGGGGATGGTGAAGGGAAACGGACCCACCAGCAGCGCTTCGGCATCGCCGATGCTGGTGAGGGCATCGCGGCGGGCATCAAGAAAGGCGTCCCGTTCCTGGCCATCGGCCGCGCTCACCAGAATTTGCAGCTGGTCCGACAGGTGCTCGAACAGTGCTTCGGCCCCGGTCCGGTCGGCGGGCGGGAAGCTGGCCAGGATCGCCTCCCGCTTCGAGGCGAACAGGGACTGGCTGCGGCGCACGCTCGCGGCCAGGGAGGGCCAGCGCTTGGCGCGCAGATCGTCGCTGGTGCCCTCAAGCCGATGCTGGATCTCCTGGAGATCCTTCTGCTGGATCGGCAGGGCGTTGCGCAGCAGGGCCGAAGGATCGGTGACGGCGTTGCCCTGGGGCAGGGCGGCCCAGGCGCCGGGGACGGCGAGCAGCAGGGCCAGAAGCGCCGCCACGCCGGCGGCGCGGACCTGCCGCCAGGCGCTGCCCAAGGATCGGCGAGCGAATGCCGAGTTGGGTCCGGAACGTGGCCCTGCCCCGACGAACGCTGGCTCTCTGCCCATGGTCCCCCTGTCAGTGGCTGGACTCTGGCACAGGCGTCCGGAGCCAGCGGCGGCTCCGGACGGGGGCTTTGCCGGTAGCCAGACGTACAATCCACCGGATCCGAACCGCCGGAATGATCTCCAGCAACGATTTTCGAACCGGAACCACCATCGAGCTGGATGGCCAGGTCTGGCGGGTCGTCGAGTTTCTGCATGTCAAGCCCGGCAAAGGCTCGGCCTTCGTGCGCACCAAGCTCAAGGCTGTCCAGAGCGGCAACGTCGTCGACAAGACCTTCCGCGCCGGCGAGACCATGCCCCAGGCAGTGCTGGAGAAGGCGACCTTGCAGCACACCTACATGGAGGGCGATGACTTCGTCTTCATGGACATGGCCTCCTACGAGGAGACCCGCCTGACCGCCAAGCAGATCGGTGATGGTCGCAAATACCTCAAGGAAGGTATGGAGGTGAGTGTCATCTACTGGAACGGGAAGCCGCTGGAGGTGGAGTTGCCCAACTCCGTGATCCTCCAGGTCACCCAGACCGATCCCGGCGTCAAGGGGGATACGGCCACCGGCGGTACCAAGCCCGCCATCGTCGAGACCGGTGCCCAGGTGATGGTGCCCCTGTTCATCACGATCGGCGAGAAGATCAAGATCGACACCCGCACCGACAACTATCTGGGTCGGGAGTCCTGATCGCCATGCAGCTCGATCACGACCAACTCCGCGCTCTTCTGGCTCTGCTCGGCGAAAGCGACATCCAGGAACTCTGCCTCGAAGGCGACGACTTCCGTCTCGAGGTGCGTCGCAACCTGCCGGCGGCGGCACCGGTGGCCATGGTGCAGGCCCCCCTGCTGGCCACGCCGCCGCCGCCCCAGCCGGCCGCCGCCGCGACCTCCCCTTCGGTGCCGCCCCCGGCCCCGCCGGCGGCTCGCAGTGATCTGCAGGCGATCACCGCGCCGATGGTGGGCACCTTCTATCGCTCACCGGCTCCGGGTGAACCGGCCTTCGTTGAGGTGGGCAGTCGCATCAGTGCCGGCCAGCCCGTCTGCATCCTCGAGGCGATGAAGCTGATGAACGAGCTGGAGTCGGAGATCAGTGGCGAAGTGGTCGAGATCCTGCTGGAGAACGGCACGCCGGTGGAATTCGGTCAGGTGCTGATGCGGATCAAGCCCTCCTGAGAGTCTGCTCAACAACCCTCAACGGCAGCTCGACGAATCCTGGACAGCACGGCACTCCCACAGGATGAACGGTTGCGTCTGGCCTGGACTTGGCTGGCCATGGCTGAGCGGGTGGTTTTCGGGGTGTCTTCAAGGGAGTCGTCAGGGCTCGCCTTGTGAGTTGTCGGCAGGTCTGGCTCGTGGTTGCCGCACCGAGCTCCGCCGGGGGACCTGAGCCTCAGCCCAGTTCCCGCGCGGTGGCGATCGCCGCCGCCATGCTTTCGGGCCGGGCAAGGCCCTGGCCGGCGATCGCAAAGGCGGTGCCGTGATCAGGGGATGTGCGCAGGAACGGCAGTCCCAGGGTGGTGTTCACGGCGGCGTCGAAGGCCAGCAGCTTCAGCGGGATCAGGCCCTGATCGTGATACAGGGCCAGGTAGCCATCCGGTCCGCCGGCCCCCGTGCGCCAGGCCGAGGCGGCCTCCAGCCAGCAGCTGTCGGGGGGCAGGGGCCCCTCCAGTCGCACCTCGGGATGGCGCCGGCGCCACTGCTCCAGGCAGTCCAGCAGCCAGTCCTGCTCCTCGCGGCCCAGCCGTCCAGCTTCGCCGGCGTGGGGATTGAGGCCGGCCACCACCAACCGCGGCCGGGGCTGGAAGCGCCGGCAGAAGGCCAGCAGCACGTCCAGCTTGTCGCTGACCAACTGGGCATTGAGCTGGCCGGGCACCGCCGCCAGGGGGATGTGGGTGGTGGCCAGCAGGGTGTTGAAGCGCCAGGGGCCGGCGGCGGCGCGGGCCGTGAACAGCATCGAGGCCGAATCCACCCCGGCCAGTTCTGCCAGCCGTTCGGTCTGGCCAGGATAGTCGTGGCCGGCGGCATGCCAGCTGCTCTTGGCGATCGGCGCCGTCACCAGGGCCTCACAGTCGCCGTGGAGCACCAGCCGGGTGGCCTCGCTGAGCCAGTCGAAGCTGGCGGCTCCGGCGGCGGCGCCGCTCTCGCCGGGGTTGATCGGCTCGGGCAGGGGCCGATCCAGAATCTCGAACCGGGCCGGATCCGCCAGTCGGCAGCGGCCCTGCAGGCGGCGATGGCTCTCGATCAGCCATTGGCGGCAGCCCACCAGCACCACCTCGCCCGGGAGGCCGGCGCCAGCTTCGTCGGCGAGGGCCCCGAGGGTCACCTCCACACCGATGCCGGCCGGATCGCCCAGGGCGATGGCAATCCGGCGGGGTCTGGGTTTCGATGGAGGTTGATCGCTGTCGTTGTGGCCGATGTTCCGACTGATGTTGCTGGGAACCATCTTGCTGGTGATCGGTCTGAGCCTCCGCAATGGTTGGGTGATCGTCAATTGGAACAAGTTCTTCACTGACATCAACCTGCCGTTCCTGGCCCAGCCCGAACCGGCGAGCAAGTTTCATTTCAAGGGCCAGTGAAGCCAGCGCCCATGGGCCCGGTCGTCCTCGCCGGGCGTCCCATCAGTCGGGAGGGTGGCCCTCAGGCGGGGCGGAGCGGAGCGAGGCCCGGTACCCCTCGTGGAAACTCGGATAGAGCAGGCGGTAGCCCAGGCCCTGGCGCAGCAGGGCGCTGCTGACGCGGCGGTTCTCGCTCCAGAAACTGCGAGCCATCGGGCTCATCGTGGCGGCGATCTGCTCGTAGGACTGCAGCGCGGGAAGTTTGCAGCCCAGCAGATGGGCGGCGTAGCCGAGGCTTTCGCTGGAGGAGCACGGGTACTCATCCGCCAGGATCAAGTTGTCCGGCCGGGAGCGCTCTGGCAGCGCCAGGTTGTGCAGCAGCGCCCCGACGATGTCGTCGACATGGATGCGGCAGAACACCTGGCCGCGCTTGTGGATCAGGCGGGCCCTGCCTTGGTGCAGGTCGTTGAAGGGGGTGCGGCCGGGGCCGTAGATCGCCGGCAGCCGGAACACCTGCAGAGGTAGGCCGCGGTTTCGCCAGGCCTGCTCACAGGCCAGCCGGGAGCGGCTGCGCGTCAGCGACGGCCGGGTGGGACTGGTTTCATCCACCCAGGCGCCGCCGGTATCGCCATAGACGCCGGTGGTGGAGAGGTAGCCCAACCATTGCAGCGGCAGCTTCGCCAGCTGCTCGCCAAGATGATCGAGCACCGGATCCCGGCCGTCGGCATCGGGGGGGATGGTCACCAGCACGTGGCTGATGCCGACCAGCTCCTCCGGGCTGGGCAGGGCCCCCTGCGCCGGGTCGAAGCGCAACTGGCTTGGCCCGGCGGGGTCGCCAGCAGGCTCCGGGTCGCAGGGCAGACGCTGGCTGACGGTGGTGGCGATGCCCAGGCGAGCCAGGGCCGCGGCGAAGCGGCTGCCGGTGTAGCCGCCACCCAGCACCAGCACGCGCCCGATGGCGCCAGGGTCCAGACCGACGACGGCGACAGTCCCATCGGCCCGGGAGTTGACAGGTTGATCAGTCATGAGTACACCTGTATCATAGCCTTCGCGTTCCAGCCGTGACTGCCTCCATTTTTCCTGGCTCCCCTCTCTTCGAGTACCCATTTCCCGCGGGCAACGGCTCCGGCAGCACCAGCGTTGACAGCTCGGCCTTCGCGAGGGCGCTCACCGCTGCCTCCCGCGCCACTGCGCGGCACTCCGCTGGCCGCCGCTCCCCGCTCAGGCCATGCACCAGCCAAGCCCTTCCAGTCATGCACCACGCCGGGGCCCGGGCCGCTTCCGGGCTGCCCGGCTCATCCCGTCTGATCGCCGCTGCGGTTGCCCCCATCCCCTCCCGCCCGCGGTCATCGATCGGCAGCTTCAGCGGGGCTGAGGCCCATGTCGGGGTACCCCTGGCCCTGGCGGCCGTGTTGTTGGGCGTGGCTCTGTTGGTGGCGCCGGAACAGCCCCGCGATCAGGAGGCCATCTGCCAGCGCCACAACGGCGTGGCGGCCTGCCGGGTCTGGTGAGCTGCCCTGGCCTGCCCTGGCGCGGCCGGTGATGTCGTCGCCTGGGGTTGCGAAGCCACCCCTGATGCGGCGGGGCTCGGTGCCGTGACCATGTCCTCGGGCCTGGTCCATTGCAGCAGGCGGGTGGCCAGGTGCATGTCGCCATCGGTCCAGGCCCGAAGGGCCATCGCCCGTCTCGGGTCGTAGAAGTTCTGGCGGCGATACCACTGGAAGGCGTCGCTGTCCCCCTTGCGGCCATTGCAGTCGAGGCAGGCCGGCACGCAGTTCTCCGTCATGCTCTGGCCACCGCGGCTGAGGGGCTGCACATGGTCGATCGATTCGGACCGCTCGCCGCAGTACAGGCAGCAATGACCGGTGACCAGGTGGAGCGACTGCCGCCAGCGCCGCACGCGCAACTTGGGGCAGAGATCCTCAAGGAACACTCCATCCCTGGCCTGCATGCGACCGCCTCGGTTGGCGGAAGTTTGCCCCCGGCACCTCGGCTGTCAATGTGTCGTGGATTGCACTTTGGCGCTTTGGCCGAACCCCTGGTGCAGATGCGGCTCGGGCCCACCGGCCTGATTGAGGTGGCCTGTCCCTTTGATCAGGTCACCCAGTCCCAGATGCGCAGGATCCGCCCCGCCGGGCGTTGGCTGGCGCGCCGCCGTTGCTGGGAGTTTCCGCTCGAAGCCGCCGCAGTGCTGGAGCAGGCCCTGGCCGGTCGCTTCCCCATCAGCGCCGAACTGGCCCAGTGGCTGCTCTGGTTGCGCCAGCCCCTGCCGCCCTTGCCGCCCCATCGTCAGCTGGTGGCTGCCGCCGCCCTGGAGCAGCCCCTGGTCGATGGTCGCCTGCTGTATGGCCATCAGCGGGCGGCGGCCCGCTGGTTGCTGGCCCGGCGTGGCGCCCTGCTGGCCGATGCCATGGGCCTGGGCAAGACCCTCTCGGCCCTTGCGGCGGCCAGGGCTATGGTGCGCCTGGCCGATTGCCGCCTGGTGGTGTTGGCCCCGGCCGGCCTGCATCATCACTGGCGCCAGGAGGCCGCAACCCTGGGGCTGGTGCTGGAGTTGCACAGCTGGGCGCGCTTGCCGCCGGAGCTGCCCGAGGCGGGCTGTGTACTGCTCGTCGATGAGGCCCACTTCGCCCAGACGGTCACCGCCGCCCGCACCCAGGCCTTCCTGCGCCTGGCCCGCCATCCCAGGTTGCGGGCCATCTGGCTGCTGAGCGGCACGCCGATGAAAAATGGGCGCCCCTCCCAGCTGTTCCCCCTGCTGGCGGCGATCGGCCATCCGCTCGGGCGCGATCAACGGGCCTTTGAAGAGCGCTATTGCCTGGGCCATTGGCGCGAGCAGGGAGGTCGTCGCCTCTGGCAGGCACAGGGGGCCAGCCAGCTGGAGGAACTGCAGCGGTTGGTGCGCCCCCTGCTGCTGCATCGCCGCAAACAGCAATGCCTCGATCTGCCCCCCAAGCGGCGCCAGACCGTAGCCGTGGAGCTCGAGGCCTCCGCCGCCCGGGGATTCCAGCATCGCCTGGAGGCCCGGGTCGATGACTACCGGCGCAGGGCCGCCCTGGGCCAGGTGCGGCGGGATGCGGAGGCCCTGGCGGTGTTCACCGCTCTGCGCCAGATCGGTTCGCACTACAAGCTGCCCGCGGCGACGGCCCTGGTCCAGCAGCTGCTCGCCGCCGGCGAGTCCGTGGTGGTGTTCACCGCCTTCGTCGCCACGGCCACGGCTCTGCATGGGCTCTGCGGCGGCGATCAGGAGGCGGTGTTGCTCACCGGCGCCGTGCCCGCTCGCCGGCGCCAGGCCTTGGTCGATCACTTTCAGTCCGGGCGCAGTCCGCTGTTGATCGCCACCTTCGGCACCGGTGGGCTCGGTTTCACCCTGCATCGGGCCGGCCATGTGCTGCTGATCGAGCGCCCCTGGACTCCGGGCGATGCCGAGCAGGCGGAGGATCGCTGCCATCGCATCGGCATGCGCGGTCCCCTCAGCAGTCACTGGCTGCAACTGGGTGTGGCCGACCAGCTGGTGGATGGTCTGATCGCCAGCAAGGCCGATCGCATTTCTTTGGTGCTGCAGAGCCGCCAGCAGCGCTGGGAGCGCCAGGCCCTGCCAGCGATGGTGCGCCAGTTGCTGGAGCGCTGGTGAAGGGGGCTGCCGGGAGCGGCCGTCTCAGTTGCGGCAACTGGCGCTCCGCAGTTGCAGGTCGTTGCGCAGCAGGCGATCCAGCTTGTTTGGAGGCACCTTGCTGGCCACCTCCTTCGCTTTGGCGATGTCCTGACAGGCGGCGGCATCATCGCCAGCGAGGGAGTGCAGCAGGAAGCGCTCGTTGAGCGGCTGGGGCTCCCTGGGGAAGCTCTTCACCACCTCATCGCAGCGCTGCAGCGCCTCCTGGATCCGATCGAGTTCCACATGCCGCAGGCAGTCATCGACGGTGAGTCGGCGCTCCGGCAGGGGCTCCTCGGCGCAGGCCACCAGCAGGGCCAGCAGCAGCCAGGCCGTGCCGGCCACCGCCGTGGCCCGTCGGGACCAGCCGCCGGCTCCGGCTGGTCGGGATTCAGTTGCCGAAGCGATCACTGCGTGTCTGAGTACCGGTGCCAGCAATACCACCGCCGCTGGCCGCCGGGGCCTGAGCCGCGGGGGCTGTGGCCGTGCCCTGGATGCGGTGGCTGTAGAGATCGCCCAGATAGCGGCCGCAATCGGGGAAGGTGGTCGGGTTCTGAACCACTGCTTCGGTGATCATCACCGCCGCATGCTCGGGGGAGGGGCGGAACAGGCTGGCCGACTGGCGCTTGATCAAGGCGTAGGCCGCCGTCCAGCTGACTTCATGGTTGTTGCCGCTCGCTCGCATGAAGCAGTACACCTCGGCCCCCTTGCCGCCAGGACTGTCGCTGGCGGCCAGAGCCCTGGCCGGACTCAGGGCAGGGCCCCAGCAGACCAGGCCGGCGCCCAGGCCGAGCAGGCCAGCGATGAGGGATGGGAACGCAGCGTTGGCGCGGATGCGACGGCAGGACCAGGGCGGGCGGGCGGTCATGAGTCGAAACGATCGGAGATATCCCAGGAAGCGTCGTTCAAGGTATCGGTCCGGCTCGATCTGTCCAGGCGGGTCAGGGCGAGTCCGGCAGCTTGACGCGTTTCTGCCGTTGTGAACCAAATGGCCGGCATCGCCTCCTCGTCCAGCATCAGTTGCTCTGCCGGCGATCGCGTCGGCAGCCCGTTCCCCCAGCGGTTTGCGTCCAGCAGCGATGGCTACCCAGGAGGCCTGAGGCCCGTAGGCAAGGCTGGATCCAGTCGCTGCCCCTGCAGCTCGCTGCCACTTTGAAGCTCCGGATTTGCTGCAAGCCCTCGATGCCCCTCCAGGGCCTCAGCGTCAGCGGCCCTTGCCGTGATCCTTGGCACTTTTCGCAATCCAACGTCCCAGGGGCTGGAGCACCGGTCCCGTTGCGGCCATCGCGCTCCCCCGCTCACCAGGGCGGTGGCACAGCCTGAACCCAGGTCGGTGGCCTGCACTTCGTCCTCAGCCTTGGCGGGAGATGCCCCCGGATGGCGACGCATTCAGCTGCCTGGGGGACTGGCCGTCGCCGGAATCACCAGCTTCACCACCAGGGGCAGCACCACCAGCACGGTGATCAGGCGCACGGCATGGAGGGCTGCCACGGCGGCACCCACGCCGAATTCAGCCCCCACCAGGCTCATGCCACTGATCCCGCCAGGGGCGGCGCCGAGCAGGGCCACCACCGGGTCGATGTGCAGCAGCCGGCTCGACCACAGGCCGACCACCAGGCCGGTGGCCACCAGGCTGAGGGTGATCAGCAGGGCAGGACGCCAGAGCTGGCGCAGTTCGCTGAGGGCGGTGGCCGTCAGGGCCGTGCCGATCACGCTGCCGATCGCGATCTCCAGCACGGTGCGGGTGCCGCTGGGCCACTGGGCCACGTCCAGGCGACCGCTCATGCTCACCAGGCCCGCCGCCAGCAGGGAGCCCGCCAGAGGTGCGGCCGGAATGCCCGTGCGCATGGCTGCCAGTCCGCCGATCAGACCGGCGAGGCCATAGAGCACCAGGTTCCAGGGAGACGACATTCTGCGCAACAGGCACCGGGGAACCGCCTCAGTCTGCGTGGTTCCGGTACAGGCTTGAGCACACTTGCTTTCTGTGTTGTCATTCAGCTCACCAGCTTTCCTCTGTCATGGCCGCCCCATCGGTGTCGTTCCGGATCAGCCGCAGTGCCGAGGATCTCGCCGAAACCATTCATGCGCTTTCGCAGAGACTGGTGCAGCTGGAGCAGCGTCTGGTGGCGATGGAGCTGCAACTCGCCAGCAGCGCCCAGGAGGATCCTGCCGAGCTCGAGAGTCTCAGCAATGTGGAGCGTCTGCTTCAGGACTGCCGCCTGTTGCTGACGGAGGAATCGCTTCCCCTGAACAATGGTTCTGTTGCTCTGCGGCCCCAGCTGCAGCAGCAGCTGGATCGGAACACCGAACCGGACGACGTAGTCCCCGATGCCGCCTGAGGCGGTCGACCACTTCCCCTTCCCGGGTTGGCGGTGTCAAAATGGTAAGAAAGTGAATCATGGCTTACCCCTCGTCCCACCCCGTAGGCTCTGCTCCCCATGCACAGGGCCATAGCTCCCAGGGTCATGGGGGCGCCTCCGCTGCCAATGGAGCCTCAGGGTCCTCGTCGCTGTCCCATCCCAGCTATCGCTGCCATCTTCAGGGAGGCCCCCAGGCCGAAGGTGATCATCAACTTGAAAAGTTGGAGTTCGCTCTGGCCGTGGCCCTGACCCAGGGTGATATCCATCGCTCCGAGGTGCTGCGCGATCAGATTGCCGCTCTGGGCGGCAATCACGAGGAGCCTGGTACCTGAGCCTCAGGGCCCGCTGGGCTGTTCGTTGTGCTGCAGGCAGGCTTCTGAGCGATCGAATCACCAGTGAGCTGGAGTTGGTCATGCTTTGAGGCGAGATCATGCCATCGGCGAAGCAGAAGGAATCTCCGGCAGCTGTTGCTGGTCCCGGCCGTCGACCATGGGGAAGACGGTCAGGACCAGCCATCGGTCCGCTCCGGCCTGTCATGGGTCGAGGTCCCCGTGGTGTGGGCATCGGAGCTGAAGGCCACCCCGTCCCACCGTTGCATCCCGCACCTTCATGGCAGGGGGGCCGAGGTAGGTCGGGCCAAGCCGGCTCGGCCCGGAGTTCCTGGCACAGAGCCCTCCGAGGCGGCTTTTGGGGCTGTCAGGCCAGGGTTCAGTGTCACCGTCTCACCAGGATGGCGTGGGAGTTTCTGCTGATTCAGGGCAGCAGCGCTGGCGTGGGTGGGTCTGTCCTGTGTTTTCTCCGTTCTCATTTCAGCCGAAACACCGACAAACCGCTCTTGGGAGCGATGAGCCCCAGAGGAGGTTTTGTTGCCGGAGCCAGCAGCTCGCCGGGCACGGGGGCGGTGGTATGGGATGCTGATGATTGGCATTTGATCACAACTCCAACCAGTGTTGCGGTTGGATCTTGCTTTCGTTTCCTGATTTATTAAGATCGGGGCCCGCCCAACTGTGGTGGGGCTGATGAAGGCCATTTGTTGGAATCAATCGGCGGCCACCTCGTATGGAAGCCACAACATCTGTGATGCTTCCGTGCCAGCTCTGCTGAGCTCAGGCGCTGATCTTTAACGCGACCCTGTTTCATCCCTTCTTTTCATCTCTGTCACCCGTCGTTCCTTATGAGCGGGAGAGCCCCTTCCTCCATGACCGCCACCAGGCTTCCAGCGACCTCTCCCGTCAGTCGGCCCCCGACCCCAGCGTCTGGTCTGGCTGAACATCGCCAGAATTGGCTGGATCAGGCGACTCGTCTTGCCGCCCAGGCTGCCGAGGCTGCTCGCGAAGGCGATGTCGACCAGTCAGCCCGCCTGATCCTTGAGGCCCTTGATTGCGAGCGTCGTGCCGGGGGCGTCGGCCCCCAGGTGCTGCAGTTGATCAAGCCCCGTGTCTGAACTGATCGCCTCAGAGCGATGCTGACCTGATCCAGCGGGGGGGATTCAGCACCATTGAGATATTGGCCAGAAACCGGGCTGGGGCCAGCGGTGAGCGACCTGGTGCCATCAATAACTTTAGAAGCAAGCGGATGACCGGGCTCGAACCGGCGACGTTCAGCTTGGGAAGCTGACATTCTACCACTGAATTACATCCGCATCGTTGTAATTTAGCATGCCCTGGCCCCCAGGCGGCCCGGATCTCCCGGGCCGCCTGGGGGCCAGGGCATGCCAGGCCGATGCCGTCAGGGCTTGGCGGGTGTCATGGCGTCGGCGGGCTCCACACACTTGACGGCGGCGGAGAGCTGGCGGCGGGCGGCGATCACCGGCGCGGCCTTGGCCTTGAGTTCCACGGCAGCCTGCTCCAGGGTCTGCTGCTTGTTGCTGGCCACCTTGGAGACCTCGGCCTTGAAGGCCGTCAGCTGGGTGCTGAAGTTCTGCAGCCGCAGTTTCTCCAGTTGCTGCTTGGAGCTGGCCAGGGAGTTGAGCGCCGTGGCCAGGGCCTTGTCGGCGGCGGTGGCTTCGCCCACGGTGGAGGTGGGCTTGAGGGCGGCCACCTGTTCGAGGGCCTTGCCGACGTTGGCCAGTTGGCTGCAGATCTGGGTTTCGGTCTTCTGTTCGCGTTGGGCGATGGTCTGCTTCTGACAGCCGGCGCTGGCCAGGGCCAGCAGGCAGGTCAGGGCGAGGAGAGGGCGACGCATGGAACCACGTAAGTGTTCACGGTGGACGTTAAGGGGATTGCGGCGCCCTGCCATCCCCCCTTCAGCGATTCAATTCCGCTGCCGCAGCGGCCACGCCGGCACCGGTGGGCACCTTGCCCAGGCCCAGATCCTGCAGGGTCGCTTCGATCGCCGCCACGGCGGTGAGCACGTCCCGGTCGCAGACGAAGCCGAGATGGCCGATGCGGAAGACGTGGCCCTTGAGATGGTCCTGGCCACCGGCCAGCAGGATGTCGAAGCGGTTCTTCACCTCCTTGCGCAGGTTCTCGGCATCGATGCCTTCGGGAGCCACCGCCGTGATGGCGGGGCTGCCGTGGCCCTCGGCTGCATAGAGGGGCAGGCCGATCGCCTTCATCGCGGCCTGGATGGCGCGGCGATGGCGATCGTGGCGGGCGACGATCGCCTCCAGGCCTTCGCTCTGCATCATCTCAAGGGCAGCCTCGAGGGCGAAGTAGAGATTGATCGCCGGGGTGAACGGATTGCTGTCAGCCTTGGCCGATTTGCGATATTTGCCGAGATCGAGATAGAACTTCGGCAGGTCGGAGCGCTCGTAGGCGGCCCAGGCGCGCTCACTCATGGCCACAAAGCTCAGGCCCGGCGGCATCATGTAACCCTTCTGGGAGCCGGAGCCGATCACATCGAGGCCCCAGGCGTCCATCGGCACATCGCAGGCGCCCAGGCTGGTGACGCAGTCGGCGATGGTCAGGGCAGTGCCATGGGCCCTGACGTGGCCGGCGATCGTCTGCAGATCGTTGATCACCCCGGTGGAGGTTTCCGAGTGGGTGAGAATCACGGCCCGGATCGCTTTGGCGGTGTCGGCTTCGAGGGCGGCCTTGAAGGCTTCCGGATCGAGGGGCTGGCCCCACTCCGCCTTGATCACCTGCACGTCGAGGCCATAGGCCTTCGCCACCTTCACCCAGCGCTCGCCGAACTTGCCGTTGTCACCGCAGAGCACCCGATCGCCGCGGCTGCAGGTGTTGATGATGCCCGCCTCCATGGCGGCGGTGCCGCTGCCGGTGATCACCAGCACGTCGTTGCTGGTCTGATGCAGCCACTGCAATTGCTCGGTGGTGCGCTTGACGATCTTTTGAAAATCAGCGCTGCGATGGCCGATCGGATGGCGGCCCATCGCCTGCAGGACAGTTTCCGGCACGGGGGTGGGGCCGGGAATCATCAGAGTGAGCTTGTCCTGCATGGGAAGGCTGGCGAAGGGCGCGGCGGATGGTGGGCGGGGGCGTGCAGGGTCGTGACCGGGCCCTGGGGCTGCCGAACGATGGCAGTGCAATCCTCCACCATAAAAAACAGCCGTCCGCCGGCCCCGGATCAGCCTGGGGATCGCCGGCTGCACGGATGGCGGCGATGCTGAATCGCCTGGGAGTGGTTCCAGGCGACATCACGTCAGCCCGCCCTGTCCCCTCAGGCCCACCACCGACGAACCCCAATGTCCGCTTCGCCGTCGCCAGCCTCGAGTCCAGCCCGCCGGCGCGGTGGCTACAGCCTGCCGGTCTGGGTGGCGGCGGCGGCCCGGGCCGCTGTGGGGCAGCTCAGGGGTGATCCCTTCAGGGCGGAGCAGCCCCTGCAGCTCGATCCCTCAGCGCCGGAGCGGCCTGTCGAGCCGGTGCCGGTCGTGGCCGCGGCGCCCCTGGGTGATGACCGCGCCCTGGCGGTGGCCCGTTGCCAGCCGGGTGATGGTCTGGATCTCACCCGCGGCCTGGTGGTGTGGGTGGAGGCGGCCTGGCACCCCCTGGATCCAGAGGCCCCCGACCGCTGGCTGTCTCTGGAGGCCGGTGAGGGGGTTGGCGTTCACGCCGATTCAAAGGCCATCTGCGTTTCCGCCTTCGCCAGGGAGTTGTTGGAGCGCAACCTGCAGCAGCTGCTGCCAACGGGCCGAGGGCTGCGGTTGCGAGTGATTTTCCCGCGGGGCCGAGAGTTGGCCGAGCGCACCAGCAATGCCGCCTTCGGTGTGGTGGATGGGCTGGCCCTGATTGGTACCCAGGCGGAGGTGCAGGCCAGCGCCGATCCCGACCAGCTGCGGCGCACCCTGGCGGCGTTGGCCGAGCGGCTGGCGGATCCCGCCTTCGGCGGCGATCTGGTGCTGGTGATCGGCGAGAACGGCCTCGATCTGGCCCCCCGGCTCGGCCTGCCGGCCGGGTTGCTGCTCAAGTGCGGCAACTGGCTGGGGCCGGTGCTGGTGGCGGCCGCTGAGGGCGGGGTGAGGCGGCTGCTGTTGTTCGGCTATCAGGGCAAGCTGATCAAGCTGGCCGCTGGCATCTTCCACACCCACCACCACCTGGCCGATGGACGCGCCGAGGTGCTCACCGCCCTGGCGGCGCTGGAGGGCCTGGGAGGCGAGGCTCTGGCCGAGCTGCATGAGGCCGCCACGGTGGAGGCGGGCCTGGTGGCCCTGGAGCTGGCCGATCCGGCCCTGGCCGAGCGCCTGCGGCGACGCATCGCCCTGACGATCGAGGCGCGCACCGGGGCCTATCTGCAACGCCATGGGCAGGTCTGCCCGGCGGTGGGGGCGGTGCTCTTCGATCGTTCGCGCCGGATCCGGGCCCAGGGGCCGGTGGGAGCCGCCCTGCTGGAGGCCTTCAGGGGCCCGACCTAGGGTGCAGCCAGCCAGCCAGCGGTTGACGGTCGATTGGGCCGTTCAGACCGGAACCGACCTTACCGATGCCCTCTTCGACGACTGATGCCCCCGCCACGGGTCGCCAACCCGCCATCGTCATTCTTGATTTTGGCTCCCAGTATTCGGAATTGATCGCCCGCCGTGTGCGCGAGACCGAGGTGTTTTCCCTGGTGATGGGCTACACCACCAGCGCCGAGGAACTGCGGCTGCTGGCACCCAGGGGCATCATCCTCAGCGGCGGGCCGAACTCGGTGTATGAGGAGGGCGCCCCCCTGTGCGATCCGGCCATCTGGGATCTGGGCATCCCGATCCTGGGGGTCTGCTACGGCATGCAGCTGATGGTGCAGCAGCTGGGCGGCTCCGTGATCGCCGCCGGTCGGGCCGAATACGGCAAGGCGCCCCTGCATGTCGACGATCCCACCGATCTGCTGACCAACGTCGATGACGGTTCGACGATGTGGATGAGTCATGGTGATTCCGTGCAGGCGCTGCCGCCGGGATTTGTGCGCCTGGCCCACACCGACAACACGCCCGAAGCGGCTGTGGCGGACCACGATCGTCGCATGTATGGCGTGCAGTTTCACCCGGAGGTGGTGCATTCCAGCTGTGGCATGGCGATGATTCGCAATTTCGTCTACCACATCTGCGGCTGCACCCCCGACTGGACCACGGCGACGTTCATTGATGAGGCGATTGCCGATGTGCGAGCCCAGGTGGGTGACAAGCGGGTGCTGCTCGCCCTTTCCGGTGGCGTGGATTCCTCCACCCTGGCCTTCCTGCTGCATCGGGCGATCGGCGATCAGCTCACCTGCATGTTCATCGATCAGGGGTTCATGCGCAAAGGCGAACCGGAGTTCCTGGTGGAGTTCTTCGACAATCGCTTCCATATCAATGTCGAGTACATCAATGCCCGTGAGCGCTTCATTTCCAGTCTCGCCGGTATCAGTGATCCGGAGGAGAAACGCAAGATCATCGGTGCTGAGTTCATCCGGGTGTTTGAAGCGGAGAGCAAGCGGCTCGGCCCCTTCGACTACCTGGCCCAGGGCACGCTTTACCCCGATGTGATCGAGAGCGCTGGTACCGACATTGATCCCAAGACCGGTGAACGGGTCGCCGTGAAGATCAAGAGCCATCACAATGTCGGCGGTCTGCCCAAGGATCTGCAGTTCAAGTTGGTCGAACCCCTGCGGCGGCTGTTCAAGGATGAAGTGCGCAAGGTGGGCCGCAGCCTGGGCCTGCCGGAGGAGATCGTCGGTCGCCATCCCTTCCCGGGACCTGGCCTGGCGATCCGCATCCTCGGCGAGGTGAACGACGACAAGCTCGACATCCTGCGCGATGCCGATCTGATCGTGCGCGAGGAGGTGCGCGATGCCGGTCTGTATCACGACATCTGGCAGGCCTTTGCCGTTCTGCTGCCGGTGCGCAGCGTCGGTGTGATGGGTGACAAGCGCACCTATGCCTATCCGATCGTGCTGCGCTGCGTGTCCTCCGAAGACGGCATGACCGCCGATTGGTCCCGTCTGCCCTACGACCTGCTCGAGCTGATTTCCAATCGCATCGTCAATGAGGTGCGCGGTGTCAACCGGGTGGTGTACGACATCACCAGCAAGCCCCCCGGCACGATCGAGTGGGAGTAGGTCCAGGGAGCGTCGCGATCAGGTCGCTGTAGCCGGAGTCGGCTGGACAGCCGTGCCAGGCGGTGCAGGTCGCGCCGAATCCGCGGGCCAGGATCCCGCGGGGTTGAGCGCTGGGCTGGTGCCGACGGCTGGGGTGGCAGGTGGTGGTGGCCTGGCGAGGTCCTTGCTGGTTTGCTTGCCCCATCGGCCCGATCGACGCCAGGGCGGGGGGCTCCGGGGGTGATCGGCTGCGGCCATGCCGCCGCCTCAGCGGTTCCAGGCTCCCGGAGGGCAGCCCCCTCTCGGCGCTTTGGCCTTGCCGCCCATGACCTCCCTGATTCAGGGCGAAGGCTGCTCAGGTGATCCAGCCCGTCGGCCGGCGGGGCTGGCTGTGGCTCCCCGCCGCCGATACCATCGGGCACCGATCTTCTGGCCCGTGACTGCCGTACCTCCTGTCGTCAGCACGTCGTCCTCCGGCGGCAGCCCCAGTGGCGCCGACCAGGACATGCAGCTGCAGCGCCGCCTCCAGCAGGACAGCATCGTCCTGGCCGGCAAGACCATCTTTCTCAATCCCTTTCTTTACTGGCGCCGCTTCGACGCCAACACCGATCGTTGGCTGCGGGAGCCCGGCCAGCTTCCCGAAGAACAGATCGAGTCCAATCGCCTGCGGTTCTATCCCGAGCTTGACTGGCAGCTGATTGAACCTGAGGAGTGCGCCGTCAAGGACGGTGCCGTGGAGATGTTTCTCAAGAGCCTGGAGCTGATCAGCACCTTCAACCCCGAGCTCAGCGCCGGCCATCTGCTGGAGGTGGAGCGCAAGATGGCGGTCACCAAGAAAAAGGCCTTCGAGCGCTGGGTGGAGCGGGCCCTCAATCGTCGCCTGCAGGAGAAGCAGCGCGAGCGCCGTCGCTTCGATCGGGATCGGGCGCTGCGGGGCTGGATGGAATGGTTCTCGCTGGAAACCACCCGCCAGGCCCTGCTGCCCCTCTCGGCTTTGCTGGTGATCGCCGTTGCGGCTGGCTGGTGGTTCGGCAGCCAGCGCTTCTGCCGTCAGGTGATCGTCGATCCCGGCATCCAGCGACCCGCCGTCTGATCGGGCCTGCCAGGGGCCTCGGCGCGCCAGACTGATTGGATCCTGCTGCCGGTTTCCTGGCCATGGCTGCCGATCCCCTCGACGCTCTGCGGCTGACGCTGATGCAGGACCTGTTGCCTGTGGGGGTGGCCATGGTGGATCGGGCCCGCCGCGGCGGGCCCAGGGAAGTGCTGGCGGCCTTCGATGGCAGCAGCCCCGATCCCCTGGGCCAGTTGCGTCAGGAAGGTGAGCCGCTGGCGTCCCAGCTGCGGGAAGGACTGGATCGCTTCCAGCCCGGACTGGGCAATCCGGTGGTCAAGGTGGAGGTGCGGGACGTGGAGCCCTACGAGCAGCCGTTCGAGCGTGCCGATCCAGCCGAGCTCCAGAGTGCCCTGGCGCGCATCGCCTCCCGCCTGAGCCAGCTGGAGCAGCATCTGGCTGCCCCAGACGCTGCTGCACAACCCGGCACGCGCCGTTGAGATGGCCTTCGGCGGTCTCTCATCACGCCAGACCGGCGTGGGGTCCCAGGCGGCGGTGCTGCTGCTGGTGGTGCTGCTGTTCTCCGGCGCCATCGCCGCCCGGCTGGCCTGGCTTCAGTTGCTCCATGGTGCCGAGTACCGGGCCATGGCCGATGACAACCGTATTCGCCTGATCCCTCGCGATCCGGTGCGAGGACGGCTGCTCGATCGCAAAGGCCGGGTGCTGGCGACCAATCGACTCACCTACCAGCTCTATCTCCAGCCCCGCTTGGTGGAGGAACGGGACTGGCCGGCCCTGAGGGATCGGCTCAGCCGGCTGCTCCTGATTCCTGCGGCCCAGTTGGACCTGCAGTGGCGCCAGGGCCAGCGCAGCACGGACGCTTTCCGGATCCATCTGGCTGGCCCCCTGACCCCCGTTCAGGTGCTGCGCTTCCGGGAGCAGGCGCTCCAGTTGCCAGGGGCCGAGGTGGCCGCCGATGTGCTGCGCTCCTATCCGGGCGGACGCCTGGCAGCCCATCTGATGGGATACACCAGCAGCATCACGGAGGAGGAGTACCAGCGACTCCGCGACAAGGGCTATCGCCTCAGCGACCGCATCGGCCGCAGTGGTCTTGAACAGGTCTTTGAATCCAGCTTGCGGGGCGAGTGGGGCGGCCAGCAGTTGGAGGTGGATGCGGCCGGCCAGGTGCAGCGGGTGCTGGGGGACAAGCCCGCCAGGGCCGGTCGGGATCTGCGCCTCACCATCGATCTCGATCTGCAGCGGGCGGCCGAACGGGCCCTCGACACCGTCGCCAGGGGGGCGATCGTGGCGATGGATCCCCGCACCGGCGCGATCCGCGCCCTGGCCAGTCGGCCCAACTTCGATCCCAACATCTTCTCGGAGGGGCCGACCACGGCCCAGTGGAACGATCTCAATCGACCGGATGCGCCGATGCTGAATCGGGCCTTCCAGGGTTTTCCGCCGGCCAGCACCTTCAAGATCGTCACCACGATCGCCGGCCTCGAGTCGGGCAAGTTTGTGCCCGGCTCGACCCTGCCGACGATGAGCCGGTTCTGTTATTACGGCCAGTGCTACGGCGACCATGGCGCCTTTGGCTTCATCGGCTTTCAGAAGGCCCTGGCGGTGAGCAGCAACAGTTTTTATTACCAGGTGGGCCTGAAAGTGGGCCCCGATGAGCTGTTCAAGGCCGCCCGGCGCCTGGGCTATGGCCAGCACACCGGCATTGAACTCAGGGACGAGGAGACCGAAGGGCTGCTGGGGGACCCCGCCTGGAAGAAGGCGGTGCTGCACGAGCCCTGGACCCCGGTCGACACGATCACCTCGGCGATCGGCCAGGGGGCCGTGACCGTGACGCCGATCCAGATGGCCCGCCTCTACGGCGCCGTCGCCAATGGCGGCACCCTGGTGACCCCCCATCTGGTCGAGCGCCCGACCCCGCGTCATTGGCTGGCCCTCAGGCCGGAAACCCTGCGGGTGCTGCGCGAAGGTCTGCGGATGGTGGTGACCGAAGGCACGGGCCGCATCCTCAATGATCCGAGCCTGCCCGCCGTGGCCGGCAAGACCGGCACCGGGGAGGATCCCCCCCGGCCGGACCATGTCTGGTTCGGCGGCTATGCCCCGGCCGGCAAGCCGGATCTGGTGATCGTGGCCTTCGGGGAGAACTCCGGCGGCTTCGGCGGCACCGTGGCGGCACCGATGGTCAAGGCGCTGATGAGCACCTGGTTCCACAGCCACCAGGGCCACTGAACACCTCCCAGAGACCCGCACCGGTGCCCGCGATCGCGCGACACCGGCGCGGGCGGGATCAACCAGGCGCCTGGTGCCTGCCGATTGCGGACCAACGCTTGCGGAGCGCTCCCGCCAACGGGGAGAACCAGCGTGGACCAGAGCTCAAGCGACCTGAGGGCGATCGATCAGAGCTCACAGCGTCTGCAGGCTGATTCACCGACTCCCCCAGGCCTTTCGCTGTCATCGAACGCAGCCGTGGCTGAGCGGATCGGCAGTTCAGGAGTGATCAGACGGAGAGCCGGCGTTGGGGTTGGCAGGGACGAGTCCTGACTGCCGGCTCAGAACAGCGGCCTGCACCCGGCTCTCAGCTGGCCAGCTGCAGATCCCGCAGGCCGAGCACCTGGCGGTAGTAGCGCCGCAGTTGGTCGGTGGCGCCGGTCCAGCCCCAGCGTTCCGCCTCGGAGCGGGCAGCCAGTCGCAGGGAGCGGCGGGTGGTGGCATCGCCCAGGAGTCGATCCACGGCCGTCACGAAGCTTGCGGGGCGATCCGGGTCGTAGAGGCAGCCGTTCACCCCATCACTGACGATGTCGGGAATGCCCCCCCGGTTGGCCCCCACCACCGGGCAGCCGGCCGCCATCGCTTCCAGCAGCACCAGGCCCAGGGTCTCGGTGCTCGAGGGGAACAGGAAGGCATCGCCGCTGGCATAGGCGGAGGCCAGATCCTGCCCGCTCAGATAGCCCACGAAGGTGGTGGCGCTGCCCTCGAACGCCTTTTCCAGCTGCTGCCGGTGGGGTCCATCGCCCACCAGGGCCAGGCGGGCCTGGGGGATGGCATCGAGGACCGGCCGAATGCGTTCGATCTGTTTTTCCGCCGAGAGCCGACCGATGTAGAGGAGCAGGTTGCCGCTGTCACTGTGGCCGCCGTGCAGCCGTAGCCGCATCGCCTCCGAGCTCAGTTCAGGTCGGAACAGGTCCGTGTCCACACCGCGCTGCCACAGGGCCGTGTGCTGGATGCCCTTGGCGGCCAGTTCGTCCACCATGGCCGTGGAGGTGCAGAGATTGAGCTGGGCCTGGTTGTGGGCGGCCTTGAGCAGCTCCCAGAGCAGCGGTTCGAGCATGCCCATGCCGTAGTGCTCCAGGTACTTGGGCAGGTGGGTGTGGTAGCTGGCCACCAGGGGCAGGCCGCGGGTCCTGGCCAGCCAGATGCCCCCCAGGCCCAGCACGGCGGGATTGACCACGTGTACCAGGTCGGGGGCGAACTGGTCCAGGGCCTCCGACACCGCCGGCCGCGGCAGGGCCAGCTTCAGCTCCGGATAGAGGGGGAGCGGCATCGCCGGCACTCCCACCACCCTGGCGCCGCAATACATCGCCGGAGCCCCCTCCGGACAGAAAATCAGCACCTCGTCGCCGGCGGCCACGAGATGCTCCACCGTCTTGGTGAGTCGCGTGACGATGCCATCGACCTTCGGCAGGAAGGTTTCGGTGAAAAAAGCGATCTTCACGCGTGCAATTCCCGGCTCACGCTGGCGATTGGATCGCCTGGGCCTGACGGCTGGTCCAGGCGGAAATGCAGGGAATGCGGGAGCGGTCGCAGCGGTCGGCCCAGCGCCGGGCTACATCCACCACTTCGGCCAGCAGACCGTCATCGAGGGTGGTGGGCCGCAGGCCCAGCTCGATGAAACAGCGGTTGTCGACGATCAGGTCGTTTTCGATCGCCTCCTTGCGGGGGTTGGGCAGGTGGTTGATCTCGGCGCCGGTGAGGGCCGCCACCTTCTCGGCCAGTTCACCCACCTGGTGGCTTTCGGTCATCTGGTTGAAGATCTTCACCTTTTCGCCGTGGCTGGGGGGATGTTCCAGGGCGAGCTGCACGCAGCGCACTGAATCGCGGATGTGAATGAAGGCCCGGGTCTGGCCGCCGGTGCCATGGACGGTGAGGGGATAGCCGATGGCCGCCTGCATCAGGAAGCGATTGAGCACGGTGCCGTAATCGCCGTCGTAATCAAAGCGATTGGTGAGGCGGGGATCCTTCTCGGTGAGGGCGGTGTTCGTGCCCCAGACGATGCCCTGGTGCAGATCAGTGACCCGGATGGCGTCGTTCTTGTTGTAGTAGAAGAACAGCAGCTGATCGAGCGTCTTGGTCATGTGGTAGACGCTGCCGGGATCCGTGGGGTG
The DNA here is from genome assembly GCA_947378425.1 of Synechococcaceae cyanobacterium. Taxonomy (GTDB): domain Bacteria; phylum Cyanobacteriota; class Cyanobacteriia; order PCC-6307; family Cyanobiaceae; genus Cyanobium. The sequence goes on from CANCJV010000001.1 coordinate 86,810, forward strand.
GAGGATCTTCTCGGTGAAGCGACTGCCGTCAGGCTGGGGCACCTCAACGGTGAGATAGCCCTCGGGAATCGTGGCGCCGCGGTGGGAGCCGTAGCCGTAAACCCCCATGGTGCCCAGGTGCACGATGTGCACATCCAGACCGCTCTCGACGATGGCCGCCAGCAGGTTGTGGGTGCCGTTGACGTTGTTGTCGACGGTGTAGCGCTTGGTGGCGCTGTTCTTCATCGAATAGGGGGCGGCCCGCTGTTCGGCGAAGTGGACCACGCAGTCGGGCCGCTCACTGCGCAGCAGCTCCAGCAGGCGGTCGTACTCCTGGGCGATGTCGAGCAGCACAAAGCGCATCGTCCGCCCACCGACCTGCTCCCAGGCCCGCAGCCGCTCCTGCATGGTCGCGATCGGGGTGAGGGACTCCACCCCGAGATCGATGTCGATCTTGCGCCGGCTGAGGTTGTCGACGATGACGACATCGTGGCCGGCATCGGCAAGGTTCACCGCACAGGGCCAACCGCAGAACCCGTCACCGCCGAGAACGAGAACCTTCACCCCAGTCTCCTGAACGAGCAATTGCTCAGCCGCGTCAAGCTACTACAAGCCTTTGGCCGGACCGCTGCGATCAGGTGTCGGCTCAGCTGATGACCGCTGCCACAGCCACCAGCAGCAGCACCAACACCAACCCGCCGATCAGCAGCAAGCGGTTGCTGTTGCGGCCTTCGCCCGCCTCCATCAGGACCATGCGGGGTTCTTTGGCGAAGGCATTGAGCTTGCCGCCGTCTTCTTCGGTGACCTGCATGGAAGGGGGTCCGTGAGTCGCGACACGTTATGGAGGGCCTGCCGCGGCGGCACAGCTCCGGCAAGGTTCGTCACACAGCGGCCCCGGCTGCAGGGCTCAGGCGCCGATGCGTCCCTGTCGGGGCGAACTGGCACTGGCGTCGGCCCGGATCGGCAGACGGCCGGCCCTGTAGGCGCTGCGGCCAGCCACGGTGGCCAGGGCCATGGCGGCGGCCATGGCGGCGGGATCGCCGGCCAGGGCGATGGCGCTGTTGATCAGCAGGGCATCGGCTCCCATTTCCATGGCCTGGGCCGCTTCGCTGGGGACGCCGATGCCCGCATCCACCACCACGGGCACGCGGGCCTCCTCGATGATCAGGGCGATGTTGGCGGCGTTGCGGATTCCCTGTCCTGAACCGATCGGTGAGCCCAGGGGCATCACCGTGGCACAACCAACCTCTTCCAGCCGTTTGGCCAGGAGGGGATCGGCATTGATGTAGGGCAGGACGGTGAAGCCTTCCCGGACCAGTTGTTCAGCCGCCTCCAGCGTGCCGAACGGATCGGGCAGCAGATGGCGGGTGTCGGGGATCACCTCGAGCTTGACGAAGTTGTTGTCTTCCTGGCCCGCCAGCCTGGCCAGTTCCCGGCCCAGGCGCGCCACCCGGATGGCCTCCTCCGCCGTGGCGCAGCCGGCCGTGTTGGGCAGCATCCAGATGCGCTGCCAGTCGATTGCTTCCATCAGGCCGCCATGGCCCGCCGCCTGGCTCTGTACCCGCCGCACGGCCACGGTGACGATCTCGCAGGCACTGGCGGCCAGGCTGGCCTGCATCACGGCCAGGGAGGGGTACTTGCCGGTGCCCGTCATCAGGCGGCTGTGGAAGCGGCGACCGCCGATCACCAGGCTGTCCTTGGCGTCGGGGGCGGATGGGGGCAAGCTTGCGGGCGGCAAGCTGTCGGATCGCTGGGGCACTGGGGCCGGGCCGCCCCCAGTCGGAGCCTGGGGGCCGCCACCGGCGCTCGACGGGACTGTGGCTGGGGCGGAATCGGCCACGGAGGGATGCGCTGATGGTCGTCTCGCCCCTAGTCTGCGCTGCGGACCTGCGATCGGACGTCATGCCGCTGCCCCTGCTGCTTGCGGTCAGCCCGCTGCCCAGCGATGCCTTCGCGCCTTATGCGCCACCCGCAGCTTCCGACGGTGCAGATGTGCTGTTCGGCAGCGGTCCGGTCGAAACATTTGATCCCATCGGTCGGGCCGCGTTGATCGCCAGCGAGTTGCCACGCCTCTGGAGTGGGGTCTATCGCTCCTACGAAGGGGCCGCGACGGTGCCGGTCGAGTTGCGCATCGCTTCGGCCACGGCGATGGGACAGATGGTGGACATCCGCGGCAGCCTCTCCGTCGGCGGTGTCGAGTCTCCGGTGCAGGGGAATCTCAACGCCAAATCCGATCAACTGGATCTGCTGTTGCTGGGCGACACTCTCGGTGGTGATCTGGAGCCCGGTGGTCAGATGCTCGGCCTGCAGGGTTTCCCCCTGATCACCTGGCAGCCACCCAGGCTCACCAGCATCGGTGGCCGTCTGCTCCTGACTCCTCAGGCCGCCCCTGCCCCTGCCTCCCGGCCAGGGTCCGCACCCGCGATCCGCGGTCTCTGGTGATCGGCCTGGACCGGCGCTTCGCGGCGTTCCGAAGGTTGGGGGCAGCGGGTTCCGGGCCATGGGGCCCCATCCGGCAAGGCGAGCTGCGCTGATCCAGCCGCAGCAGAATCGGCAGGCCTCTGCGGGATGCAGCAGCAGGAGCTTGCCGAAACAATCTCGGCAGACCCGGGCGGCGGACGCTGCCGAGCCTGGCCAGCCCAGTTACAGCAAGCGTGCTCGGGACCTCCGGTCATCGAGATCCGCCTGGGAGCCTGCGGAAAACCTCTCAGTCATCCAAAATCGGTTCCTGTCGAATCTGGTTGATCCTGTGGCAGCGGGGCTGTTCAGAGGCTCCAGCCTTCTGCCACGGACCGCTGGGGCGTTTTTCAGCAGCCTCTCAGGCGTCGGTGGTCGCTCGACGCAGTCGCTGTCTCCGGTGGCTACGGGCTGCCGTTCCCTGGGAGTTGCCGTGTGCGAGAGGAGGCTCGATGCGCGTTCTTGATTGCCCCGATGACTCCGCAGGGCGGCAATCGCATGGAGCGCCCTGCCCTGATCAGGCTGCGCCGAACAAGCTCTGCAACGCTCCAGGTTCGTCGTGGAGCTTGATAGGCAATCAAGAGCGCGCCCGGGCGAGTGGCCTCCGTCAGGCAGCCGTGGTGCGTGTGTCACAGGCGATCCTCAGGCTTCCAGCCGGACTGCGGCCAGGCCCCCCGCCGAGAACATCTTCCGCCGATCGGGTCTTGCCATGGGCTCCGGTTTCCCCGGGCTGGCCAGCCCATGGGCCGCCTGCACCAGTCAGCTAGTCGTCAGCGCTGGTGATCGCCGCTGGCTGGCAGTGCCCGGAATTCGGCCGCGAACTCGCCCGCCGCCCTGCCTCTCCAGTGTTGCTGTTGTCCTGCAGGGCGCAGCTGTGGCCGCGTTCGAGGTGGACTCGCTTTGAACCTTGAGTCCTCTGGATGAGCCAGAAAGCTCCGCCGATCCCGGATCATTCCCCGCCAGGGCTTCGATCACGTGGTGGTGGTACGGCAGAGCTATGGCAGCACTCCGCGCCAGCAAGCGAACGGGGCCATCAAGTGAGTCCTAGCCCTGCCTGAAGGCGGAAGGCGTTCAGATTCAGGAGAATTCAGGCCGCCTTGTCATCCCTGGATTTTTGGCTGCCGAGGCCATTGGGCCGACCATCGTTCGGGCCGTTGCCGCCGTTGCCAGGGACGTCGCCCTGAATCACGCCACTGCGTCGATCGAGGGTTCTGAGGCGCTTGCGGGCTGTTTTGTTCTCGGGTTCGAGCTGCAGCGCCTGTTCGTAGGTGGCCCTGGCCTCTTCGGGTTTGAGCTGCTTTTCGAGGGCGAAGGCGAGATTGTTGAGGGCGACGGGGTAGTCCGGTTTGGCCCGCAGGGCAGAGCGGTAATGGCGGATGGCCATCGGATATTTACTCTGGGCTGCCAGGGTGAAGCCCAGAGCGTTCTCCATCAAGGCCCTGGCTTCGTTGGGGATGGGTTCCCGGTCGGCGGCCTTGAGGGCCTGCTTGAGGGTGTCGGCGGCTTCGGCATAGAGCCGTTTACGCAGCTGCACCGAAGCCAGTTCATAGAGCGTGCCCGGATCGCTGGGGCGCTCGGTGGCCATGCCACTGCCGCCCAGGCGCACCAGCGCCATTTCATCGCGGCGCACGCGCAGGATCTGGCGGGCCACCACGAACGCGGCGCCGCCCAGCAGGACGATCAGGCCGATCAGATAGGCCTGGGGCAGCAAGTCGTTCATGGGGCCAGGGACCGATCAGTTGCCGGCGGCGTTGACCACGGAGGTGAAGCTGACGGGGTCGGCCACGGCCAACTGAGCGAGCATCTTGCGGTTCAGACGCACGTCGGCCTTCTTGAGGCCACCGATCAGACGGCTGTAGCTGACGCCATTGATACGGGCCGCGGCGTTGATGCGGGCGATCCAGAGGCGGCGGAAGTCGCGCTTGCGCCGGCGACGGTCGCGATAGGAGTTGCAGAGGGCCTTCATCACCCGCTGGTTTGCGGTGCGGAAGAGGCTGCCGCTGCTGCCGCGGAAGCCCCGGGCCAGACGCAGAATTTTGTTACGGCGTTTGCGGGCGACGTTGCCCCTCTTGACGCGAGCCATGGGTGGAACTCAGGAATTCAGGTTGGAAGTGGGGGTACGGAAGGCTCCGACCCGGCCTCGGGCCGGAAGGCTCAGGCGTAGGGAAGCATCAGCGAGACATTGTCGTGATCGCGATCGTCGACCACCGCCATCGTGCCCAGGTAGCGCTTGCGCTTGGGGCTCTTGTGGTCGAGCAGGTGGTTGTGGAAGGCGCGCCGGCGCATGAACTTGCCGCTGCCGGTGATCTTGAACCGCTTGGCGGCCGCTTTGCGGGTCTTGAGCTTCGGCATTTCGGTAAGCGCACGCACAAACAAGCAGAGTACGACGTGGAGGATCCTTCTTCCAACCCCTCCCCTTCACTGTTGCCTTCCGCCTTGCCTTCGGTACCCGCTTCTCTGTCCGTGATTCCCGGCCATCGGCTGGCCCAGGCCGCCTGCCACAGCCTCTTGGCAGGACTGATGCTGGCGGGGGGCTGCCGTGCCTCGTCCCTGCCGCCCGCTGGTCCGGGCCCTGCGACGGTTGTCGATCACTCCTCCATCCCCGCCCAGCCACCAGCCGCCAATCCGCCGGAGCCGAGCAGTCCGCTGCATTGGCCGGTCCCCCCTCCGGCCGAGATCCAGGCGGCCGATCCGGTGCTGTGGGTGGCCCTGGCGGCCCGGATCGGTCCTGGGGCCGACAGTGATGTCGCCATCGCCTCACCTCTGCGGCTGCAGGGGGCGGGCGGGATGCTGACCCTGATTGATGCCCGGGGCCAGCGCTTCATGGCCCCCCAGCTGCTGCTGCATTGGCGACTACAGCCTTTGCCGACACCGCTGTCGATCCAGCGGCGCGTGGTGGGCCCCTTGCCCAGCTACGAAAGTGCCGAACGGGTGGCCCGTGGCTGGCGCAGCCAGGGGGCTCTCGTTGAGATCGCCAAACCCGGCGACTGGGAACTCTGGGCTCCCGCCACTGCCCCCGATCCGGCCGGTCAGTCGGTCCGGTCGGTGCGTCGCATGGAGACCAGCCAGCTGGTGCTGGAGCTGCGCCGCCCCCAGGGCAACGTCGAGCTGAAGGGGCCGCTGCGACTGGAGGCCCCCCAGGGGCTGCAGTGGCAGGGGGGCACCTATGCCGGCCCGTTCCTGCTGCAGGCCGATGCCTATGGGACCTGGAGCCTGGTGGAGCAGGTGCCGCTGGAGCGCTATCTCGAAGGGGTCGTACCCCATGAGATCGGTGGCGGTTCGCCGGCGGCGGCTCTGGCGGCCCAGGCGGTGCTGGCCCGCACCTGGGCCGTGCGCAACCGTCACCGGTTCGCGGTCGACGGCTATCACCTCTGCGCCGACACGCAGTGCCAGGTCTACAGCGATCCTCGCCAGGCCGATGCCGAGGTGCGCCAGGCCATCGCCTCCAGCCGGGGCCAGGTGCTGGCCGTAGCTGGTCAACCGATCCATGCCGTTTACCACGCCAGCAATGGCGGGGTGGCGGCCGGTTACGAGGAGGTCTGGCAGGGCGATGGCTTGCCCTACCTCAAGGCCTTCGCCGATGGTCCTGCTGTCTTTTCGGCCCGCTATCCCACTCCTCTGGCTCCGGGGCGTCTGGCGGAATTGCTGGGCGATGGGGGCCAGGCCTGGGGGGCTGACCATCCTTCCTTCCGCTGGCACCGCCGCATCACGGCGGTCCAGTTGCAGGCGGCCCTGGGAGAGGGAGCGGCTGCGGTCGCTCCGCCCAGTCGCCTGAGCGTCCTGCAGCGGGGCGCCAGTGGCCGGGTGCTGGCCCTGGAGATTGCCGGCGCCAGCGGTCGCCGGGTACTGCGCCTGGATGCGATCCGCCGCACCTTGCGCCAGCTGCCGAGCACCCTGTTCACGGTCAGCCCAGCAGGGCCCGGAGTGTGGAGGGTGGATGGCGCTGGCTTCGGCCACGGCGCCGGCCTGTCCCAGGCTGGGGCGATCGATCAGGCGCGGCGGGGCTGGAGCCGCGATCAGATCCTTCAGCACTACTACCCCGGCACCCAGCTTGTGCCGCTCGAGGCCCTCGGCCATGCCCTTTAGAGTTCCCGAACTTCCGGGGATGCCATGACCGGTGGCGGTAACAGCAGCAGGGATGGCTTCCCAGATGGCAGCTCCGATGGCCGCCGCGGTAAAGCCGCCCTGTTCCTGCTGTGCTGCACGGCTGCCGGGATCGCTCCCCATGGGCTGCCACCCCTGTGGCGCCTGGCGCCGGCGCTGATCCTGGCGCTGCTGCTGGGCGGTTACACCTTTCGCACCGTTCTGCGCCCGGCCGCCCGCAGGGCTGTGGCCCAACCCAGCGGCCTGGCTGCCGGCGCAGGGGACGAAGCCATGCTCGAGGATCTGCCCCTGCTCGATGTGGTGGTCGCCGCGCGTGATGAGCAGGCGGTGATCAGCCGGCTGGTGCAGCGGATCATGGCGCTCCGCTATCCCCCCGAACGCCTGCTGCTCTGGGTCATCGATGACGGCAGCGAAGATCGAACCCCCGCCTTGCTGCGTGAGCTCCAGGGCCAGTACCCCCAGCTGCGGGTTCTGTGCCGTCCGCGTGACGCCGGTGGTGGTAAGTCGGGGGCCCTCAACCTGGTGCTTCCCCAACTGCAGGGTCGCTGGCTGCTGGTCCTCGACGCCGACGCCGATCTGCAGATCGACCTGCTCCAGCGCCTGCTGCCCTGGGCGGAGCGGGGCGGCTGGGCGGCAGTGCAGCTGCGCAAGGCCGTGGCCAATGCCCAGGAGAATCTGCTGACCCGCGCCCAGGCCATGGAGATGGCCTTCGACGCCATCATTCAGCTCGGTCGCCTGGCTGGCGGCGGCGTGGTCGAACTGCGCGGTAATGGTCAGCTGCTGCGCCGTGAATCGGTGATCGCCTGCGGTGGCTTCAATGAGGCCACGGTCACCGATGACCTTGACCTCAGTTTCCGCCTGCTCCTGGAGCGCCAGCCGATTGCCGTGCTCTGGGATCCACCGGTTCAGGAGGAAGCGGTGCTCACCCTGGCGGCCCTGTGGCGGCAGCGGCAGCGTTGGGCCGAAGGGGGCCTGCAGCGCTTCTTCGATTACGCCCCAGGCCTGCTTTCCGATCGGCTTGGATCCAGCCAGAAGCTCGATGTGCTCTGCTTCTTCCTGCTCCAGTACGTGATGCCGGTGATGGCTGCCGCTGACCTGATCGCGGTGCTGCTCACCGGCAGCTCGCCGACGATGTGGCCCTTTTCGATCGTGGCCCTGGGCCTGTCAGCTCTGACGATCGTCATCGGCTGCCGGCGCCCGGCGGAAGGTCCGCCCCTGCCGCTGATGACCCCCCAGAGCGTGATCCTGGGCATGGTCTACCTGGTGCACTGGTTCGTGGTGATCCCCTGGGTCACTCTGCGGATGGCCCTGCTGCCCAAGCGGCTGGTCTGGGCCAAGACGCTTCACCTCGGCGGTGGCTCCCACGGCGATGGCGACGGCGAGCCGGCAGATCTGGAATCCCTGGCTGAGTGTCTGGTCGTGGAGGGTGAGCCCGACCTGACCGCTGAGCCCGGTCAAGCCTGAGCCCAGGGCTCAGGCTTGCCTGCGGCTCCCTCGCGCCCAGGGCCTTCGCTCACTGGATGACCCGGAAAGCTCCGCATCCCAGGCCGCCAACTCCCTGCGCCCTGCCCCGTCAGCAGGCACCGTCATGGTGGACGACGGATTGAGGAGCCTGTACGGAGCTTGCTGGCTCATCGGGTCCGGGCGCGATCCCTGGGCTGAATCCACTCCTCCGAACCCTCAGCCTGTGCTGGGGGCGAACGGCTGGAGGCCCCACCTTGGCGCTCTGATGGATCGGCGGCAGCTGGCCGCCCCGCCCAGCGCCTTGGCGGCGGCAGTCGTTCAGGCCGCCTCGTCCCGGTCGGCGCCGTCGCTTTCATTGAGCTCGACCACTTCGCCATTGAAGAAATCGGCGAGGCGCCGGGCCTTCTCATCGATCGGCGAGGGAAACCCAGGCGCCGGGCTGAGGCTGCCGGCGGGGGATCCGGCGACGGCTGCGGCCGGGGCCGGGCCGGGGGGCTGGGTCATCGCCGTGGGGCTCAAGGCCGCCGACTGTGGTGCCTGCGGCGCTGCCACCGGCGCGCTGGACGCTGGATCCGGGACCGATGGAGCCGAGGTCGCCGCATCCATGGCCAGGGTTTGGCTGGCTGCCCGATCCGTCGGCGCTGAAGCTGGGAAGCCAGCAGCGTTGCTGGCCAGATGGGCGGGGGCTGACTCCGGCCTGCCGGGATGGCTGCTTGCTCCCTCGATGACCGCTCCAGCCGTCACGCTCGGATCGGCACCGACGGGGGCTGTCGCCAGCGAGGGCATGGCCGCCATGGGCACTGGTCCCGTGGGCACGGCAGGACCAGCTGCCGCAGAAGGGGCTGCGGCAGCTGGGGGCGCTGGGAACGGTTGCGCCGGGAAGGGGTGCGTGCCGGCGCCGGGCTTGTCGGCCAGGGGTTGGGGGTTGACTGCCACCGGGGCTGGCCTGGTGGGCATGGGTGCGGACGACGCAGAGGCGGCGGCGCGGGCTTCGCTGGCCCCCTCCAGCAGCAGCTGGCGTGGACTCCCCAGGGCCCGCGCCACGGCGGCCTCGAGCAGGCTGGCCCGGCTCTGCACCATGGCCATCCAGGTGCCGGCGACCCGCACCACGGCGCGATGGTCGTCCAGGCGTACCAGCTGGGCCTGCTGGGAGAGCAGCATGCGGGTGGAGGGCAGTTCCAGTCCAGCCAGGATCTGCTGCCAGAGTTCCGGCAGATTGGGGCTGGTTGCCGATCCAGGGGTTTGAACGGCCGCGCCAGCTGGGGGCGCTGCGGCGGCCGTGCCGGCGGCGGCGTCTGCGCTGAACGGTGAAGGGAAGGCCGCCGGGCCGGAGCCAACCGCTGTTTCAGAACCGACCGTGCTGCCGTCGGCTGCGGCGGCTCCAGAGCCTTCGGCGGTCAGGATGCCAGAAGCTGCTCCAGAGCGAACAGCCGCTTCCGGGCCAACAGCCGTTGCCGGCCCGACGGCCGTTGGCAGCCCAACAGCGCTTGTCAGCCCGACGGCCTTGCCGGACTCCACCGCCGCGGCACTGGCCTGAGGGGCCGGCCGGGCCGGGGCGAGGCCGACGGCCGGGTAGTCCGCCAACAGGCCCAGCACCAGGACCTCCAGCCACAGTCTCGGCTGCACGCTCAGCCGCAGTTGCTGTTCGCTGCCCCGCAGCTGGGCCTGCCAGTGCAGCAGCTTCGCCTTGCCGATCCGGCGTGCCACTTCCGGCAGTCGGGGCCGCAGCTGGGGCGAGACGCTCGTCAGCTCCAGTCGGTCCGGGGCCACGCCGGCCAGCAGCAGATCTCGCAACAGGCTGGCCAGACCCTGAAGCACCGCGCTCGGTTCCCGCCCGCGCTCGAGCAGGGCCCGGCAGGTTTCGATCACCGCCAGCGGTTCGGCTGCGGCCATCGCTTCGGCCAGCTCCAGCAGCTCCTGTTCGGGCACCGCCCCCAGCAGCTCCCAGACGGCGATGGCCTCGATCGGCGCGGGCAACAGGCTCAGCTGGTCCAGCAGGCTCTCGGCATCGCGCAGCCCCCCCTGGGCTCGCTGGGCGACCACGTTGAGGGCCTCGTCGCTGATGCCGATCCCCTCCTGCTCGGCGATCCAGCGCAGATGTCCCTCCAGGGCCTGCATCGGGATGCGCCGGAAATCAAAGCGCTGGCAGCGGGAGAGGATGGTGGGCAGCACCCTCTGGGGATCGGTGGTGGCGAGCACGAATACCACCCGGGGCGGCGGCTCCTCCAGGGTCTTGAGCAGGGCGTTGAAGGCTGCCGTCGAGAGCATGTGGCACTCGTCGACCACATACACCTTCCAGCGGGCCTGCACCGGTGCGAAGCGGGAGCGCTCGATCAGTTCGCGGATGTTGTCGACGCCGGTGTTGGAGGCGGCATCGATTTCGATCACATCGAGGGCGTTGCCGGCAGCGATCGCCGTGCACAGCTCGCAGACGCCGCAGGGTTCGGGCGTGGGGCCTTCGGCGCCGATGCAGTTGAGCGAGCGCGCCAGGATGCGGGCGCTGGAGGTCTTGCCGGTGCCGCGAGGGCCGCTGAACAGGTAGGCCGGCGCGATCCGGCCGGTGCGCAGGGCGTTGCAGAGGGTGGCGGCGATCGCCTCCTGCCCCACCAGCTGATCGAAGCGCTGCGGCCGGTACTTGTGATGCAGGGGCTGGTAGGCCTGGGCCATCGCGGTCGCCCGTGGGGACGGGGTGGTGCAGAGCGCCCCGCGCGACACCGCGGGCCAATCAGGCTACCGGCCTCCTCCCGGTTCCAGCAGCTGTTCCAGCCGGGCCTCCATCTCCTCCACCTGGCTGAGCTGGTCCGCCAATTGCTGCGCTGCCAGCCGCAGTTGCAGGAATTGGTCATGGCCCTCGTCGCCGGCCCAGCGCAGTTCGGCTTTGGCCAGTTCCCGTTCGAGCCGCTCCTGCAGGGAACGGCGCAGGCCATCGATCTGATCCAGGCTGCGCAGGGCCAGAAGGCGGCCTTGCTCGAGTTGCTGGGGATCGAGGTTGAGTCCCTGGCGCAACAGCACCCGCGCCCCGGTGAGCAGGGCCGCCGGCATGAACTGGCCCAGGGCCAGGGCACCGAGGCTGCCGGTGTGAAGCCAGTCTTCGACCTGGCTGCTGCGATGGCGGCCGGTCTTGCACCAGTGGGCGAAGTGCTCGCAGTTGTTGAACAGCAGGTTGTAGCGCTGTTCCCCCAGTCGACCCATGGCGCGCCGCAGGGTGACCCCGGCGGGGGAGCAGGTGCCGGCCGCGTAGGACACGGCCGAGATCGGCTGGCCGCGGCTGAACTCCTCGCGGGGACTGCGCAGAATCTCGCGGCCCTCCAGATAGTGGGCCACGGTGCCATCGCCCAGGTCGATGCCGTGGTGCATGAACAGGCCATGCTGCCGGGGGGCCTGGAGGTGGTCGGCGGCGGCCAAGGCGGTACGGGCGGCGTTGACGCCTGCTCAGCTTGGCCCCGGCTGCCGTCCCGCCGGACGGCGGGGATGGGGGGGATTGCCCACCGGCGGATCGGCGCTGGGCTCCGGCTTCAGGCCGAGGCTGCTTCGTCCATCAGGTTGTCGCGGTCGTTGTTGGCACTGGGGATCTGCACCACGTTGGCCTTGCTGCGCTGTTCGACCAGATCCCGGGTGATCGTGAAGCTCTGGATGTCCTGGCGCGAGGGGAGGTCGTACATCACCTCCAGCATCAGCTCCTCGACGATGCCGCGCAGCGCCCGGGCGCCGGTCTTGCGGCGATGGGCTTCGACGGCGATGGCGGCGATGGCGTCCGGCTCGAAGTCCAGGCGCACGTTGTCCATGCTCAGCAGGGTCTGGAACTGTTTGACCAGGGCGTCGCGGGGCTCGGTGAGAATCGCCTCCAGCGCGTTGGTGTCGAGCGGCTGGAGCACGGCGCTGACCGGCAGACGGCCGATGAATTCCGGGATCAGGCCGTAGCGCACCAGATCATCGGGCTCGAGATGGCGCAGGGCTTCGGCCACTTGTCGCTCCTTGCCGGTGCGCGGGCGTGTCTGGCCCCCTTCTGGCAGGAAGCCGATGGCGTTGCGACCCATGCGTTTCTGGATCACGTCCTCCAGGCCGACGAAGGCGCCGCCGCAGATGAACAGGATCTGATTGGTGTCCACCTGGATGCAGTCCTGGTAGGGGTGCTTGCGACCCCCTTGAGGCGGCACGTTGGCGACCGTGCCTTCGAGCATCTTCAGCAGGGCCTGCTGCACCCCCTCGCCGGAGACATCGCGGGTGATCGAGGGGTTCTCGCTCTTGCGGGCGATCTTGTCAATTTCGTCGATGTAGATGATGCCCCGCTGGGCCTGCTCCACATCCATGTCGGCTTTCTGCAGCAGGCGCAGCAGGATGTTTTCCACGTCTTCGCCCACGTAGCCGGCCTCGGTCAGCGTGGTGGCATCGGCCACGGCAAAGGGCACATCCAGCATCTCCGCCAGCGACTGGGCCAGCAGCGTTTTGCCGCAGCCGGTGGGCCCGATCAGCAGGATGTTGGACTTATGCAGCCGGGTGGCCGTCTGGTCGGTCTCACCCTTGCCGTCGCCTTGCCAGGCCAGGCGCTTGTAGTGGTTGTAGACCGCCACCGACAGCACCTTCTTGGCCTCGTCCTGCCCCACCACCTGTTGATCCAGGAAGCCCTTGATCTCCTGGGGTCTGGGAACCTGGGCCAGGGTGGGAGCAGGTTTGGGCGCTTTCTTGGGCTGGGCCTTGCGGCTGGTTTCAGGACTGGGACGGCTGCCGTGGCCGTGGCCATCGGCGAGTTCCTCGTCGAGAATCTCGTTGCAGAGATCGATGCATTCGTCGCAGATGTAGACGCCTGGTCCGGCGATCAGCTTGCGGACCTGCTCCTGGGACTTGCCGCAGAAGGAGCATTTGAGGTGGGCGTCGAACTTGGCCATCGGCGACGGGTGGGGCGGCGAAGGAGTGGACAGGGGCGGCTGGCGATTCCAAGGATCAGCTTGAAGTCGGTGGCGTTTGCTCTCCTTAAGGATCTCAGCGAGAATGGATCGTCCCCAGGGGAGGAGTCTCCCGCCCGGGGGGGTCAGGCTGCGGCCGGGAGGCCGCTGTCGTTGACCACCCGATCGATCAGGCCGTATTCAACCGCTTCTGCCGGCGAAAGGAAGTAGTCACGGTCAGTGTCTTCGGCGATTTTATCCAGAGGCTGGCCGGTGTGTTCGGCCATCAGCCCATTGAGCGTGTCCTTGAGAAACAGAATCTCGCGGGCCTGAATTTCGATGTCCACCGCCTGGCCCTGGGCACCACCAAGGGGCTGGTGGATCATGATCCGGGCATTGGGGAGGGCCATCCGCTTGCCTTTGGCGCCTCCCGAGAGCAGGAAGGCCCCCATGCTGGCCGCCAGCCCGTAGCAGATGGTGACGATGTCAGGGGCCACCTGCTGCATCGTGTCGTAGATGGCGAGGCCGGCGGTGACCGAGCCGCCGGGGGAGTTCACGTAGATCTGGATGTCTTTGTCCGGATCCTCGGCCTCAAGATAGAGAAGCTGGGCCACCAGGGAATCGGCCACCTGGTCGTCGATGCCGGTCCCGAGGAAGATGATCCGCTCTCGCAGCAAGCGGGAGTAGATGTCGAACGCCCGGTCCCCGCGGCCTGACTGTTCCACCACCGTGGGCAGGACGCCCGGGGCGGCGCTGGGGGGCGGCGCGGTCAGGGCGTTCCAGGGCTGGGGCCCGCTCCAGTGGCTGTGCACCGGGTGGCGACGGAGGCCAGCGGGGGAGGGAATCGCGTTGGATTGGGCGTCGATCACGCGGACGTTCTCAGGCCTGGGTATGGGAGCAATCTATGAGCTCAGTCCCTGGCTTCGCCGTCCGAGGCCTCGTCAGCGGCAGTTTCGGGGGCCTTTTCCGTGATGGTGCTGTGGGCCTCCAGCCATTCGAGCAGGCGCTCGTTGAGCAGATCGTCGGTGACGGCCTGGAGCAGCCGCTGCGGATCAATCGTGCTGGTGTCGCTGAGGCCGCGGCTCACCTCCTGGAATTTGGCCTCGATGTCCGCTTCGGCCACGGCGATCGCCTCGGCGGCGGCGAGGGCCTTGAGGGCCAGGCTGCGGCGCAGCCGCTGTTCCGCCTCGGGGCGGGAGGTGTCCATCAGGCTGCGCACCAACTCCGGGGTGAACAATTTCTTGACATCCATGCCCTGCTGGGCGATCTGGCTGGCGGTCTGCTCGATCAGATTGCGGATCTCCACCTGGACCAGGGTTTCGGGCAGCTCTACCTCCAACTGCTCCACCAAGGCTTCGAGCAGGGCGTCGTGGCGGTTGGTCCGGTGGCGCCGTTCAGCGTCCTCCTTGAGGCGGGCTTCCAGATCGGCCCGCAGCTCGGCCAGGCTGCCCTTGTCGCTGGCCTGCTGGGCGAAGGCGTCATCCAGGGCCGGCAGCTCCTTGGTCTTGAGCTCGATCAGGCCGATCTCGAATGTCGCCGGGCGACCGGCCGCATCGGCCTGGGGATAGGACTCGGGGAAGCTGCAGGCCACCGTGCGGCTCTCGCCCGGCTTCATGCCGATGATCCCCTCGATGAAGCCGGGAATCATGCGGCCCTCCTCCAGTTCCACCTCCATGCCCTCGGAGCTGCCACCCACAATCGCCTCGCCGGTGTCGCTGTAGGTGCCGCTGAAGCTCACCTCGGCCACATCGCCACTGGCTGCGGCCCGGCCCTCCACGGGCACCAGGGTTGCCAGTTGCTGGCGGGACTGGTCCAGCAGCTCATCGATCCGCGCGGGGTCGTAGCTGACCGCTTCGGCTTCGGCTTTGAGGCCCTTGGTGGCCTTGAGGCTGGGGCTGGGTTCCACATCCAGCTCCAGGGTGAGGCTGAGCGCATCGCCCGGTTCGAAGCGCGCGAGCACCACCTCGAAGTCCTCACTCAGCTGGGGCTGGCCGATCGCCTCGATCTTCTGCTGGCCGACGGCCTCGCGGAAGACGCTGTCCACCAGATCTTCGAGGGCCGTGGCCTTGATGCGCAGGGGGCCGATCTGCTGGAGCAGCACCGGCCGGGGCACCTTGCCCTTGCGGAAGCCGGGCAGCTTGACGCTGCGGCTGAGTTTGGCCAGGGCTGCGTCGTAGCTGGCCTGGCAGCGGGCCCCCGGTACGCCGATCTCGACCGCCAGTCGGCTGCCCGGGCGGGGGCTGGTGCTGACCTGCAGCGAGGTGCTGCCCTCGCTCGTGGCGGGTGGGGTCTGGGCGGCTTTGGAGCTGGCGGCGGCAGGACTCATGAACGGGGGCCGATCGAGCGGGGCAGCCCCCGATCCTAGAAAGTGATGCGACCGGCCTTCGCAGGGTCGCCGTGGGCGCGTATTGTCGGAACGACGCAAGCGTTGGCGATATCCCTAATCCAGGCGGTGACGGCAGTGGGCCGAACCGTCGCTCCGGTGAGTTATCCGGCACCGGACTCAATGCATCAAGCCGCAACAGGCCAGGCCTCGCCGTTGCCTCTTTTCCAGGATCCAAGCGCAGCTTTCTCCGTCCCCTGCCCTTTCGGTCTCTGACAGTCCTGTTTCCAATCCGTCCCTTCCGTTGACCGCCTCTTCCGCAAGCCCCTCCGCCGATCTCCGCACTGCCTGTCCCGGTGGCCTGCCCCGCCGGCCTCTGAAGGTGGCTGTGCTCGGAGCCACCGGGGCGGTCGGCCAGGAGTTGCTGCAGCTGCTGAAGGAGCGTTCCTTCCCCGTGAGCGAGCTCACGGTGCTGGCCTCGCCCCGTTCCGCCGGCGCCACTCTGAGCTGGCGGAACGAGAGCCTCACGGTCCAGCCGGTTGAGGAGGGCTGTTTCGACGGTGTGGATCTGGTGCTGGCCTCGGCCGGCGGCTCCGTCTCCCGTCAGTGGGCACCCCGGGCCGCGGCCGCCGGTGCCGTGGTGATTGACAACTCCAGTGCCTTCCGCATGGATCCGGCGGTGCCCCTGGTGGTGCCTGAGGTGAATCCCCAGGCCGCCTTTGCGCACCAGGGCATCATCGCCAACCCCAACTGCACCACGATCCTGCTGACCGTGGCCCTGGCTCCCCTGGCGGCGCGGCGGCCGATCCGGCGCGTGGTGCTGAGCACCTATCAGTCCGCCAGTGGCGCCGGTGCCCGGGCCATGGAGGAACTGCGCCAGCTCAGCCGCACGGTGCTTGATGGCGGCGAGCCGGTCAGCGAGGTGCTGCCCCATTCGCTGGCCTTCAATCTGTTCCTGCACAACTCACCGATGCAGGCCAACGGTTACTGCGAAGAGGAGTTGAAGATGATCAACGAAACCCGCAAGATCATGGCCCTGCCGAATCTGCGCCTCTCCGCCACCTGTGTGCGGGTGCCGGTGCTGCGGGCCCATTCCGAAGCCGTGAACATCGAGTTCGAGGAGTCCTTCCCGGTGGAGGAAGCCCGGGCCCTGCTGGCGGTGGCGCCGGGGGTGGAGCTGATCGAAGACTTCGACGCCAATCGATTCCCGATGCCCACCGATGTCACCGGACGCGATCCGGTGGCGGTTGGCCGGATCCGCCAGGATCTCAGTGAGCCCCATGCCCTTGAACTCTGGCTCTGCGGCGATCAGATCCGCAAGGGAGCGGCCCTCAATGCCATCCAGATCGCTGAACTGTTGATCGCCGGAGCGCAGCAGGATCAAGGAGGTGCGGTTTGAGCACCGCTTTCCCCACCAGCCCCTGTGCCCAGGCTCCCTTTGGTCGGGTGATCACCGCCATGGTCACGCCGTTCAGCGCCGACGGGGCGGTTGACCTGGAGCTGGCGGCCCGCCTGGCCGAGCACCTGGTGGCCCATGGATCCGATGGCCTGGTGCTCTGCGGCACCACGGGCGAATCCCCCACCTTGAGCTGGCAGGAGCAACATCAGCTGTTTGCCGCCGTCAAGGAGGCCGTGGCGGGCCGCGCTCCCCTGCTGGCGGGCAGCGGCAGCAACTGCACCGCCGAAGCGGTGGAGGCCACCCGTGAGGCGGCGGCCCTGGGTGCCGATGGGGCGCTGGTGGTGGTGCCCTATTACAACAAGCCACCCCAGGATGGGCTGGAGGCCCATTTCCGGGCGGTGGCGGCCGCGGCGCCTGAGCTGCCCTTGATGCTTTACAACATCCCCAGCCGCACCGGCTGCAGCCTGGCGCCGGAAACCGTCGCCCGCCTGCTCGATTGCCGCAATGTGATCAGTTTCAAGGCCGCCAGTGGCACCACCGAAGAGGTGAGCCAGCTGCGGCTTCTCTGCGGCAATCGCCTGTCCATCTACAGCGGTGATGACGCGCTCACCCTGCCGATGCTGGCCGTCGGGGCGGCTGGGGTGGTGAGTGTCGCCAGCCATCTGGCCGGTCCCGAGATCCGCGCCATGGTGCAGGCCTTCCTGGCGGGTGAGAACACTGCCGCCCTGGCCCTGCACGAGCAACTGTTGCCGCTGTGCAAAGCCCTGTTCTGCACCACCAATCCCGTGCCGGTCAAAGCCGCCCTTGAGATCGCCGGCTGGCCTGTTGGCGCGCCCCGTTTGCCCCTCCTCCCTGCTGAGCCTGAAGTGAGACAACGATTGCATTCGGTCCTGGCTGCCCTGCGTCCCACCTGACGCCAAGGCTTGCTTCCCGCTACGCCACAACCTCCTTCACGAACGAATTATCCGGTTATCCCTTCATGACAAGTCAGAACGGTCAAGGTCAGACAGCTCAAACGAAACAGCCTTGCCTGAGGGTGATTCCCCTTGGCGGCCTGCACGAGATTGGCAAGAACACCTGTGTTTTTGAATACGGCGACGACCTGATGTTGGTCGACGCCGGCCTTGCCTTCCCCAGCGATGGCATGCATGGCGTCAACGTGGTGATGCCTGACACCAGCTATCTGCGCGAGAATCAGAAGCGAATCCGCGGCATGGTTGTCACCCATGGCCACGAAGATCACATCGGCGGCATTCCTCACCACCTCAAGAACTTCAATATTCCAATTATCTACGGCCCGCGGCTGGCGATGTCCATGCTCCAGGGCAAGATGGAGGAGGCGGGTGTCACGGATCGCACCACGATCCAGACCGTCGGCCCCAGGGACGTGGTGCATGTGGGTCAGCACTTCAAGGTGGAGTTCATCCGCAACACCCACTCGATGGCCGACAGCTTCTCGCTGGCGATCACCACACCGGTGGGCGTGATTGTGTTCACCGGCGATTTCAAGTTCGACCACACGCCTGTGGATGGCGAAACCTTCGACATCCAGCGCATGGCCCACTACGGCGAGCAGGGTGTGCTCTGTCTGTTCAGTGACTCCACCAACGCTGAGCTGCCCGGGTTTGCACCGCCGGAGCGCTCCGTTTTCCCGAACCTTGATCGCCACATTTCCCAGGCGGAAGGACGGGTGATCATCACCACCTTCGCCAGCTCGATCCATCGCGTGGCGATGATCCTTGAGCTGGCCATGAAGAATGGCCGCAAGGTGGGTCTGCTGGGCCGCTCCATGCTCAACGTGATCGCCAAGGCGCGCGAACTGGGCTACATGCGCTGTCCCGATGACCTGTTTGTGCCGATCAAGCAGATCCGCGATCTGCCCGATCGCGAAACCCTGCTGCTGATGACCGGCAGTCAGGGCGAGCCCCTGGCGGCCCTGAGCCGGATTTCCCGCGCTGAACATCCCCAGGTGCAGGTGAAGTCCACCGACACGATCATCTTTTCCGCCAGCCCGATTCCCGGCAACACGATTTCGGTGGTCAACACCATCGACCGGCTGATGATGATGGGCGCCAAGGTGGTCTACGGCAAGGGTGAGGGCATCCATGTCTCCGGTCACGGCTTCCAGGAAGACGAGAAGCTGATGTTGGCCCTGGTGCGGCCCAAGTTCTTCGTGCCCGTGCACGGCGAACACCGCATGCTCGTGGCCCACGCCAAGACGTCCCACTCGATGGGGATTCCCGTCGATCACACCCTGATCATCGACAACGGTGATGTGGTGGAACTCACCCCCGATTCGATTCGCAGGGGCGAGCCGGTGAAGGCCGGCATCGAATTGCTCGACGCCTCCCGTAACGGCATCGTCGATGCCCGGGTGCTCAAGGAGCGTCAGCAACTGGCTGAAGATGGTGTCATCACCCTTCTGGCTGTGATCACCACCGACGGCGTGATGGCAGCGCCGCCCCGGGTGAATCTGCGTGGCGTTGTGACCAGCGCCGATCCCCGCAAGCTCTCGGTCTGGGCTGAACGGGAAATCGGCTGGGTGCTCGAGAACCGCTGGAACCAGCTGTCGCGCAACACCGGTGGCAAGGCCCCCGACGTCGACTGGGTGGGGGTACAGCGCGAAGTGGAGGTCGGCCTGCAGCGTCGCCTGCGCCGTGAGCTGCAGGTGGATCCCCTGATCATCTGTCTGGTGCAGCCGGCTCCCGCCGGCACGCCCGCCTACAAGGGCCGGGCTGACAGCGAGCCCGACACCAGGCCTGCACCCCGCGGTCGCCGCGATGGCGGTGCTCGTGACGGCGGCGGTCGTGACGGCAGTGTCCGCGACGCCGGCTCCCGCGAGGTTGTGCGCCAGGTTCGCAGCGAGCAGCCTGCCCCTCGCCAGCTGGTGACGGCGGCCGCAACCCCGGCCCCCGTGGCGGCGGCGAAGGTTGTGGCTGAAGAGTCCGAACCCGAGCTCAGCGGCCGGGTGCGTCGCCGTCGCTCAGCCGCCGTCGCCGGCTGAATCGGCACTCACCAACACCTGCAGCAACCCCAGCAGCAGTTCGTGGTCCTCCTCTTTCACCGGGACAGGAGGATTCCTGAACAGCTCGCAGAGCACGTCCGATTCTTTCGTGGCGTCGGATGCTGCATTGGGCATGGAGAGCAGGCTCTGGGGTTTGCCCGGAGCTGTGCTCTGCTTGTTGCGAGGGGTGGAATCCGGTTCGAGCTTTGCCGGGATCGCCTGCGACTCCGGCCAGGCCAGGGGTGTTGGCGTTGCGGCTGCGGCCGCCGGGGCTGCAGTGGCCCCAAGGATGGCAGCACTGGCGATCGCTGCCGCCGCTGAGAGGCTGGTGCTGGGCAGCTCGACGATCTCGGCGGCGGTCACGGCGATGGGCGATTCCGGCTCCATCACCGTCAGGTCCAGTTCTTCGGCCAGCCGCGGGTCAGCCTGGTGGACCTCGAACAGTTCCGGTTCATCGACAACCTCCGGGATCAGGGTGACCTCCCGGTCCTTGGGGTGCTCCGCAGGGGGGCTGGGTTGCGTTGCCGGTGCGAAGGCCTCGCTGGTTGCCGCCCCCGGCTGGGCTTCCACCGCCGCCTTCAGTGCTTCAGGCGACGGAGCCGGCTCCGCAGGTGCCAGCTCGGTCACCACCGTGGCCCAGGGGGTTGGCGCCGACGCCGATGGTGCGGCGGCAGCGGCCGGGGCTGCCATGGCGCCGGTCGCCAACCAGGGCATCGCCATGGAGCCGGTGGCTGCTGAAGACGGGGCTGCTGGAGTCGCGGCTGCAGCTTCAGGGCTCTCCGGTGCCAGGGCTGTCACGCGGTCCAGGGCTGCGGCCCGGTCGGCGTCCGCCGTCACGTTGAGATTCTGGGAGACCAGTGCCGTCCCGCTCAGCTCGCCGGCGTCGGGTTGAAGCGAAGCGGGTGTCTGGTGTTGGCTCCCTGCCTGGCTCGGGGCTGCCGCGGTTGCTGCGGCCGCTGGCCCTGGTGATGTCCCCTCCTCCGTGCCGGCTGCGATCACCACCGGGTCCACCTGCTTCGGCAGAGCGCAATGCTGCAGGCCCTGTTCGGCGATCTGGCGCAGGGGCAGCTCAGCGTTGCTGTGGAGCACGTCGCTGTAGAGCTCCACGGCGACGTCCCGTTCGTTGAAGCCATAGAGATGGGCATGGGCCATCAGCAGTTGCACCCGTTCCTTCAGCCCCACGGGCACGGGGGCACTGGAGCGGGGGATCTCCCGCAGCAGGTTCTGGCCCTGGTCGATCACCTCGCCCCATTGATCAGCGCAATAGGCCTGCTCGATGGCTGAATAGCGCTCCGTGGGATTGCTGTGATCAGCAGAGTCAGCCATGGCTTTCAACGGCTCGGATCAGTCTCAGTGTGGTCCGATCCCAGACCAGTTGCCAGCGATCCGCCAGGTTGAGCAGGCCAGGGCCCCGCTCGGGGGCTAGCCGGGCAAGCAGGATCTCAAGGGGCTGACTCTCGAGGCAGCGGCCCGTGTGCCCCGCCAGCCAGTGCTGCAGCAGCCGTCCTTGTCCCGCCGCCGACAGCGCCAGCAGGCCTGGTCGCACCAGCGTCAGCCCAACTGGATCGCTGGCGTCGCGGAGGGCGACCAGGGCCAGATCCAGCACCTCACGCTGCTGTTCCAGTTCCGCCGCCAACCGTTCCGCCTGGGCGCTGATGCGCAGGCTGGCCCCTGGATGCAGGGCTTCCAACACCGGCAGCACCGCCGTGCGCACCCGGTTGCGGCTGAGCCGTTCGTCGTCATTGCTGGGGTCCTGCCAGATCGGCAGCCCCTGTTGCCGGCAGATTTGCGCCGTATCAGCCCGGGAAAAGAGCAACAGCGGCCGCACCAGCAGCAAGCTGGGCTCGCTTTGCGGCTCGTCAGTCTGTCGCTGGCCGGCGGGGCAGGACAGCGGGCGGCTGGCCCTGAGGCTGGCGAGGCCGCGCCGATGGCTGCCGCGGGCCAGATTCAGCAGCACGGTTTCGGCCCGGTCGCTGGCGGTGTGGGCGGTGAGCACCCGGCGGCAGCCTTGCCGCAGCGCCTCCCGCGCCAGGCATTCGTAGCGCCACTGGCGGCCGATCGCTTCGCGATTGCCAGTGCCCTCGGCGGCACCGTCGCTGACCGGGGCCCGCTCGCCCTGCAGGGCCAGGCCCTGGGCCTGGGCCCAGCTCGCCAGCTCCTGAGCCTGGCGGCTGCCCTCGGCCCGCCAGCCGTGGTCGCCGTGCCACAGCCGCAGCGTCCAGTCATGCAGCGGTTGCAGATCCCGCAGCAGGCCCAGCATCGCCATCGAGTCCTGGCCGCCCGAAATCGCCAGCAGCAGGGAAGCACCCTGGGGCAGCAGCTGGGGATGGCGCCGCAGATGGCGATGCAGCCGGTGATGCTCGGCGCTCCAGCGGGCCGGCTCCCTGCTGGCTTCGGATGGGAGAATCGGCTCAGCCATTCCGCTCGCCGTCGATGACGCGTCTTTCCAGCCTGCCCTCCCCCCTGGCCCGCGCCATCGAGGAACGCCGCCTGCTCAAGGTCATCGCTGGCCTGACCAATCATGACGGCCCCTCCGTGCTGGCCATCGCCCGCGCCGCCGCCGCCGGTGGCGCCGATCTGGTCGACATCGCCTGTGATCCAGAGCTGGTGCGCCAGGTGGCCAAGGCGGCTCCCGGTCTGCCGATCTGCGTCTCCGCTGTCGATCCCGAGCTGTTTCCGGCTGCCGTCGCCGCCGGCGCCCATCTGGTGGAGATCGGCAACTTCGATGCCTTCTATGCCCAGGGCCGCATCTTCGAGGCCGCCGAGGTGCTGGCGCTCACCCGCCGCACCCGGGAGCTGTTGCCCCAGGTGGTGCTTTCGGTGACCGTGCCCCACGTGTTGCCTCTCGATCAGCAGGAACAGCTGGCGCTGGATCTGGTGGCGGCTGGCGCCGATCTGATCCAGACCGAGGGCGGTACCAGTGCCCGTCCCTTCAGCGCCGGGGTGCTCGGCCTGATCGAGAAGGCCGCCCCCACCCTGGCCGCAGCCCATGCCATCAGCCGTGCTCTTGCCGCCGCCGAGCTGGCTTGCCCGGTGCTGTGCGCCTCCGGTCTCTCCAGCGCCACCGTGCCCCTGGCCCTGGCGGCCGGAGCCGCCGGCGTCGGCGTCGGCACGGCCGTGAACCGGCTCAGCGATGAACTGGCGATGGTGGCCGTGGTGCGTGGCCTGCGGGAAGCGATCACCCCGGTGGCCGGCACCGTCGTCCGCCGCGCCTGAGCGGCGCGGAGTCAACCCACAGGCGCCCTGGTTGCCTCGTTCGCTGATGGTCTGGTTCGCTGAGGGCCTTTGGGTCGCGTGCTGAGGCTGGTCACTCCCGAATGCGACAGGTCGTTGAACGTCGGGCTTGCCCTGCCTAGGTTGCTGATCTGAATCCTCACGGCCAAACCATGGGAGCGCTCATCTGGCTGCTGCAATGGCCCATCCGGGCTCTGATCCTGCTTCTCGTTGCGAGGTTGCCCCTGGGGGTGGAGATGGCCAGCTTCCCGATCGCCCTGCTGTCAGCGGTTGTGATCGGACTGCTGGGCACGCTGCTGGTCTGGCCGCTCAAGCTTCTGCTGGCGCCGCTCTGGGCAATCACGTCCCTTGGCGGCCTGATCGGGCCGATCTCGTTCCTGTTCAACTGGCTGATCACGATCATCCTGTTCGGTCTGGCGGCCTGGCTCATCCAGGGCTTCCAGCTCAAGAACGGACTGGTGAGCGCCGCCCTGGGCGCCCTGGTTTATAGCGTGCTCAGCTATTTCATCCTCAAGGTGCTGGGCCTGGAAGTGCCCCTCACCAGGGCAGTGGCCCAGATGCTCTCCGGGTCCGTCGCCTGATGGGCTGATTCGCCTGATCGGCTCCCGGCGTTCCCAATCCCCCTGTCGGCCCTGCATCGGGCTGGCAGGGGTTTTGTTTCGGCTCGGCCTGGCCCGTGGTCGCCGCCGGCCTGCGGGTTCGAGTTGCCCAGGGGCAGCGGCAAGGGCGGTCTGGCGGTTCTCCTCCGCCTCGCAATCCGGGCCTGCGGCCCCAGAATGGGCGGATGCTTTTTCAGCTCCACGCCCCCTACGAACCCAAGGGAGATCAGCCCACCGCCATCGAGACCCTGGTGGCTGGGGTCGATGCAGGCGATCCCTATCAGACCCTGCTCGGCGCCACCGGCACCGGCAAGACCTTCTCGATTGCCAATGTGATCGCCCGCACCGGTCGGCCGACCCTGGTGCTGGCCCATAACAAGACCCTGGCGGCCCAGCTGTGCAATGAGCTGCGTGAGTTTTTCCCGAATAACGCGGTTGAATATTTCATCTCCTATTACGACTATTACCAGCCAGAGGCCTATGTGCCGGTCTCTGATACTTATATCGCCAAGACAGCTTCGATCAATGAAGAGATCGACATGCTGCGGCACTCGGCCACCCGCTCTCTGTTCGAGCGGCGCGATGTGATTGTGGTGGCCTCGATCAGCTGCATCTACGGCCTGGGTATCCCTTCGGAATATCTCAAGGCGGCGGTCAAGTTTCAGGTCGGCGAAAGTCTCGATCTGCGTGGTTCCCTGCGGGAGCTGGTGAACAACCAGTACTCCCGCAATGATGTCGAGATCTCCCGGGGTCGCTTCAGGGTGCGGGGGGATGTGCTCGAAATCGGGCCGGCCTATGAAGATCGGCTGGTGCGAATTGAGTTGTTCGGTGATGAAGTGGAGGCGATCCGCTATGTGGATCCCACCACGGGCGAGATTCTGCAGAGCCTTGAGTCGATCAACATTTATCCGGCCAAGCACTTCGTCACGCCGAAGGAGCGTCTGCAGGGGGCGATCAAGGAGATCCGGGGAGAATTGCGCGAACGGCTCGATGTGCTCAACCTCCAGGGCAGGCTGCTCGAGGCCCAGCGGCTGGAGCAGCGCACCACCTATGACCTGGAGATGCTGGAGCAGGTGGGTTACTGCAACGGCGTCGAGAACTATGCACGTCATCTGGCCGGGCGCGAGGCGGGAACGCCGCCCGAATGCCTGATCGATTACTTCCCCGATGACTGGCTGTTGGTGATCGATGAGAGCCATGTCACCTGCTCCCAGTTGCAGGCGATGTACAACGGCGACCAGAGCCGCAAGCAGGTGCTGATCGAGCACGGTTTCCGTCTGCCCAGTGCTGCTGACAACCGGCCGCTCAAGGGGGAGGAGTTCTGGCAGAAAGCCAAGCAGACGATCTTTGTCAGCGCTACCCCCGGATCCTGGGAATTGGCCCAGAGCGAGGGACACGTGGCCGAGCAGGTGATCCGCCCCACCGGGGTGCTGGATCCGATCGTGGAGGTGCGGCCCAGCGATGGCCAGGTGGTCGATCTGCTCGGTGAGATCCGGCTGCGGGCGGATCGCCAGGAGCGGGTGCTGGTGACCACCCTGACCAAGCGCATGGCCGAAGACCTCAGCGATTATCTGGCCGAGAATGGCGTGAAGGTTCGCTATCTGCACTCCGAGATCCATTCGATCGAACGCATCGAGATCCTTCAGGATCTCCGCAATGGCGAATACGACGTGCTGGTTGGTGTCAACCTGCTGCGCGAAGGACTGGATCTGCCGGAGGTCTCCCTGGTGGCCATTCTGGATGCGGACAAGGAGGGCTTCCTGCGGGCTGAGCGCTCCCTGATTCAGACCATCGGTCGAGCCGCCCGCCATGTGGATGGCAAGGCCCTGCTCTATGCCGACAATCTCACCGATTCGATGGCCAGGGCCATTTCCGAAACCGAGCGGCGCCGTGCCATTCAGCACGCCTACAACCTGCGCCATGGCATCACGCCGTCCCCCGCCGGCAAGCGTGCCGGCAATTCAATCCTCACCTTCTTGGAGACATCGCGGCGGCTCAATGATGATCAGCTGGATCAGGCCGTTGAGCAGGCTGAGCACAATGAAGTGTCGCTCGATGCCCTGCCGGAGCTGATCAGCCAGCTGGAGGACAAGATGAAGAGCGCCGCCAAGAATCTCGAGTTCGAGGAGGCGGCCAACCTGCGCGATCGCATCAAGAATCTGCGCCAAAAGTTGGTGGGCAGGGCCTGACGCTGTCCGTCGGGGAGTGGCCCGAGGGTTGGCTGCAGGCGGTTCAGCCTGTTGTGGACCACCTGTTGGCCACATTCAAGTTGTCCCAGTTCAAGCCCTCCCGCCATCCTGAGATCAGCTCTGACCAGAGGCCAGCCAGCAGCTTGCTGATGTCGTGCAGCTCCCTGTGGCCTTGCGTCGAGATTTCCAGTCTTGTCAGCTGGGAGGGTGGTGCGCAGCGTTGCTGGCGCCAGCTCATCCAGGCCGCAGCCTCGTGGATCCAGGGGGTCGAGCTCAAGTTGTCAGGAAGGTTTCGGCAGATGCTCGGCTCCAGCGGCCGCAGCAGGGCTCTGCGGATAGTTCAAGCCTGTTGATGGCCAAGGCTGCGATCCCTGGGCCGGCCATCAATGGCTGCGCCCATCACTGTCGAATTGGATTGAGCCTGATCGGGATGGCAAATCCCTGGGTTCATGGGCCCAGGAACTGAATGCGCCTGGCTTTGGCCTCAGGCTGCTGGGATGGCTCCGGGCCGCCGTGGACCCTGGTCTGCCACAGGTCTCGAAAGACGGGATGGCCATGTTCCACCGCCAGAAAGCGCCACTGCGGCAGCGCTGGTTTCAGTACCGGAAAATGGCCCAGCACCGTCAGGGTGGCCGCTGTTTCCATCGGTCCGATGAAGCCCTGGTTCGGCAGCTCCAGTCCTTTGAGTTGTTGGACCTGAGCACGACTGAGGCAGAAGCTGCCGGAGTGGGGATTGGCGGCCACGTCAAAATGAACTGCCGGGCCGGCGCGCCAGTGACCCTGCAGCGCGTTGCGGCGAGGGGTCGTGAACCGGCCGATGAAGTCAGGCCGCAGTGGGCCGTCCACCAGCAGCACCCCCACGCCGTCACGATCCAAGCGTTCATAGCGATGGGGCATCAGCACCATCCGGTGCTCAGCCAGCTCCTGAAACCAGGCCATCTTGTCGAGATAGTGACGGTCGCTGATCACCAGGTCGTCCTCGAGATAGAGGTTGAGATCCGCCGGTTGCGGGTGATGAATCAGCAGGTCGCGGGCGGCCAGGGCCAGCTGGCGCGGATCGGCCAGGTCGAGGTGGTGGCGGTGGATCTGCCCGTTGAAATGGTCCAACACCTCATCGAGCTGGTGGCGGCCATCGCTGCAGACATGGATCTCCAGCCGCACGCTCCCGACCGTGTCGGCGTCCGCCAGGCCGTGGAAATGGTCGATGGTGCTGCGGGCGATTCCCAGCTGCGCCTGCTCGCGGCTGCGCTGCAGATCCAGCAGCGCCGCCAGGCAGCGGCCCAGGGCGAGGCAGCGGGCCAGTCGGCTCCCTGGCCTCTGGGAGCCGTATCTGCGGTGATCGACGGCTTCCCGGAAGTGATGGGGAATGCAGACGCGGACGTGGCGTTCCGTGGCGACCATCCGCAGAAACCTCCGAAGGGCCCGATCAACGGCAAGGCCCTGATCCTGGACGGTCGCAGGGACAGCGCTCTGATGGTTCCCTGAGCTGTCGGAGGCTGTTGGTCAGAGCTTTCAGGGACCTGGCGCCTCCGTGCCCTCGGCCCGGTGCTCCAGCACGCCGCCCAGGGCGAAGGCCGCATGCACGGCCTGCAGCGCCCGTACGCCATCGCACTCCGGCACCACGCAGCTGGTGCGGATCTCACTGGTGGCGATCAGTTCAATGTTGATGCCGGCCTCAGCGATGGCGCGGAACATGCGGGCGGCAGTGCCTGGACGGCAGGGCATCCCCGCACCGACGGCGCTGACCCGGGCGATGGCGGAACCCTCCTCCACGCAGGCCTCGGGCCACTGCAGCAGCAGCGGCGCCAGAGCCTCCTCGGCGCGCCGCAGATCGTCCCGTTTGAGCACGAAGCTCATGTCGCGGCTCAGCTGTTGCCCCATCGTGTGGGTGCGCTCGGACTGGACGATCGCATCGACGCTGATCGTGGCCTCCGCCAGGGTGCGGCAGACCGCCGCCGCACTGCCGGGCTGGTCCGGCACGTGCCGCACCGTGACCTGAATCTGGTCGCGATCGAGGGCGACGCCGCGCACGGCTGGATCGGCCAGCTGGCAGCCCAGTGGCTGGTGACGCACCTGCCGTTCCTGCAGCTCAAAGGCCTCGGCCGTGGCCCGCAGGGCCTTGGATCCCTCACGGCCGGCCACCACACAGCTCACCTTCACCTCGCTGGTGGCGATCAGGCGCAGGTTGATGCCCAGGCGGGCCAGGGTGTCGAACAGGCGCGCGGCGACGCCGGGGCGCCCGAGGATGCCGGCGCCGGAAATGCTGATTTTGGCCATGTCCGCCTCACCGCTCAACACGGCAGCCTCGGCGCCCATGGCGGCCAGCACCTGGCGGCAGACCCCGCTCGCCCGCTCCAGATCGGCTTCGGCCAGGGTGAAGGCGATGTCGTTGCTGCCCCCGTCCTGGCTGGCCTGCACGATCAGGTCCACATTCAGTTCAGCGGCGCCGAGGGCCTCGAACAACTGGGCCGCCACGCCGGGCCGATCAGGCACGTCCGTGAGGGCCAGCACCGCCTGGTGCAGCTCGAGTTCGGCGCCATCCACCGGTTTGCCCAGTTCCAGGCCCTCGGGCCCGCAGGCCCTGGGATGGCCACTGGTGAGCCGGGTGCCGGGGGCATCGCTCCAGCTGGAGCGCACCACCAGGGGCACGCCGTAGTTGCGGGCGATCTCCACGGCCCGCGGATGCAGCACCGCCGCCCCCAGGCTGGCCAGCTCCAGCATTTCATCGCAGCTCACCGACTCCATCAGCTGGGCATCACTCACCTTGCGCGGATCGGTGGTGAGCACGCCGGGCACATCGGTGAAGATCTCACAGGCTTCGGCTCCCAGGGCTGCGGCCAGGGCCACGGCCGAGGTGTCGGAGCCGCCCCGGCCCAGGGTGGTGATCTCGGGGGTGCCGCAGGCGCCGCTGCTGGTGCCCTGGAAGCCGGCCACCACCACCACCTGGCCGTCCTCGAGCAGACGCCGCAGCCGTTCGGTGCGCACCTCGAGGATGCGGGCCCGGCCATGGGCCGATTCGGTGATGATGCCGGCCTGGGTGCCTGTCATCGACACGGCCGGTACGCCCAGTTCCTGCAGGGCCATGGACAGCAGGGCGATGGACACCTGCTCGCCGGTGGCCAGCAGCATGTCCATCTCCCGCTGATGGGGCTGGGCGCTGATCGCGCGCGCCAGAGCGGTGAGCTCATCGGTCGTGTGGCCCATGGCCGAGACCACGATCACCAGCTCATGGCCCTGCTGGCGGCAGGCGGCGATGCGCCGGGCCACGGCCTGGATGCGTTCCACATCCGCCAGCGAGGTGCCGCCGAATTTCTGAACCAGCAGGCCCATCCCCGTTGCTGTTGCGGTGTTGGCTCTGATTATCGGGGCCGGCCCCCCGGCGCACCTCCGGGTCGAGGGGCGGCCAGTAGAAAGCCATCGCGGAAGGCTTCGCCTGGATCGCTGCCCCGCTTGAGCGCCATTTCCACCTCCAGCAATCGGCTCAGCAAGGCCAGGAGCTGGCTCGGGGCCTTGCCGCGGATCTGTTTGCGCATCACATAGATGCGTTTGGGGTTGCCGATGCCGGCCGCCTTGGCGATCACCGCCACGTCCTGTTCACCGGTCTTTTCCAGCAGGGCCACCCAGAGCCAGCCGCGGATCTGACTGCTGAGCGAGGCCACGATCCTCAGGGCCGGTTCGTTGGCCGCCAGCAGGGCATCGGCCAGGGCGATGGCCTCGGCCGGCTGGCCCGCCAGCAGGGCATCGCCGACGGCGAGGCTGCTGGTGCTGCGGCCCCCCACCAGGGCTTCCACCGACTGGAGATCGATGGCGGCGGCTGGGTCGCGCCCCTGCTGGTACAGGCTCAGCTTTTCCAGTTCGCTTTCCAGGCGGGTGCTGTCGCTGCCGATGATCTCGGCCAGGGCCTCGGCGGCGGCGGCTTCCAGCTTCAGGCCGAGGTCGCGGGCGGTGCGCAGCACCAGCTCCACCTGGCCGCCCCCATCCCAGATGGCTGGCAGCTGGAAGCTGTGCTCCTGGGCCACTTTCTTCAGGGCCTTGGTGGTGCGCAGCCGGGCATCGGGTTTGCCGGAGCTGACCAGCAGCAGATGGCAGCTTTCGCTCACCAGCTCCAGGCTGGCCTCCAGTTGTTCGGCCAGCTCGGCCGGGCACTGGTTGCAGAAGGGGCTGCGCTGCACCACCACCACCCGGGCGCCGCTACCGAAGGGTGGGGTGCGGGCCTCCTCAAGGGCCCGGGCCGCCTGGCTGATGTCGTTGCCATCGAGGCGGCTGAGGTTGATGGCCGCCCAGGCCGGCTCCACCAGCTTGCTCACCAGGGCCTCCACCGCCCGATGGCGGGCGGCCTCGTCATCGCCCCAGTAGAGATGGATGGGCATCAGGGATGGCTCTGAGGCTGGAGGGGGGATGCGGCAGGCATGGCTTGCCGGGTTGGCCAGGCAGGACGGGGGCCTGGCTGGTGGGGCCCACGACCTGGAACCGGATCAAGTCTTGCGTCACGGGTGCCGTATGGGGCTGTTGGCTGCAAGCCCGGCTTCGATGCGGAATCGTTGGACGATCGCGCTGGGTTGCTGCCTGGCCTACCCGATCGGCTGATCTGGGAGTGGGCCGCGGACGTCGGGATCCCGGGTGGCTGGGGATGGTTCTGGGGTGGGTTCATCGAAGGCCTGCGGCTCCGGTCTGGGTGGCAGAGGCCCCTGCAAGCTCCACCCCATCGTCGCGTTCCCGGAGGCCCTGAACGCTTCAAGGGCTTGCTCCAGTCGGGGCTTGGAACTGGCTGCGAGTCCGAACGGACGCTGGCCAGACGTGATGCCTCCGCTGCTGGGCGGGCTGGCGCCAGGGGCAGCCGCGTGGCTCGATCGTCAGCAGCTCCGGGTCGCGGGGCCAGTTCCATCGGCTGACGTGGCGATCGAGGCCGCGATGTCCGTGCCGCTGCAGCCCCGGGCCGTGGCGTTCCTGCCGTCGGAACGGTGGGACGCTCTGTTGAAGCCGGGCTTCATCGTCGTCAAGCCGCTGCCCCAGAGCCGGCTGCTCCATAGGTTGGGCCCGCTGCAACCGCCGCTCCAACCCTGGACCATCTGATCTTCACAGAGAGCCTCCGTCGGATTCACGGCTGGTTGGAGCCCACAGGCGTGCTGGAAGGCCTGACACCGCTGGAGCGGCAGGTGGTGGAGCGCCTGGTGCACAGCAGCGGTGACCTCACCCTGGCGTCTGCGGTGCGCTTCTCTGCCGGAGCCTGTGATCTGGGGCTGGATGCCCTGCTGGCCGGGGTGCCGATCCTGGCTGACACGGCCATGGCGGCGGCGGCCGTGGCCCCGATGGCCCAGCGAACCCTCGGGGTGGGCGTGTTCTCGGTGCTCGATTGGGCCCCCGCCACGGCTCCTGAGGGCGGCACCCGGGCGGCGGCGGGTCTGGATCTTGCCCTGGAGGCCCACCCCGGTGCCGTGGTGCTGATCGGCAGCGCCCCCACGGCTCTGGTGCGGCTACTGGAGCGAGTGGCTGCCGGCTCGCCCCGGCCGGCCCTGGTGGTGGGGATGCCGGTGGGTTTCGTGGGTGTGATGGAGAGCAAGGCGTTGCTGGCGGCCAGTGATCTGCCCCAGATCCGCCTGGAGGGGAGCCGCGGCGGTGCCGGCCTGGTGGCGGCCAGTGTCAATGCCCTGCTGCGGCGGGCCTGGCTGGATCGCCAGGGACAGGGCGGCTGATCCGGCCAGGTCCCAAGGGTTCGCTGAACAACCTGCACCGGGCCCCCTCGACAGGTTCGTTTCCCGCTGGCACTCAGATGTTCACGGCGTTCTTGCTCAGCCGAAACAACGGGATGCCGATCACTTGAGCGGTTGTTCCGCCGGCTCCGAAGGCTCCAGCCCCACCACCACATGGCTGTTCGCCTCGATGCGGCCGAGCACCTGGCGGGCCCGCAGCACCACGGCCGGAGGCACACCGGCCAGCCTGGCCGCCTCGATGCCGTAGCTGCGGCTGGCGCCGCCGCGGCTCACCCGATGCAGGAACACCAGGTCGTCGCCGGTCTCCTGCACCAGCACCTGGGCGTTGCCGACGTTGGGCAGCAGCGCGGCCAGTTCATTGAGCTCGTGATAGTGGGTGGCGAAGATCGTGCGGGCGCCGATGGCGCTGGCCAGGTGTTCGGCCACGGCCCAGGCGATCGAGAGGCCATCGAAGGTGGCGGTGCCACGCCCGATCTCATCGAGCAGCACCAGGGAGCGCTCGCTGGCGTGGTGCAGGATGTTGGCGGTTTCGGTCATCTCCACCATGAAGGTGGACTGGCCGCTGGCCAGGTCGTCGACGGCGCCGACCCGGGTGAAGATGCGATCAGCGATGCCGAGGCGCGCCGAGCGGGCCGGGATCCAGCTGCCGATCTGGGCCATCAGCTGCAGCAGGCCGCTCTGGCGCAGATAACAGCTCTTGCCGCTGGCATTGGGGCCGGTGAGCACCAGCAGATCCGGCACGGTTGTGTCGCCGCCATCGCCGGACGCCGTCGGGATCCGATTCGTGTCGATCGGCAGGTTCTGGTTGCCGGGCAGGCCAGGCCCTGGCGGGCTGCCTCCCCCCAGGGCCAGATCGTTGGCGGTGAAGGGCTCCTCCACCAGCAATTGCTCCACCACCGGGTGGCGGCCGGCCTCGATCCGCAGCTCCCGGCCCTCCACCAGCTCGGGCCGGCAATAGCCGCTGGTGGCGGCCACCTCGGCCAAAGAGGCGAGGGCGTCGAGCTCGGCCACGAGCCGGGCGGCCGTGCGAATCGGCGCCGCCCGCTCCCCCACCCGGGAGCGCAGGGCCACGAACAGCTCGTATTCCCGCTGGGCGACCCGGGCGCGCAGCTGCAGGATCTGTCCTTCCCGTCCCTTGAGGGCGGGAGTGACGAAGCGCTCCTCATTGGCCAGGGTCTGGCGCCGGATCCAGTGCTCCGGCACGGCGGCGGCCCGGGCCCGGCTCACCGCCAGGAAATAGCCGAAGCTGCGGTGGTACTGGAGCCGAAGGTTGGCGTTGCCGCTGGCCTGGCGTTCCAGGGACTCCTGTTCGGCCAGCCACTGCTCCTGGTCGTCGAGCTGATTGCGCAGGCCATCGAGCACCGCATCGACGCCGTTGTGGATCAGACCGCCTTCGCTGAGGCTCATCGGCGGCGTCTCCACCAGCTGATGGCGCAGCTCCGCCGCCAGGGAGCTCAACTCCGGCCAGGGTTGGCCCAGGGCCTGCAGCGGCGCACTGCGGGAGTCCCGCACCAAAGAGGCCAGCCTCGGCAGCCGTTCGAGGCCGTCGGCGAGCGCCACCAGATCGCGGGCGGAGGCACTACCGGCGCCGGCTCGGCCGGCCAGCCGCTCCAGATCGCCCATCGGCCGCAGCAAGCGGCGCAGGGACAGGCGCAGGGGCCGGTGGTCCACCAGCTCGCTCACCGCCTCCTGCCGGCTCAGGATCGCCTCCCGATCCACCAGGGGCGCTTCGATCCAGCGCCGCAGGCAGCGGCCGCCCATGGCGGTGGCGGTGCGATCCAGGGCCCAGAGCAGGGAGCCATGCAGGGAGCCGCCCAGCTGGGTGCGGGTGAGTTCGAGATTGCGGCGGGTCTGGGCATCGAGCACCAGCTGGTCGCCGGCCTGCCAGACGGTGGGCATGTCCAGCGGGATCGGGGGGCGCTCCTCGTCGCCCGGCTGGGTGGCATCGAGATAGGCCAGCAGCCCGCCGGCCGCCCGCATCGCCAGGGGCACCTCTCCGAGCCCGAGGCCATCGAGGCTGGCGAGGCGGAAGCGCGCCAGCAGGCGGCCCCGGGCCTGGGGGGCCTCAAAGGGGGAGCGGGCCAGGGGGGTGAGCCGTCGGCCGTCGGGGCACCAGGCCGGTGTCTGGTCCCCCTGCTCGCTCGGGCAGGGCCAGATCACTTCCGCCGCCTCCATCTGCAGCAGCTCCTGGTGCAGGGCGCCGCTGCCCTGCCGTTCGGTGACCCGGAACTCGCCGGTGCTGACGTCGGCCACGGCCATCCCCCAGCGGCCGCCGCTCTGATCGAGCACCACGGCGCACAGCCAGTTGTTGCGGCGGGCGGCCAGCATCCCCTCCTCCAGCACGGTGCCTGGGGTGAGCACGCGCGTGATGTCGCGGCGCAGCAGGGCCCCTTTGGCGGCGGTGGTCTCCAGCTGGTCGCAGAGGGCGACGCTGAGGCCGCGGCGCACAAGCTCGGCGCAATAGCGCTCGGCGGCGTGATGGGGAATGCCCGCCATCGGCACCCGCCCCACCGCCTTGCCGGCCTCCTTGCCGGTGAGGGTGAGCTCCAGCAGGCGTGAGAGCAGGATCGCGTCCTCGAAGAAGAACTCGAAGAAATCGCCGAGGCGATAGAGCAGTACCCGCTCCGGATGGGCGGCCTTGAGTTCGACGTAGTGGCGCAGCACCGGCGGCAGGGCGGCCGGATCGATCAGGCTGTGATGGTGCCAGCGCGGCAGATCGGAATCCGGCCCGCCCCCCTCAGTCACGGGGAGCTCTGCGCCCCTCGCTCCCGCGGCGTCGCCCGCGACGGCCTTGTCATCGTCGGCTCTCTGGAGGGCGTCAGCCGGGGGCGTGGCCTCGACATGGCCCTGGCGCGGCCGCGGTCGGGCGGCGGCATCGGCGCACAGCCGCTCGTCATCGAAGCCGGAGTTGTCATCCCCTTCGATGGCGCCTGAGTCCGGCGCCTGGGGAACAAGGGGCGCTGCCGGTGCCACCAGCCCCAGATCGGCCACCAGGGAGAGCTGTTGCGCGGCCGCAGGGGCCGCCGAGCGCGCCACCATGACACTGGGGATGGGGCTTCCCATCTTAAGGGCCACCATCGGTGGTGTCTTCTGCGCCGCTGAGCGGGCCGTCGGAAGCGTCGCCCCAGGCACCCCGTCCCAAGGGTGGGGCCGGGATGCTCCTCTCGCCCATGCCTGTCGCCGGGTGGGGCTTCGCCCCGGCATGGCGGTCGTGGCGAATCACTGAGGTCGCTTGCGGGGCAGTCAGTCTGAAGGTCTGCCTACTGGTGTGTCCCGCGGATCTCGGCGGGAGCGGCTCGAGGCGGCGAAGCCCGGGATCGGGCCGCAAGGTCCTGGATCACGGCGCCCTTGGGCCAGCCTTTCGAAGGCAGCATGCCCAGCCGGGCACTCCTGAAGACCTGGGGATGCCCCGTCGTCTCTGCCCGGCCACCCGCCGCAGGCAGGCAGCCGCCCCCAGCCCAGCCCAACCCCACAACTTGTGAAGGATGGCGCCCGTCCGGGCCGGGGGCGCGGGGGGCTCGTGTGAGAATCCGCTCACTGCCAGATATGGCCGGCGAGCCCCTTCACCCATGCAGATCCTCAACACCCTCACCGTTCTGGCCCTGGTGGTGATGTCCTTTGCCCTGATCGTGGCGGTGCCGGTGCTGTACGCCAGCACCGAGGACAGCGGCCGCTCCAACCGCCTGATCCTGCTCGGCGGCGCTGCCTGGGTGGCCCTGGTGCTGCTCAACTGGGGCATGAGCTACTTCGTGGTTTGAATCCTTGACGGTTTTTGAAGGTCGCTTCACCGACACCGCAGGCCTGAAGATCGCTGTGGTCGTGGCCCGTTTCAACGATCTGGTCACAGGCAAGCTGCTGAGCGGCTGTCTTGACTGCCTCTCCCGACACGGCATCGATACCTCCGCAGACAGTCCCCAGCTCGATGTGGCCTGGGTGCCTGGCAGCTTTGAAATCCCGCTGGTGGCCCAGCGGCTGGCGGCCAGCGGTCGCTACCAGGTGGTGGTCACCCTCGGTGCCGTGATCCGCGGCGACACCCCCCACTTCGACGTGGTGGTGGCGGAGGTGAGCAAGGGAGTGGCGGCCGTGGCCCGCGGCACCGGCGTGCCGGTGATTTTCGGAGTGCTCACCACCGACACCTTGCAGCAGGCGCTGGAGAGGGCTGGTATCAAGAGCAATCTGGGCTGGAATTATGGGTTGCAGGCTCTGGAGATGGGTAGCCTGATGGCGGCGATTTCGATCTAACTTGCTACGGGAGTCAGTCCTGTGCGCTCCCTTTGTCCTGACTGACCCTGGAGATTGAGTGATCTGGCATCGGCCACGCCAAGTTCTTGCGCTCTGTGCACTGTTTGATCTTCTGGGTCTGGTGCTTGCGGTAGTACTTGTCGATCTGTTCTTCTCCATCCATCTGCTCGGCCATCCAGATTGGTTGTTGCCCTTCGGCATCGCCTATGTGGCGTTCAGTTGGCTGTTTGGCAGTTACACGCTGCTGCGGTTGCCCCGGCTGAGCTTGGTGCAGGTTCTGATGCGTCTCGGCGCTGCGGCTCTGGCGACGATGTTGTCCGTGGTGCTGGCGTTCTGGCTGCTGAATCTGCCCGTCACGTTCACCCTCGGCCATCGCCGCATTCAGGCAGCTCTGCTGGTTGGGATGAGTGTCTGGGCCCTGCTGGTGCGCCTGCTGTTGCGTCGCCAGGTGAGCCGCCGTAAGACCACGTTTCCCTCCAGTCTGGAGATGGCGGAGCAGCGGCAGCAGCGGCTGCTGCCCAATCAATTGCCGGAAAATGCCCTGATCCTGGCCGATGTGCCCTGGAGCAACACCCTCAGCGTTCAGCGTCAGCTCAAGCGCGCGGCCGATGTGACGGTGGCCCTGGGGCTGCTGTTGACCAGCTCGCCCCTGATTGCCCTGGTTGTGCTGCTGATCTGGATCGAGGATCAAGGACCTGTGCTCTATTCCCAGGCCCGCAGCGGCTGGATGGGTCAGACCTTCCAGCTTTACAAGCTGCGCACCATGAAACAGACCGATAGCCAGGGCCAGGTCAGCTGGACGAAGCCGGGAGATCAGCGCATCACTCGCGTGGGCTGGTTTCTGCGCCGTGTGCGAATTGATGAACTCCCCCAGCTGATCAATGTGCTGAGGGGTGACATGAGCCTGATCGGACCGCGTCCTGAGCGGCCCGAACTTGAGGCGGAGCTTGAAGCGGGCATCCCCCACTACCGCAAGCGCCACTGGATGCCGCCGGGTCTGAGTGGCTGGGCCCAGGTGAGTGCGCCTTACGCGGCCAATCTTGAGGAGGCGGAACTCAAGCTCAGCTACGACCTCTACTACCTGCGTCACTGGAGCACCGCCTTTGATCTGTTGATCCTGATCAAGACCATCAAGACGGTCCTGAAGGCACGGGGGCGCTGAACCGTGATGCCAGCCAGGCACGGATGGCGCCATTGGCTGTGGGCGGTGGCCCGATGACAGAGATGCGGAGTCCCGGCGGCCGTGTTGAGGAGGCGAGGCCGGCGCAGCGACGGCTGCTGTTGATCCTGGTGGCCTTCCATCCACCGGAGTCCCATGTTCAGGGCCTGCGCCGTTGCCTGGAGGCCCTTCCTCCGGAGATTGGATATGCCGTGGTGGTCAATGACCATCGTGTCGGCGAACCGGTGGATCAGCTGAGGGCTGGAGCCGATCAATTCCTCACCTGCTCGGAAAATCTTGGCTACGGGCGGGCGATCAACCGGATGGTGTCCAGCCTTCCCGATCTGCCGCAGTGGCTCGGGGCCCTCAACACGGACCTGAGCTGGAGGCCTGGCACGTTTGAGACCCTGCTGGCCTGGCTCAGTCTCCATGCCGATGTGGTGCTGGCCGTACCGGAGATCCAGGATCCCGACGGCAGGCCCCAGCTCCTCTGCAAGCGGGATCCCAGCCTGCTGGCTCTGGTCAGCCGGCGCTTCCTGCCCAAGGCGCTGAAACCGTCCTGGTTACGGCGCTACGACGCCCGTTTTCAGATGGCGGAGCAGGATCTTGGCAGCCCACTTGATGTGCCCTATCTGAGTGGTTGCTGCATGCTGATTCGGAGTGCGGCCTTCCAGGCAGTGGGTGGATTCGATCGGCGCTTCTTTCTCTATCTTGAGGACGCTGACCTCAGTCGCCGTCTGCGCTCCCTCGGTCGCTGCATTCACCTGCCAGTGGCTGCAGTCCGGCATCACTGGGGTCGGGGCAATCATCACTCGCTCTGGCTCACCATGGTGAACATCCAGAGTGTCTGGATCTATTTCAGTCAGTGGGGTTGGCGTTGGTGGTGAGTGCTTTGCGATAGATCTCGGTGTAGGCCTTGCCCATGGCCACTGGATCGAACTTCTGGGCAGCGATGCAGGCCAGGGCTGTGTGCTGCTGCAGGAGCCTGGGATCATCCAGATAGCGTCTGAGACAATCCGCAAAGGCCTGGGGATTCACCTTGCCATCCTCGAGGGGGATCACCTGTCCCGCCAGTCCCTCGGGTGTGGAGAGCATGGCTTTGATTTCGCCCAGGTCGGTGGCCAGATAGGGACGGCCTGCTCCCAGGCATTCGAGCAGGGTGAGCGGCTGGCTCTCGCCGGGGTAAAAGCTGGGCAGAATGCCGAGATCGGCGCAGGCAAAATAGCGACCTGACTCTGCCTGAAAGCCGAGAAAGTGAATGAAGTTATTGCCGGCGATCGGCCGAAGTCGGTGTAATTCTTTGCCGTCACCAAGGATCAGCAGATGGATATCGTGGCCGCTCTGTTCACGCGCCAGTTGGACAGCCTCTATGGCTTCTTGCCAGCCTTTTTCGCGGATTCCCCGGCTCACAAGGCAGACAACAAAGGCATCTTCACCGATGCCCAGGCTGGAACGCTCGATGGCCGGTGCCTGCTGCGGATCGATCGCATTGGCGATCTTGACCATGATCTCCTGTTTGAGTCCAAGTCGTAGCAGCGCATCGAGATTGCGATCCGCCACATACGTGACAGCGCCCAGCCAGGGCCTCAGCAGGGCGCCGATGCGCTCCATCTCGTCGGCCTCAATCTCGTTATACATGCCATGGGATGTGATCACATGGCAGACATCGCAACTGCCGTGCAGGAGTTCGCAGATGGTTGTATCCACCCAGGCATGGTGGGAGTGCACGAGATCAATGCCGAAGTCGTTGATGATGGTGTCCAAAGCGTCAAGGGCATTCAGCTCGATCAGGGGAATGTCATTGTGCAACATCCGCCGAACTCCAGGCTGGTTGGGATATTGATGACAATTCAGCACTGTTACGCTAAGGCCCAATCGCTTGAGTGCATTGGCGAGTCGAATTGGCAGAATCTCGCCGCCGCCTGCGATCAGCGAGTAGGTGACAATCAATAGATTGGGATCTCGTTCTCCCTTGCTGACTTTGCCGGGATGCAGTGCCTGGATCCGTTCCAGCAGGTCGCTGGGGATGGCATCATCGCGATGATCATGCCAGCGGCGATGCAGTTCATTTTTGATGGCGTTGCAGATATCCGTATCGAGTCGATAGAGCTTGAAGAGTTGTTCGGCAATGATCAGATGCTCTTCCAGGTAGATGCGCTGACTGTGTAAGGAAACTGATGTGTTCTGGGGATGTTGGCGGTAATAGCTGTTTGTTTCAGGCGTGTAGCCGACGAGGCCGCCGCGGGCTACATGGAGATAAAAGAGCCAGTCTCCACAGATTTTCATGTCCTGCCATTGCTGGTCCTGGAGCATGCGCATGTTCTGGCAGTTGCGGAAGATGGCGGCACTGACATTGGGAATCAGATTGCGTCGGTGCCAGATCTTACGAGTCAATTTGTGCGCCGAGTTGACCAGACTCTCTTCCCAGATACTCGCTTCAAGTTCAGGCAGATAGTGGTGCATAGCCCAGACATCCTGGCTGCCGCTCTCGTCGACGAAGCGGACGCGGCAAAAGGCCAGCATCATCGCTGGGTTGGCGAAGTTCGGAATCAGCTGGCTCAAAAAATCAGGGTCGCAAAAGTCATCACTTTCTGCAATCCAGACCAGCTCACCATTGGCCAGTTCCAGGCCCCGCCGCCATTGCTGGAAGGGCGAGCCCGAATTCTGTTCATTGATCACCAGGCGACTTTGCTCTGGATGGCGTGAATGATAATTGTGAAGGATCTGTTGGCTGCCATCGCTTGAGGCGTCATCGAGGAGGATCACTTCAAAGTTGCGATAGCTTTGATTGAAGATGCTGTCGAGTCTTTGGGTGAGATAGGCGGCGTGGTTGTAGTTGGGAACAATGATGCTGACCAGGGGCTCGAACTGCTCCGCTTGTTGGTCGATGTCGCTGAGAAAGATGCGAGGAATTGAGGTAAAGCGTTTGCTCCCTGCCAACAGGTTGAGGGCGATAACCTTGCGCCTCAATGTGAAGAATAGAAAGTTGTGCAGTCCTGGTGCTACTGGATGTATGTAGGCCAACGAGCCTCTTCGCAGTTTGCGTGCCGCCTTGCGGACCAGCCTCACCAGGCTGGTCCGTTTCACGCCTGGTCTGTTCGGCCCAGGGGTACCGCTGATCGCGGCCGGGTTCTCCTGGAGCTCCTGCTTCCGGGCTGTCGTCCCGTCGCCGGAAGTGGCGCTGGCGAGCGACTCCGGTCGGTTCAGCAGCCGGGCGTTGACCCCAAGTCGCCGCAGCAGCGCCACCCGGCTCGGATCGGGATCGAAGACGACCTCGGCCCTGGTGGCCAGCCCCAGGGCCGCCAGGCCGGCCTCACCGGGCTCGAGCCCAGTCAGGTTGATTGCCACCAGGGTCGCCTGGCTGTCCCCCGCCAGTGCAGGCTGCCAGTCGCCCGTCCAGGGGAGCTGCGAAAGCCATTCCTGCCGCGCCTGATCGTCGGGGCTGCTGCCCAGCCACTGCAGTCGCACCGTGCCGCCCAGTTCGCCCGCCGGTTCGAAGGCGGCGGCGCTGAGCTCAAAATGGCGCCCATCGGCGGCGCTGATCGCCGCCAGCTCCGCGCCGCTGAGGCCCGCCGCCTGCCAGCTCCGCAGGCGCTCCAGGGCGGCCTCCACTTCGCCTTCGCTCAGGGCCAGGGCGGCCGAGCCCCATGGGTGCAGGCCCTCCAGGCGACCGGCCGGCCAGAGTTCGCGCCGCTGCGGTGCCGCTGCGGCCCAGATCGGATCGGCCAGCCGACAGGGGCTCAGGCCCAGCGGCCAGCCGCTGCTGCGGAAATGATCAAGCTCCGAGCCTACGAGCACCAACCCTTGCTGTAGACACTGCTCGCGGTAGTAAGCGGGCTCGAACCAGGGACTCGCTTCCGCTTCCGCCTGCATGGGCTCGGGGAGATGGTCCGTTTGGGCCGGCAGTTGTCGTGGCGTCCCGGCCAGCCAGCGGCGTAGGCCAGCCAGCGCCTGGTTCTGTTGATCCGCTTCGAGGCGGGCGATGGCTTCGAGGCGGCCGTGCAGGTCGAGTAGCAGGGGGTGGATGGCCAGGGGCAGGTCGGTGGCGGGCCTGAGGCTGCGGCGATGCTCGGGTCGGATCCGTTCCAGGGCCTGCCGCCGAGCCGCCTGGGGCGGAGCAGCCTGCTGGCAGAAGTGCGCCAGCCCCAGCAGCTGCGCTTCGGCCGGGGCGGCTTCAAACCAGGCGCCATAGGACACCATCAGGGTGGGTAGGCCGGGGCTGTCGAGCAGCAGCTGCTGCAGATGGCGCCAGATCAGCCTTTGGGCTCGCCAGGGCGTCATGTCGGTGAGGAGGCCATCGCGTTGCTGCAGCGACACCATCACCTCCGCCGGGTCGCGGACGCTGATCACCAGGCGCAGTGGCAGGCCCGTGTCCCGCGAAAGCTGCTGCCACAGGGGTAATAGCAGCGAGATGCGGGGATCCTTGAGGCCCCAGGGCCCCGGTTGCTGGGCACGTTCGCTGCGGATGCAGGCCTCGATCCGCTGCATTGCCCGCACGCTGCTGGGCAGGGACAGCCACTCGGAGCTGTACGTCAGATGGCCGCTGGCCGAGGGCCACCAGCGCCCCAGTTCGATCTGCAGCCGTTCCTGCAGGTCCGTGATATCCGCGCGCTCGTAATAGCCCTCGGGGTTGTGGATGTCGGCGGCGATCAACTCACCGGGAATCGGCACACCCAGGCAGGGCAGCAGCGAGGCGAGCAGCGAGGTGCCACTGCGGTGCATGCCCGCCAGCAGGATCAGCGAAGACGAAGCGGTCATCAGCAGCCTCCCGGGGCGTCGGGATACAGCGCGAGCTGCCAGCTGCTCCAGAGGGGATTCACCTGCCTGATCCGCTGCCGGTCCGCCGGTTCGAGTCGGGGCGCATCGTGCTGCTCTGTGCAGGCATTCTCCCGCGGCAGGTGCTGCGGGTCCATCGCCGGGGTGCCGGCGGGCAGCAGGGGCAGCAGCAGCCGGTTCAGGTCCTCGCTCAGATGTTCCAGCCGCAGCGCCGTGACCCCGGCGTCGAGGTCGAAGTAGCGCAGCCACCAGTCGGCTGCCATCCAGACGCCACCGGCCCGCAGGGAATAGAACAGGCCGCAGCGCACCGGTTCAAACGGCAGATCGGCCAGCCCCATGTGGCGGCGCTTGTGGTGCCAGTCGCTGATCAACCAGCTCTCGAGCCGTCGGGCGGTGATGAAGCGCCGCCGCTGGCCGGCCCGCCAGGGGCTGCCGCTCTCGCGCAGGCCCACCGAGTCGTGTTTGGCCGGGGTGTCATCCGCATCCACGGCGACGGCGGGCAGGTCCAGCTGCCGGAACAGCCTGGTCATCGAGGTGCCGCCAGTCTTGGGGAGATGCAGCCAGAGAAAGGCATCGGCGATGATCATGGCTTGGGGCGCTGCAACAGGGGGTCTGTGTCGGGTGGACGGCCGGAGAGGCGAGCTGAGTGTATGAAGTCGCTCCCGCTGCCAGGGGCGGCGGAGTTGCGCCTGTCTCGTTTTTCTCTGTCTGGGAACGCAGCAGAGTTGCACCACCAGCCTGTAGCTGCTGCTGGGGTGCCATCCCCAGGCGTTTCTGCTCGACTGCAAGGAGGTGCACTATTTCAGCCTCCATGCCGATTGTGGGTCGCAGTGGTAGTACGAGCATTTCCAGGCTGCCCCGCAGGCGATCTGCGGCGAGATCACGCCGTACTGCCTGTTCCACCCGCAGTCACCCGAACGCATCCGGGCGCTTCTGCACCAGGTCAGGTTGATCGTGCTGTTGCGTGATCCGCTCGAGCGCGGCCTGTCCAAGTACTTCCACTCCCTGCCGCTGAGCAGCTCTACGGCGCTGTTCCCGCACCGGCAGCGGTTTCTGGGCCTGGATCCGGTGCCCTTGTCGCCGCTGGTGCCGCGGGCCAACGGCAGCGGCGGCGCCAGTGCCCTGGGGCCTGAAGGTGTGCGTCAGAGCCTGCGCCGCCAGTTGCTGCCGCCCTACGGGTTGATGGAGTGCCTCTACGGCCTGCGCTGGCCGCTCAGCGCCCCACGTCGTCGTTTGCGAACAGGCACATCAGCACCAGGTGGCGGAGCAGGTAGTCATGGAGGCTGTCGTGGGGTTGCACGCTGAGTCGGGCTTCGCGGCCCAGGTCAGCGGCCCGGTCCGGATTGTTCAGCAGTTCGGCCACCGTGGCCGCCAGATCATCGGGGCGGAAGAAGTCAACCAGCAGGTCGTTGTGACGGTCGCGGATCACTTCGCGCACCGGGGCCGTGTCCGATCCCATCACAGGGCGGGCCAGACTCATCGCCTCCAGCAGGCTCCAGCTGAGCACGAAGGGATAGGTGAGCTAGGCGCCGCTGAAGTGCAGGCGGCTGGGGTCGTAGCGGCCTTCGATTTCGGCTAGCAGCAGATCTTTTCACTCACCTCGCCTGGGCTGTTTGCCGTAGATGACTCTGGTGCTGCCCCCCCCACGATCACCAATCACCACCTGGGCCTCCGAAGCCAGGGGCTGCAGCTCTGAAAAGCGCCCGCAGGAAGGTATAGCCTCCTCGGCAGGGTTTCAGCCGCCAGTTGATGCAGGTGACGATCGGCTGGCCGGGATTCAGGCAGGTGGTGCCATGGATCGAGCCTTGACTGTCACTTCTGCACCTGGCGGCAGGCGGCTGCCCGACTTCCTGGGCTTGGGGGTCCAGAAAGGGGGTACGACCACGCTGCATCGGCTGCTGGCGGATCACCCCGAGGTGTACCTTCCCGAGCAGAAGGAGGTTCACTATTTCAGCCTCCACTACGCCCAGGGGGTCGCTTGGTACGCCAGTCACTTCGCCCAGGGGGCATCAGGCCAGCGCTGCGGTGACATCACGCCTTACTACCTGTTCCATCCTCAAGCTCCGGGGCGGATCCACTCCCTGTTGCCGGCGGCCCGCCTGATCCTGCTGCTGCGGGATCCGGTGGAACGCAGCCTCTCCCAGCTGTTCCACTCCCGCCGCCTGGGTCTGGAGCCGCTGCAACCGGAGGCGGCGATCGCTGCGGAGCCGGAGCGGTTGCTGGGGGCCGAGGCGGCCCTGGCCGCTGCCGATGGTCGCCACTGCTCGCACCAGGAGCACAGCTATGTCAGCCGCAGTCGCTATGAGAGGCAGCTGCCCGTTTGGCAGGCCCTGTTCAGGCCGGAGCAGATGCTGCTCCTGCGCAGTGAGGATCTGTTCGCGGATCCGGCCAGCGTGTGGGAGCGGTTGCAGCGTTTCCTGAGGCTGACGCCCGTTCCCCTGCGGGGTGTGCTGCCCCGGGCCAATGCGGGCGAAGGTGAGGCCACGTCGGTGTCTGCATCCCTGCGCCAGCAGTTGCGAGAGCAGCTGGCCCCCACCTATGAGGCCATGGCGCAGGACCATGGGATGCACTGGCCCTGAGTCCAGGCATGGCCGCCAGGTGCTCTGGGTTCAGCTCCTCAGGGCGCCGCCGGCCACCAGCGCCATCAGGGCAAGCTGGCGGTTCAGGCAGGGTTCCAGCTGGTAGTGCTTCAGCACATGCTCCCGGGCGGCTGCCCCAAGGGCCAGGGCCAGAGAGCGATCGGCCAGCAGCTCGGCCACCGCCACCGCCAGCTCGCCGGGAGCGAAGAAATCCACCAGCACCCCATTGCGGCCATCGCGGATCACCTCCCGCACCGGCGCCGTGTCGGAGCCCACCACCGCGCAGCCGCTGCTCATGGCTTCCAGCAGGCTCCAGCTCAGGACAAAGGGATAGGTGAGATAGACATGCACCGCACTGATGCGCAACAGCTGCAGGAAGCGCTCATAGGCCAGCTTGTCGGTGAAGTGAACGCGGCTCGGGTCGTAGCGACCTTCAATCTCCTTGAGAAACAGCTCCTTCCAGCTGCCGCTGGGGCACTCGGCGCCATAGCTGACGCCTTCCTGCTCGCCCACGATCACGACGCGGGCGTCGGGGGCCAGGCGCTGCAGCTCCGGCAGGGCGCGCAGAAAGGTGTGGCAGCCGCGATAGGGCTCCAGCCGGCGGTTCACGAAGGTGACCACCGGCTCACCGCGACGGATGGTGGTGCCGTCGGGCAATTGCAGGGGTGCGACAGCGTCATCGGGGCTGGCGAGCTGGGTATCAATGCCCTCATGGATCGCGCTGATGCGCGGTTGCCATATGGCGGGAAAGCTGCTGCGCTGGAACTCGGTGGCGGTCACGCACCAGTCACTGGCTTGCAGATGCAGCAGTTGGTTGGCGGTCTTCATGCGCAGTTTGGCCAGG
Source organism: Synechococcaceae cyanobacterium (assembly GCA_947378425.1). Taxonomy (GTDB): domain Bacteria; phylum Cyanobacteriota; class Cyanobacteriia; order PCC-6307; family Cyanobiaceae; genus Cyanobium. The sequence continues at coordinate 131,756 of CANCJV010000001.1, forward strand.
GCAGGCCAGCTTCCATGCTTTTCTGACTTTGCGAATTCGGGGTCAAAGTCGTAGTCGAACCCCTGGGCGTTGTAGAAAAATTCCTGATAGGTCAGCATGGGTACCGTGGGCCAGATGTCCTTGAGAAAGAGACCTTCTCCCCAACCGGAATGACAGCAGATCAGCTGGGGGGTGAACCCATTTTCCCGCAGTTGATGCGCGACCCGGGCACAGCCTTCCGCCCGGATGATTTTCGATTCTGTTTCGAGCACCAGTTGGTGGATGTCCTTGCCATTGCCGCGTTGAACGCCATAGCGGAGGTAGGTGACGCCCTTGGGCAGGTCATCTGGCTTCGGTGCCATGCCCATCCCGACCAGGGTGTACTGGCCTGAGGCGGTGAGGCGACGCAGGACATGGATGTACTGAGCGGGAAAGCCCTGATGAACGAACAGGATGTTCATGGTGAATTCTGGTCGAGCTGGGCCAGCCAGCGACGATGGGCCTCGCGGATTCTCTCCCAGGCGACGGCGATTGAAGCCCGCTCCTGCTCAGCGCTGTAGAGGTGACGTATGGCCTCGGCCTGGCGGCTCAGCTGCAGCTGCAGCTCCTGCGGCTCGTCGGCGAAGCGTCGCAGGGCCCGCTGCACGGCGGCATGGAATCCGTGCCAGTCGCCGAAGGCGACCAACTCCGAGGCGCCATGGCGAAACAGTTCCTGGCCGCCGCCGCCGCTGTATCCCACCACGTAACAGCCGGAAGCCATCGCTTCGGCCACCGGCAGCCCGAATCCCTCCGGGTGGCCGAAGGAGAGAAACAGGCTGGCGCCGTTGAGTCGTTCTGCCACCTGGCTGTGGGTGAGTTGATCGAGTGCTTCCGCCTGCCATTCGGTTGCGTGCTGCGGTGGACTGCGGCGCAGGCACAGCATCAGCGCCAGGCAATGATCTGGGTTCTTGCGCGGCAGCCAGTGAATGCGCTTCTGCTTGGCGGCATCGGGGCGGAAACGGGGTTCTACAGCGTTGATGATGCGGCTGAGGCGCCCATCTGTGAGCCCCCAGCAGTCGCGCAGGAAGGTATGGGAATCCTCCGAAACACAGAGCACCTGCAGCACCTCAGGAGCGTCGTAGAAGTCCGCCAGCTTTTCGAGAGGGTTTGGAGCGGCCCCCATGGCGCTGTAGTAGACGTTCTGATTGAACACCACGCGCGGTTGCTGGCGTAGATCGACGCCGTAGTAGTCCTTGAGGTCGATGCCGAGATAGGTCTCCGGCATCACCAGGATCGTGTGGGCTGATGCCAGCTCACCGCTGGCGCGGCAGTCGCTGTAAGCCAGCACCGGCGCCTTGCTCTCGAACCAGGCGGGCCGGAAGCCGGTTTTTTCCCCCACCACGGCCGCATCCCAGCCCAGGGCCACCAGCTGCTCCACCTGGCGGTGAACCTGCTTGGCCCCGCCGATTGGATGCTCCAGATCGGGCTGGAGCAAAAAACGAAGCTTCAGCGGCTGTTCGGCCATGACGGGGAGGCAGCAGGGGGAAGGCAAAAAAAAGCCCCGCACAGAGGCGGGGCGAGCAGTGTCCGGGATGACCCGGGGCGGGATCAGACAGCAACCATGTCGACGATGTTGCCGCCGTTGAGGATCAGACCACCGTTGGAGGATGTTGTATCGAAGGCCACGTTGGTGAGCTGGACCAGCAGGTCGCCATTGGTGAGAGTGCCATCGCCATCGCTGATGAACAGCCAGGACGTGCGGAACTCATCCACAGAGAAGGGCGCCGGAGAGGTGAAGGGATCGGCGTACTGGGTCCACACAATGGCCGCACCAGCGGTGGCCTGCAGGCTGCCTTCTTTGACGAACTCGGTGATGTTGTCAACACCGGAGAGCACAAGGCCCTTGTTGTTGATCACGGGAGTGCCGGCACCGTCGCCCAGATCAACACCAACGCCGATCTTGATGTCGCCGTTGGTCAGATCAATCGCATCACGCTGCAGGGGAGTCAGAGGATCGACGATGCCAAAACCAGGCGCAGCGACGAAGTCGAACGGATTGGTGGCATCACCGCCGTTCAGAAGGTAGAAGCTGGCGTTGGAGTCGAAATCGGTGATCTGGTCGCTCCCCACACCTTGGTTGTTGATTACCGAATCGCCGAAGCTGAAGCAGAAACAGTCCTTGGAGGCGCCATTGATCTCGTCGCCAATCAGGTTCACCTGCTTTTGGCCGAGGAGCTGGGTTTCGCTGTCGCCGGTCATCACGTCAGCGCCGGTACCGCCAATGATGGTGGAGCCGAAGTCGGTGACGCCAGAGAAGAGAATGTTGGCGGCTTGGTAGAGCACGTCGTCGCCGGCACCACCATCGAGCACATTGCCTAGGGTGGTGATTCCGGTGGAGTAGTCGTCGATGGTGTCATCACCATCACCACCCCTGAGGGTGGTGTTGGTGGAGTTGAGAGCAAAGAAGTTGATGTCATCATTGTTCAGGTCGCCGCTCACCAGGCTGTCGGTGACGACGGCGTTAGCAATGTTGATCACGTCATTTCCCTGACCGCCGTAGAAGGAGGAATTCTGGGAGAGAATGCCGACAAGATTGAGCAGGTCAGCGCCTTTGTTGCCGTTGAAGAGAGAGAAGCGGACCGTGCCTTGCAGGGCGGTCAGGTAGTCGTCACCCTGGCCACCGCAGATGGTGGCATTATCGGTGTTGCGCAGAATGGCAATGGCATCGTTGCCATCGTTGCCATTCACCTTGGATGAATCGAGGGCCGTGGTGCCAGCAGCACCGGAGAACGGGTTGAACAGGCTGTCAAACACGAGCCAGTCACTGCCACTGCCGCCACGGAAGGTGGAGTTGTACACCTCACCGGCTTGAACCAGAAGACCTTCAAGGCCCAGATTGAGCAGGCCGAGGGCCGATTTCTTGCCGATGGCGTCGATCACCGCATTCGTAACCGGGGCGATGAGGCCGTTGTCATTGCCGCCGAGGTCGACGAGGCTGTAGTTGAACTTGGCAACGTGATCATCGATGTAGACGGTGTCAATGCCGTCGCTGCCAACGCCGGTCGGGTTGTCGGCCAGAATGGTGGTGCGGACAAAGCTGGCGTTGTTCGTCTGGCCGGGAATACCGACATGGGTCAGATGAATGTTGTCATTGCCGAAATCGCCCCAGATCTCAAGATCGGCGCCGGTGCGGGTGCGGACTTCGATGGTGTCATTGCCATCACCGGCACGAACCGTGCTCTGGCGGAAGGTGGGGTTGGAGGAGCCGGTCGAAGTGATCAGCAGATTGTCGTTTTGGCCATCCAGACCGATGGACGAGTTGCTCAGGTCAGAGTTCAGCTGGACGTTGTCATTGCCCTGCAGGGCTTCAACCAGAATGGAGATTTCACCTGGGCTAACATAAAAAAGATTGTCGTTTCCATTTGAGCCCGTTACGGTCACGTCGTAGGCAGCCATCTGTCTTGGTGCGAAGGGGTTGGGGTTGGGACACTTGGTCCACGCATCTGCATTATACAGTCATTCAGGCGCTTGTCACCGTGACAAGTCTCAAACTGGCTGGCGCAGTCGGCATTCCGTGCTAGTGAAAACGGTCCTTAACGGTCCAGCCACTTGGTGGTTCCCTTTGCAGTTGCCCTGTGGTTCAGGATACTCAACGCAGGCGGCGGATCGAGTCAGCCTTGTCCTGGAAGCCGCCAAGCAGCATTTGCAGGTAGGTAACCTTGCGAAGCTTGATGTTGGCCTTGAGTGACATACCCGCCTGCAGGGACAGGGTTTTGCCCGTCTTGAGTTTGAGCTGCTGAGAGTCCAGTTTAATATCAGCTGGGAAGCGATAGGCCTTGACCAGCTCATCTGGGGGCAGCGCATCTGATGCAATTTTGACGACTTTGCCCTGGATCACGCCGAAATCGCTGGCAGGGAAGGAGTCAATGCTGATGTCAGCCACCTTGCCGACCGAGACAAAGCCAATCTGATCGCTGGGTATCGTCACCCTGGCCATCAACTGGTCAAAGGGCACGATTTTCATGATCGGCTCGCTGGTCTGAGCCACAAAGCCGGGCGTGGTGGGCTTGAGGGAGACAACAATCCCATTTACGGGTGACTTGATGGCCTGGTAACGGATATTGACGTTGAGCTCAGCCAGTTCGTTGCTGAGCTTGGTGATTTCTGCTTCGAGTTGTTGGGTGGACTGAAGCAGGATGGCCTGTTGTCGCAGACGCTCAATCCGGGTTTGATCGAGTTGGCCTTTGACTTCTTCGACTTTATTTTTTTGTTGTAGATATTGCATCTCTGCCGTGGCCCCCTCCTTGGCCAGGGTTTGATAGCGATCCATCATTTCGCTATTGAGTATAAGGTTGCGTCCCAGGACTTCTTGCTCGGATTTGTTGAGTTCGAGATAGCGGGAGAGCTCGCTGTATTTCAGTGCCAGCTCTCTTTTCTTCAGGGCCACGGTGCGTCGCAGCGATTGCTGACGGTCCATCGTCGACTCTGCATCGAGCCGCATCAGCACCTGGCCGGCTTTGACCGTATCGCCGTTGCGTACAAGAATCGTCTTGGCGATGCCGCCGACGGGCATCTGGATCTCTTTGACCTGGCCAACGGGTTCAAGCTTGCCGCTGGCGACCACGATTTCCTCAGTTTTAGCCAAGCAGAGCCAGCCGATGCCGAAGGCTGTTGTGGCAATCAAGGTCCAGGTGACGGAGCGGGCCCAGAAGTTGGACTGGGTCAGATGCACATCGTCCTGACTGGATGATGTGAGTTTTTGCTCAATGCTGTGCTGAGCTTTGCGGAACAGGGATGCTGGCGTTTCCATCTTTTTCATCAGTCTGAACCCTGTTGGCGGAAGAGTGCGTAATACCGACCTCTCAGAGCCATCAGCTCTTCGTGGGTGCCGCTTTCGGCGACTAAGCCTTGATGCATCAAGATGATTCGATCAGCATTGCGGATCGTATTGAGTCGATGGGTGATGAAGAAAACTGTGCAACCGGAAAGCTCTCGACGCAGATTGTCGCAGACAATCTTTTCCGTTTCATAATCGAGCGCGCTTGTCGCTTCGTCCAGCACCAGGAGCTTGGGATTGCTCAGCAGGGTGCGTGCAATGGCGAGTCTCTGGCGTTGACCACCACTGAGTGCGCCCCCGCGCTCGCCCACGTTGGTGCTGTAGCCGGAAGGCAGTTCCATGACGAAGTCGTGGGCCATGGCAATCCTTGATGCCCGCACAATGGCATCGCTGGAGGAATCAGGGTCCGTGAGCGCAATGTTTTCGGAAACCGATCCGGCGAACAGCAACGGGTCCTGGGGAACAATACCGATCTGTCGGCGCAGGGAGTAGAGCTCGACTTTGTCAATGTCGTAGCCGTCAATCAACAGGCGGCCGGACTGAGGTGCATAGAGGCGAGGCAGCAACTTCATCAAGGTGCTCTTGCCGCTGCCGCTCTGTCCCACAATGCCAACGAAAGTGCCAGCGGGAACTTCAAAGGTGATGTTTTTGAGAATCAGTGGCGCACCCTTCTTGAAACTGAAGTCGACACCTTCGAAGGTGACTCTGCCGTGAATTGGGGGGAGAGGAATCTTCTGTTGATCGATCTCGGTGGATTCGACCGGTGTGTCGACGACGTCGGCGAGGCGTTCCATCGAAACCTTTAACTCCTGGATGTTCTGCCAGATGCTGGAGAGCCGTAGGAGTGGTTGGGTGACATAGCCACTGATAATGCGGAAAGCAATCAGTTGGCCGAGGGTGAGCTCTCCTTTGAGAACCATGGCGGCACCGAGCCAAAGAACTAATAGTTGGGATAGTTTCTGAAGCACCTGACTGGTCTGGCTCAAGGCCGTGCCTGTCATCGTGCGCTCAAAGCTGCGACTGATGTATTTGGCGTAGAGATCTTGCCATTTCCAGCGGCTGACCATTTCAACGTTCTGCGCCTTCACGGTTTGGATGCCGGTGAGCACCTCAACCAAGTGAGACTGGGTGCGTGCGTTTTCGACAGCGGTCTGACGTAACTGGCGGCGGAACAGAGGACTGCCAAGCACGGTGAGCAGAATCTGAATCGGTACAACTGCAAGGGCTACGATGGTGAGTACCCAGCTGTAGATCATCATCACCGCGATATAGATCACGGAAAAGATCGAGTCGATGATCGTGGTCAGCCCTTGGCCTGTGAGGAAGTTTCGGATCTTCTCTAGTTCTGCTACTCGAGACGAGAGCTCCCCAACAGGACGCATTTCGAAATAGCCAAGTGGCAGCCTCAATAAGTGGTCGATCACTTCAGCCCCCAAGCGCATGTCGATGCGGTTGGTGGTTTCGGTGAACAGGAAGGTGCGCAGGCTGGTGATCACCCCCTCCAGCATGGTCACCACCACCAAGGCAATGCCGAGAACCTGCAGGGTGTCGAGACTGCGCTGGGAAATCACCTTGTCGATGATCACCTGGATCAGCAACGGATTGGCGAGGGTGAACAACTGCACCACGAAGGAGGCAAGTAGCACCTGGAGCAGCACGCCGCGATAACGCCGCATTGCTGGCCAGAACCAGTTCACCCCAAAGCGTTCCTCCGGGCTGCCCACGGTGCGTTCGACGAGCAGCATTTCGATCCCTTCCGGGTAGCGCTCGTGAATTTCGTCATGGGACAGGTTGACCCAGCCGTCCCCTGGGGAAGCGATGGTGAGGCCTCGGGCATCGCACGCTGTGATCAAGGCGAACGATTGACCCCAGACCAGCATGGATGGGGTCTGGATCCGGCTCGATGCGCTGCTGGGCACCCTCACCCCGACCACATGCAGACCCATCGACGCAGCCAGTTGGCCACAGGTCTGGAGATTCAGAGACTGACCACGGCGGATCAGATCGCGCAGCGTTTTCTCGATCGAATCCTTGCGGAACGGCAGCTTCATGGAGCTGGCCAGCATCTGGAAGCAGGCCTGAGCTTCCTCGAGCGGCCCCTGGCCGCGGATCAGTCTCAGCCGCTGGGATGGGTTGTCCTGGCCGATATCGAGAGAACTGGCCACCGGCAGGGCAGGAGCGGCCTCGATCGAGTGCATACCTGCGGCCAAGGCACTGGAAGGATTCAGAGTGACGAGCGACGTCGTCTCATCACTGACTTCATCAAGGCAGGCCTTCGGCAGGCTCAACAGCCTGGCGGGAAAGGGTGGCCGGCTGTTGGGCAGCGGGCTCTGAGGATCAAGGAGATCGCCCGGTTGCAGTCCTTCAAGATTGGCGCTGGAAACCAGCACCACCTCCTCCGTCGGAACGGCTCGAAGGTCCTGCTCCGTTGGAGCGAGCAAGCGGGCTTCAGGGGCCCAGTGCTCAAAGTTCTCGCGCAGATTCCGGGGTGAACGGGCACTGCGACCCCAGATGGCCTGGAGTACGGCAAAGATTTCCGATGACCAGATCTGGCTGGAACACCAATCCCGGAAGGCGGGTTCATCGGTGTAGAGATCGAGGATCAGGCGATCAGGGATGGCTGCCGCGATCACCTCGGAGGACGCGCTCACCTCTTCGCAGGGGGCCGCACGCAGCAGGGAGACAAGGCCAACGATGCTGCCGGGCCCGATCTTGCCAAGCGGAATCAGCTTGCCCTGGGCCCTGGCGGTTTGCCGGGCCTGGCCCTGCTGGATGACCAGGACTTTGGCGGGCAGGACCTTGGGATCGGCCAGCAGTTGGCCGACACGGAACTGCACCAGGCTGGTCTGGTCCTGGAGGGCGGCCAGACTGCGCTCCCCCAAGCCCTGAAATGCAGGATGCCCCAGGAGGTCGGCAGCAGGAGAAACCGTCATCGAGCGGGGGCCGGAGTTGCGAATAACTGGTTCATATTACTGGCAAGCTCCTGTTGAATAGTCTCGTCGAACAGTTCCATTGCCATTTGCTCAGCGATGGCATTATTGAAATTGGCCGGAATGAACTCTTCAAGCCGAGCCACCAGCCACCATTGCTCGATCGGAAAAGGCTCCAACAGATGTCTCGGCTCACTGCTCATGAGCTTTTCAGACAAGATCGGATGGGCCTGATCCATGGGCTTGGGGCCAATGATGCCGTGACTGGCTTTTTCGGGGCCTTCGCTGTATTGGGCGGCAACCTCTGCGAAGCTGGATTCGCCGTCCAGGATTCGCAGATAGAGCTCTCTGGCAAGCATGCCATCCTGAACCCTGACAAGACTGTAAACCACTTGATCGAGTTGCTTCTTGCGGCTGAGGAAGCGGGCCTCCGCCTTGTCGAGGTAATGGGCGAGGCAATGCTGGCGAATCCTTAACGGCAGGCCGATCTGCCAGACCAAGTCTGCCTGAGAGAGGCCCTGGTTCTGGAGATAGCTGCTCAGGTCGCCCTCGCTTGCCAGGCTGTTCTGCTTCAGGAACAGGGCTTTGGCCCTCTCGAGGTCTTCGGGATTGATCTCCTCCCCGGAAACAGCCTGGGCAATCAACTGGCGCTGGACCAGGTTGCGAAGTAGTTGGTGGCGGCTCAGGAGAGCCACGGTGGAGGCAGGGATGCCTTGGAGCGAGTCGATCATCCGCTAGACTCTACACTGAGACCGCGCTGAGGGCTTCGGTTCGGGCCGTCGGTTTGACAAACGGTGCCGCTGTGGTGCATGTTGTCTTTGCCGGCGTGGCCGGGACAGAGCTTAACCGGATTTCATCCGGAAGTTTTGTTGTTGCGGATGTAGCTCAGTGGTAGAGCATCTCCTTGCCAAGGAGAGGGTCGAGAGTTCGAATCTCTTCATCCGCTTATTCAAGGTTGTGCAGGTCGATCCTTTTGGCTGCATAACTGGTTTAGCAAGGTCTTGCTGAGGGGTCCCTTCGCCGCGCTGATGGGTTCATATTTTTGTTTTGCGTTGTGGCTTAGATGCTCTGGCCTCGCCCTTGGTTCGACTGTGGCGACAGTTGTCGCGGCCAGTCAGCTGGGGATGCTCTGCCGCCTGCGCAGCGGTTGCGAGCACCGCTCCTTTGCAGCGAGGTCTGTCTGCCGAGATCCATCGTCCCTGCCTGATCCGGTGTCCGCGCTTCCCGAGCAAGCCATTGAGTGCCGTTGACGGCGCTGATCGCTCAGGCTGGTGTGTGCCGCCGCGCCGCGAGCGGGGGCATGGCGCCTCGCTGACACCAGGACTTCTCGGCCGGATTCCCTCAGGAGGCCTGGAGGCTCCAGGTCTGCTGGAAACGGTGTGCCCCTTAGCCTGCAAGGCCTCCGGTCGAGGCTGGGGCGTTGTGGCGGTAGGGCCTTCAGCGGGGTGGATTCCAGACCAGCAGGTGCTGGTGGTGGCTGCTGGCGAAGCCCAGTCGCCGGTAGAAGCCGGCGCTGTTGGTGGTCATCAGATAAACCCGCTCCACCCGTCGTACCGCAGGGGTGCGTAGCAGTTCGGCGACGAGGCGTCGCCCCAGGCCCTGTCCCTGCTGGGGGGCGGCCACCACCACATCCCAGAGGACGGCGCGGAATACGCCGTCACTGGTGGCCCGGCCGAACCCCACCAGTCGCCCGCCCTCCCAGGCGCTCACCACCGCCTGGCTGCCCCGCAGCATCGTCGCCAGTTCCTTGCGGCTGCGCTTGTGTGCCCAGAAGCTGTGCTGCTCGAACAGCTGACGCAGCTGCTCCAACTGGCCAGGCCCCAGGCGCAGTCGCAGGGCGCAGTGCCGGTGCTGGATCAGCTGGATCTCCGTGCCCAATGAATCTTCTGTCAGGTGTCAGCGGCGATCCTGGCGGGGCCCGGGTACGAATACCGGTTCCGCAGGGTTTGCGTCTGGGCCATCCTCTGCTGAGAGTTGCACCAGCCAGAGGCGGGTGTGGGCATCCACGTCGGGCAGATAGGGGTAGCGCGATGGAGTTCGGACCAGCTGCCGCAGGGTGGGCGTTACGCCCAAGCCTCCCAGGTGGGTCTGCAGCCTGATCAGCCAGGCCGGCGAGGGTCGGTAGAGCAGCAGCGGGCGGTCTTGGGACAGGATTGCGCTGGTGAGTCCTCCGGCAGGGAGGATCTGCAGGTCGGCGTCGTCGCGGAGCTGGGTGCTCAACGCCAGCAGCCGCGGCAGATAGTCCTCGGAGATCAGCAGGGGCCTGGGCCAGCGATTGACGGCCGTGGCGATCTGGGCCTGGTCAATGTTGCCGAGCTTGCTCCACCAGGTGGGGGAAGCCAGCGCCTCAAGACTTGATCGCAGGCTAAGCAGCAGCACCAGTGCAGTGAGAAGGAGGGCCAGCTGCCGGCGCTGCAGCCACAGGTGGGCCAGTGCCCCGGCCACGGCCAGTTGGACAGCCAGATAGCCCGGTTGCGGATAGCGGGGCACCGTGGAGCGGCTGCCGCCGAGCAGAAGGTCCGCCACGATCAGCGGCAGCACCGATCCCAGCAGCAGGGCCAGCAGCAGTGCGGCCGGTCGCCGGTCGGGTTGGCGCAAGATCCAGTTCCAGGCGAGGCCCGTGCCGAGCACCGCTGTGACCACGGCCAAGGCCCGCAGCCCGAGCTGGAGAGGCTCGTCGCCGCTGATCAGGCGCCCGCCCGGGTCGAGGTCGAGCCACAGGCGCGTGAGGTTGAGCCCCCAGTTCCAGCTCAGCAATGGCAGGGGCAGGGAGCTGACGCTCCAGAAGCTGCTGCCGCGCTGAAGATATTGGCCGTGCACGGCAACCGCCATCCAGGGGCTGAAGGCGATCAGGGCGCCGGCATGGGTGAGCAGAAGAGCGCGCCGGCTCTGGCGCCAGTCCGGCACCAGCGGCAGCAGGGAGAAGGCCGCCAGCAGCCCCAGCGAGAGCAAATCGGTGTAAAGCAACGCCGTCAGCCCCGCCCCGTACAGCATCCAGTCCCTTGGCAGACCGGTGCGGAAGGCTCGCAGCAGCAGCCAGCCGAGCAGGGCGATCAGGGTCGCCCAGAGCGAGTATTCGCGCAGATCCTGTGCGTACAGAACATCCAGCGGGCAGAGACTCACCAGTGCGGCGCTCATCAGGACCGCAGCGGTGGTCTGCCAGAGTTCCCAGGCAAGCAGGGCGATTGCCGGGATCAGGGCGATGCCGAAGAGGGCTGACAGCAGGCGCAGATCGGTGGGATCAGCGGCGAACTGCCGTTGCCACCCCCTGGCGGCCAGATAGTAAAGAGGTGGATGTTCTGGAGCTTCCCGGGCAAGGGCCAGGGTCGTGTCCATGGCCTGGCTGCCCGGGCGATGCCGGAGCTGGGTCTGCCAGGCATGCACCGGATGGACGTGGCCGTCGGCCAGCTCGCTCTTAACCCTGGCCAGGGAGCTGCCGGAAATGTGCAGAGCGCTGTAAACCTCGTCGCCGCTCAGGACTTTGGCCGGGACCTGGCTCAGCCGCAGTCCCGCTCCCAGAGCCAGAATCAGCAACAGTCCCACGGCCATGGGCAGACCGGTCCTGCCCTTACGGGCACCGACTGGACCGGCTGGCAGCTGCGCCATGGGGGCTGAATGCGAAAAGTCATTTTAGCTCCAGCACGATGACGGCTTGTCGGCCATTCGCTCCGGGTGGGACTCCGCCCGGAGCGGTCAGACAGGAGCAGATCGGTCCGGCGGCGCGCTCAGTAGGCTGCCCCCTTAGATACGCCAGGTCGCGCTCCCATGCTCAAGCTGCTGCTGGGTGATCCCAATGCCCGCAAGCTGAAGAGTTACCAGCCGGTCGTCTCGGACATCAACCTCCTGGAGGAGGAGGTTTCGGCTCTGAGCGACGACGAGCTGCGCGGCCTCACCAGCGAGTTCCGTCAGAAACTGGAGAATGCCCGTTCCGGCGGCGTCGCCGCCGAGGCCCTGCGCGCCCGTGAGCGGCAACTGCTGGACGAGTTGCTCCCCCAGGCCTTTGCGGTGGTGCGCGAGGCCGGCCGGCGTGTCCTCGGCATGCGTCATTTCGACGTGCAGCTGATCGGCGGCATGGTGCTTCACCGGGGCCAGATCGCTGAAATGAAGACCGGCGAGGGCAAGACTCTGGTGGCCACCCTGCCGGCCTACCTCAATGCCCTGACGGGGCGTGGCGTGCATGTGGTCACGGTGAACGACTACCTGGCACGGCGCGATGCCGAGTGGATGGGGCAGGTCCACCGCTTCCTGGGGCTGTCGGTGGGCCTGATCCAGCAGGACATGCCCCCGTCCGAGCGTCGTCGAAACTATGGCTGTGACATCACCTACGCCACCAACTCGGAGCTGGGGTTCGATTACCTGCGCGACAACATGGCGAATGACATCGTCGAGGTGGTGCAGAGGGATTTCCACTACTGCGTCATCGACGAGGTTGATTCGATTCTGATTGATGAGGCCCGTACCCCTCTGATCATTTCGGGTCAGGTTGAGCGGCCGCAAGAAAAGTATCGTAATGCCGCGGCGATTGCCGAGCAGCTGGAACGGGCCGCCGAGATGGGCAAGGACGGCATTGATCCTGAGGGGGATTACGAGGTTGATGAAAAGCAGCGCAATGTCACCCTCACGGATGAGGGTTTTGCCAAGGCTGAGCAGTTACTGGGTGTTGCCGACCTCTATAACCCGGCTGATCCCTGGGCCCACTTCATCAATAACGCTCTCAAGGCCAAGGAATTGTTTGTCAAGGACGTCAACTACATCGTCCGTGCTGGCGATGCTGTGATCGTTGATGAGTTCACGGGTCGAGTGATGCCCGGTCGCCGCTGGAGTGACGGCCTGCATCAGGCGATTGAGGCGAAGGAAGTTCTGGAGATCCAGCCGGAAACTCAGACCCTTGCCAGCATCACCTATCAGAATTTCTTCCTGCTCTATCCCCGCCTGGCCGGCATGACTGGCACGGCCAAGACTGAAGAAGTGGAGTTTGAAAAAACCTACAAGCTTGAGGTGACAATTGTTCCGACGAATCGGCCCCGTTCTCGCGGTGACTGGACTGATCAGGTGTACAAGAGTGAGCCCGCCAAATGGCGGGCCGTAGCCCTCGAAACGTCCGAGATCCATAAGATCGGCCGGCCGGTGTTGGTGGGCACCACCAGCGTCGAGAAGTCGGAGTTGCTTTCTGCCTTGCTGGCCGAACAGCAGGTGCCCCACAATCTGCTGAATGCCAAGCCTGAAAATGTGGAGCGGGAGGCTGAGATTGTGGCTCAGGCTGGTCGTGCCGGAGCGGTGACAATCGCCACCAACATGGCGGGCCGAGGCACTGACATCATTCTGGGAGGCAACAGCGACTACATGGCGCGACTCAAGCTGCGTGAGGTGCTGTTGCCCCGGTTGGTGCGTCCTGAAGAAGGACACAAGCCGCCGATTCCGCTGCAGCGCCAGCTTGAGGGTGGCGGCGGTTTCGGTGCGGCTGCTCCTTCGGCCACGGCCCCCTCGGAGGCTCGAGCGATGGGCAACCTCTATCCCTGCACTCTCTCTCCGGACACTGATGAGGCTCTGGGGGCTCTGGTGCGCCAACTGGTGAACAGCTGGGGTGATCGGGCCCTCACCGTGCTCGAGCTGGAGGACCGCATCGCGCTGGCAGCGGAAAAAGCCCCCACCGATGATCCCCAGATTCAGATGCTGCGTGATCTGATTGCCACCGTCAAGGGCGAGTACGACTCGGTGGTCAGGCAGGAGGAGGCCCAGGTGCGCCAGTCGGGGGGGCTGCATGTCATCGGCACGGAGCGCCATGAATCAAGGCGGGTTGACAATCAATTGCGTGGGCGGGCCGGCCGCCAGGGTGATCCAGGTAGTACACGTTTCTTCTTGTCGCTTGAAGATAACCTGCTTCGTATTTTCGGCGGTGAACGGGTGGCTGGCTTGATGAATGCCTTCCGCGTTGAGGAGGATATGCCGATTGAATCTGGCATGCTGACGCGCTCTCTCGAGGGGGCTCAGAAGAAAGTGGAAACCTATTACTATGATATCCGTAAGCAGGTATTTGAATATGACGAAGTCATGAATAATCAGCGCAAGGCGGTTTACGCCGAAAGGCGGCGTGTATTGGAAGGCCGTGAGCTTAAGCAGCAGGTGATTGGCTACGGCGAGCGTACCATCGACGACATTGTGGAGGCCTATGTGAATCCCGATCTGCCGCCGGAGGAGTGGGATCTGGAGCGGCTGGTGCAGAAGGTGAAGGAGTTCGTCTATCTCCTTGAGGACCTTTCGCCCGAGCAGGTGCGTGGCCTTTCGATGGAGGAGCTCAAGGCCTTCCTGCAGGAGCAGATGCGCAACGCCTATGACATCAAGGAAGGCCAGGTCGAGGAGATGCGTCCTGGGCTGATGCGTGAAGCCGAGCGTTACTTCATCCTGCAGCAGATTGATACCCTCTGGCGCGAGCATCTGCAGGCGATGGATAGTCTGCGTGAATCAGTTGGCTTGCGTGGTTATGGGCAGAAGGATCCGCTGATTGAATACAAGAACGAGGGCTATGACATGTTTTTGGAGATGATGACTCAGATGCGCCGCAATGTGATTTACTCGATGTTCATGTTCCAGCCCCAGCCTGACCCGACGCCTCAGACGGCGACGGCTTGAGTTCAGGGGGCTTCAAGGCCAGGTTGCAAGCTCCGGTTGCAACCACAGTGGTGTTGGAAACAATGCGTAGTGCCTTGAAGTCGATGACGCGATGGAGATACTGTTTGCCTTTGGGCCCAGTCACCCAGACGCCACCGCCAATGAAATAGAGGCCAGGCCAGAGGGCGCCTTTCACGTAGAACGTCACCGTCCAAAGCTTGCCAGCACTGATATGGTTGATGGTTTCTTCTCCGGCTGGATAGTTCTGGCCAGTGATGCGCAGGCCGCTGTTGTTGGCGATATGGCAGCCCATGCTGATGTCCTTTAGCTCTTCTGATGCGAAGTAGTCAAAGCTGAGGCTGAAGTTCTCGCCGAATGGAATATGGTTCACCTCCTTGCCACAGAGCAGGCGAACGCGCAGTTCTTCAATACGGGCACCAAGTTCGGGATAGACCACCGTGGAGCTGGGTTTCAGATGGGGGTCCAGCCAGGCACTGAAATCGTGGAGCCGCTCGGTTGCTGGGACAGATGGCGGCTCTGGGTCTCCGTTTTCTGTAGATGGGCTGGTCGGCCCTTGATCTTCATTCAAGAGCTCTGCTTGTTGTTGCTCGGCCGTCAGACGGTGATGGTTCTCGATGGCCTGATCCCATTCGTCGTCTGGAGCATTGATCAATCGCTGATAGATCACGGTTACAGTAGATGGTTTGCCCATCAGCCGCGCGTGACCTTTGTGTAGCAACAAAGCTTCGTCGCAGTGCTGAATGATTTGCGGGCAGCTGTGGGTAACCAGGAGTATCGATGTTCCGTTGTCCTTGAGTTTTTCGATATAGGCGTAGCATTTTTTCTGAAACAGTTCGTCGCCCACGGCGAGGGCTTCATCGACAATCAAAAGGTCGGGATTGATATGAGCTTGAACGCTGAATGCCAGCCGCACAACCATGCCGCTGGAGTAGGTCTTCACGGGCTGATCGATGAATTCACCGATGTCGGCAAAAGCCAGAATGTCATCAATCTGGCGATCGACTTCAGCTCTTCGTAAGCCCAGAAGTGAGGCATTGAGGTACACGTTTTCCCGGCCGCTGAACTCCAGATTGAAACCGCTACCCAACTCGAGCAAGGCTCCGATGCGTCCATGGGTTTCCACGGAGCCCGTGGTGGGAGTGAGGGTGCCACAGATCAGCTGGAGCAAGGTGCTCTTGCCGGAGCCGTTGCGGCCCACGATGCCCATGGTGCGGCCACGCTGGAGCTCAAAGCTTAGTGATCGAAGTGCCCAGAACTCCTGGAATCTTGTTTTCTTTGAGCGTGAAAGTGCTTGGAGAAGTCGATCACGTGGGTGGGCGTAGATGCGATAGTTCTTGCTGATATTTTCGGCGCGCAGGGCTAGGTTCCCTTCAGAGGACATCGGCGAATCCACGGCGGGCGACAGTGAAAGATCGGTAGCTGAATTCACAGATGCAGATGCTGATCAGGATTGCAATGGTCAGGACAATGATATTAGGCATGATGCCTCTGATCAGGATATGCCTTGTTTGCTCGATGATCCAAACCAAGGGATTCAGTCCCAAGATTGGTTGCCAGCGTACTGGTAGCGAGCTTAAGGGGTAAAATACAGCACTCAGGAACATCAGCATGTTGGTGACAACGCCTACGATCTGTCCGACATCGCGAAGATAGACTCCTAACGCAGACAGTATCCATGATAGCGATAGTGACCAGCAGAAAAGAGGAATCCAGAGCAGCGGCAGCCATAGGGCTGTGATCGGGATGTGGTGGGCTGTGATCAGTTGAAATACTCCGAGCACCATCAGGCTGGTTGCCGCGTGGAAGCCGGCCGAGGCCACCGTGACGGCTGAAAGAATTTCGAGGGGAAAAATTACCTTGGTGACGTAGTTTGAGTTTTCCGGAATGAGTTGGGGGGCTTTGTTGATGCTTTCGGCGAAAACGTTAAAGACGATCAAGCCGGCAAAAAGATTGACCGCAAACCCCATGGTTCCGGATCCGCTTAGATTGTCCCAGCGTGACTTGAAAACTTGCGAAAACACAAAGGTGTAGACGGCAAGCATTAGCAATGGTGTAAGCAGGCTCCAGATCCAGCCCAGTGCTGATCCCTTGTAGCGGCCAATGACGTCTCTGACTGTGAGTTGCCACCACAATTCTCTGTACCTCCAGAGGCGATCAGCAAAGCGAAGACGCATGGGCATTGAGTTTGTTGACAAATCGTTGATTGTGAAGAGCGCCAGGATCGCTTGACGTTCCGCTTGCGACCCGAATGCTGCTGTCAGGCTGGTTCAGCCTGACATAGAGGAAGCGGTGCTGATTGTCGTCTTCCTGGACGCCGCAATCCCGCGCTCGACATCGGGCATCGTCAGGATTCTTCGCCCAGAAACTCCAGGATTTCCCGATCGCGGAGGCTCTGGGACCGTCCGGCACACGCTTCAGCCAGGGGTCTGCCGGCCGCGACTTCTCGCAGGCAGGCCTGGGTGCGGGCCAGTTCGTTCTCCAAGGTGTCGATGCGCTCCATCAGGTTGCGGATCACCCGGGCCTCCGCATCAGGCAGGGCCGAGTGGGCCAGTGGATCGATGCGGACGCCGGATTGATGGATCACCCGCCCGGGGATCCCCACCACGGTGCTGTCGGCTCCGACGTCGCGCAAAAGGACCGAGCCGGCGCCGATCCGGGTGTTGGAGCCCACGGTGATCGCCCCCAGCACCTTGGCGCCTGCTCCCACCACCACATTGTCCATCAGGGTGGGATGGCGCTTGCCGACCTGTTTGCCGGTGCCTCCCAGGGTGACCCCTTGGTAGAGCAGGCACTGATTGCCGATCACGGCGGTTTCGCCGATCACGACACCCATGCCGTGGTCGATGAAGACGCCCTTGCCGATGCGGGCTCCTGGGTGGATCTCGACGCCGGTGAGTCCTCGGCTGATCTGGCTCAGCAGTCGCGCTGCCAGGGGCAGACGCAACTGCCAGAGGCGATGGCTGAGGCGGTGCAGCACCAGGGCATGAAATCCCGGGTAGCAGAGCAGGATTTCGAGCGTGCCCCGGCAGGCTGGATCGCGCTCCTTGATGATCGCCAGGTCGGCTCGGATGGCGCGCAGCAGCATGAACCGGTCCCTCAAATTGGCAGATCGACGGACAGGACGTCGGTGAGCGGGAAGTCGTCGCCCTTGTAGAGCAGGGGCTCCTGAAGGGCCTTGGCCAGGGCGTAGCTGAAGCAGTCGCCCAGGTTCAGGTTGGCGACATGGCGTCCCCTGCCGTACCGGCGCCAACCTTGCAGGGCCCATGTCACGTGGTCCGCTGTCAGGGCGATTGGTTCGATCTGACCCAGCAGCAGCAGCAGTCGCAGTTCCTGCAGCCCAACCTCGCCGAGGGCGCGCAGGGTGACGATCTGG
Source organism: Synechococcaceae cyanobacterium (assembly GCA_947378425.1). GTDB lineage: Bacteria > Cyanobacteriota > Cyanobacteriia > PCC-6307 > Cyanobiaceae > Cyanobium. The sequence continues at coordinate 149,484 of CANCJV010000001.1, forward strand.
CATTCCGCCAGCGTGGCCGTGCTGATGTGTTTGGTTTCATCCCGGCTGATCTGGTCGAGAAACCGGCTGGCCTCCGCTTCGGCCAGAAGCACGGCCAGCAGGGCGGAGCTGTCGATCACCATGGCAACCCTGCCTCGTCGTAGAGGTCGTCTTCGATCTGAAGCCGATCCTGCGTCGTGGGGTGTCTGAGGTTGCGGCAGCGTTCAAGCAGGTCGTCCAAGGCTTGCCTGCGCTCCTGCCGGCTGGCGATGGTGTCGGGCTCCGGGGTGCGCTGCAGTTCAGCGGCCAGGGCATGGCGTACGGCATCGGTGACACTGCTGCTGCGCCTGGTGGCCAGTTCCCTGGCCATGGCATGGACCTGGGGATCCTTGATGTTCATGCCCATGGATCCAGCCGGCGGCCTACCTGGGTAGAAACATTTCTGATTCTACCTTGTTTGCTGTGGACCGCCCCCGGTCCGCCAGCCGTTGCGCGCCTCAGGCGGCCATCAGGCCGATCTCCTTGCGCAGCTGGTTGATCGTGGCGCTGCCGAGGTAGCTCCTGGCGCAATGCACCACCGGCAGCCGCATCAGCTGTGCCCGGTTCTGGCGCAGGGTCTGCTCCACCAGCGGCAGGCTGGGGCGGTCACAGAGCACATGGCTGGATGCCCGCAGCAGGGCCAGCAGGCGGCTGCCGGTGTCGGGGTTGGCCGTCATCACCAGCAGCTCATTGCCGCGCATGCTGTGAAGAATCACCTCGGCCGCCCGCAGGATGCCGGGGCTGATGCTCACCAGGCCGACGCAGCTGCCGGAGCGCAGCTCCTTGAGCAGGTCGAGTTCCTGGCGGAAATCGTTGAGATCCACCGCCACCGCCCGCACGCCGTGGTTCTTGGCGATCTCCTCCACCGGCTGCAGGAAGTAACGGCTGGTGACCACCGTGCCCTTGCTGGAGCTCTCCAGCACCGCCTCGAGCTCCTCCATCGGCACCACCTCCACCGGCACCTCTAGATTGGGGGTCAGTTCCTCGGCGATCAGCATCGAGGCGCCGATGTCCTCTCGGGGGGTGGACACCAGCACGCGGGCGCCGCAACGCAGGCGCCAGTCGATTTCATGGGTGAGCAGTTCGCGGGACTGCTGCAGGGTGCAGCCGGCATTCAGCAGCCCATCCACGCTCTGACGCACCTCCCGGTCGATGTCGGGCAGGCTCTTGGAGCGCAGCCCCGGCGGCGGCTTGATCTCCCGGGGCTTCTGCTGATCACGCACATAGATGCCGGAGCCCGCCATCGCCTCGACGACGCCATCGGTTTCCAGCTGGCGGTAGACCTTGCTGATCGTGTTGCGGTGCAGACCCGTCTGCATGGCCAGTTGCCGGGTGCTCGGCAGCCGGTGGCCCGGCGGGTAGTGCCGGGCGGCGATCGCAAAGCAGATCTGGTTGTACAGCTGGGTCGACGCCGGGATGTCGCTTTCCTGCTGGATGTGGAATCGCACGCCGGGTGGGGCCAGATGGACGCCCGGCCACCCTAAGGAGCTTTCGCCCCCGTGACAATTCCTGCGTTGGCATAGGAGCATGTGCCGGGCTGTGCCGGTTGCTGTGGACGACGCCTTGATTTCTGCTGTTCTTCCAGAGACTGGCCCAGGTGTCCACGGGTCGTGGCAGCTGCTGCCACCGCTTCTGCCGGCCCAGGTGGCCCTGAGGGCCTGGCTGGCCAGCCCCTCAGGGGACGGGCTCCCCAGGGGAGGTGTGCTGGTGCTTCCGGAGGTGTTCGGTGTCAACGCCTGGGTGCGCAGCGTCGCAGCCAGGCTGGCGGCCCAGGGCTATGCCGCCCTGGCGGTGCCCCTGTTCGCCCGCACGGCGCCGGATCTGGAGCTCGGCTACGACCAGGCCAGTCTCCTGGAGGGGCGCTCCCACAAGGAGCGCACCACGACTGCAGAGCTGCTGCTGGATCTGGGGCAGGCGGCCGACTGGCTGCGGGCCTGGCTGGGCAGGAGCGATGCGGCCCTCGGCTGTGTCGGCTTCTGTTTCGGCGGCCACGTGGCGCTGCTAGCCGCCAGCCTGCCCCAGGTGGGGGCCAGCTGCGATTTCTATGGCGCCGGCGTGGCCTCAGGACGCCCCGGTGGTGGGCCGCCCAGCCTGGAGCTGGTGCCGGCGATCAGGGGGCGCCTGCTGTGCCTCTGCGGCGATCAGGATGAACTGATCCCGGAGTCCGAGGTGCAGGCGATCGAGACGGCCTTACAGGGCAGCCGCCATCGCCTGATCCGGGTTGGCGAGGCGGGACACGGCTTCATGTGTGAGTCCAGGGACGCGTTCCGGGCACCGGCGGCCGCCCTGGGCTGGCAGCAGATGCTGGAGCTGTTCGCCGAGGAGCTGGGGCGGCCTGCGGCCCCATGAGGCGCCATCTGGATGCTTCGCCCCGCTGCAAGACAGGGGCGGCCCTTCAGCAGGCCGTTGCTGAGCCGGCAGTTCTCACCACGGCACTGGATTACCCAGAAAGCACCGCCGATACCGGATCAGTCTCAGCCAGGGCTTGCATCAGGTGGTGAGGACGCAGCAGTGCGGTTGCAGCACGCCCTTTCACGGAGCGTTCTGGTTCATCAAGGAACGGCAAAAGACCCCAGGCTTGCCGCACCCAGTGGTGAGCAGCCCAGCACTGAGACGCCCGCCGTTCAGCGCCCGGCCTGGAAGGACAGGTCCGAGAGGGATCCGAGTGGGGCTCAGCTGCCCGGGGTCTTGATCACCCGCACGGGGGTGGGTACCGGGGTGGCTGCAGCGGCGGTGGCGGGCTTGCCACCCCCCTTGCCGGCGGATTGTTTGCGGGGGCTGAGGAACATGATCATGTTGCGGCCTTCCCGTTTGGGCAGCTGCTGGATCTCGGCATTCTCCTCGAGATCTTTGGCCATGCGCAGCAGCAGCACCTCGGCCAGGGCGGTGTGCTGGATTTCCCGGCCCCGGAAGATCACGGTGCACTTGACCTTGTCGCCGGATTTGAGAAAACGCACAGCCTGACCGATGCGCACCTGGTAGTCGTGCGAGTCGATCTTGTAGCGCATCTTCACCTCCTTGACCTCGGTCTGGTGCGACTTCTTCTTGGCCTCCTTGGCCTTCTTCTCCTGCTCGAACTTGTATTTGCCGTAATCCATGATCCGGCAGACCGGTGGATCGGCTTTCTCGCTGACCAGGACCAGGTCCAGCTCCCGGTCGCGGGCCACATCCAGGGCCTCTTCGCGCGTGATCACTCCCAGTTGACTGCCGTCGGCGTCGACCACCCTGAGGTTGGGGTAGTTGATGCGATCGTTGATGTTGGGCAGCTCCCGGACGGGAGCCCGGCGATCAAAACGGGGACGGGGAGGCATTCAACGCGGCGATTAGACAGTCACCCTAGACCTTGCTGGGCCGCCAGCACAGCCTTGTGCAGCAGATCGGCACCTTCGAGCCACTGGGGTTGGTGCTGGCGGCGGAACCAGGTGCGTTGCCGTTTGGCGAACTGGCGGGTGCGTCGCTCGCTGAGGGCGATCGCCGTTGGCTGATCAAGCTCCCCCTGTAGCAGGCGCCTGGCTTCGTCGTAGCCGATCGTCTGCAGCAGCGGGCAGTCGGCGCCATAGCGCTTGATCAGGCCTTCGGTTTCCGCCACCAGGCCATCGGCATAGAGCTGCAGGGTGCGGCTGCCGATGCGCTGGGCTAGATCCGGCGGGTCGAGGGCCAGCTCGATCACCCGCCAGGGGGGCGGGTTGCGGCGCTGTTGCTGGCTGAGGGGGCGGCCGGTGGCGTACACCACTTCCAGGGCTCTCTGGGTGCGAACCGCATCCAGGGGCATGATCCGCCCGGCAGCTTCGGGGTCGGCCTGTTGCAGCAGGCGATGGCAGTGGGCCTGGCCCAGGGAGGTGAATTGTCGCCGCAGCTCGGGCTGGGGAGGTACGGCCGGTGGCTGCAGCCCGGCCAGCAGCGCCTTGAGATATAGGCCTGTGCCTCCTACCAGAAAGGCGACACCGCGGCGAGCGTGTTCGGCAGCGATGGCCGCCCTGGCCAGTAGCACGAACTCCTGCAGATTGATCGGCTGATCCGGATCCCGCAGATCCAGCAGTTCGTGGCGCACCTGCTGGCGCTGGGCCGGCGTTGGCTTGGCGGTGCCCACATCCATCTGCCGGTAGAGCTGGCGCGAATCCACCGACAGCACGGCGAGGTCCAGGGCCTCGGCCAGTTCGATCGCCAGGGCGGTCTTGCCACTGGCGGTGGCGCCCATCAGAGCGATGACCAGGGGGGGCTGGCCTGAGCTGTTGGTGGTGAGGGTGGTGGGGGGCACGGCAGCGGCGTCGAGGAGGGAGGGCGAAGCGGCGGCGGGTCGGGGGCGCCTGGGTGGTGGCTTCAGAACTGGGGCCTGGCTAGGTGCTGGTGCCGGGAGCGGGCGGAACGGGCTCGGGATGCGGGGTGGCTGACCCCGGATGGGAGGAGGGCCGCATGGCCCTAGTCCCTGTGTAGACGATGAACCTGACGGTCATCCCTGGCGATCGGCTGGGATCGAGATGACGCTGCTGGGAAAAAGCCGGTCCGAAGAAACCGGCGACCTGGGGCTTTGAGCCCTGGAACTCTTGTCGCTGAAAGACCTGAAAGCCTCCGGCGCTGCCGGCATCGCCTGGAACAGGACGCCGCAGCCTTGGTTGAGACCGGGCCTGGGCTCCTGGATGCTGGCTGGGTCTTCGTCAGGGCGTTGCTCCTGGCGACTTGTTCAGAGATGTTGCTCACCAGGGAGCGATCGGAGCAGCGGTCCAGGGTCGAACGGAAGGCGAAGGTCGGCTGAGCGTTCCACGATCGGCAAACCTCGCCGCAGCGGGGCCGATCCTGTCTACCCCGGGGTTCCACCGTCTTGAGCCCGTTCCCTTGGGAGCCCCTTCCGAGTGAGCGACGTTACCTAAGTCCAGTCCGCTCCCGCGCCGAACAGATCCGGGTGCTCGAAGGCCTGGAGCCGGTGCGCAGGCGGCCGGGTCTGTCCATTGGCTCCACCGGTCCGCGGGGCCTGCACCATTGGCTCCACGAGCTGGTGGACAACGCCGTGGATGAGACCCTGGCCGGCCAGGGCGTTGGAGGGGGCGGGATCCACCCCCCGAACGAATTGCCCCGGAGTGGCGCCTGGGCGGCGCTCCGGGGCGGCGGTGGTAAGTTTGCCCTTGAGGACAGGCTTCAGCGCCCCCTCGCCCTGCTCCCTGCGCCCCTGTCTGCCCCGGGGTTCCGCCGTCCTGAGCCCGTTCCCTGGGGAGCCCCTTCCGAATGAGCGACGCCACCAAAGTCCAGTCCGCCTACGGCGCCGAGCAGATCCAGGTGCTCGAAGGCCTGGAGCCGGTGCGCAAGCGGCCGGGCATGTACATCGGCTCCACCGGTCCGCGGGGCCTGCACCATCTCGTTTACGAGGTGGTGGACAACGCCGTGGATGAGGCCCTGGCCGGCCATTGTGACGCGATCCTGGTGGTGATCCACGCCGATGGGTCCGCCAGCGTCGCCGACAACGGCCGCGGCATCCCCACGGACATTCACCCCCGCACCGGTCGCAGCGCCCTGGAGACGGTGCTGACGGTGCTGCATGCGGGCGGCAAGTTCGGCTCCGGCGGGTACAAAGTCTCCGGCGGTCTGCACGGCGTCGGTGTGTCCGTGGTCAACGCCCTCAGCGAGTGGGTGGAGGTCGTTGTTCATCGACAGGGACAGGAGCATCATCAGCGCTTTGAGCGCGGCACTCCGATCGGCAGTCTCAGCTCCAATCCAGCGGCTGACCCGGACCAGACCGGCACGATGGTGCGCTTCCTGCCGGATCACGAGATCTTCAGCACCGGCATCGAGTTCGACTACCAGACGCTCTCGGGGCGGCTCAGGGAGCTGGCCTATCTCAATGGTGGTGTGCGCATCGTCTTCCGCGATGAGCGGGCTGCGGCGCTCTCGGCCTCGGGTGAAGCGCATGAGGAGGTTTACCATTATCAGGGCGGCATCAGAGAGTATGTCGCCTATATGAATGCCGAAAAAGATCCGCTGCACCCGGAGATTATTTACGTCAATTCTGAAAAGGATGGCGTGCAGGTGGAGGCGGCTCTGCAGTGGTGCGTGGATGCCTATTCCGACAGCATTCTCGGCTTCGCTAATAATATTCGCACCGTTGACGGTGGCACCCACATCGAGGGCCTGAAAACGGTTCTTACCCGTACCCTCAATACCTTCGCCAAGAAGCGGGGCAAGCGCAAGGACGCCGACACCAATCTGGCTGGCGAGAACATTCGCGAGGGATTGACGGCGGTGTTGTCGGTGAAGGTTCCCGATCCGGAATTTGAGGGCCAGACCAAGACCAAGCTCGGCAACACCGAAGTGCGTGGCATTGTCGATACGCTGGTGGGTGAAGCCTTGAGCCAGTACCTGGAATTCAATCCAGGCGTGATTGATCTGATTCTGGAAAAGGCGATTCAGGCCTTCAATGCGGCCGAGGCAGCTCGGCGGGCACGTGAACTGGTGCGCCGCAAATCGGTGCTGGAAAGCTCCACACTTCCCGGCAAGCTGGCCGATTGCAGTTCACGCGATCCGAGTGAATCCGAGATCTATATCGTTGAGGGTGATTCAGCTGGAGGTTCGGCCAAGCAGGGACGTGACCGGCGCTTTCAGGCCATCCTGCCGCTAAGGGGCAAGATTCTGAACATCGAGAAAACCGATGACGCCAAAATCTATAAAAATACTGAGATCCAGGCTCTGATAACCGCCCTGGGCCTGGGCATCAAAGGAGAAGAGTTTGAGGAGAAAAATCTTCGCTATCACCGCATTGTCATCATGACGGATGCCGATGTGGATGGTGCTCACATCCGTACATTGTTGCTGACGTTCTTCTATCGCTATCAGAAGGCGCTGGTGGAAGGTGGTTATATTTATATCGCCTGTCCGCCCCTTTACAAAGTTGAGCGCGGCAAGAATCACAATTATTGCTATAATGAGGCCGAGCTCAAGAAGGTGCTGCAGGGGTATGGAGAAAAGGCCAATTACAATATCCAGCGTTTCAAGGGTCTTGGCGAAATGATGCCCAAGCAGCTCTGGGAAACCACGATGGACCCTGGTACGCGCATGATGAAGCGGGTTGAGATCGAAGATGCCGCCCAGGCTGATCGCATTTTCACGATCCTGATGGGTGACAAGGTCGCCCCGCGCCGGGAGTTCATCGAAACCCACAGCGCCGAGCTCGATCTCACCCAGCTCGACATCTGAAACCATGGCATCTGCGGCTTCTCTGCGTCTGTGGCCGGCCTGGCGCTGGGCAGCCCTGCTCGGTTTTGCTCTGATGGCACCGGCAGCGCTGCCGGCTGGTGGTGGTGATCGCCGCTTGCCTGAAGTCAGGCGTCGCGAGCGGGGTCTCGATCCCCTGCTCAGCCAGGCCTGCATGAGTCTGCGCTGTGCGCCTGAGCACCAGGCGCCGGTGCTGGCCCAGCTGGAATCCGGGGTGCCGCTGCGGGTGCTGCGTCACTGGCTGTCCCCGGGCGGGCACCCCTGGCTGCGGGTGGAGGTCACCTCCCTCGCTGGCGAGGTCGCCAGGGGCTGGCTCCCCGGCTGAGGCCTGTGCTCAGGGGGGCTGCCGTTGACGCTGATGTTGCGCCCCTCTCCGAGAAGGGAGAGGCGGCCTTGATCGGTCGCCTCCTGCCAGGGGTGGCTCAGCCGCCAACGGCTCAGGCCGCCAGTGCCGCCTCAATCGCCTGGGTCAGTTCGGCGCTGTCCGGTTCAATGCCACTCTTGAAGCGGGCCAGCACGGTGCCGTCCTTGCCCACCAGGAACTTCTCGAAGTTCCAGGCCACATCGCCGGCGGGTTCGGCCTGGGTGAGGGTGGTGTAGGGCTCGGTCTTGGCGCCGGTGGCGTGCACCTTGTCGAACAGCTGGAAGCTGGCGCCGTAGGTGCTGGAGCAGAACTGCTGGATCTCCGCCAGGGTGCCGGGCTCCTGGGCGCCGAAGTCGTTGCAGGGGAAACCCAGGACGGTCAGGCCCCGGGAGCCGTAGGTGTCCTGAAGGTTCTGCAGACCGGCGTACTGCCGAGTGAAACCGCAGCGGCTGGCCACGTTGACGATCAGCAGTACCTGGCCTGCCCATTCCCCAAGCCTGCGCTCGCCACCCTGGGCATCGCGCACGCTGATCTCGCTGACATTGATGGGCATGGAACTCTTCGACAACACCACGATTCTGGCGATGCGCCAGTGGGCCTGTCGCGGCTGGGGCCTGTTCGCCGTCCCTGCGGGGTTCAACCGAGCGGTTAGGCCTGGGCTGCCGCAGCCGGGGCGGCCCATAAGCTCTTGGGCAACGGTGGGATGAGCGGCATGAGCGAGGGTTCCGCCGTGGCGGAGGTGGTGGCCCACCAGCTTGAGGGCCTGCTGGAGGCCAGTGACTACGACGGCGCCAAGTTGCTGCTGCAGCCGGTGCAGCCGGTGGATGCGGCTGAAGCGATCGGTACCCTGCCCCGCACCCTCCAGGCCCTCGCCTTTCGGCTGCTGCCGAAGGACGAGGCGATTGAGGTGTATGAGTACCTTGAGCCCTCCGTGCAGCAGAGCCTGCTGGAGCGCCTGCGCTCCGGCGAGGTGCTGGAGCTGGTGGAGGAGATGTCCCCCGATGATCGGGTGCGGCTGTTCGATGAGCTGCCGGCCAAGGTGGTCAGGCGTTTGCTGGCGGAGCTGAGCCCATCGGAGCGGCGGGTCACGGCCCAGATGCTCGGCTATGAGGCCGAGACCGCCGGCCGTCTGATGACGACCGAGTTCATCGATCTCAAGGAGTTCCACAGTGCCGCCCAGGCCCTGGAGATCGTGCGCCGGCGGGCCCGGGACACCGAAACCATCTACAGCCTGTACATCACCGATGCCTCCCGGCATCTGAGCGGCATGCTGTCGCTGCGCGATCTGGTGACGGCCGAACCCGAGAGTCGCCTTGGCGACGTGATGACCCGCGAGGTGGTGAGCGTGGTCACGGACGCCGACCAGGAGGAGGTGGCCCGGGTGATCCAGCGCTATGACTTTCTGGCGGTGCCGGTGGTGGACCGGGAGCAGCGGCTGGTGGGGATCGTCACCGTCGATGACGTGATCGATGTGATCCAGCAGGAGGCCACCCGTGACCTCTATGCCGCCGGCGCGGTGCAGGCCGGCGACGAGGACGACTACTTCCAGAGCAATCTGTTCACGGTGGCCCGCCGCCGGGTGGTGTGGCTGCTGGTGCTGCTGATCGCCAATAGCGGCACCGCCGCCGTGATCGCCTCCGAAGATGCGGTGCTGAAACAGGTGGTGGTGCTGGCGGCCTTCATTCCGCTGCTGATCGGCACCGGCGGCAATGTCGGCGCCCAGAGCTCCACCGTGGTGATCCGGGGCCTCTCCACCCAGCGGCTGCAGGCCCTGGGTCCGGCCCTGACGATCGGCCGGGAGCTGGTGGCGGGGGCTTTGCTGGGCCTGTTGATGCTGCTGGTGGTGGTGCCCTGGGCGGCCTATGTCTCCCACTGGAACTGGCTGGTGGCCGCCGCTGCCGGCATCAGCCTGGTGGCGATCACCACCCTGGCTGCCACGGCCGGTGCCGCCTTGCCCCTGCTGTTCAATCGCATCGGCCTGGATCCCGCCCTGATGTCGGCCCCGTTCATTGCCACCGCCACGGACGTGGCCGGCGTGTTCATCTACCTGCACACGGCGGGCTGGCTGCTCAGCCGGATGCCGGCGGGCGGCTGAACGGCGCCCCTTTAGCGGGGCCGAGCCGTCTTAGCGTGGGTCTTTCGCGGGATTCCGGCGAAAGATGAGAGGAATTCACACTTCTTCAGGTTAGGCTTCACACACCTTTACGGGCCAAGCCGTGGTCGTTGCCGTTTTTCAGGACAGGGTGGCCGACTCCCTGCCTCCAGACAGGGTTTCCAGCGAGTCCACCGAGGTGGACAGCGTCTCGCTCACCATGCCGCGCAGCGCTTCCGCTTCATCGGCGCGGCAGATGCCTTCGATCGACGGCGATCTGGTGCGTTCCTACCTACGGGACATCGGCCGGGTGCCGCTTCTCAGCCATGAGCAGGAGATCACCCTGGGCCGGCAGGTGCAGGAGCTGATGCAGCTCGACGAGCTGCGCGAGGAGCTGAAGCTGCGGGCCGGTGGTGAGGAGCCGGCTGCGGCGGTGCTGGCGGAGGCGGCGGGCCTGAGCCCCCAGCT
>CANCJV010000002.1 GCA_947378425.1 Synechococcaceae cyanobacterium
GCACACCGAACCAGCCCACATAGAGGCGGTTGTTGGTGGAGGTGACCCACTCGCAGAACTGATTCCACGCCGAGGCGCCGGAGCGCTGTTGGATTGTGGCGGTCATGAGGTCGAGAGGTGATGTCCGCGATGGCAGGTCGAGTGGCCTGAATCGGGGACGGGATGGAAGGGCGGAATCCCGCCAAAACAAATGTAACGGAAGATTGCGCGCTCTGTAAAGCGGGCTTCATGAAGAAAATCTGAGGGCCGGCTCGGCCGCCCGGAAGGGCCTGGGGAGCAGGGTTACGGGCAGGCGCAGCCGGGGCCTGCGGCCGGGGTCAGCGATGGGAGTCGATGGCTCCGGGGCGAATAAGGGCTGGGCTGCCGGTGGCTGGCGCGGGTGCTGGACTCCGTGGCCGCTCGGGCGGGTTACCGCTCCGCAGACCTTCGCTCCTGGCCGCCCCGGCAAGGGCCGCCGCCGAGGGGGCAGCGCTGCTCAACAGAGGTGGTGTCAGGAGTCGGTCGCAGTGACTGGTGGCAGGGGTGGGCAGGGGTTGGTGGCCGCGTCGCCAGGGCCCTGGTCGCCGGCCCCTTGGCCGCCCGGCTGAGGTTGTTAGCGTCCCGGCACTCCGATCCGGCCCACCGTGAGCGACCACCGGGTGCTGCTGGTGCGCCTCCCCTGCAACCCCATCTTCCCGATCGGCCCGATCTACCTGGCCGATCACCTGCACAAGCAGTTCCCGGCCATGGCCCAGCGGATCCTCGATCTGGCGGCCCTGCCCCTGCTGGATGTGGAGAGCGTCCTGCTGGCCACGGTGGCGACCTTCCAGCCCACCCTGCTGGTCTTCTCCTGGCGCGACATCCAGATCTATGCGCCGGTGGACGGCCGCGGCGGTAATCCGCTGCAGAACTCGTTTGAAGTCTTCTACGCTCGCAATCCGCTGCTGCGGCTGCGCGGTGCCCTCGGCGGCCTGAAGCTGATGGGGGCCTATTACGGCGAGCTCTGGCGCAACCTGGCCCTGGTGCGCCGCGGGCTCAGGCGGGCGCGGCGCTTCTGTCCCGAGGCGCGGGCCCTGATCGGCGGCGGCGCCGTCAGCGTCTTCTACGAACAGTTGGGCAGCCGGCTGCCCGCCGGCACCGTCATCTCCGTGGGGGAGGGGGAAGTGCTGCTGGAGAAGCTGATCCGGGGAGAGTCGCTAGCGGCCGAGCGCTGTTATCTGGCTGGTGAGGCGCCGCGGCCCGGCCTGATCCACGAGCAGCCCGCCTCGATCGAGAAGACCGCTTGCAACTACGACTACATCGCTTCGATCTGGCCCCAGCTGGACTGGTATCTCGATGGTGGTGACTTCTACGTGGGGGTCCAGACCAAGCGGGGCTGCCCCCACAACTGTTGCTACTGCGTCTACACCGTGATCGAGGGCAAGGCGGTGCGCCTCAACCCGGTGGAGGAGGTGGTGAAGGAGATGCGCCAGCTCTATGACCGCGGCGTGCGCGGCTTCTGGTTCACCGACGCCCAGTTCATCCCGGCCCGCCGCCAGATCGAGGACGCCAAGGAGCTGCTGCGGGCGATCGCGGCGGACGGCATGACCGACATCCGCTGGGCGGCCTACATCCGGGCCGACAACCTCGATGCCGAGCTGGCCGAGCTGATGGTGGCCACCGGCATGAGCTACTTCGAGATCGGCATCACCTCCGGCTCCCAGGAGCTGGTGCGCAAGATGCGCATGGGCTACAACCTGCGCACCGTGCTCGAGAGCTGCCGGCTGCTGGCGCGGGCCGGCTTCCGCGAGCACGTGTCGGTCAACTACTCGTTCAACGTCATCGACGAACGGCCCGAGACGATCCGTCAGACCGTCGCCTATCACCGCGAGCTCGAGCGGATCTTCGGTGCCGACAAGGTGGAGCCGGCGATCTTCTTCATCGGCCTGCAGCCCCACACCCACCTGGAGCAGTACGCCTTCGAGCAGGGTTCACTGAGGCCCGGCTATAACCCGATGAGCATGATGCCCTGGACTGCCCGTCAGCTGCTCTGGAACCCCGAGCCGATGGGCAGCACCTTCGGCCGCATCTGCCTGGAGGCCTTCCGTCAGAATCCCTCCGACTTCGGCCGCACCGTGATGGCCCTGCTGGAGCGGGACTACGGCTGCGCACCGCTGGATGAGGCTCTGCACGCACCGGTGCAGGGCCGGCGGGCCCTGGCCCAGGCCGTGCGCTGAGGGGGCGGGCGATGGCGATTCGCAATGTGGCTGGCGACGACAGCCTGAGCATCTTCGAGCGCAGCTGGCAGACGTATCACCTGCTGGTGGCCCATGATCTGATGCAGCACCACGCCCTAGGACAGGCGTTGGAGCAGCGCCTGAGGGCCTGGTTGCCGGAGCGAGCGGTTGCGGGGCTGTCGAGCACTCTGGCCATGGCGGATCTGGCCTGCGGCGATCTCACGACCCTGGCACCGCTGCTGCGGCGACTGCCGCTGCGACAGCTGGAGGCGGTGGATGCGGCGGTGGGTGTGCTGCCGCAGGCGGAGGCGCGGCTGGGAGCTGTTCCCTATCCCTGCCACTGGCGGGCGATGGATCTGCTGCACTGGGCCGAGAGCGGAGCCAACCAGCCCTCAGGGCCCTGGGATCTGATCACCTGCCTCTTCGGCCTCCACCATCTGGCCGATGCCGACAAGTGGTGCTTCCTGGAGCTGGTGCCCCGCCAGCTGGCCCCCGGCGGGCGGCTGTTGATCGGCGATCTCTTCCGCCAGCCTTTGGAGACCCGTCAGGCATTTCTGGAGCGCTACTGGGCCCGGGTGAACAGCTGGACCGTCCTGAAGCCGCCCAGCCGGCGGCTGGTGATCGATCACATGGCCAGCAGCGACTATCCCGCCGAGGGTGAGCAGTTCGTGGCCACGGCCGAGTCCCTGGGCTGGCAGGTCCGCTGGCTCTGGCACGGGCCCGATCAGGCCGAGGGGCTCCTCGAGCTGGGGCGCCCGGGCGAACAGCTCGAGGAGGCCTGATTCTTCTGCTGCGCCGGCACCCTGTTGAGGCGCCGGCAGCCTGGAAGCTCCTCCCTGCGGCTGGTCAGAGGCGCAGCCGGGCCTGTCGATCGGCAGGGGCCGGCTTCAGGGGGTGAGGCTCTGGATCTGGGGAGGCCACCAGCGCCGCCGCGCCATCAGCAGCAGCGCCAGCCCCAGCCAGCCGACGACGCCACCGAGGGGGTTGGCGAAGGCGCCACCGGGGCCCTGCAGCCAGAGCGGGGTGTCCGGAGCGATGGTCAGCAGTCCGTGCTGCAACAGAAACCAGCCCCCCACCAGGCCGCCGTGCAGGCCGATGGCCCCGTGCAGCGCCCCGGCATCGGCGCGGCGCTGCAGGGCCAGGGCCAGCCCCAGCATCAACAGGCCACCGAGCAGCCCCAGGCTGGCGAGCGGCCCGAGGTTGAAGCGGGTGTGCACAAGGCTGAACAGCACGGCCTGGAGGACCATGGCGCGTTGATCGCCTCTGGCACCGCCTCCGAGCTGCAGGGCCAGTTCGCCCCAGAGCCAGCCGCGGAACAGCAGTTCTTCGGCCAGCCCCACCCCCAGGATCAGAGCCAGGGCATTCCATAGGTCGCCGCTGTGCAGGTGGCCCTGCCAGTGGCCATGGCCGCTGGCCAGCAGCACCAGGGCGATCAACAGCAGCAGCAGCAGGGCTTTCAACAGTCCCCGCAGCAGGGCGCGCCCGGCGATCCGCCAGGGCCGGGCCAGTCCGAGCGTCCGCCAGGGATGGGAGGCGCCCCAGACGCGCCGCAGCCGCAGGGGCAGGCTGCCCAACAACAAGGCGAAGGCGAGGAGAGTGCCGATCAGGGAGCGCTGCTCGGCGCCCCAGCCCGGCAGCAGGCCGGCCAGCGGCAGCACCAGCAGCCAGCCAGCGACGTAGAGGAGCGGGATGTAGAGAAGGGTGCCTATCCAGCGGGGGCCCCGGGCGCCAGGGGGAAGGTCGCTGGCGGTCGCCATTCAGCTCTCCGGTTCGATCGTGCTGGTGAGCCCCTTGGCTTTGAGGGTTTCGCAGTAGAACTCCGCCGGCTCGATGTCGCAGACGATCACCAGCCCCACGCCGGTGTTGTGGGCCTCCAGCATCACGGCAATGGCGTCCTGCTCGCTCAGCGAGGGCACCACCTGGCGCAGGGTGCCGACCACGTACTCCATCGAGTTGACCGGGTCGTTGTGGAGCAGCACCTTGTAGCGGGGCGAGGGCTTGCGCACCCGCTGCTGTTCCTTCTCGATGACGGCGGCACCGCCGGTTTCCCGGCCTGGGGTCTGGGTGGCAACAACCGTGCTGGGCATCAACGCAAAACCGCTTCCTGGACCGCCACTTTACGGAGGAGCTCATGGAGTTGGGTGGGACTAAATTCACGTCTCCCTATGGCCGGGATGCGGCTTGGTGCCTGAGGCGTCCCTGATCCCCACTACGGGATGCCGGCGTTCCCAGGCTCCAGCCAGAAGCACTTTGGGAATCCGTCGGTCCCCAGGTCGTGCTCCCTGGGTCAGGTGGCCAGCGGCGTTGCTGGGGCTGGCTGCCCTGGGGGTTGCGGCGGCCAACGCCAGCCAGGCCTGGTCGCGGCTGGCGGATCGCCAGGCAGATCGCGCTGGCCATTGCGTCGTTATCGATAACGACTACGACATTGATGACATGATGGCCATGCCGATGGTGATCGCCAATCGGCATGTAACGGCGATTGTGCAGACCGAGGGCTACACGCTTCCAGCTCAGGCAGCACCTGCCGCTGATGCCCTGGTCAATCCCAAGGGGGAGATCCTTCGGGTTAAACCCATCCCCATCATTGTCGGGGGAAAGCAGGCTGCACCGCCGGATGGGCGGGCATGGCCATGGTTGCCGTTCTTCAGGGCCATGATGCATCGCTCCAACGGCCTGCTCGCCGTCCCTGGGACCCCCTGGCGAGAGGAGGCCGACTATCCAGGGGCGATTGCGAGGGCCGTTGCCGATTGCACACGGGTCTCAGTGCTGCTGACAGCACCCTTCACCTCGTTCATCCATTACGCACCCTTGATCCGGGAGAAGCTGGATCAGGTTGTGATCACTGGCAGGAGATTCGCCGATCGCTCCAGGGCACCAGGTGATGCTTCCTTCAACTGCCGGTACGACATTGCGGCCTGTCAAGCTGCCATGGCTCAGCTGGCGACCCTGAAAGCGTTCTTTGTGGATCTGCCCCATTCCCCCGATTGCCAACCTGCGGCAGTGCAGCCAGGCCACTGCTACTCCCCCAGCTTTGCCATGGTTGCCGGCGTTGCCGATGTTGGGAGGGGTCGGTCTGGGGGGCTGGTGGGCCAGGGACTGACCGGGCGGCTCAGGCGGGCTCTGATCAACGGGATTCGTTGTTCCTCGTTGTACACAACCCCGGCCACGATCGGCAGGCCCTGCACTTCCCTGTCCACATGGGAGCCCGCGGCTGTCGCCAGGGGACCGGGTGGCCGGATGTTGCTTTGGGATCAGGCGACGGCGATCTTTCTCCTCGATCCACGTCGCTTTGCTGAAGGCGACCCTCTGGGCCAACTGTTGTTGGCTGGTCAACAGCGGCAGCCCAGGCTGCTCCATGGCTCTCACCTGGCTACGGCGAACACCCTTCGCGCTCTCTGGACCGACTGGACGAATCGTGCCGCCAAGTTTCCATAGCCCGTCCACGTTGCGGGGACTCTGGGGCACCAGATCCTTTCGTGTCTTCTGGATCGCCAGCACGTTGTCGGCTCTGGGGACGAGTGCCTATGTGATGGCGTTGACCTGGCTCACGGCCCGGTTCTACGGGGCCCATGGCATCGCCCTTCTGGCGTTGGGATATGGCATTCCCCAGATCTTGCTCGAGCTGTTCGGTGGTGCCGCTGCCGATCACATGCGCCGGCGAAAGTCCTATGCCCTGACCGAGAGCAGCCTGTTGCTGGTCGCGCTATTGCTGTGGCTTGTGTCAACACGAGGGGTCGTCCCCCTCTGGTTGCTGGTGGTTGTCAGTGCCGGCAATGGCATCATCTCGTCGTTGGACACGCCGGCGCGCTCCGCCTTGATCGGTGAAATGGTGCGCCGGAAAGACCTGGTCACGGCTCAGCAGTTCTTCAGTGTGTCATCCCAGCTTGCCAACATTTTCGGCCCCGCCCTTGGTGGTGTTCTGCTGAGTGTCGGCGGGGGTGGTCAGGCTAATGAACAGGCAGCCTTTCTGTTCAATGTTTTCAGCTATGTGCCTGTTCTTCTGAGTTTGCCCCTGTTGCCAGGCGTCGCCTCTTCTGCTCCAGTGAGGCGTGAAAAACCGCATGTTCTGGATGTGGTGCGGGGTGTCCAGGAGGGCTTGAATTTCGTGCGCACGCATCGGAGCTTGGTGATTCTGATGCAGTTGCTGGCTGTTGTGATGGTGCTGGGTGGACCGTTCCAGCAACTCTTGCCCATCTTTGTACGTGACTCTTCAATCCTTGAATCGTCCCATGTTGCCTATGCCGTGCTGCTCACTGCCGTTGGTTTGGGCGGCTTGGTTGGTTCGCTTCTGGGCGTGGCCCTGGCGGCGTCCAGGCAGCGGTTTCTTGCCCTGTCGATCGGGGCCCTGGGACTGGGCGGCGCAATCCTGCTCTTCACCACCAGTCAGATGATCCACTGGGCGAGCCTGTCTGCCTTTCTGGCGGGAGCCTGCAGCATCTTCACCGTCAATCTCGACACGGCGCTCCTCCAGGGGATGACACCCCTGGAGGTGCAGGGCCGGGTATCCTCCATCGCCAGCCTTGGCAAAGGGCTCCAATCCCTCAGTGCAGCAGCGGCCAGCGCAGCGATTGAGCTCCTCCATGGAGTGCTGGGCCTGAGTCATTCCTGCGGGCTGATTCTGGCCCTGCTTGGTGGAGGGTTGATGGCCTGCACCCTGGGGTTGTGGCGTCCCCTGACGTCCCTGGCGACGGGTGCCGTCACCCCAGCTCTTCGGTTGCGGACGACGGATCAGGTCGACGGATGAGGTGGGATGGGGCGATCTCTGGGTTGCCTGACCTCCCCAGCGGGGGTGCCGGTCAGCCGGCCAGGGCGTTGGTGATGCGGCCCATCGCCTCCTCCACGTTCGCCCGGCTGTTGAAGGCCGAGAGGCGGAAGTAGCCCTCGCCGGCGGCACCGAAGCCACTGCCGGGGGTGCCGACCACATGGGCCTGGTTCAGCAACTTGTCGAAGAAGCTCCAGGAATCAAGGCCGTCAGGGGTTTTCAGCCACACATAGGGGGCCTGTTCGCCGCCATGAACGGTGATCCCGGCGGCGCTGAGTTCGCGGCGGATGATCGCGGCATTCTCCATGTAGAAGGCGACGAGGGCCTGCACCTGGGTCTGACCCTCAGGGGAGTAGACCGCCTCGGCACCCCGCTGCACGATGTAGCTGACGCCATTGAACTTGGTGCACTGGCGCCGGTTCCAGAGGGCCCAGAGCTCCACCTTCTCGCCGTTGGCGGCGGTGCCCATCAGCCCCCGGGGCACCACGGTGAGGGCGCAGCGGGTGCCGGTGAAGCCGGCGTTCTTGGAGAAGGAGCGGAACTCGATCGCGCAGTCGCGGGCGCCCTCGATCTCATAGATGGAATGGGGCAGCGCCGGATCCTGGATGAAGGCCTCATAGGCGGCGTCAAACAGGATCAGGGCGTCGTGGCGGCGGGCGTAGTCCACCCAGGCCTGCAGCTGCTCCCGGCTGGCGACGGCGCCGGTGGGGTTGTTGGGGAAGCAGAGGTAGATCAGGTCCACCGGATGCTCGGGGATTTCGGCGCTGAAGCCGTTGGCGGCGGTGATCGGCAGGTAGGTCAGTCCGCCGTAGCGGCCGGCGTCATCGGCCTCGCCGGTGCGGCCCGCCATCACGTTGCTGTCGACATACACCGGATAGACCGGATCGGTGACGGCGATGCGGTTGTCGGGGCCGAGGATGTCGAGGATGTTGCTGCTGTCGCACTTGGAGCCGTCGGAGATGAAGATCTCCTCGGCGCTCACCTGGCAGCCGCGGGCCTGGAAATCGTGGCTGGCAATCGCCTCGCGCAGCCACAGGTAGCCCTGCTCGGGGCCGTAGCCATGGAAGCCGGCATGGGTTCCCATGTCATCGATGGCGGCCTTCATGGCGTTGCGGCAGGCCTCCGGCAGGGGCTCGGTGACATCGCCGATGCCGAGGCGGATGATCGGTGCCGCCGGGTTGGCTTCGCTGAAGGCCTTGACGCGTCGCGCGATTTCCGGGAAGAGATAGCCCGCTTTGAGCTTGAGGTAGTTGCCGTTGACCTGGACCATGGGGATTTCGGACGCTGTCGCGCGGGGTCTGATGGCGGGATTGTCCTATGGCGAGCCGCCGGCCTGCATACGATCGAGGTCCCGTCCAGCCCATCGCCGTGCCCGTTGTCTCGCCTGCCGCTGCTCTGGTGGACGCTCCGGTGGACTTCGAGGCCCTGATCGGCCCGGACATTCTCAAGCCCGCCCGCTACCTGGGCAATGAACGGGGCGTGGAGGTGCGGGACTGGAGCCGGGCCTGGGGCGCCGCCGGAGTGCGCTGGGCCCTCACTTACCCCGAGGTTTACGAGGTGGGCTCCAGCAATCTGGGCCACATCATTCTCTATTCGATTCTCAACGCCGTTCCCGGTCAGCTCTGCGATCGCTCCTATCTGCCGGCGGCTGATCTCTCCGCCCGGCTGCGGCAGCGGGGGGTTCCCCTGTTCGCCGTCGAGAGCCGCCGGCCGTTGCACGCCTTCGACATCCTCGGCTTCAGCCTCAGCTACGAGCTGGGGGCCAGCAACATCCTCGAGATGCTCGATCTGGCCGGCATCCCGCTGCGCGCCGCCGATCGCGGCGACCTGCCCCTGGCCGATCCCGCAGCCCCGCCACTGATCTTTGCCGGCGGGCCCACCGCCACCAGCAATCCCGAACCCTTCGCCGCCTTCTTCGATTTCATCGCCCTCGGCGATGGCGAGGAGCTGTTGCCCGAGATCGGCCTGGTGGTGGCCGAGGCCCGCGCCGCCGGCCTGAGCCGCTCGGACACCCTGCGGGATCTGGCCCAGGTGCCCGGCGTCTACGTGCCCTCGCTCTACGGCCCCGGCGCCGATGGGGTGACGATCGAACCGCTGGAGCCCGGCCTGCCGACGCGCATCCAGAGGCGCACCGCCACGCCGATGCCCCACTACGCCATGGGGCTGGTGCCCCACATCGAAACCGTCCACGATCGCCTCACCGTCGAGATCCGCCGCGGCTGCACCCGCGGTTGCCGCTTCTGCCAGCCCGGCATGCTCACCCGCCCCGCCCGCGATGTGGAGCCCGAGGCGGTGATCGAGGCGGTGGAGGAGGGCATGCGCCGCACCGGCTACTCGGATTTCTCGTTGCTGTCGCTGAGCTGCAGCGACTACCTCTCGCTGCCGGCGGTGGGGGTGGAGCTGCGCAACCGGCTCGCCGATCAGAACGTCTCCCTCACCCTGCCGAGCCAGAGGGTCGATCGCTTCGACGCCAACATCGCCCACATCCTCGGAGGCACCCGCAAGGCGGGACTCACCTTCGCCCCCGAAGCCGGCACGCAGCGCCTGCGGGACATCGTCAACAAGGGACTCAGCGACGAGGAGTTGCTGCGGGGCATCCGCACGGCGATGGAAACCGGGTACCGCAAGATCAAGCTCTATTTCATGATCGGCCTGCCCGGCGAGGGCGACGACGACGTGCTCGGCATCGCCGACACCTGCCGCTCCCTGCAGGAGCGCTGCCGCGATCTGGGCCGGCTGGAGCTGAACCTGACGATCAGCAACTTCACGCCCAAGCCCCACACCCCCTTCCAGTGGCACAGCGTCAGCACGGCCGAATTCCAGCGGCGCCAGGAGCTGCTGCGCCGGGCGCTGCGTCAGCTGCGGGGCCTCAAGGTCAACTTCACCGATGTGCGCCTGTCGGCGGTCGAAGATTTCGTCGGCCGCAGCGATCGGCGCCTGGCGCCGGTGCTGGAGGCGGCCTGGCGGGCCGGAGCCGGGCTCGATGCCTGGTTTGAGTCCGCCGAGCGCACCTACACCGCCTGGACCGGCGCCATTGAGGCGGCGGGGCTGGGGGGCCGTTACCGCCAACTGGAGATGGGGGGCTGGGGTAGCGCCGAGGCCCTCAGCGGTGGCGATCTGGCCGCCTTCTGCCGCCAGCCCCTGCCCTGGGACCACATCGATTCCGGCGTCGACAAGGTCTGGCTGGCGGAGGATCTGCAGCGGGCCCTGGCGGCGGTCGTGGTCGAGGACTGCTCCTTCGCCGGCTGCAGCAGTTGCGGCGTCTGCGGGCCCGAGCTGGGCCACAACGTGGTGATCCCGGCGCCACCGCCGCCGCCGCCGATCCCGCCGCGGGCCCCGGCCAGTGAGCGGGTGAGCCGGCTGCGCTTCGGCTTCGCCAAGACCGGCTCCCTGGCCCTGATCAGCCATCTCGACACCGTGCGCTTGCTGGAGCGGGCCCTGCGCCGCAGTGGCCTGCCGGTGAGCTTCACCGGTGGCTTCCATCCGCTGCCGCGCCTGCAGCTGGCCCTGTCCCTGCCCCTGGGGGTGGTGGGGCTCGGCGAGTGGTTCGATCTGGAGTTCACCGTTCCACTGGAGCGGCTGGAGCTGGAGGCGGTGCGGCGCCAGCTCCAGGCCCAGCTGCCCGCCGAGTTGCCGCTGCTCTCGGTGGCGGCGGTGCCGGTGTTCGGTCCCAGCCTGTCCCAGGAATTGCTCAAGGCCCACTGGCGCTTTGATCTGTGGCCGCTGCCGGATGCTGCGTCAGCGGCCGGGGCGCAGGGCGCGCCGGCGCTGGACTGGGATGGGGCCGTGGCCGATCTGCTGGCGGCCGAGACCCTGATCTGGAGCGATACGGACAAGAAGGGGCGACCGCGCCAGAGGGACTGTCGTCCCTGTCTGCTGCAGCTGGAGCGGCTGGACGTCCCCGGAGATTCCGGTGCTGACGCGCCGGCCGAGCCCCGCATCCGCCTTGAACTCGAGGCCGCCATCGATCTGCAGGGTCGCAGCATCAGGCCCGAGCAGCTGCAGCACTGGCTGGCCGAGCGTCTGGCCAGCCCCCTGCAGCTGGGGCAGGTGGAGCGCCGCTCCCTGATCTTGCGCCCGTGCTAACTTTCCTCTAAGACGGATGACCTGAACGAGGGGACCTCCCCTGATCGGTCACCGGCCAGACGCTTCTTCAACAAGGTTGCTTTTCTAGAGCTCCTTACCGGAAGCGCTTCCTTTCACACCGATGTTCCGTTCGGTCATCCCTGCATTGACCCGGGTCCGGGTGATTCCCGCTCCGCCCAATCGCTGACCGTACGCGTCGGATTCTGATAGCCCCGATCCCCCGAGGGGATCGACGGTCGGCCGGTCTTCCGCAACCGTCTTCCCCTGTCCGAGCAGGGTGTCCAGTCGCTGTGACTCCCGTTCCCCGGGCCCCGTTCATCGGGTGCTTCCGCCGAACGAGTCTTGTCCCGTCCATCGGGCCGGTTCAGCGACGCTCTCCGCGGCCATTCCTCCTGCCTCCCGAGGCAGGGCTCACCGAGCCGAACAAGCTTTCTCCATGCCCCAGCAGATCGTCATCGCCGAGCAGTTGCGCATCGCCGCAGTGCTCACCGACGAGCGTGTCGATGAGCTGGTGGTGGCCCAGGGCCGCTACCAGATCGGCGACGTCTACCTCGGCACCGTCGAAAATGTGCTCCCCGGCATCGACGCCGCCTTCGTCAACATCGGCGAAAGTGAAAAGAACGGGTTCATCCACATCACCGATCTCGGCCCCCTGCGCCTGAAAAAAGGTGGCGCCGGCATCACCGAGTTGCTCGAGCCCCGTCAGAAGGTGCTCGTTCAGGTGATGAAGGAGCCCACCGGCAGCAAGGGGCCACGGCTCACCGGCAACCTCTCCCTGCCCGGTCGCTTCCTGGTGCTGCAGCCCCATGGCCAGGGGGTCAACATCTCGCGCCGCATCAACGGCGAGAACGAGCGCAACCGGCTGCGGGCCCTGGGGGTGCTGATCAAGCCCCCCGGCGCCGGCCTGCTGATCCGCACCGAAGCGGAGGCGGTGAGTGAAGACCTGCTGATCGATGATCTCGAGTCGCTGCTGCGCCAGTGGGAGTCCATCCAGCAGGCGGCTGAAACCGCCAGCCCGCCGGTGCTGCTCAATCGCGATGAGGACTTCATCCATCGCGTGCTGCGCGATTTCTACAGCCCCGAGCTGGTCAAGGTGGTGGTCGATGCCGCCGATGCCGTCGCCCGGGTCAAGGCCTACCTGGCGGCCGATCAGGTCAATGTGCAGGTGGAGGCCCACAGTGAGCCCACCGAGATCCTTGATCACTACAAGGTCAACGCCGCCATCCGCGAAGCGCTCAAGCCCAGGGTGGAGCTCCCCTCCGGCGGCTACGTGATCATCGAGCCCACCGAGGCGCTCACCGTCATCGACGTCAACTCGGGCTCCTTCACCCGCTCCGCCAACGCCCGGGAAACCGTGCTCTGGACGAACTGCGAGGCGGCGGTCGAAATTGCCCGTCAGCTGAAGCTGCGCAACATCGGCGGCGTGGTGGTGATCGATTTCATCGACATGGAGTCGCGCCGCGATCAGCTGCAGCTGCTGGAGCACTTCACCCAGGCGGTGCGCCACGATTCGGCGCGCCCCCAGATCGCCCAGCTCACGGAACTGGGCCTGGTGGAACTCACCCGCAAGCGCCAGGGTCAGAACATCTATGAACTGTTCGGCCGCGCCTGCCCCAGCTGTGGAGGCCTCGGCCATGTCGCCGTGCTGCCCGGCCGCGACACACTCCAACCCCTCGCCACCGTCTCAGGGCTGGTGCGTTCGGTCCCCTCGGCCCGGGCTGAGGTCTTCACTCCGGCCCCGGCAGCGGCTGCCGCCGAGGGTTCCGGCCGTCGCCGCCGGGGAGGCCGCGGTGGTCGTGGATCCGAAACCACTGAAACCGTGAGTTACGGCGAGGTGAGTGTCGTTCCCGTGTTCGACACCGCCATGGCGGAGCGGGGCGAGCGGGCGGAGCGGGGAGAGCGCAGCGAGCGCGGATCCGACACGGCCCTGCGCCGCACGGAGCACGATCTGGTGGCCGTGCCGATGGAACCCCAGCAGGAGCTGGTCTACGGCTGGCTCGGTCTGAGTCCGGCCCTGTTGCTCGATCCGCCGCCCACGGGCGACAACGTCCTGGTGCGGGTGGTCCGGCCCGGGGCCGATGCGGAGGCCGTGCTGGAGGAGGCGCGGCAGCAACTGGCCGCCGCCGGCTCCCGCCGCCGCCGCCGTGGTCGTGGCGGCAGTGAGGGGCGCACGGACACCAGTGCTGAAGACAGCGGCGACCGTCCTGGCGACAACGGTGCTGAGCGAGCCGGCGACCGAGGTGCAGACCGAGGTGGTTACGGCAGCGCGCCGGTCGTCCATGGATGGGGAGTCAGTGGCGGGGTCGAGGGGCGTGACAGCCTGCCGACCGTCGAAATCACACCGTTGCCGATCGAGTTCCCCGGCAGCGGTGTGGCCGCCGAGGTGGTCACGGTGGAGGTGCCGGCACGCCGCCGTCGCGGTTCCAGCCGTGGCGCCGCTACCGCCGTTGCCGAGGCACCGCCGTTGGAAGCCGCGGCAGCGGCTCCGGTGGCCGCCAGCTCTCAGGAGGAGGTCGACGACTCGGGTGAACCCCGCCGCCGCCGCCGCCGTTCCTCCGCCAGCGACTGAACGCGCCCGTGGCCCGAGCCAGGTCGACCCGCCCGGAGGATGGCGCCGCTGATCCATGGGCTGGTCGCCCCCCGCACCATTGCGCCGGGGTGGATGAGGTCGGCCGGGGCTCTCTGTTCGGGCCGGTGCTGGCTGCAGCGGTGGTGCTCACGGCTGAGGCTGCCGCTGGCCTTGCCGCCGCTGGTCTCACCGACAGCAAGAAGCTCTCCCCGAGGCGCCGAGCGGCCCTGGTGCCCCTGATCCGTCAGCAGGCGACGGCCTGGGGAATCGGTCAGGCCAGTGCGGCGGAGATCGATCGTTTTGGCATCCGCACGGCGACGGAGTCGGCGATGGTGCGGGCCCTGCAGCGGCTGCCAGCTGCGCCGGGTCTGTTGATTGTCGATGGGGTGCTGCCGCTGCGGGGCTGGCCCGGTGAGCAGGTCACCCTGATTGGCGGTGACAGTCGCTGTGGGGCGATTGCTGCGGCCAGTGTGCTGGCCAAGGAGGAGCGCGATGCCCTGATCCGCCGGCTGGCATTGCGATTTCCCGGCTACGGCCTGGAACGTCACGCCGGTTACGGCACGGCGCTGCATCGCCAGGGCCTGTTGCGGCTCGGCGCTTCGCCCCTGCATCGCCTCAGTTTCCTGCGCGCCATTCTTGCGTCCCCCGGTGGCTAGGAGCCTGTTGCACTTCGGCCGTTGCGTGCAAAACGAGCCAAGGTGCTCCATGCCCCAACGCCCAATGTGCTCTCAGCACGGTCTCCCAAGCCATCTCGATTCAGTGCGCCCGGTGCTTGTGATCGATGGCGGTACGTACGATTTCGGCGACCCAGCGCGCCAGGATCCATGCACTGCTGTCTCAGCTTGTTTCCGGCCTGAGGTCCCCAGGCGGCGGAATCGCCCTCAATCTCTGTCCGGCGATCGATGCGCGACAGAATCCTCGTCATCGCCGCACCAGGCCTGAAAGTCGGCGATCAGCTGCTGGCCCACTCTGTTGCGAATGCCGAGCAGGATCCCTGCCAGGACCGAGCGGCCCGTGGCCTCCAGAACCTTGGCGGGAATCAGTTTCAACAGCGGCGGCTGGCTGACGCTGACCGACAGGCAGGCTTCGCCGGCCAGGCCGGTCGGGGAGGGTTGCAGCCAGGAATGGAGCTGCAGCTGGAAGTCGTCCACGAGCCCGAGGCCCTCCAGCTGGCAGTCGAGGGCTTCGAGCTCCAGGCGATCCTCCTGGTGACAGGCCCGCAGTTCCACGATCGGCTGGATCTGGAGCTGAAACACCTGCACCCGGGTCACCGTGTAGCGGTAGTGCCCCGCGCCCAGGGTCACCAGTTGCTGGGGATCGAGCAGGGCCGTCACCACCCGGTCCTCCTGGCTGAGATAGGCGGCCAGGCGATCGCTTGAATCGGCGATCGGCAAGGTCAGCTGCTGACTTGCTCGAAAGGCCAGGGGCATGGCCAGCTGGCCGGCAGGCCATGATCTTATCGGCCCACTTTCCCCTCGCTCTCGCCATGCGTCTTGCCTTCCTCGGTCCCGTCGGCACCTACGGCGAGCAGGCGGCCCGGAAGCTGGCCGAGCTAGAGCACCTCGACGATGTGCTCTATGTGCCTCAGCAGGGCATCCGTGCCGTGATCCAGGCCCTGGCAGCGGGCCAGTGCGAGGCCGCGGTGGTGCCGGTGGAGAACTCGGTGGAAGGGGGCGTGACCGCGTGCCTCGATGCCCTCTGGGAGCATGGGGAGCTGGCGGTGGCCCATGCCCTGGTGTTGCCGATCCGTCATGCCCTGGTCGGCTCTGGCCCGGTGGAGGGGGTCAGCGAGGTGCTCTCCCATCCCCAGGCCCTGGCCCAGTGCAGTCAGTGGTTGGCGGATCATCTTCCCAGTGCTCTGCAGCTGCCCACCAGTTCCACCGCCGAGGCGGCCCGGATGGTGCGCGGCAGCCGCTTCCGCGCCGCCATCGCCTCACGGGAGGCGGCGGCGGAGCATGGCCTGGAGGTGCTGGATTATCCGATCAACGATGTGGCCGGTAACTGCACCCGTTTCCTGTTGCTGCGTCGAGGCCCCCGTTCTCAGCAGGGCCCCCTGGCCAGCCTGGCCTTCTCGCTGCATTCCAACCAGCCCGGAGCGTTGCTGCAGGCGCTGGGGTGCTTTGCCCAGCTGGGGCTGAACATGAGCCGCATTGAATCGCGGCCCTCCAAGCGCGAGATGGGGGAATACATCTTTTTCGTCGATCTCGAGCTGGCCCAGGGGGCCGAGCCGCTGGAGCAGGCCCTGGCCGAGCTTCAGCCCCTCTGCGAGCATCTGGCCCTGTTCGGCGCCTATCCGCTCACGAACCTGGCGCTTGAGGAGCCGGCGGCGTGAGCCCCCCGGGCTGGCCTTGCCCTCAGGCCTCCGGTTTGCGGCCTCGGAATACGCCGAACTGCATCAGGCCACTGCGAAAGGCCCAGTCCATCAGCAGCAGGGTGGGCGTTTCCCTCAGTCCCTGCAGCACTGCAGCTGGGCCCAGCCCCAGAACGGCGGCAGGGCGGCGCAGCCCCTCGAGGATGGAATCAACCCAGGAGGGCTGGGTGGCACGGGTCCAGTCGCCTGTCTCAACGGTCATGCCGCCGGCCCAGGGACTCTGCTCCAGGTTCTGCCGGAGGGAGTGAATACTGGCGAACTCGGGGTGGGCCCATTGGTCGAGCAATTGGCGCATCACCCAGCGCTCACGCCGGCTCATCGCCCCATCGGCCGGATCGCGGCGGTTCCAGTCGGCCACCGCCAGCAGACCGCCCGGCCTGAGCACCCGCAACAGTTCATCGGCATAGCGCTGCTTGTCCGGCATGTGAGGCCCGGCCTCCACACTCCAGACGGCATCGAAGCCATCGGCGGCGCTGCCAGCCGGCAGCTCCAGGGCCAGGGCATCCATCACGGCGAAGCGGCAGTGAGGCAAGGTGCCGGGGGTGAGCTCGCGGGCCCTGGCGATCTGGCCGGGGCTGATGCTGATGGCCAGCATGTCAAAGCCGTAGTCGCGGGCGAGGATGCGGGCACTGCCGCCGATGCCGCAGCCCACATCCAGCACTCTGGAACCCGGCGGCAACCGGTCCAGGCCGCTCCAGCGGACCAGTTCATGCACGAACGCCACCTTGGCGGCGCGGAAGTCGCGGGGACCGGAGGGATCGCCGTAGTGCCCCAGGTGCACATGGTCGCCCCAGAGATTCTCCAGCAGCCTGTCGGCGGTCCAGCGGTCATAGGCATCAGCAACGGTGGCCGTACCGACGAAACGACGGTTGCGGCGCAGCCAGATCGCCAGGGTCACCAAGGTCAGCCCGAGCAGCAGGACCAGCAGCAACCAGGTCTGCGGGTTGGCGCCGAGCCTCACTCCCGCCCCCCTGCGTTGCCTTCATCCAGGGAGGTGAAGGTGTCCTTGAGCACGGTGCGCGCCGCCAGCTGGCGGCGCGTCTGGTCGAGCAGTTCGTATTCCTGGCGCAGCCGTTGCCCCGTGTCGGTGATTTCCAGCAGGGCCTGCTGATGGTCGGCCACCGGACCCCCCAGATGGGCACCGATCCAGAAGGACAGCTCCCTGGGCAGATCGGGCAGATCCGCCGGCAGGGAGGAGGGTTTGCCGATCAGCTTGCCGGTGAGTTCCACCACATCCCGCAGGGCCTGGGAGACGTCGGTGGTCAGGGTTTCCAGCTCGTCATGGCTGTCACTGATTTCGTCTTCGATCCAGCTGACCAGGCCGACCCGGAATGGGGCATCACGCACGATGTCGAGCACGCGGAAACGCTGCTGCCCCATCGTGACGATGTTGCTGCGATCGTCCTCCTGGTTCTGACAGTGCAGGATTTCGGCGCAGCAACCCACCCCGGCCATCTGCTTCTCCTGGGGATCCCAGCGCACCACGCCGAAGCGACGATCTTCGGCCATCACCGTGCGCAGCATCATGCGATACCTGGGCTCAAAGATGTGCAGCGGCAACACCTCCTGGGGGAACAGCACCACATCCGGCAAGGGGAACAGGGGCAGTTCCCGCACTGCAAGGTCGCTCACGCCAGCAGGATGCCGACTGGGGCACCGGTGCAGGAATCTGGATGGCCCCAGCGATGGGGAGAGTGGATCAGGGAACCCAACGAGTCGGCGCAGGAGTTGGCCCGAATCCTAGAAAGAACAATCCGGCCCCGGCAGATCCAGCACAGGTGAGGGGCCCCTGCCAAGCCCCTCGCAAGTGGCAATGGCACGGCTTCGGACCATCCGGTTGCTGAGGTTGGATCCGGGCGCTCAAAGCTGGGGGAGCCGGCGCAGACGCAAGGAAGCCCTGCCTGTAGCGCAGGAGTGACCGCCGCGGCGCAGAGCGGCAGGGACCGATCCCTGGGACGGAAAGTCATGCCGCGATTGGATGACCCAGAAAGCTCCTCATCACAGGCATGGCTCTGCTTCCGCAGAGAATCCCCAGGTCCCGTCGAGGGAGATCCCTGATCCACCAGTCAGGACGGAGCTGGCTGGTGGATCAGGGACCCGGAGCCGAAACGCAGCACCGCACGACTCGAGAGCTCGGCCTCACTGTGCCAGTAGCTCAGGACGGATTGTGGCGGTTGGCAGTTAAGGGGCCCCGGCCTCAGAGCTTGACTTCGATGTCGACACCACTGGGCAGATCCAGTTTCATCAGAGCGTCGATCGTCTTGGCGGTGGGGCTGTAGATGTCGATGATGCGGCGATGGGTGCGGGTCTCGAAGTGCTCGCGGGAATCCTTGTCGACGTGGGGCGAGCGCAGCACGCAGTAGATCTTGCGCTTCGTCGGCAGAGGAATCGGACCGATCGCTGTGGCGGCCGTGTGGTCGGCGGTTTCAATGATCTTGTCGCAGGACAGATCCAGCATGCGGCGATCAAACGCCTTCAGGCGGATGCGGATCTTCTGCTGAGCGATGGCGGTGGACATGGCGAAATGCGGAAAGGGGCGCAGGGGTCACCGCGCAGGGTGAGGAAGCCTGGGGCATGGCGCCCTGGCTTCTCAAGGTGGACATCGAACCGGGTCGTTCCGGTTGTCGAGGTGCTCAAGGCAGGATCGGCCTTGGGAAAGTGGGTGGGAAACCAACGGAATCCCACCCTTTGAACTTAGATCAGCGAGCTGCTGAAAAGGCTGATCACTCGACGATCTTGGACACCACGCCAGCACCGATGGTGCGTCCGCCTTCACGGATGGCGAAGCGCATGCCCTGCTCAATGGCGACCGGGCAGATCAGCTGGGCGCTCATCTTGATGCGGTCGCCGGGCATCACCATCTCCACGTCGGTGCCGTCATCGGCGGTGAAGGCGGTGATCTGGCCGGTCACATCCGTGGTGCGGATGTAGAACTGCGGCCGGTAGCCGGAGAAGAAGGGGGTGTGGCGGCCGCCTTCCTCTTTTTTGAGCACGTACACCTCACCTTCGAACTTGGTGTGGGGCTTGATCGAGTTGGGCTTGACCAGCACCATGCCGCGCTCGATGTCCTCTTTCTGGACGCCGCGCAGCAGCAGACCGACGTTGTCGCCGGCCATGCCCTCATCGAGGAGCTTGCGGAACATTTCCACACCGGTGACGGTGGTTTCGCGGGTGTCCCGGATACCGACGATCTGGACGGTTTCGCCCACTTTCACCTTGCCGCGCTCGATCCGGCCGGTGGCGACGGTGCCGCGACCGGTGATCGAGAAGACGTCTTCGACAGCCATCAGGAAGGGCTTGTCGATTTCGCGCTCGGGCTCGGGGATGGCTTCGTCGACCGCATCCATCAGGTCGAGGATCTTGTCGACCCACTCATCTTCACCGCGCACGGCCTTCTTGCCGCCCTGGATGTATTCCAGAGCCTTGAGCGCGGATCCTGCGACCACGGGGATGTCATCGCCGGGGAAGTCGTAGCTGCTGAGCAGCTCACGCATTTCCAGTTCGACGAGTTCGAGGATCTCCTCGTCATCGACCATGTCCTTCTTGTTCAGGAACACCACCAGGGCGGGAACGCCCACCTGCTTGGCCAGCAGGATGTGCTCCTTGGTCTGGGCCATCGGGCCGTCGGTGGCGGCGACCACCAGGATGGCGCCGTCCATCTGGGCGGCCCCGGTGATCATGTTCTTGACGTAGTCAGCGTGGCCTGGGCAGTCGACGTGGGCGTAGTGACGCTTGGTGGTTTCGTACTCGACGTGGGCGGTGTTGATCGTGATGCCCCGTTCCTTTTCTTCAGGAGCGCCGTCGATTTCGTCATAAGCCTGGGCCTTGGCCATGCCCTGGGACGCCAGCACGTTGGTGATGGCGGCAGTGAGGGTGGTTTTGCCATGGTCAACGTGGCCGATGGTGCCGATGTTGACGTGGGGCTTGTTCCTCTCGAACTTCTCGCGTGCCATGGAAGGAAAGAATCGGGGTGGTGGGTTGGGTGGATGGGAAGATCAGGAATTGCCCTGATTCTTGGAGATGATGGCTTCAGCGACGTTGCGAGGAACCTCCTCGTAGTGGCTGAACTCCATGGAGAAAATACCCCGACCCTGGGTCATGGATCGGAGTTGGGTGGCGTAGCCGAACATCTCGGCCAGAGGCACCTTGGCCTGGACCTTGGACTGCCCGTTGTCGACGGACTGGCCCTCAACCTGGCCGCGGCGGGAGGAGAGATCGCCGATGACGGAACCGAGATAATCCTCGGGCACCTCGACCTCCACCTTCATCATTGGTTCAAGCAGTACAGGATTGCACTTTTTGACGCCATCTTTGAAGGCCAGGGAACCGGCGATCTTGAACGCCATTTCCGATGAGTCGACGTCGTGGTAGGAACCATCGACCATGGTGACCCTGACATCGATCATCGGGAAACCAGCAATCACGCCGGATTGGCAGGTTTCCTTCATGCCGGCTTCCGCCGGTCCGATGTACTCCTTGGGAACGATGCCGCCAACAATCTTGTTGACGAATACGAACCCTGTACCCGGCTCGCCGGGCTGCATTTCGATCACAACATGGCCGTATTGGCCTTTGCCACCGGTCTGACGGGCGAACTTGCCTTCACCCTTGGCGCTGGCGCGGATGGTTTCGCGATAGGAAACCTGCGGAGCACCGATGTTGGCCTCCACCTTGAACTCGCGCAGCATGCGATCGACCAGGATTTCCAGGTGCAGTTCGCCCATGCCGGCGATCACGGTCTGGCTGGTTTCGGGATCGGTGGAGACCCGGAAGGTCGGATCTTCTTCGGACAGTGATTGCAGGGCCTTGGAGAGTTTCTCCATATCGCCTTTGGTCTTCGGCTCGACCGCCACCGATATCACCGGCTCTGGGATGAACAGGGACTCGAGGATGATCGGATCACTGTCGACGCAGAGGGTGTCACCGGTGGTGGTGTCCTTGAGTCCCAGCACCGCGCCGAGATCGCCGGCCCTCAGCTCGTCCACTTCCTCGCGGTCGTCGGCCTTGAGCAGGATCAGTCGTGAAATGCGCTCCTTTTTGTCCTTGGTGGAGTTCATGACGTAGCTGCCTTTCTGCAGCACGCCGCTATACATCCGAATGAAGGTGAGCTTGCCATAGGGATCGGCCATCACCTTGAACGCCAGGGCGCTGAAGGGAGCGTTGTCGTCGCAGGCACGGGTGGATTCGGTGCCGTCAGGCAGCAGGCCGGTGATCGGCGGCACGTCAACGGGGGCAGGCAGGTAGTCGACCACCGCATCCAGCACTAGCTGGACCCCTTTGTTCTTGAAGGCGGAGCCGCAGAGGATCGGCACGAGGCCGTGCCTGACCACACCTTCACGGATGCCCTTGATCAACTGAGCTTCGGTCAGCTCGCCGTTTTCGAGATAGGCATCGAGCAGGACTTCGTCATTCTCGGCGACGGTTTCCATCAGTTTGTCGCGCCAGAGGTCAACCTCGTCCCTCATGGCGTCGGGGACTTCTTCCTCAATGATGTCGGTGCCGAGATCATTGGTGTAGATGATCGCTTTGTTGCGAACCAGGTCGATGATCCCCTTGAGGTCGCCTTCAGCGCCGATCGGCAGCTGGATGGGGGCTGCGTTGGCCTTGAGACGATCCTTGATCTGCTCGTAGACCTTGAGGAAATTCGCGCCCGTGCGGTCCATCTTGTTGACGAACACGATGCGGGGCACGTTGTAGCGGTCGGCCTGGCGCCAGACCGTTTCCGATTGGGGTTGGACCCCACCCACGGCGCAGAACACGGCCACCACGCCATCAAGGACGCGCATGGAGCGCTCCACCTCAATGGTGAAGTCGACGTGACCGGGGGTATCGATGATGTTGATGCGGTTGTCTTTCCAGCTGGTGGAAATGGCGGCCGCGGTGATCGTGATGCCTCGCTCTCGCTCCTGCTCCATCCAGTCGGTGACGGCGGCTCCGTCGTGCACCTCACCCATCTTGTGGACCACACCGGAATAAAAGAGAATCCGTTCGGTGGTGGTGGTTTTGCCTGCGTCAATATGGGCGGCGATCCCGATATTTCTGACGCGGTCGAGGGGGTAGGCGCGTGCCACTGACGAGTTCTCCGGGTGGGGTCAACAAAAGGCGGACATTACTTTACAGACCAGCCTTCGCTCTGGTCTGAGGGGGAATCGGGGCCGCCCTGGCAGCCGCTTCCCGCCGGGCTCAATAGCGGTAGTGGGCGAAGGCCTTGTTGGCCTCGGCCATCTTGTGGGTTTCTTCCCGTTTGCGAACGGCGCTGCCGGCTTCGTTGGCCGCGTCCATCAGTTCACCGGCCAGCTTCTGGGCCATGGAGCGGCCGTTGCGGGCGCGTGAGAAGTTGACCAGCCAGCGCAGGGCCATGGCTGTGCCGCGGTCCTGGCGGACTTCCATCGGCACCTGATAGGTGGCACCGCCGACCCGGCGAGCCCGCACTTCCACCAGGGGGGTGGCATTGCGGACGGCCGTTTCGAACAGTTCGAGCGGATCGCCGCCGGTGCGGTCGTTGATCAGGCTGAAGGCGTCTGAAAGGATCCGCTGGGCCGTGGATTTTTTGCCGTGCTTCATCAGCCGGGCGACGATCATCGAGGCCAGGCGGCTGTTGAACTGGGGATCCGGCAGGACCGGGCGCTTCTCGGCGGCGTTGCGGCGGGACATGGAACGGGAAGGGAAAAGGCGGGGGAGTTCAGAGCGAAACGGCGGGGGACCCCGGAGTCGGGATCCGTCCCATCAGGACTTGGGTGTCTTGGCGCCGTACTTGGAGCGGGACTGGCGGCGATCCTTGACACCGGCGGTGTCCAGGGTGCCCCGGATGATGTGGTAGCGCACCCCAGGGAGATCCTTGACCCGGCCGCCCCGGATCAGCACCACGGAGTGCTCCTGGAGGTTGTGGCCGATGCCCGGGATGTAGGCGGTGACCTCAAACCCTGAGGTGAGCCGCACCCGGGCAACCTTGCGCAGGGCCGAGTTGGGTTTCTTCGGGGTGGAGGTGTACACACGGGTGCACACGCCACGCCGCTCCGGACAGGAGCGCAGGGCTGGCGATTTCGTCTTGCGGGTGAGACGCTGCCGCTCGGTGCGGATCAGCTGCTGGATAGTGGGCATCGAGGGCCGTCAGGGCTGGTCGGTGCGAACAGGTCGGGCAACCGACCGATTTCGACAATCCGTCACCTTACTGCCCCGCCGTCCCCCTGCCAGGGTCGCGGCTGAAGGCGGCTCCGCAGGCACAGCTGCGCACGTCGTCGCCGGGGCGCACGAGGAAGCCGCCGCCGCTGAGGTCGCCCTTGTAGTCGAGCTGCAGGCCGGTGAGCAGCGCCAGCTGGGGAGCCGGGGCATAGAGGGTGACGCCATCGGCGCGGGCCACGGGGGTGCCGGCGAGATGGCCTGGGCGCAGGCGGATGGTCCAGCGTTCGCAGCTGCCATCGAGCAGGTCGATGTGCATCAGCCCCGGCGTGCCGGCCACCGCGGCCTGACGGCACAGCTCGGCGGCGGCGGCGGCGGTGAGGCGCAGGCTGTGGCCCCTGGGCACGGTGGATGCTGCGGCAGCTCGACAGTCTGTCAGTTACCGGCCAGTCGGCTCGCTCGGGCAGCTGTCCCGGCGCCGTAGCCCTGGCCGCTGCTCGGCACCAACCCCAGACCGTTGTGCACGGCGCCGGCCACACCGCGGCCCTTGACGGTATGGGCGCCCCCCATCACCAGGCCGGTGGAACTGCCGCCATCGAGGTTGAGGGCGTCCCTCAGGCCCAGTCCCTGCAGCAGCGCGGCTGTCTCGGCGAGGGTCGGGCCCTCCTGACCCACCCCTTCGAGGGTGATCAGCTCGATTCTGGTGCCGTCGCTGCCGATCACGGTGCGGGGGGCGCCCTGGCTCAGGAAAGCGGCGCCGAACCCTTCGGCTGTCCCGTTCAACACCAGCTGGCCATTCAGCAGCAGCAGCGGGCCACCCCCCAGCACGTTGGAGGCCAGGCCCACCGGATCACTCGGGCGCGACTCCAGGCTCAGGGGTTCGCCTTCCTGCCAGGGCAGCTCGGTGCCCGCTCGGCCCACCAGCACCATGTCGCCGGGGGCCAGGGCCACTCCGGCCGCCAGACGGGCTGGGTCGAAGCGCTGCACCACCACGCCATTGCGCAGCAGCAGGCCGCTTTCGCCGTTGCTCAGGGCGCGATACCAGGGCCCCCACTCGCTTGTGTAACGGCTGATGCCGCGCTGCACGTAGCCGCTGTTGACGACCTGGACCGGCCAGCGCTGGCCGCTGCGATCGAGCAGCCATTCCTGGAGTTGCAGCCTGCCGAATCGGGGCAGCCTGCGGCTCTCCCAGCCCACGGCTCCCCGGTTCAGGATCGGCCCGGACAGCCAGTGTCCCTGTTGGCGCAGGGCGCCCAGGGGCAGGCGCCGAATCCGGTTGAAGAAACCGCCGTTGATGGCCACCAGGGCATCGGAGCGCTGGGCCAGGTCGGTGAGGGAACTCAGCCCTTCCATGCTGCCGCCGCGGCTCAGGGGCTGGAGTTCCAGGGGCGCTGAGCGGGGGTCGAGGCTGACCCGATTCAGCTTGAAGCTGAGGCTGCCCAGGCGCAGGACCTGGCGGTCCCAGCGAAGGTCTTTGCCGAGCAGGGCCAGCAGTCTCGGATCGAAGCGCGGCGGGGCCAGGTCGGCGCTGGGCTGGGGGCCTTCTCCAGGCAGGTCGATCACCACCCGGCTGGGATTGGCCAGGGTGAGGATGCGGCTGGCCCTGGATCCGGATGGGGTGGTCAGCACCAGCGCCTCGGCCCCCTGGCGTACCCCGAGGCCCCGCTGGCTCAGCTCCGCCTGCTGGCCGCTGTTGCTCCATAGGCCCAGTTCCAGGCCTTCCTCACTGCTGCGCACGATGGCGGGGCCGTCGAGATCCAGCACGATCCGCCGCTGGCCAGGCTGACGGGCCGCCCGCACCTGCAGCAGGTGCGCCGGCGGAAGCTGCAGTTCCAGGGTGTCGCCGGCGCTGCTGCGGCTGACGCCCACCGCCTCCAGCAGCCACGCCACCTCGACCGCCACCTCATCGCCCAGGCTGCGCTGGCCGGTCGCCGGCACGATCAGCTCCTGGCCGTACCAATCCAGAGCCAGGCTGCCATCGGCCCGGCTGCTGCTGTTGAACCCCAGTTGGGCCTGAAGCACCTCCAGGGGCAGCCAGAGCTGCTCGCTCCGCTCCGCTCCGGAAGGCTGTCGCAGCCAGGCGGCCTGCTGGGTGCGTCCATTGATCCGCAGTCGGTGGCCCTGCTGGAGCCCCGCTCCGCTGGGCAGGACCGGCTGGATTGCCGAGGGCTGGTGACGGGGAGTGGGGCCCGGGCTCTCCAGCACGGGCGGTGGCGGTGGTGGTGTCGCCCAGGCGGGCGTCGCGAGCGGAGCCGCGCTCGAGGCTGCCGCGAGCATGGGAGCGGCGAACAGCGGTGCGGCATTGACAAGGGTCGTGGCAAGAACCTTCCAGGTGGCCATGGCCATGGCGGATGTTGCCGGGTTCCGAAAGGTAGCCCCTGCGAACCTTCCCAGGAATACGGCTGCCTAGGATCTCCCTCCCGCCAGGACAATGGCTTCCCGCCATCGTTCCGTGCCTGTCCCTTGGGCTGGTCCCCTGGGCTGGTTCACAGTCGGCACGCCAGCCCGGGCTTTCCGGGCGGTGATCTCGAAGCTGCCGATCCCCAGCTGCCATGCTGCCGGGCCTCACAGCTGCAACCACGGCCCCCTTTCATTCGCCGCTCGCGTCCTGGTCCATGCCCAACCCCATCCCTCCCATCTGGCCCCACCGCGACAGCCCGGCGCCGGCGCCGGTGGTCGGTGAGAAGGACGCCTGCGGGGTGGGCTTCCTCGCCCATCTCGGCGGCGAGTCCAATCACTGGGTGCTGGCCCAGGCCCTGCGCGGTCTGCGCTGCATGGAGCATCGCGGCGGCTGCGGGGGAGACGGCGACTCCGGCGACGGTGCCGGCATCCTCAGTGCCATTCCCTGGGGATTCCTTGAGGCGGTCTGGCCCGAGGCGGCGGCCAGCGCCGGCCAGGTGCGAGGCCTCGGCATGGTGTTCATGCCGGTGGATGGGGAGCGCCGTCAGCAGGCCCGCGCCTTGTGCGAACAGGAGGCCTCCCGGCTGGGGTTGCGCAGCCTCGGCTGGCGGACCGTGCCGGTGGATACGGCCGTGCTCGGCCCCCTGGCCCGCCAGACCGCGCCGGTGATCGAGCAATGGCTGCTGCTGGCGCCCGATGCCTCCCCTGCGGTGCCGGCGGAAGTGGATGCGATCGAGGCGACGTTGTTCCGCCTGCGCCGTCGCGCCGTCGATCGAGTGCGCGAAGTCTGGGGAGCGAACACCACCGACCTCTATTTCGCCTCGATCAGCGCCCGCACGGTCGTCTACAAGGGCATGGTGCGCTCCGAGGTGCTCGATCGCTACTACGCCGATCTGCGCGATCAGCGCTTCGCGGTCAACTTCGCGGTCTACCACCGGCGCTTCAGCACCAACACCCTGCCCCGCTGGCCCCTGGCCCAGCCGATGCGGCTGCTCGGCCACAACGGCGAGATCAACACCCTGCTGGGCAACATCAACTGGGCCAGTGCCGCTGAAGCCAATCTCGAGGCGGTCTGGGGTGAAGCCGCCGCCGATCTGAGGCCCCTCGTCAATTCCGCCTTCAGCGATTCCGCCAACCTCGACGCCACCCTCGAGCTGATGGTGCGCAGCGGCAGGCCGATCACCGACAGCCTGCTCACCCTGGTGCCCGAGGCCTTCCGCGACCAGCCTGAATTGGAGGATCGCCCTGCCATTCAGGCCTTCTACGAGTACAACGCCTGTCTGCAGGAGCCCTGGGATGGACCCGCCCTGTTGGTGTTCGGCGATGGCCGCATGGTGGGGGCCACCCTCGATCGCAATGGTCTGCGGCCGGCTCGCTACTGCCTCACCAGCGATGGCTACGTGGTGATGGGCTCGGAAACGGGCGTGGTCGAACTTGAGGAGAGCCGCATCATCGAGAAGGGGCGGCTCGGTCCCGGCCAGATGCTGGCGGTGGATCTCGAGCAGGGACGCCTGCTGCGCAACTGGGAGGTCAAGGAGGAGACGGCGGCCCGCTTCCCCTACGGCGACTGGCTCGCCGACCATCGCCGCAGCCTGGCGGCCGGAGTCTGGGAGCAGGAGCGGCGTCTGGGCGATCTCGATCTGCTGCAGCAGCAGACCGCCTTCGGCTTCACCGCCGAAGACCTCGACCTGGTGATTGAGGACATGGCGGGTGCGGCCAAGGAACCCACCTATTGCATGGGGGATGACATCCCGC
Organism: Synechococcaceae cyanobacterium; assembly: GCA_947378425.1. Lineage (GTDB taxonomy): Bacteria > Cyanobacteriota > Cyanobacteriia > PCC-6307 > Cyanobiaceae > Cyanobium. The sequence continues at coordinate 27,258 of CANCJV010000002.1, forward strand.
TGGCGGTGCTCTCCAGCAAGCCCCATCTTCTGTACGACTACTTCAAACAGCGCTTCGCCCAGGTCACCAATCCGCCGATCGATCCGCTGCGCGAAAAGCTGGTGATGAGCCTGGAGATGCATCTGGGTCGCCGCGGTTCGGCCCTGAGGCCCGATCCAGCCGGGGCGGCCGTATTGCATCTGGCCACGCCGGTGCTCAATGAAGCCGAGCTGGCAGACCTGGGCTCCCATGGCCTGCCCCTGGTCACCCTGTCGACCCTGCTGCCTGTGGCCTCCGGTCCAGCGGGGCTGGAGCAGGCGGTTCAGCGCCTTGGTTTTGAAGCCGAGGCCGCCGTGCGCAGCGGCTGTCAGATCCTGGTGCTCTCCGATCGCCGGGGCGGCGATGACGAGCACCTGGGCCTCAGTGCCGGCAGCACCTACATCCCGCCGCTGCTGGCGGTGGGCTCGGTGCATCACCATCTGCTGCGGCTCGGGTTGCGGCTGAACTGTTCGATCGTGGTCGACACGGCCCAGTGCTGGAGCACCCACCACCTGGCTTGCCTGATCGGCTATGGCGCCAGTGCCGTCTGCCCCTGGCTCACCTGGGAGACCACCCGCCACTGGCTGGCCCATCCCAAGACCCGCTCCCTGATTGAGCGGGGCAAACTACCTGAAATCAGCATCGATCAAGCCCAGTCCAATGTGCGCAAGGCTCTCGAAGATGGCCTGCGCAAGATCCTCTCGAAGATCGGCATTTCCCTGCTGGCCAGTTATCACGGCGCCCAGATCTTTGAGGCCATCGGCATTGGCGCTGACCTGATCGCCTTGGCTTTCACGGGTACCACCAGCCGGGTGGCGGGTCTCAGTCTGGCGGAGCTGGCCAGCGAGACCCTCAGCTTCCACAGCAAGGCTTTCCCCGAGCTGGATCGCTCCAAGCTGGAGTTCATGGGCTTCGTGCAGTACCGCACCGGTGGCGAGTACCACATGAACAGCCCGGAGATGGCCAAGGCCCTCCATGCCGCCGTCAAGGCCGGCCCGGGCTATGACCATTTCGCCACTTACCAGACCCTGCTTGAACACCGTCCGGTGACGGCCCTGCGCGACCTGCTGCAACTGCGGCCGGCGCCGGCCCCCCTGCCGCTCGATCAGGTGGAGAGCATCGAGAGCATCTGCTCGCGCTTCTGCACCGGCGGGATGAGCCTGGGGGCGCTCTCCCGTGAGGCCCACGAGGTGCTGGCGGTGGCGATGAACCGCATCGGCGGCAAGAGCAACAGCGGCGAGGGCGGAGAAGATCCGGCCCGTTTCCATGTGCTCAACGACGTGGATGGTGAGGGCCATTCCCCCACCCTTCCGACGATCCGCGGCCTGCGCAACGGCGACACAGCCTGCTCGGCGATCAAGCAGATCGCTTCGGGGCGCTTCGGCGTGACGCCGGAATACCTGCGCAGCGGCCGCCAGCTGGAGATCAAGGTGGCCCAGGGGGCCAAGCCCGGCGAGGGCGGTCAACTGCCCGGTCCCAAGGTGGATCCCTACATCGCCTGGCTGCGCAACAGCAAAGCCGGCGTGGCGCTGATCTCACCGCCGCCGCACCACGACATCTATTCGATCGAGGATCTGGCCCAGCTGATCCACGATCTCCATCAGGTCAACCCCGCGGCCAAGGTCTCGGTGAAGCTGGTGGCCGAAATCGGCATCGGCACGATCGCCGCCGGGGTGGCCAAGGCCAACGCCGACGTGATCCAGATCTCCGGCCACGACGGCGGCACCGGCGCCTCCCCGCTCAGCTCGATCAAGCACGCCGGCAGTCCCTGGGAGCTGGGCCTCACCGAGGTGCATCGCAGCCTGCTGGAGAACGGCCTGCGCGATCGGGTGCTACTGCGGGCCGATGGGGGCCTCAAGACCGGCTGGGACGTGGTGATCGCTGCCCTGCTCGGTGCCGAGGAATACGGCTTCGGCTCGGTGGCGATGATCGCCGAGGGCTGCATCATGGCCCGGGTCTGCCACACCAACAACTGCCCGGTGGGCGTGGCCACCCAGAAGGAGGCCCTGCGCAAGCGCTTCACCGGCCTGCCGGAGCACGTCGTCAACTTCTTCCTGTACGTGGCCGAAGAGGTGCGCCAGCTGCTGAGCGTGCTCGGTGTGGCTTGCCTCGAGGATCTGATCGGCCGCAGTGAGCTGCTGGCGCCCCGATCCGTGACCCTGGCCAAGACCGGCCCCCTTGATCTCACCTGTCTGCTCGACACCCCTGCCCAGGGTTCCGATCGCAGCTGGTTGCGCCACGACGCTCAGGCCCATGGCAATGGTCCGATCCTGGAGGATGACCTGCTCGCCGATGCCGCCGTGATGGCCGCCATCGAGGGCCATGGCCACCTGGCCCGCACCCTGGCGATCGTCAACACCGATCGCAGTGTCGGCACCCGCCTGGCTGGCGAAATCGCCGCCCGCCATGGCAATCAGGGCTTCCGCGGTCAGTTGGATCTGCGCTTTGAGGGGGCGGCGGGCCAGAGCTTCGGCGCCTTCGGGCTGCAGGGCCTGAATCTGCGCCTGGTGGGGGATGCCAACGACTACGTCGGCAAGGGCCTCAACGGCGGCCGCATCAGTGTGGTGCCTCCGGCCGCCAGCCAGGATCCCGGCAGCAAGGTGATCCTCGGCAACACCTGCCTGTACGGCGCCACCGGCGGCGAACTGTTCGCCCTCGGCCGGGCTGGCGAACGCTTCGCCGTGCGCAACAGCGGCGCCCGCACGGTGGTGGAGGGTGCCGGTGACCACTGCTGTGAATACATGACCGGTGGCGTGGTGGTGGTGCTCGGCAGCACCGGCCGCAATGTGGCCGCCGGGATGACGGGCGGGGTGGCCTTCCTGCTCGATGAGGAGGGTGCTGTCGCCAAGCGTCTCAACGGCGAAACCGTCGCCCTGGTCACCCTCGGCACCGCCGAGCAGGAAGCCCTGTTGCGTCCCTTGCTGGAGGCCCATCTCGAGCACACCGGCAGCAGCCGGGCCGCCCAGATCCTGGCCGACTGGCCCAACTGGAAGGGCCGCTTCAAGGTGGTGGTCCCCCCCAGCGAGAAGGTCCTGGTGGGGCTGGAGGAGCGGCAGGCCGTGGTCGCTTGATGGCAGGCCCCACCTCAGGTTGTGGGGGTGGGGATCACACGCGCTGCTGGAGAAAGAAGGTCAGAAATCATTGCAAACTTTCCTGATCATCGCGAAGGTGTCGTCCTTGTTCATACCTGCAACGGCAATGGCGGCTCCGCCCAGTTTGGTGCTGCAACTCAACGTGATGGACAGCGATTTGTCGTTGTGATCGGCGCGGAAATCTTGCATTGAGCCACTGCCTGCAACCTCAATGTTGTCGGTAAAATCATTTTTTAGCGATTTTTCTGCTTGCTTGAGGGATGCTTCCATGCTGTTGACGCCCAGCACCAGGCCGGCGTAGACGTATGGGATTGCCTGGGCTGGCTGACTCCAGAAGGGTGCCAGAGCAGCCGAGACGAAGAGGGACGCAAGCGCTTGCCGCGTGATTGTTGATTGTATTTGTTCACTTTAATCTACTCTCCAAAGCTTATTTTGTTCAGCGCGGATGCTCGTTCATCAGCCGCTGCACTTCGCCGGCGTGGTAACTGCTGCGGGTGAGCGGTGAGCTGACCACCTGCAGGAAGCCCAGCTCCTGCTCACCGTGCTGGCGGAAGGACTCGAACTGCTCCGGGGTCACGAAGCGATCCACCGGCAGGTGCCTGGGTCCCGGCGAGAGGTACTGGCCGATGGTCACGATGTCGACGGCATGGGCCCGCAGGTCGGCCAGCACCGCGTGCACTTCGGTGTCGGTTTCACCCAGGCCGGTCATCAGACCCGATTTGGTGTAGGTGCGCGGCCAACCCTGTCGCACCCGCTGCAGCAGCTCCAGCGAGCGGCTGTAGATCCCTTGAGGCCTGGCTTTTTTGTAGAGGCGCGGCACGGTCTCAATGTTGTGGTTGAGCACCTCCGGGGCGCCGGCCATCACCGCCGCCAGGGCCTCCCAGTTGCCGCAGAAATCCGGGATCAACAGCTCGATCGTCGTCAGGGGCGAGCGCCGGCGCACCTGGGCGATGCAGGCCACGAACTGGCTGGCACCGCCATCGGCGAGGTCGTCGCGATTGACCGAGGTGATCACCACATGGCTGAGGCCCAGTCGGGCCACGGCTTCCCCCAGCCGCTCCGGCTCGCTGGGATCAAGAGCCCGCACGCTCTTGTCGAAGTCGATGTCGCAGTAGGGGCAGGCCCGGGTGCAGCCCGGCCCCATGATCAAGAACGTGGCGGTGCCGCTGGCGAAGCACTCGCCGATGTTGGGGCAGCTGGCCTCCTGACAGACGGTGTTCAGGTTCAGGTCGACCAGCAGATCGGCCACGGCGCCGATGCGCTGACGCTGGGGCGCCTTCACCCGCAGCCACGGGGGTTTGAGGCCCGCCTGGCCTTCCCCTGCGGGACGTGACGTCTGGAGGTTGCCGGCCGTCCCCGGATTCGTCATGGCGCGCTGCGGCGGCTCGTGGCCCAGGACTTTAGGCAGGGACAGCCTGGCCGCTGTCCGGCCTGGCTCGATCCCGAAGCCACTGGCGATGCCGATGCTCAAGCCGTCCGAGGCGGTTGGCTTCCTGCCTCAGCAGGGCCATCCCTTAAAGTCCAGCTATCGGGATGTGGCGCAGCTTGGTAGCGCACTTCGTTCGGGACGAAGGGGCCGCAGGTTCGAATCCTGTCATCCCGATTCAACTACCCCCTGCACCGCTAGCGAACAGCTAGCGGGAATGGTAAAGCCCAGTCGGGATGGCTATAGCGGGTCAGTATACTGGTCCTATAGCTCAGGCGCCTAGCTCAGGCGCGAATCCCGACATGGTCTCGACCCCCTCCACCGAACTCGGCTGGCTCACCCACGAGCTGCGCCAGTCTGTCTCCCCTTGCCAATTCCGCTACGAGTGGTCAAACGCCCGTCAGGGCCTCAAGCTGCTGCTCAGCGGCGACTGGGGCAGGCGCCGGACCCACACCACCCGCACCATCCCCGGGGCGGAGGGTCTGCCGATCCGTAAGGGGGCCAGGCCTCTGAGCACCACCGAGCGGCAACTGGCACTGGCAGCAGGGCTGCGGCTGGTGCGCTCCTGGCTGGATGGTGGCGACACCCGCCAGCGCCGTCGTCCTGCCGGTCAGCCCTGCGATGCCCTGCTGGACCGGCAACGGCGGATTCTTTTCGATCACATCCGCGCTCGCTCCTGTGGGTTCGCTCGAAAGCGCAAGCTCCTGCGACATGGTCAGGGGCTCTTTGCCTGGCTGGACCTGCGTGGCTTGGCCCTCGACAGCCCCAATGCGATCGCCTGGACGGGGGACGGAGTCCGACGTGACACGGCCAACTACGCCGATCGGCTCTTCGTGGCTCAGTGGGCGATCGAGCTGAACGGGCAGGCATGGGTCCTGCCGAAGCGCCGGCGCGCCCAGGCTCCAAAGGTGAAGCGCGCCTTCACTGAGGCAGCCACCGACGCCGACATCGAGGCGATCTTCTCGCTGATCAGCGACCCCGTGGCCGAGGCGTTCTGCCGGGCGGTGGCGGCTACCGGTTGTCGGCCCAGCGAGGTGGCTTACCTCGATTGGAAGGGCTGGGACAGGGATGGGCGGCCGATGGGGCTGCAGGGGTTCTCGCCGAAGGTCAAGAAGGAGTTCGTCGCCGTCGCGCACCCCAGTCGGTGGCTGGCGGATCTCGATCCTGCGCTGTTGCTGGTTCCCGGCATTGACCCATCCGATCGCTCGCCAAGCGAAGAGGTGGCGGAGCTGAACACCCGCCATTCCTCCCGCCTGCTGAAGCTGGTTCAGAAGGATCTGGCCGCGGCCGGGTTCACCTGTCTGCCTACCTGGACGGATCTGCGGCACCTATGGACGATCAGAGCCCAGGCCGACGGTATGGACCGCAAGACAGCCGCCTTGGCTCAGGCACACAGTGAGCGGATGGCCGCGGCGGTCTACCTGCGACATGGCGAAAAGCGCCAGACCCTTGCAGGCATCGAGCGCTTTGCTAGTCTTCTGCTAGCGGCCTCTTAGCCATGGTTTCCAAGAGCATCCTCCTCAAGGTTTCTCCTGAGGTCCATGCCGGGATCCAGGAGGCAGCAGGCCGGCATCAACGCTCGATGCAGGTCGTGTTGGTGGCCTTGATCGAGCGCTGGCTCGCGGCAGGCGGGCCGGACCCCCTGCAGTTCGACATTGGCCAACCTGCGGCGACGCCCTCCTCAGGTGAGGCTGTCGATCGAGAAGCTCGCCGGGCGATCAAGGCCCTTGTCGAGCGAGTGGGTGATCTCCAGGACCAGGTGGTGGCTCTGAAGGCCAGTAAGGACCAGGATGGGCCAGGCTGGGCGGAAAGAGTGGTGTCGGGTCTCCTCGGAGGAGCGGAGCACCGTGGGGGACAGAGGACATCAGCGGCCCACCTGTCGTTGGCAGAGCAGCAGTTGCTGGACGGGGTGTTCGGCCAATCCCCCCGGGCGAAGACGCCAGCACCGGAGTCTGGGGAGTCGATGTTCTCCTCCTACCTGGCAGAGCAGCATGGGAGGGGTAACGACTCTGCGGTGGCTCTCGACAGAAGCAGTTGATCATGTGGAGCTGGCGCTATCAGGTATCCCCCCTTCCTGAGTTGGAGGACAGCGAGCAGGCACATGTCCCCGATCTGTTCCGGAGATGTCAGATGAATGCAAATATTCTGCTTTTCCCGACATAGCTACCTCTCTGGAATCCACTATTCTCCGTCTATAGTGGCTGGATTCGGTTATGACAAATCTCGTCAGCATCACAAGTGATGCATTGGAGGCTCTCGGTTTCGGAATCGATAGAGCCAACGATCGTCTCGCCACCGCCTCATTCCGACCGATCCTTGTCGCCACCCGGGCCGTCTGAGCCACTCCCATGTCCCTAGACCTCACCGACCCATTCACTCGATCGAGCTTCGACGCGATGCTCAGCGTCGCTGGCCGCCGCCTCTCGCCCGAGATGCTGGTCGAGTGGCATCACCGCATCACCGCCGCCGCCGACCTCGACCAGGCCTCCGACATCACATGCGAGATGGTCGGACTGCCCCTCACCGATGAGGACCGCCGTATCGCCCGCGAGGTCCGCGCCTCTCTCGCCCTCCTAGGAGATCAGCTCTGATGACCACCTACACCGCCAGCATCAGGTCCGCAAGCAGCGATGGTGATGTCGTCGTCATCGGCCGATCCGACGGGGCCAGCGCTCCGTCTTATGAGTGGATCGACGACCAGTTCGGGACGTCCGAGCTAATCATGAGCAGCTACCTAGAGGAGGCCTACCAGCAGGGGCTCTACTCCACCGGTTCCGTCGGCGAGGTCCGGGACATGCTCCACGCCATGGGGCGAACGGCTCACCTCTGCATGTCCGGCGACCTGACCCTGGAGATCCCGGACGAGACCGCCGCGAAGGCCGAGGCTGAGGCGGAGAAGTTCTGGGCCGACCTGCCCGAGGGGGCCGTCCCCTGAGCCTGGCCCGGGAGCGGATCGGGTCGCCCTAGGGCAGGCCATGAGCTTTTCCGCTAGGGACGCCGGGTAGGTTGTATATACACCATGGAGCCGTCGCCATGACTCAGCCTGTCCCCGACACCTGCAGCGCCCCCCATCCCCAGGCCGCCCGGAACGCTCGCCTCAATGCCCGCCGCCGGCAGGAGACCATCGCCCGGCGCGAGAGGGATATGGGGGTTGCCGGGCCAAGGTCGTCCCGGGCTCTGCCAATCACGTCAGAGATCCGGGAGGAGGTCCGACGCATCGTCAGGGACTTTTACGGCGGCCCCTACGACCTCGACCTGATCCGAATGGCGATCGGACAGCTCCACAGAGATTCAACCGGGCCCTATTACGGGGATCCTCGGCTGGGTTCGAGCCGCCGGCGGACGCTTGCCCGGAACTTCTCCCAGAGTTGGAAGGAGTCGACGGGGCTGTCTTGGCGTATTCGCTCCACGAAGAAACTTCAACGGATCGAACCGAACATCCGCCGGGTCGAGGTGTTTTCGACCATCTACAACGAATCCCCGCCGAGGGTTTCCTTCGAGGCCCGCGCCCGATTCGGGCGGGTCGGGTTGGTCTCCCGGTCGTTTTGGTCGCTGGATGCAGCTCGGGGATGGCTCCGGGCCGCCCGCTAGGCCCATGCAGAAGGGAAAGACCCCAGAGAGGTCGTGACCATGTTTTACAAGTGGGGAGAACTTGAGGCCCTCGGTCGAGCGCCAGCAGCCTGACTCGGGAACGACGGCATCACGCCCCGGTTTCGCTTTGTCGATAGCGATTCGAAGATGCCTTTTAAAGTTGTAGATACCTGCGGGTATGCCTCCGGGATTGATCCCTCGGAGCCAGGAATCTGAGGTGGCTTTGCGGGGCCCCTCCGAGGCCCTGGGGCTCCTCCGCAATAGCGCCGTGCCCCCTCTCAGCAGCCTTCAGGTCTCAGCCCTCGCGGCAGCAGTCGAGACCATTCCGCTATTCCTGGAGTCAGTCGGCCTGATAGACGAGCCCACCGTCTTCACCTGGTACGGCGGAGAGCGCGGTTCGATTCACTTCGAGCGCACCGAGGCCGGCGCAACCCCGATCCCCTGGTCTGACGCCGTCCGGGATCGGATCCTGAGGGAGACCGAGCAGATGCACAGCACCGGCCGGCAGCTCGGGTTCGTCTCCGTCCGAGGGGGAAGCAAGAACGTTCAGCTCACGAGCGGCTCAGCCCTCCGGGCCGAATCCGACACCATGTCGATCGACGATCAGTTCCGCATCGTCGAGGCCTTCGCGGCCCGCCATGGGGTCGAGCCGACGGTCCTCCGCACCGGGGGGAAGAGCCTCCATATCTGGCTGAGAATCGCCGAACCGATCGCTGCCGAGAACTACACCATCGCGAGCCGGGCCTTCTTCCGACTCCTGCAGGAGGCCGCCAGCTCGATCGGCCTAGGGGCTGTCGAGTTCGACGATGCCATGAGTCGCCCGCACCAGCCCGCCCGGCTCCCTGGGGCTGTTCATGCCAAGACAGGAGCGGTTGCCGAGGTGGCCATCTGGGGAGGGGCTGCCGCGGTCTCCCTGGCTGCTCTGGGGATCGACCTCGAACGGGAACGGGCGACTCAGACTCCGCCCCCATCCGCAAGGGCCCGGGCCCTCGCTGAGGTCTCCTCGGCCGGCTTCCTGGGGTACGTCGGCAATGCCGAGATCGACCATCTGATCCGCCTTGCCGTGTGCTTCCCGATCCGGCAGCCGGGAGCCGGGACCTACGCCGTCGTCGAGCCCCTGGTCGGCGCCCTGTCCCGCGCCTATGGGGCCGAGATCGCCGCGACGGTGCTCCATCAAGCCGGGCACGTCGGCAAGCATGGCCAGGCCGGGATCGAGGGGCTGCGGGCCTGGGCTGAGTCCTACGCCTTCGATCGGGAGGGCGGGATGCGAGGCCTCGCCTACCTGGCCGGCGTCGCCTCCCGTGAGTACGGCTACAGCCGCCCCCTGGTTCGATTCGAGGAGACCCCGGGAGAGGTCCAGGCCGTCGACCCGGCCATGATGCTGCCCCTGATGCTCGAAGGCGGCGGGACGTTCCGGGCCGCGACCGGAGCAGGGAAGACAGAAGCCGCAGCACAAGCTGTCCGGGTGATGGCAGAGCAGTGGGCCGACGGGCCCCTGGCCGTGACGGTCGTCACCCCGCGCCGGGCTCTGAACCTGGCCGCTGCTCATGCCTTCGGGGCCGCCAACGTCTCAGGCTCCAGAGGTCCGACCGCACTGATGCCCCTGTTGCTGTCTGGCGTCACCCTGCCAGGCCGTCACGCCTGCTGTATCCAGAGCCTAGGGCGGGCCTCGAAATCGAACGGCATCCCGATCAACGGGCGAGGAGGTAGCAACTGGGTCGACTGGGGGGACGTCAGAGGGGCCCATTCCGGGGTCCTCGCCCTCGATGAGTTCCGCCAGGTGGTCGAGTCCGTGACCCTGGCCCGGGCGGAAGAGGGTGGGATGTGGACCCCCCAGAGCAGGATCCAATCCTTCCAGGCCCTGCTCCTGACGATGCGTCATGCCGGGGTGATCTGGGCCCTCGATGCACAGGCAGGGGAGCCCGAGAGGCAGCTCCTCCTAGCCGCTGGCCGGGCCCAGGAGGCGAACAACATCATCACCACCCCAGGCCGTCCCCGGGAGGGCGTCTACCGCTGGACGGGGTCGATTCCCACGTTCCGCCGGGCCCTGGTCGACGTTGTCACCGGGCCACGTGAGAAGCCCGTCCTGGCGATCGTGGGCGGCAAGGGGGTCGACGGGGATGAGGGGCAGGGGATCAATGCTCGGGACCTCCGGGCAGCGGTCCTAGGGGCCTGTCCCGGGGCACGGGTCAAGATCCTCGACGCGGAGTCGGTGGTAGGGGAGGAGGCCCGGGCGATCCTGCGGGGGATCGGGACAGAGGCCTGGGATCTGGTAATCGGCACGGGGGTGATCCAGTCCGGGGTGTCCTGGGTTGGCCTGTTCCACCCGACCGTGTTCGTCGCCGGAGGTCCGACCTTGCCCCCACCGATCGCCGGCTCGCAGGCCGTCAACCGGGAGCGGACGGCATCGGATGCCATCGCCTACTTGCCGGAGGTGGTCCCCCTGCGAGGACTGGAGGAGGGCACGGCGGAGGAGATCGAGGCCCGGTTCCGGGAGGAACGCCTATCGGGAGCAGGGGCGGAGGTGGCCGGAGCCGGCCCGGTCGTCGAGGTGTTCGAGAGGATCGCCGCCCTCTATCACGCCCGGGCCTACCGGGAGGCCGTGCTGTACCGGGACCACGCGATCGAATACGCCCGCCGCGATGGTTGGGAGGTCCTCCCCCTGGAGGAGGGCGCCAGCAAGGGCACCCGAAAGCAGCAACGCCGCCGCGCAGAGGCCCTTGGGGTCGAGGCCCTGGGGGACTGGGCCCGCTGGTTGCATGAACGGCTTCAGGGCCTGGAGGGGACCTACTACCGCGAGAGGTGGGAGGCCCACGTCCGGGGCGCCGTGGGGCTGGATCTGCTGGGGAATCCAGAGGCCGTATGGGCCCATCTGGTCGCCTCAGGCCTGCCTGCCCTATGTGACGGGGAATGGCACCCGGCGGAGGAAGTCGCGGCCGTGGGGGCGCTGCTGGGCACCGCTGACGGTCGCCGGCTGCTGGGTCAGGCGGAGCCCTGGCTCGGGACCACACTGAGGCCCGGGAAGGGGGGCACGGCTCAGCCGGCCAGAGCGGTCGGGAGTGTCCTGAAGGCAGTGGGGTTCAGCCTCAGTAGGAAGTCGATCAAGGCAGCGGGGAAGGTGGTCAAGGTGTACCGGGCGGAGCCGTCGTGAGGTAGACGCTTGTTCCCACACCTTTAGGATCCTTATAGGGCCTGGAACATGCGTCTACCGCCCAAACCCCAGTCCGCCACTGCATCATGGCCCGCTCCGTTCCCTCCCTGTTCACCCAAGGTGTCGCCGTCGGAGGGGTCTCCTCCCTACTGGTCGCCTCCGGCCCGCTGCTGCCGCTGGCGGCTGTGGCGGTGGTCGTTGCCGGTGCCGTCCTGACTGGTCCACGGGACCGCCAGGAAGGGCCCTCGGCCTCACCTCTGGCGCCGATGTTCACCCCGCAGGAGGAGGCTGCCCTGAAGGCCTTCGCAGCCCGCCTGGATGCCGCCCCGGATGATGCAGCACGGCGAGCTTTGGGGGAGGAATGGCTCCCAGGCCATTGACCACCAGCCCCGGCAGCTTCCTCTCCACTTACGGCGGTGCCCTCCGCCTCTGTGCTGTCCGAGCCGGGTCCCCGTTGGAAGCCCCGCAAAGTGCCCAGCTGCTGTAGGCCGTAGCCCCGGCGGCTGGCTGACAATCGCGACACCTTTGACTCTGAGCCCCTCGAATCTGGCGCGCGACGGCCCAGCTTCCGCTGGTTTCTCCCAGAGGTAGCCGCTCGCTCATTCTCCGTTGCGGTGAGCCTCTCAGCGTCGGGGCCTGCCCTCTCCTTGAGCCCCTGCCAAAGCCCCGCATGGTTCAGCCGGATGTCCTTCAGCCCCCTTCGGCCCCTCTGGCCGAACGAACATTCGACTCTCAGGTTTGATCCCCGACCTGCATTCCGGCAGCTCCCTTCACCGCGTCAGCGATCCCCCCGAACCTCAAAGGCTCCCCATGTAGGACCTTCAGCGAGGGAAGCGTGATCGAGTGCTGGCTCCGCTTTCTGGCATCAAGTACAGCCGTCGGCACGACGTAGAACTCCCACTGGTCTAGATCCAGCGGGTCCAGGGTGGCCTGCTCCTGATGGGCAAGGAGGGCGAAGACGTAGACCTCAGCCTGCCGACGGGGTTCATCCTCGTAGGAGCCGGTCTGAGGCTCCCAGGCCCTGGTCTTGGCGCAGGAGAAGACGACGGGCGAGAGCCGCTCCTGATGCCAGGTCTGGATGTAGGCCGCCGACTTGACCTCAATGGTGATGCCCTCTGGGGTCCGGAGGTCGTAAGGGGCCCATTCCTCCCGGACGCCCTGGGCCGCGGCCACCGCCTGGGCGACCAGGTATTCGGCCAAAATGCCTCGCAATGTGTTGCTAACCAGGTCGGACGCGCTCCACTGCCAGAACGAGAGCACGTTGAAGTTCAGAGCCGCTCCACCCTGACGGAAGGACTCCTCTCCAGAGCGACGCAGGCGCTCGATGGGACCTAGCTCGCTCACGCCGCCGCCCACCCCTCGGTGAGGGTCTCTGCCTGCTCGATCACTGTGTCGGTGGCCTTGGCCTGGAGATCCGGTGGGTAGCCGTATTTCCGCAGGATCCGCTTGACGGCCACGCGCAGCTCGGCTCGCACGTTCTCCCGCAGGGTCCAGTCGATCGTCACCTTCCCCTTGACGGTGGCCACCAGCTCGCGGGCGATGGTTCGGAGCTGTTCGTCGCCCAGCACGGCCACAGCGCTGTCGTTGGTGCCCAGGGCGTCGTAGAAGGCCACCTCGTCATCGTTGAGGCCCAGAGCCTCGCCACGGCTGGCCGCGGCCTGCAGGTCCTTGGCGAGCTGGATCAGCTCCTCGATCACCTGGGCCGTCTCGATCGCCCGGTTGCGGTACCGCTGCAGGGCTTTCTCCAGCAGCTCCCGGAACGAGCGGGCTTGCACCACGTTGCGCTTGGCGCGGGTCTTGATCTCGCCCTTCAGCAGCTTTTGGAGCAGCTCCACGGCCAGGTTGCGCTGGGGCATCCCCCGCACCTCGGCGAGGAACTCGTCCGAGAGGATCGAGATGTCGGGCTTCTTGAGGCCGGCAGCCTCGAACACGTCGAGCACCCCATCGGAGACGACGGCTTTGGAGATGATCTGGCGGATGGCCAGGTTTACCTCCTCGTTGGTCTTGCCCTCACCAGGCGTGCCCTTGGCCAGCACGGCGCGCACGGCCTGGAAGAAGCCCACGTCGTCGCGGATCCGGATGGCTTCCTCGTCGGGCACCGAGAGGGCGAAGGCCTGCGACAGCTCGGTGACGCTCTGCAGCAGCCGCTCCTTGCCCTTCTCCTTGGCAAGGATGTGCTCCTGGGCGGCTGGGAGAAGCGAGAGACGCTGCTGGGGTGTGCCGCTGACCCAGGGGCTCCAGTCGAGGCCGTGAAAGAGGCCGCAGCAGACCTCGTACTTCTCCAGCATCACGGCCACCGCCTCGGCCTGATCCAGGGCCGTGTTGCCCTTGCCGCCCGCCTCGGTATAGGTGGCCAGGGCCGCCTTGAGCTGGTCGCCCAGGCCGAGGTAATCCACGATCAGACCACCTGGCTTGCCCCTGAACACCCGGTTCACCCGGGCGATGGCCTGCATCAGGCCGTGGCCCCGCATCGGTTTGTCGGCGTACATCGTGTGCAGGCAGGGGGCGTCGAAGCCCGTGAGCCACATGTCCCGCACGATCACGATCCGCAGGGGATCGGCGGGATCCCGGAAGCGCTGGGCGAGGGCCTCGCGGCGGGCCTTGTTCCGGATGTGGGTCTGCCAGTCGAGGGGGTCGGAGGCTGAGCCCGTCATCACCACCTTGAGGCCCCCGGCCTCGTCGGAATCAGAGTGCCAGTCGGGCCGCAGGGCGATCAGGGCCGCATACAGCGCCACGGCGATGCGGCGGCTCATCACCACCACCATCGCCTTGCCGTCGAGAGCCTCGCTGCGCTGCTCGTAGTGGGTGACCAGATCGCGGGCGATCAGCTCGATTCGGTGGGGTGCCCCCACCAGGGCCTCCTGCTGGGCCCACTTGCCCTTGAGCTTCTCCTTGCGCTCGACCTCTTCACCTTCGGTGGCCTCCTCGAAGTTCTGATCGATGTGGGGCTTCTCGGCCTCCACCAGATCGATCTGAGCAAGGCGGCTCTCGTAGTAGATCGGCACGGTGGCGCCATCCACCACCGCCTGCTGGATGTCGTAGACGCTGATGTACTCCCCGAAGACGGCCTTGGTGTTGGCGTCGGCCTTCTCGATCGGCGTCCCCGTGAAGCCGATGAAGGAGGCGTTGGGGAGGGCGTCGCGCATGTGCCGGGCGAAGCCGTCGATGAAGTCGTACTGGCTGCGGTGGGCCTCATCGGCGATCACCACGATGTTGCGCCGCTCTGAGACCACCGGGTGCCGGTCGCCCTTCTCCTGGGGCAGGAACTTCTGGATCGTGGTGAAGACCACCCCACCAGAGGCCACCTTGAGCTTCTCCCGCAGGTCGGCTCGATCAGCGGCCTGCACCGGTGGCTGGCGCAGCAGTTCGCGGCAGCGGGCGAAGGTGCCGAAGAGTTGGTCGTCGAGGTCATTCCGGTCGGTGAGCACCACCACGGTGGGGTTGGCCATGGCGGGTTCGAGGATCACCCGCCCGGCGTAGAAGGCCATCGAGAGGCTCTTGCCGGAGCCCTGGGTATGCCAGACCACCCCGATGCGTCGATCACCTTCAGCGGCCCGCAGGGTCTGCGCCAGGGCCTCGTTGACGGCGTGGAACTGGTGGTAGCCCGCCAGCTTCTTGATCAGACGGCTGTCGCCCTCTTCGAAGACGATGAAGTAGCGGAGTAGGTCGAGGAAGCGCCGCTGCTCGAACACCCCCTCCAGCAGCACCTGGAGTTCGCTGAGGTAGCCGGGGGCGTCGCCTTCCCCCTCCACGGTGCGCCAGGGCTTGAACCACTCGCGGCCGGCACCGATCGCGCCGATGCGGGCCTGGATGCCGTCGGAAGTGATCAGCAGGGCGTTGGTGGTGAACAGGGCCGGGATCTGGGCCTGGTAGGTCTGAAGCTGTTGGAAGGCGCTCCAGATCGTGGCGTTCTCATCGGCCGGGTTCTTCAGCTCGATCACGGCCAGGGGCAGGCCGTTGAGGAACACCACCAGATCGGGCCGGCGCTGGTGCTGGCCCTCCACCACCGTGAACTGGTTCACCGCCAGCCAGTCGTTGGCCCTGGGAGCGTCGAAGTCGATCAGCCTGGCCTGGGCGCCACCGATCGAGCCGTCAGGGCGGCGGAACTCCACGGGGATGCCATCCACCAGGAAGCGGTGGGCGGCCCGGTTGCGCTCGATCAGCGAGGGCGCATCGAGGCGGATCAGCTTGCGGTAGGCGTCCTCGATCGCCTCAGCTGGCAGGTTCGGATTCAGGCGGGCCAGGGCGGAGCGGAGGCGGCCTTCCAGCAGCACATCGCGGCAGTTGGGGTCGCTGCGCTCGGCGGCGGGCTGCCCAACTGCCAGCACAGGGCCGTAGCGGCACTCGTAGCCCAGCTCGGCGAGCCAACCCAGGGCGGCCTCTTCCACGACCGACTCGCTGAACGGGGTCATGGCGGCGCTCCTGCGAGCATGTTCATCACCAATCGGATCATCACCTCCTTGTCCTTCGCTGCCGACTCGGCCACCAGCAGCGCGAGTGCCGCGAGGCCCATATCGTTGATCACGACTTCGCCATTGCGGAATAAGCGGCCGTTGCGATTCAGGAAGTCCACGAACAGGAACGAGCCGATGCGTTTATTGCCGTCGGTAAACGGATGATTCTTGACAACAAAATAGAGGAGGTGTGCCGCTTTCGACTCGACCGTTGGGTAGGCCGGCTCACCGAAAACGCTCTGGTCGAGATTGCCGAGCAGGGCGGCCAATCCATCCTTTGGCTCAAGTCCGAACAGGTCGGTGGCCTCGCCCCTTGCGATCAGATCGGCTTTCAGCCGAGCGACAGCGGACCTCGCCTCGCTCGGGGCTAGCAGCTCACCGCCAGGGGAACCCTCGGGCTCGGTAAGCAGACCCTCGTCATAGCTCTGGAGCAGGAGGAAGGTCTGCGTGTAACGGGCGATGACGTCGACGAGCCCGCGCCCCTGGTCCGTCGTCAGTGCCTCGCCGGCAGCGACCCTGCGTATCAGGACAAGGGCGGCCTCCAGTTCTGCGGCATTGCGCGCAAAGCGCTGTTGGCTGAGCGTGTAGCCACGCACCAGGTGCTCGCGGAGCGTGCGGGTGGCCCAAATGCGGAACTGGGTGCCCCGCTTTGAATTCACCCGGTAGCCGACCGAAAGAATGGCGTCCAGGTTGAAGAATTCGATGTCGCGGACGACTTCCCGGTCACCCTCCGTTTGAACCGTTGCATTTTTTGCAACGGTTCCCTCTCGCTCCAACTCCCCGGATGTGAAGACGTTGCGCAGGTGCCTGGAAATGACGGACTTGTCGCGGCCGAACAGCTCAGCGATCTGGCTCAAGGAAAGCCAGACCGTCTCCTGATCGAGGCGAACGTCCACCTGAGCACTGCCGTCGGGAGCCTCATAAACGAGGATCTCGCTGCCAGTGGGCTCGGGGAAGCTCGTCATGGTGAGCCCGTCCGGTCTTGGGCCGCCCTGCGCAGCAGGAGGCGAGCCTGGTCAGCCGGCGACCTAGAGCACACGGCCGTGGGTGCGATCTGCGAACTCCACGGTTCCCTGCACCTGGGCGCGGTCGTCGTCGCTCTCCTGGCTGGTCACGATCAGGTCGATCGGCCTCAGCCAGCCCCGCAGCGCATGGCGGAGGTGAATCTTCTCTTGGTAGCGATCGCCCGTCGCTGCCGATCCGTAGCCGCAATCTTCCGCGCAGCGGTGGGCGATCAGCCGCTCGGGGGAGGCCGCGGCCATCAGCCGGGACACGGCCTCGTCGATCGGCTCGGGTGTCACCGCCCAGGGCTTGAAGGTGGCGGGATCAACGGCCATCGGCCTGGCCTCAGGGCCTGTCCAGTGATCAAAGGCTAGGCGGCGTCTCAGAAGTTGGCAGAACCAGAGGGGTGCTGGTCATGGCTCAACCTCTGCCGAGGCTGCCGCTGCCACTCTCTCCTGGTGTTCCTTGAGGGTGACGCCCTGGGCGTCCTTCCATTCGAGCCGGCCGTTGGCACTACGGGCGAGCAGGAGGGCTGCCGCCAGAGACGGGGACTGGAACTCGAAGTCCTGGAGGAGCAGCACCTCATCGCCTTGCCGGGCGAAGACGCCTTGCTTGGTGAGCTGCTCCCGGGTTCGGATCAAGCCCTCCGGTGAGCCGGCTGTGAAGTCGCGGCGCCCCCTGGCCCCCTTCTGAACGGTGAAGCCGTTGGGTGACTCGTATCCGTTGCCTGCGGCGTCGAGCCCCTTCAGCGAGAACACGTTGCTGGGGTTGAGAGTCGGGAGGTTGGCAGGTTGCTCGAAGATCCTCAGCCCGAGCACCGGATAGCAGAGCAGCATCTCTTCCAGGAAGCCCTCCGCCTCGGCTTGGTCCATCTCCGCCAGGTTCACGGCGTGCCCCTGCACAACGTTGTCCAGCCGGCAGCGCTTGGCCTCCTGGGCCAGGCGGATGAGCCGGGCCTCCAAGTGCTGGGCGTGGGCCTTGTTGAGGTAGCCATCCTTGGAGGTGAAGGCGTAGGCCGTGGTCCAGAACTCCTTGGCCTGGTGCTGCTCCAGGCGGCGGCCCAGGGGATCGGCTTCGCCGATGTAGACGAGATCGATTCCTCCTTCCTCAGGGTCAGGCCCGGTGAGCACGTAGACCCCTGGGCGTGCGGACTCATCCCGCTGGGTGAACTCCTTGAGCTGGGAACGGGGAATCACGAAGCCAATGCCAGTCCAGCTCGTCTTCTCGACGATGCGCATCCCCTCAGGAAGCCCGGAGGGCACGAACAGGCGTAGGGAGAAGGGGCGAGAGGGAGTCATGCGGCCGCCTGCTCCAGGAATCGTTCGGCGTCAGGCACCCGCAGCTCACCGGAGATGAGCTTGGGGAGGAGGGTGTCGCGGAGGGTGGCAAGGTTGCGGGATTCGCGTCGACAGACAAGCGTCCTGGCAAGCAAATCTTCTGAGATGCGACCGAACTCAGCAGCAACAGGAGTAGGGGGTAAGACGACTGCGAGGTTCAGGATTGCATCTACTGGTGCACGTTGATGGCTCTTCGAGGTCCCAGTGACGAGGCTTTCGATCTGTTGGCGAAACAGCATTGATCGAGCGAAGCTGTAGACAAAGCTCCGATCGAATGGAGGACGTGCACGCAACACCAGGAACTCTGTCGAGCACACAGCTCTCTCTATTGGCCGTATATCAACGAGCCACACCCGTTCGATCTCAGGATTGAGCTTCGAGAGAAGGATTGCCCCTGGCGGAACGCGAGACTTAAGACTCTTGATGTTCTCCCCGTTCTCGGCCTTTGGATATTGCCCGTCGTCGAAGGCTGGAAGGCTGTAGTGATGGAACAGTGCTTCGGGTGATGAGAGTGGGTTCTCCTGGTCGCGGAGTAGTTCGACAACCTCCTTGAATCGTCCAACCTTCCACCCCCTCGGAATCTCCCCCAGCTCCGAGTCCTCGAAGGAATCCGGGAACAGATCGGCGAAGTGCAGGGGCAACCCGGGGTCCCGTCCTTCGGCCTTGGCGCAGACGGGGTCGAAGTCCACGAACCACGACTGGAACAGTGCTCGGGCCATCGCCTCCAGCGTCTCGTTCATCCGCCGGTTCAGCTCGATCCTGTCGTCCAGCGTGCCGAGGATGTTGGCGATGGCGCGTTGTTCAGAGAGGGGCGGTCGGGAGAACTTGAACCGCCTTATCCGTTCCGGCGATGTGTGCTTGACGGTCGTTCCGGTGGCGCCGGCGAGGACTTCATGCCGATAAGGGGCACTGCACAAGAGGTAATGGAGGTATCGAGTATCGATCGACTGGCTATCCGTTACTACGACCCTGCCGAGACGCTGGTTGTGCAGGTATCTCCTGCCATCAGAACGAGCAGGGACAAAGGCAGGCAGGCCGAGTGTATCTGACTGCTTACTGAGATCAGTCATGGTCACGAGCAGATCGCCCTCGGCAAGAATGAAGCCATCGGGGACTAGCCCGTCGAAGTACTTGAACTTGTCCCCCTTGAACCCGCCGCCGATCGCGAAGTTGCCTGGCGTTAGCAAGATGTCGCCGCGTGGCTCGTCATAGATGAACTCGCCTTGGAACGCGAACCCGTGCTTCACGTCGATCAAGTCACCGAGTGAAGCGTCGAGCCACTCACCCGCCATAACCAAGCTCCTGCATGTTGGCGGCGATCGCGGTGTCGAGCCTCGCCCCCTCCGCCTGCTGCTCCCTCAACAACGCTGAGAGCCGCAGCATCTTCTCCTCAAACGGCTCGCCATCGTCCTCAGCGGCCTTGGCGCCCACGTAGCGGCCAGGCGTGAGCACATGGCCGTGCTTGCGGATCTCCTCCAGAGGGGCACTCCTGCAGAACCCGGGCACGTCGGCGTACTCCGCCGATCCCTCGTCCCCGCGCCAGGCGTGGTACGTGCCGGCGACCTTGGCAATGTCGGCGTCGGTGAGTTCCTTCAGCACCCTGGTGGCCATCGTGCCGAGCTTGCGCGCGTCGATGAACAGGGTCTCGCCACGGCGTTCACGGAACCGGCCGTTGCCCTTGCTCCTGGCCAGGAACCACAGGCAGACCGGGATCTGGGTGGAGTAAAAGAGCTGGCCCGGAAGGGCCACCATGCAGTCCACCAGGTCGGCTTCGATGATCGCCTTGCGGATCTCGCCCTCGCCCGACTGATTCGATGACATCGAGCCGTTAGCCAACACGAAGCCGGCGATGCCGTTCGGGGCCAGGTGATGGAGAAAGTGCTGCACCCAGGCGAAGTTAGCGTTGCTCGGCGGCGGCGTGCCGTAGGCCCAACGTTTGTCGTCCTTGAGCAGATCGCCGCGCCAGTCGCTGTCGTTGAAGGGCGGGTTGGCCAGCACGTAGTCGGCCTTGAGATCCGGGTGGCCGTCGGTGTGGAAGGTGTCGCCGTGGGCGATCTGGGCATCGATGCCCCGGATCGCCAGGTTCATCTTCGCCAGCCGCCAGGTGGTGTAGTTGCTCTCCTGGCCGTAGATCGAGATGTCGCCAATCTTGCCGGCGTGGGCCTCAATGAACTTCTCGCTCTGCACGAACATCCCACCTGAGCCGCAGCAGGGGTCGTACACCCGGCCCTTATAGGGGGCCAGCATCTCCACCAGCACCCGCACCACACGGCTCGGCGTGTAGAACTGCCCGCCGCTCTTGCCCTCGGCGCTGGCGAAGCGGGAGAGAAAGTATTCGTAGACCCGGCCCAGGGTGTCCTTCGAGCGATCGGAGGCTTCACCCAGGCCGATGTCGCTCACCAGATTGATCACCTGACCCAGGCGCTGCTTGTCGAGGCCGGGGCGGGCGTAGTCCTTCGGCAGCACGCTCTTGAGCGAGGGGTTATCGCGCTCGATCGCGGCCATCGCCTCGTCCACATCGGAGCCGATCGTGGGCTGGGGGGCCCGGGCCTTGAGGTGGGACCAGCGGGCCTCCTTGGGCACCCAGAAGATCGCCTCGGCGCGGTATTCGTCCGGGTCTTCCGGATCGGCCCCCTGAGCGCGTTCGGCCTCCAAGGCCGCGTGCTTGGCCTCGAAG
The DNA here is from genome assembly GCA_947378425.1 of Synechococcaceae cyanobacterium. Taxonomy (GTDB): domain Bacteria; phylum Cyanobacteriota; class Cyanobacteriia; order PCC-6307; family Cyanobiaceae; genus Cyanobium. The sequence continues at coordinate 48,006 of CANCJV010000002.1, forward strand.
GCGTCCGAGATGTACTTGAGGAACAGGACCCGAGCACGACGTGCTTGTACTCCGCCGCATCCATGTTGTTGCGGAGGGCGTCGGCCGCCTTCCAGAGCTGGGCTTCGAAGCCGAGGGGGCCGGGGCCGGTGGTGGAGGGCTTGGCCCTCCCGCTGGTTGCAGCTACCGCCGTCGCAGCCACTGGGGCCTCGGCTCCAACCATCGACACCGAGTCGCTGCGACCACGGCCACGCACCACGATTTTCCTGGAGACAAGCTCCCCTCTCACGGCCTCGTAGTCCTCCTCTGACCAGCCCAGGGCCGCCTGGAGGGTGGGGTTCTTCGCGAAGCCACCAAGCCCCTCCAGGGCTTCGATGAAGTCGTCTAGCTGCTCCTGATCGGCCATCAACTGGATCAGACCGGCGCCAATAGGGGCAGTATGACCACCACTACAAGAATCTGGGGCGTCAGGGCTCCTGGATGATGCAGCGCGTGTTGGTAGCGGAGAGGCCCACCACGGCGAGCAGCTTGCGGTGGGGCAGCCCCTGGTCCGCCTGTCCCTCTGCGTGGTCGGCCTGAGCCGGCTTGCAGGAGTGCTTCCGCCCGAACTTGACCCCAGCCGCCAGGGCTCGCTGCCGGCCATCCTCGGTCGCTGAGGCAGGGCTGATCGGCCTGACTCTGCCGCCAGGATGCCCACCACTAAGGATGGGGTAGGAGACCTCACAGGGTTGACTGATCGCTCGCTTGGCTTATGCTGCAACAAGAGCCCTTCTGCGATCTCAGGTATCACCCTCAGGTGCTACCTCTGGATCCGGCTCTATGACAAGGCGATCCAATCCTGTCATCCCGATTCAACTCCACCTGTGTCGCCAGCGATCTGCTAGCGGACCCGGCAACTGCTCACTCGGGACGGCCTAGCAGGTCGTTGTCTCGCCATGGCTCAGGTGCCTGTCTCAGGCGCGGATCGCGACATGGTCTCGACCTATGCGCCGATCTGGGCTGGCTCACGCAGGAGTGGCGTCAGTCGATCTCCCCTTTCGCTTTGAGCGGACCCACATCACCCGTGCACCATCCCCGGAGCTGATGGCCAGCCCATCCGCAAGGGGGCAAGGCCTCTCAGCACCTCCGAGCGGCAACTGGCCCCGGCTGCCGGTCAGCGGTTGGTGCGCACGTGGCCGAACGCTGGCGATAACGGTCAGCCCTGCAGTGTGCTGTCCTGGGCCGGCAAAGCCGGGTTCTGCTCGACTCCCCGGGGCCGTTCACTGCCGGACGGGAGCCGTTGCCCACGTCGCCCAGTGGGGAGGAGTCGAGGCTGACACCCTGGAGTCCCTGGGCAAGGACATCGAAGCCGAGCGAGCCCGCACCACCCGGCTCCGCGGACGGACCGCGTCCATCGCCATCGCATCGACGCGCGGATTCCTCGGCTACGTCGGTGACCCTGAGATCGACTCCCTGGTCGGGGCCCTCAGCAGGGCCTATGGGGCCGAGTTGGCCGCCGTGATCTTGTCCGCGGTGGCATATCGGTAAGCGAGGGGAGGCCGGTTTGGAGGGGCCCCCGGCCGCCTTCGCCGACCCCCCCTGCCGATGCATTCGGTCGCCATGTCGGTTCTGGCCTCTGCAGGGCGCCGCAGCGCGATGCTCTCGGATGCGCTGGATACCCAGGTGGACCAGATCGGGCAGAACCTGACCCTGGAGCCAATCGCTGCTGATGGCCGCCTGGTCGACCGAAGGGCCACATCTTTCCTGGCCCCCTGTACCGCATCAGCCGAACACAGCAAGAAGAGGCCTGCACCTGGCGCTGGCCCAGGGGATTCCGATCAACAGGTCGATGACCACGCCGCTGAGGCCGATGTTGCGGCCGAGCCGGCCGCCCTGCTGGCGGCTCTGGATCGCCTCGGGTACAGGGGGGTGGGGCAGCGCGCTCATGGTGTCGGTTCAGGATCCGGGGTCTCGCTCCACTGCGCCAACCAGAGGCGCCGCCAGCTGCCGCGGTAATCCCCGCGGATCCGGCGCTGGCTGAAGTACCACAGCCGGTTGAGGGCGAAGCTGGCGCGGTTCTGTTCCTCGAGCCAAGGGTCGCTGCCAATCGTGGCGCTGTGGGTTGCATTGAGGGCGGCCATGGCGCTGTGGGCCTCGCCGCCCGGGAGCCACTCCACGTCTGGTGTGGCGCGGAGCCGGTCGCGATAGTCGAGGTCTTCGCCGTAGGCCGGGTGGAAGCCCGGGTCGAACAGGCCGATGCGGTCCCAGCAGAGGGCTGTGAGCAGGAAGGCCGAGAAGCCGTTGGGTTCCGGCAGCAAGGTCAGGAACTGGGGGTGGGCCGTATCGATGCGGCGGAGGGCAGCTGCGATCACCCCTGGTGCGAAGCGCACATCGTTGTTCGCCAGCAGTGCCACGGTGGCTTCGGGAAAGCTGGAGAGGATGAGGTTCCAGCTGGCGGCCACACCGAGGTTGCGAAAGGGCCGGGCGATGCGGATGGTGTCGATCAGGGGATGCCCCAGCTGTCGCAGGGCTTCCAGCTGGCTGGCCACCGTTGCGCCAGGGCCGATGTCGGCGGCGCTGCTGTTATCCACGCTGGCCAGGGTGCCCACCGGGTGATCGAGACTGTCCAGCAGATCCAACAACAGGTCAGCCCGATTGAGAATCGGGATGCCAAGTAGGGGCAGGGCGCTGCTGGCCGGGGGTGGCCGGCTGCACCTGTTCGAGGAGTTGCCACAGGCGTTCAATCAGGTAGTGATCGCTGGTGCGTTCCACTACATCCGCCAGGCAACTCCAGAGCTTTGGTTGGCGCAGTTCTGCCCGCTCGGGGTGGGCCGACAGGGAGGAGGCCCAGTCATGCAGCCAGTTAAAGACATAACCTCGGGCCGCCTGCAGGTCTGCCGATGCGAGGGCCTGTTGAACCTGAGCCTGGCGATGCTCTGATTCGTCCACTGCCTGATAACGCTGCGGTATGCCGACTTTGGCATGGGGTGCCGATGATCCGATCCGGAGATGTAGCGGTGCTCTGCTGATCGATCAGGCGTTGAGAGGGATTCTGGATGGGAATCCGGTCTTTGGTATTGAAGCAAGCACCAATGGTCGCAAGACCTTGATGGACGCTGCATCCTTTCCCCACCAGCAGGACTCCGGCGGTTGGGGTACAGCGATCGTGATGGCGCGTCAGTCAGCGAGTGCGGAAATGCCTGAAGGGATCAGAAGGTCAGCCTTGTGGTGCCGTTGACCCACCTGTTGGTGGCGCTGCTGTAGGTGAACTGGGTGCTGCCGATGACGAGAAGATCGCCATTGCTCGCACCAGTGATCTTGACACCGGAGAGGTCGGCAACACTGGCTCCAGATTTATTGAAGGTGATTCTGTCGATGGCGGCGTCAGAGCCGCCGAGGTTGATGGCGACGCTGGTCTTGGCTGTGCCACCAAAACACGAGAACGTCGGCGCCTGTGCTAGCGTTGAACGTGGAATTGGTGACATTGCCAGCGACTCTGATGGTGTCGTTGCCGGCAGCTGTGTCGATCTTGGTATTAGTGGCGGTGCCACCAGTAGTGACGGTGTCGTTAGCGGCACCCGTCTGAATATTGACGCCGCAGCTCAGGACGTTGCCCTGAATCGCAATGTTGTCGACACCATTTCCGGATAGAATGGAGAGGTTGCTTACGCCGCCTTTCGCTTGAAGGGTGTTAGTGCCGTCTCCAAGACTGAAGGCGGAGTTGCTGGCAATGGCTGTATTGTTGTTGGTTGTTGTACTCGTCTTGCTCGCTACTGCAAGAATATCGTCTTTGCCGGAGAAGCTGAGGATACAGCACCTCATTGGCGGCCAGCTGTTCCCAGTAGTGAATGGCCTGCTGGTGATGGGTGTGGTCGGGGCAGGCCAACGCCAGCCAGACATTCAGATCCGGCAGGTCGGCGGGTGATGGTCATGCGTTGAGCAGCTCGAACACGCTGGCGTTACTGAGCTGGTGGCCCTCGATGGCGAGCAACCCGTCCAACTGCGGCGGCACGGCCGCGGAGCGTTTGAGCTCGGTCCGGGCGGGTACGTCGCTGAGCCCTTGCTCCACGTCGCTGCGCAGCAGCTGCTTGAGGGTGTCCCTTTCGCTGGCCGCCCTGGTCTTCAGCCGTGCGAACAGCGGATCAGGCAGCTCCAGGGTGGTGCGCTTGCTCCACGGCCATCGATGTGCGGATTGTTGTGCGCATCTTTTGGGGACGGGGCCCTTCGTTGATGGGGCTTGCACCTCGGGTGCTGGCAAGCTTCACCACCACCAGATCGGCGCAGAGGGGCGCTAAGTCACACGGCTACTCGGGGCTGAGCTGTTCGATGTCAACTACGTCAAGGCGGCCGCGTATCTAATCGTTGCCGAACAGTATCCCCTCTCTGAGCAATCCAGCAGCGGGGAGCCGCAGGGCTTTTGTGCCGGGGTGCGGGACTCCGCCGTGGTGATCGGCTTCACCTGGGCCATTTGCTCCAGCAACCCCGCCGACGAAATCTCACTGGTGGTGCCGGCGATCAGCCTCGTTGAGGTGTTCCAGTGGGTCCTGCGCGAACACCGGAAGGCTCAGGGCGACGGTCAGGGCTCACGAGGCCCGTCATGCCCGCAGCTCAGGCCAGGGCCGCTCCCGGGTAGCCCCGTGGTGTCACCATCCGGCCGTCCTGCACGCGGCTGCTGCTGTTGCCGATCAGCACCAGGGTGAGCATGTCCACCTGGTCGATCGGCAGTTCCCCGAGGGTGTGCAGGCTCACCTGCTCTTCGCGGCGGCCGAGCTGGCGGGCCAGCACCACCGGCGTGCTCGCGGGTCTGCCCAGCAGCAGCAGCTCCCGGGCCCGCCCCAGCTGCCAGTCCCGGCCCAGCGAGCGCGGGTTGTAGAGGGCGACGACGAAATCGCCGTCAGCGGCGGAGCGCAGGCGCCGTTCAATCACCTCCCAGGGGGTGAGCCGATCGCTGAGGCTGATGGTGCAGAAGTCGTGCATCAGCGGCGCGCCGGCGCGGGCAGCGGCCAGCTGCAGGGCCGACAGGCCGGGATGGACCTCAAAGCAGGGGCGCTCCTGGGATGGCAGCTGCAGCCAGAGCTCGAGGGCCAGCCCGGCCATGCCGTAGATCCCGCTGTCCCCCGAGGAGATCAGGGCCACCTTCAGCCCCTGGCTCGCCAGATCGAGGGCTTCAGCGCAGCGGGCCCGCTCTTCGGTGAGTTTGCCGTCGCGGCGCAGTTGATCCGGCCGGCGCAGGGGTTCCAGCAGATCGAGATAGGGGCCGTAGCCCACCCAGATCGAAGCGGCGGCCAGGGTGCGGCGGCAATCGCCGCTGAGCAGATCGAGCCGACCCGGCCCGCTGCCCACCAGATGCAGTTCGCCCCGCTGCGGCGCCCATTGCCTCGCGGCCAGAACCACCGCCAGGGTGGCGGCCCCCCGTTCCCCGGCACCGGCCGGTTCGATCGTCTTGGCCACCAGCTGTTCGGGCTGGGGGCCATCGCTGGTCGCTGTTGCTGGCGCGACCGCCGCCAGAGAGGCCGCCGCCTCGGAGACGCTGGCCGTGCCCATTTCCCTGGCCACGGCTTCTGAGGGGTTCGGCACCGCCACCGCTGCCAGTTGGGCGGCTGTGAACAGCTTCAGCGGCCAGCCCCGCGCCTCGGCCAGGGCCAGCAGTGCCGGCTCATCGCCCTTCCGATCGATGCTGGCCAGGCCTGCCACCGCGTCTTCGGCCAGGCCCGCTTGGCTGAGAACCCTTTGAACCAGCCGCTCCAGCACGGCCAGGCTGGTGTTGCGTTCGCAGCCGATCCCGAGCCACAGGCAGGGCGGATGCCAGCGGCAGCCTGCCCCCAGCCAGGGACCGATCACCAGCGAAGTGGCGGGAGCGGCATCGGCTGGGCTGACAGCGAGAGGGTCGACCATCCCGGCGGCGGCCTCCAGGCCTTGCCAGAGGGTCAGGCCGCCCTGCTGGAGCAGTGGTGCCTGGCGACCGGCGGCGGCGGCGAGCATCAGCCCCCGCCAGTCGCCGCCGCCCCGCCGCCAGCCCCACGCAACACCGAAGGCATCGAGGGGAAGCCGGCCCTGGGCGCCACTGCTGCCGCCGATCACGGCCTGCCCCCCGAGCAGGGCGGCGATCTCTCGGCTGAGCTGCTCGGCGCCGGCTAGGTGACCCCCCAGCAGGGGCACGGCGAACTGTCCCTGCGGATCCACCACCACGACGGCTGGATCCTGTTCTTTGCCGCCCAGCAGCGGCGCGATCAGCCGGGTGACCAGACCGCAGGCTCCCACCGCCACCACCGCTGAGGCACTGCTCCATTGCTGAGTCAGCCAGGCAGCGCTGCCTGGGTCGCCAGCGCTGTCAACACTGCTCCCATCGGCTTGTGCCTCACTATCCGCCTGGGCGTTGCTGCCGGCGCTCGGCCAGCGCACGGCGGCCAGAAGCCCGGCCTGCTCCAGTTGCTGCAGCACCGACAGGGCCGCCGGGCTGAAGCCGAGGGCCACGATCCGGGGTTTGGGGGAATTCATGGCAGCAGTCGCTCCCTCAATCCGGCCAGTGGACCACGGCGTGGGGCCTGGACCATGGTGCCGGCGGGGTTGACCTGCTCCCGTGCCGGGCCCTCGATGGCGCTCGTGGGGCGCAGGCGCTGGCTCTCAGCTGGAATCGCTTCAGGCCAAGGCGTTGGCAGCGGTGATGAATCTGGGCTGGACGAGGGCGACGGCTGTCCAGCGGCCAGCGGTGTTGACAGGGAGGCTGCCCCTGGTTGTTGTGGGCTCACCGCGGTGGCCTGTCCGGTTCCTGGCAGGGGCTGGTCTGGGGCTGCAGGCTCGGCGGCCGCGAGGGCTGGCTGGTTGGCCAGCGAGGCTTGCGCCGACTTGGCCGGGGCCGGGGCCGGGGCCGGGAGCTGGGGCAGCGGGCCCGATGGGGGCGGTGGCAGGTCCGCGGCTTCCGATGGCCGGGATCCCTGCCGCGCAGAACCTGACTGCCTTGGTGAGGGGGGAGGGGATGGGCCGGCAGCCGTTTCTGGAATTGCTGGGGGTTCCAGCCTGTTCAGGCGCTCGGAACGGTTGGGGCTGCTGGGCTGGTCAGGCCCGGATGAGGCGTCTGGGCCACCTGGACGATTGGGCTCGTCGTGCCAGAGCTGAGCGGATGGGGGCTCCAGTGCCGCGGTCCGCTCCGGGTTGGGGAGCAGCGCGATCGGGGCGGGGCTGTTGGCCTGGTCGGCAACCCCGGCCGCCGGGATGGGTCCGGCCTCCGAGGTTGGTTGGTCTGAAGGGGCTGTGGCGGCCTGGGTTGGCCCCGCTGCCGAAGCCAGGCCCTCGGGCTCGCTGGCGACAGGCAGCTCCGGGCTGTTCGGAGGCGTTGTGTCTGGGGCGGAGCTCGGTGCCGGCGCCTCTGTCTCGGCTTCGCCGAGCAGGATGGCCAGCTCCCTGGTGCTGAGGGGACCCCGCTGCCAGCTGGCAGCGACGCTGGTGGTACCGAGCTCCACCTCCCTCACCAGACTGTTGTATGGGGGGTTGAGCGGTTCCCCCCGGCCATCCAGCAGTTCGAGCCTGATCGCATTGCGGCCCAGCCTCCAGCCCTTCAGCCAGAGCGGGGTCTGGCGATCGACCACAAAGCCATCGCCGTTGATTGTGATGCGCAGCCGCCAGCGGGCGTCGTCGCTGCGCAGGTTCTGCAGCGGTGCATCGAGCAGCAACCAGTCCAGCAGCAGGGGTTCGGCTGCTGCTTGGGCTCCGGGGCTGACGGCGATCAGCTGCGCACGGCCTGGTTCGGGCAGCCCCAGCGGGTTGGCGGCCGTTCGATGCAGGCGGATCTGGCACCAGGCGCCCGGATTCTTGGCGGCTTCTCCCCAGGGGCGGGCAGCAAAGACGGTGAGCCGATGGCTGCCTGGTGCCAGGGCCGCCATGGTGATTTCCGTGCTGGTCACTTGCAGAGGTTCATCGTCATCGACCTGGACCACCAGATGGGGACCGAGGCCCAGCTCGCCCCCGTCCACCAGGGGCCAGTCGTGCACCCGCAACCGCAGGGTCCAGGGGCCTGGAGGCAGGAGCGTCTCATCGGCAGGCGACAGAATCTCAACGTGGGGTTCCCGCCCCGCCAGGGCCTCCTGAAGTTGCTGCACAGCCTGTGGTGGGGCGACTTCCTGCAGGTGGGAAGGGGCGGAGGAGGCCAGGGTGGGCGGTGCGTCGCCGGACTGGCGCGGGCTGCGGCCTGGCAGTCCCAGGGCTTCGCTGCTGCCGGCGCTGCCCGGCGAAACCAGCAGGCCCAGCACCAACAACAGGCTCAACAGACGGCTCAGCCAGCTCGGCAGGGCAACTGCCGGATGCGTTCGGGGGTCCCTGCTGCCGTTCACGCGGCTCCGCTGCCATGGAAGCGGCCATTCTGCGCCGACAGGGTGGCCGGGACTGACTGTTGGCAACCCATTCAAATCTGCAATTGATGGGTTAATGAATTGCCGAAACTTGCGCAATCCGGAATGATCGCAAGCCCGGGCCAGATCTGAGTCACAGCCTGGGGTGCACCGGGATTGAACCTTTGTAACTGGCGGCGTAATTCGCTTGTTTTCGGCCCCTATAGTTCCGCCAGCGGTCCCCTTTCGGGGCCCAATGCCCCAGTCGTGGCAAGGGCTTTGCCCAAGTCTGACTGGAGCCCGTGGTCCCGGGTCGGTCCTCCCGACTGGCCTGGCCATGGGGCCCATGGTGGCTCCGACTTCGCTTCCTGCTTTTGCGGGCGGCGAGCCTCGGCACCGCCGAAGGGGTGGACCTCCACCTCGATTCCGTCCCTCGAGGAACCTCTCGATGACCATCAGCCCACCAGAGCGTGGGAAAAAGGCCAAGGATCTGGTCGACCGGAACCCCGTTCCGGTGTCGTTCGAGCTTTTCGAAAAGCCCGGCCACTTCGACCGCACCCTGGCCAAAGGTCCCAAAACCACCACCTGGGTTTGGAACCTCCACGCCAACGCTCACGACTTCGATAGCCACACGAGTGACCTCGAAGAGGTCTCTCGCAAGATCTTCTCGGCTCACTTCGGCCATTTGGCCGTCATTTTCGTCTGGCTCAGCGGCGCCTTCTTCCATGGAGCCCGCTTCTCCAACTTCACTGGTTGGTTGGCCGATCCCCTGCACGTCAAGCCTTCCGCGCAGGTTGTCTGGCCAATTTTCGGCCAGGAAATCCTTAATGGCGATGTGGGTGCCGGCTTCCACGGCATTCAGATCACCTCCGGCCTCTTCCATGTCTGGAGGGCCTGGGGCATCACCAACGAAACGCAGTTGATGGCTTTGGCCATCGGTGCTTTGGTGATGGCTGGCCTGATGCTCAATGCAGGCGTCTTCCATTACCACAAAGCAGCACCCAAGCTGGAGTGGTTCCAGAACGTTGAGTCGATGCTCAACCACCATCTGGCCGGTCTGCTGGGTCTGGGTTCTCTGTCCTGGACAGGTCACCTTCTGCATGTGTCCCTGCCCACCACCCAGTTGATGGATGCCATCGACGCCGGCAAGCCGCTGGTGCTCAACGGCAAGACCATCGCTTCGGTGGCGGACATTCCCCTGCCCCACGAGTTCCTCAACCAGGATCTGCTCACCCAGCTGTATCCAGGTTTTGGTGCAGGTATCTCCGCGTTCTTCACCGGCAACTGGGCGGCCTACAGCGATTTCCTCACCTTCAAAGGTGGGCTCAATCCTGTCACCGGCAGCCTCTGGATGACCGACATTGCCCATCACCATCTGGCGATTGCGGTGCTCTTCATCGTGGCCGGTCACATGTACCGCACCAACTGGGGTATCGGCCACAGCATCAAGGAGATTCTCGAGGGCCAGAAGGGCGATCCCCTGCTGTTCCCTGCTCCCAAAGGTCATGACGGACTCTTCGAGTTCATGACCACCTCGTGGCACGCCCAATTGGCCGTGAACCTGGCCCTGCTTGGTTCGCTGACGATCATCGTCGCTCACCACATGTATGCGATGCCTCCGTATCCCTACATCGGTGTCGACTATGCAACCCAGCTGTCGTTGTTCACCCACCACACCTGGATCGGTGGCTTCCTGATCGTCGGTGCCGGCGCCCACGCCGCCATCGCCATGATCCGCGACTATGACCCTGCCAAGCACATCGATAACGTGCTGGATCGGGTGCTCAAAGCTCGCGACGCTCTGATCAGTCACCTCAACTGGGTGTGCATCTGGCTGGGCTTCCACAGCTTCGGCCTTTACATCCACAACGACACGATGCGTGCCCTGGGCCGTCCCCAGGACATGTTCAGCGACACCGCGATCCAGTTGAAGCCGATCTTCGCTCAATGGATCCAGGGTCTGCACGCCGCCGCTGCTGGCACCACAGCTCCCAATGCCCTTGCGGGTGTGAGCGAGGTGTTCAACGGTGCCGTCGTCGCTGTCGGTGGCAAGGTGGCTGCTGGTCCGATTCCCCTGGGAACGGCCGACTTCATGGTCCACCACATCCACGCCTTCACGATCCACGTTACCGTGCTGATCCTGCTGAAGGGTGTGCTCTACAGCCGCAGCTCCCGCCTCGTTCCTGACAAGGCGAATCTCGGTTTCCGCTTCCCCTGCGACGGCCCCGGCCGTGGCGGTACCTGTCAGGTGTCGGCCTGGGACCACGTGTTCCTTGGCCTGTTCTGGATGTACAACTCCCTGTCGATCGTCATTTTCCACTTCAGCTGGAAGATGCAGAGCGACGTGTGGGGCACCGTCAACGCCGACGGCAGCGTCCAGCACATCACCAATGGCAACTTTGCGCAGAGCGCCATCACCATCAATGGCTGGCTGCGCGACTTCCTCTGGGCTCAGGCCGCACAGGTGATCAACAGCTACGGCTCGAGCTCCAGTGCCTACGGTCTGATGTTCCTGGGTGCCCACTTTGTCTGGGCCTTCAGCCTCATGTTCCTCTTCAGTGGCCGCGGCTACTGGCAGGAACTGATCGAGTCCATCGTCTGGGCTCACAACAAGCTGAAGGTTGCTCCCGCTATTCAGCCGCGGGCGCTCTCCATCACCCAGGGCCGTGCCGTCGGTGTCGCCCACTATCTGCTGGGCGGTATCGCAACGACCTGGTCCTTCTTCCTGGCCCGCATGATTGCGGTCGGCTGACCTCCACCTGACCTTTCCCAATGGCAACGAAATTTCCTTCGTTCAGCCAGGGTCTGGCACAGGACCCGACAACCCGCCGTATTTGGTACGGCATCGCCACGGCTCACGACTTCGAGAGCCATGACGGAATGACGGAGGAGCGGCTTTACCAAAAGCTGTTCTCCACCCACTTCGGTCATCTGGCGATCATCGGCCTCTGGGTTTCGGGCAACCTGTTCCATATCGCCTGGCAGGGCAACTTCGAGCAGTGGGTCGCCGATCCTCTGCATGTTCGTCCCATCGCTCACGCGATCTGGGATCCCCACTTCGGCCAGGGCGCCATCACCGCCTTCACCCAGGCGGGCGCCTCCTCTCCTGTCAACATCGCCTATTCCGGTCTGTACCACTGGTGGTACACGATCGGCATGACGACCAACGCCGAGCTGTACCAGGGTTCCATCTTCATGATGATCCTGTCGGCCTGGGCTCTGTTCGCCGGTTGGCTCCACCTTCAGCCCAAGTTCCTGCCTTCCCTGGCCTGGTTCAAGAACGCTGAATCCCGCCTCAACCATCACCTTGCCGTTCTGTTCGGCTTCAGTTCCATTGCCTGGACCGGTCACCTGGTTCATGTGGCGATTCCTGAATCCCGTGGTGTTCACGTCGGTTGGGATAACTTCCTCTCGGTGGCTCCCCACCCCGCAGGTCTGGCTCCCTTCTTCACTGGTAACTGGGGCGTTTACGCCCAGAACCCCGACACGGCAAGTCAGCTGTTCGGCACCACAACCGGTTCCGGTACAGCGATTCTCACCTTCCTCGGCGGTTTCCATCCTCAGACGGAATCCCTCTGGCTCACGGACATTGCCCATCACCACCTGGCGATCGGCTGCCTGTTTGTGATCGCTGGCCACATGTACCGGACCAACTTCGGTATCGGCCACTCGATCCGCGAGATTCTCGATGCCCATACCCCTCCCAAGGGGACCCCGGGCAACATGGGTGCAGGCCACAGGAACCTGTACGACACGGTCAACAACTCCCTGCACTTCCAGCTGGGACTTGCCCTGGCCTCTCTGGGTGTAGTCACGAGCCTGGTGGCTCAGCACATGTATGCGTTGCCGTCCTACGCGTTCATCGCCAAGGACTACACAACCCAGGCTGCGCTTTACACCCACCACCAGTACATCGCCATCTTCCTGATGTGCGGTGCCTTCGCCCACGGTGCGATCTTCTTCATCCGCGACTACGACCCCGAGGCCAACAAGGACAACGTCCTGGCCCGGATGCTTGAGCACAAGGAAGCCATCATCAGCCATCTCAGCTGGGTTTCCCTGTTCCTCGGCTTCCACACTCTCGGTCTGTATGTCCACAACGACGTCGTCGTTGCCTTCGGTACTCCCGAGAAGCAGATCTTGGTGGAGCCCGTGTTCGCCCAGTTCGTTCAGGCTGCCAGTGGCAAAGCCCTGTACGGCATGGACGTGCTGCTCTCCAATCCCAACAGCCTGGTCAGCAATGCACCGGGCCCCGGCGCCGTCTGGCTGCCGGGCTGGCTCGATTCACTCAACGCCGGCAACAATTCCCTGTTCCTCCAGATCGGTCCTGGTGACTTCCTGGTGCACCACGCCATCGCGCTGGGTCTCCACACCACCACCTTGATCCTGGTGAAAGGTGCCCTTGATGCCCGGGGTTCGAAGCTGATGCCCGATAAAAAGGACTTCGGCTATTCCTTCCCCTGCGACGGCCCCGGCCGTGGCGGCACCTGCGACATCTCCGCCTGGGACTCGTTCTATCTGGCTCTCTTCTGGGCCTTGAACACGGTGGCCTGGGTCACCTTCTACTGGCACTGGAAGCACCTCGCCATCTGGCAGGGCAACGTGGCCCAGTTCAACGAATCCAGCACCTATCTGATGGGCTGGTTCCGTGACTACCTCTGGCTGAACAGCTCCCAGCTGATCAACGGGTACAACCCGTTCGGCTCGAATAACCTGGCCGTCTGGTCCTGGATGTTCCTGTTCGGTCACCTGGTCTGGGCAACCGGCTTCATGTTCCTGATCTCCTGGCGGGGTTACTGGCAGGAATTGATCGAGACCATCGTCTGGGCTCACCAGCGCACGCCGCTGGCCAACTTGGTCGGCTGGCGCGACAAGCCCGTCGCTCTCTCGATCGTTCAGGCTCGTGTGGTGGGTCTGGCCCACTTCACGATTGGCTTTATCCTCACCTATGCGGCCTTCCTGATCGCCTCCACCTCCGGCAAGTTCGGCTGATTTTCAGCTCTTGCTTGTCCTCTCGAGGGACACTTCTGCCCCCGGCCTTGGCTGGGGGTTTTTCATGTCGGCTCTGGCGCAGCAGGGCCGGTGGGGTGTCGTCACGCCTTGGGGGGAGGGGGTTCTCGGCGGCTCCGTGGCAGGCCTTGAAGGTGGGCGGCCGTTTTTGGCTTGCCGATCGGCGTCAGGGCGACGCCATGGTCTGGCTTTCTGTGCCTCTCCTGTCCGTTTCGCTCCTTTTCCCTGCAGTGCCGGGGGGATCAGCTGACCTTCGGTTCGGATATGTCGCAGCACTGCCTGCCTTCTTGGCTGGCTGGCTGTAGAGGCTGTTGGCGTCCGGGGCCTGAGCAATGATGCTGATGGCTCTGGTGCATGGCTCCGGTGGATGGTGCTGGTCATGATGGCCACGAGGGGAGGATGCGGCGATGCCTGTTGGCTTTGCTTGCCAGGCTTTGTGACACGTCGCAGTTGGTTGCATTCGTCAGGATCTGCCACCAACGCGAGGCTGGAACTTCTGAAACCAACGGAGTCCGAAACTGTTCCTGGGTCTGACCTCTGGAGTCTGCGGCGCGGCGGGCCGGTGTCATCGACGCAAGGGGTGCGTCCGCCAGAAATCTGAGCGCTTTTTCGTGTCATGGCAAATCAGGGTCTGGCCCGAATCGAACAGGCAGACGCCTCGAATGGATCTGGAATGTGGCTGGTTTGCTGAAATCATCAGTGCACGCAATCGAACTCCAATGCTTGGCATCCTGGAGCGTCCGATCAACAACAGCCTTCTGGAGCTCCTTAGTCCCTGGATGTGTGCGGTCTAGCCTGACGCCCTGACCTTGAGGATCCAGATCAAGCGCCCGATGACTGACTGAATCCCTGTCCCTGGACCGAGCTCATCGGCGAGTCCAGCGCCGATCTGACAGGCGACCTTGCCTGCTCCGTTGACATCTGACATGGCAGGCCTTTACCCAGACTCTTGTGTCTGAGGTTGAGGCGGCGGTTGTGTTTGTTGGGGCTGTTTGCTGTCGTGCTTGTAACCGGGCCCCCCGCAACGGCGGTTCAGGTTCGCCCAGGCCCGGATTCTGCGCCACTGGGATCTGTTCCTGCTGATGAAGTCTTTGTAGATCACGTTTTCGACGGTCAGTGCTGCCCAATGAGGCTGCGCTTTCATGCTGGCGCTTTGCGCCCCCGCGTCTGACCTGCATGCCGGATTCAATGACAGTGTCCGCTTACTTTCTCTGACTCAGCGGCACTGCCCGATTGGCCTTGCCAGGGCCCATGGCCAGCCCTCCCGCGCCTCCATGAAAAAAGCCCCGCCTTGGCAGGGCGGGGCTTTGGGATCCGATCAGGGAGTCAATCCCTGAAAGCGATTGGATTTCAGTTGACGCTCCAGACACCACCGGCGATGTTCACCAGAGGGGAGACCAGGGCCGTGCTGCAGAGGAACCAGGCGAAGGCTGCACCACCGCATCCGCCGAGCCAGAAACCACTGGCGAACTCAGCCCAGCCGGCCTTGGTGAACAGGTCGGCGGGGGGATTGTCGATCGTGGCGTCGGGCGGTTGGACGTTGGGGCCGTTGCCGGCCGTGCCATAGATCGACAGGCAGACCGTGAGGATCGAAACCAGGCCGATGGTGGCCAGCAGGCCGGCGGTGCTGGAGTACTCACTGGCTCGCAGCGGACCGGTGATGGCGAAGGGGCCGTAGAGGAAGAAGCCATGGGCCATACCCACTTCCAGCCCCCGGCGGTTGGGCGAGAGGGAGGGCCGGTAGGCGGGTAGAGCGTTCAGGAACGCCCGGGTGAAATAGCTGCTGTTGACGGGGGTCGCCAGGTTGCCGACGCAGGGATCGGCCACGGGGGTGACGGTCATGGGGCGCTCTTGGGCTCGGTAGGGGGCTCGGTGAGGGGTCTGGGCGGCGGACAGATCAGTCGCGCGCTTCGATCACGTTGAACAGCAGGGCCATGGCCACGGCAGGGCCGAGGATTCCCACCAGGGGAACAAGCATGGACGGAAGCCAGGCGGCCGCAAATTCTCCAGTCATGGCAGTGGCCACGTACAACCGCCGGTACTGTAAGGAGCCCTCTCTGCTCCACTCTTGCCGCTTGGATTGGGTGACATAAAAGTTCAGCAGAATCCACCCGGCTTTCCACGCACTTCCAGCTGATGAATCCCTCCCTGTTCGGTGCCATTGCTGCCGCTCTGCTGGCGGGCCTGTGGCTGAGTGCCCGGCGCCGTCCCAGGCCCTTGCTGCGTTCCGGTGACACCAGCGCTGTGGCAGCTCTCAACAGGGCCCAGATTGCTCTGGTTTCTGTTCAGGCATCGGCCTCGTCCCCCGGTCCGGCTGTCGCGCTCCCTGAGGCCTCCAGCTTTTCTCCCGCGTCCGGCACAACACCGTTGACGGCACGGCCCGAGATCCCTCCGGCGGGGGCGGTGCGCCAGCGGCTGGATCTGTTGCTCCAGCTTGAGCGTTGGTTCCGTGGCAGCGCCGTCGATCGCCGTCAGGCCCTGGCCGTGGCCCGTCTCTGGAGCCATCCCTGTGTGTTGCCCCTGGTCCGTCGCGGCCTCAGGGACCCCGATCCCCAGGTGATGGCCGAGGCCGCTGCGGCGATTCAGGTTTTCCGCGGCCGACGCCAGGGCGTGCCTCCCCAGGACCCGTTCTCCCCGACCAGGGCTCAGGCCTCCAGGCCGGATCCCAATTCCCGACCCCGCAAGGTGCTGCGCACGCGATAGATCGGCCGTCCCTGGCTTTCGTGATAGGTGCGCATCTGCAACTCCGCCAGCAGGCCGAAGCCGAACAGCTGCACCCCGCTGAGGATCGCCAGAACAGCCATCAACAGCAGGGGGCGATTGCCGATGTCCACTCCCAGCAGGAGCTTCTCCCCCACCAGCCAGAAGGCCAGCGCCAGGCCCGTGCCCAGGCTCACGAGTCCGGCAAAGCCGAAGACATGCATGGGCCGGGTCAGGAATCGCTTCATGAACCACACCGTCAGCAGATCCATCAGCACCCGGAAGGTGCGATCAATGCCGTATTTGCTCTTGCCGTAGCGGCGGGGATGGTGGTTCACCCGCACCTCGCCGATGCGGGCGCCTTCGATGAAGGCCAGGGCTGGCAGGAAGCGATGCAATTCGCCGTAGAGATTCATGTCAGCCACCACTTCGCGCCGGTAGGCCTTCAGGGAGCAGCCGTAATCGTGCAGCTTCACTCCCGTGACTCTGGCAATCAGCCAGTTGGCCAGCAGGGAGGGCAGCAGGCGGCTGATGGTGTTGTCCTGGCGCTGATGGCGCCAGCCACTGACCAGATCCAGCTGATTGCGCTCGAGCTGGTTCAGCAGCAGGGGGATGTCGGCCGGGTCGTTCTGCAGATCGCCATCAAGGGTCACCAGGATCTCGCCGCGGCTGGCATCGAATCCGGCCGCCATCGCGGCTGTCTGGCCGTAGTTTCGGCGCAGCAGCACCGCCACGAGTTCCGGCGTGCGGGCGGCCATGTCCTGCAGCAGGGCGGCGGTGCCGTCGCGGGAGCCGTCGTCGACGAGCACGATCTCGAAGCTGCGCCCCTGGGGCTTGAGCGCCGCCAGCAACTGTTCGAGCAGATGGGGGAGGCTGCCTTCTTCGTTGTAGAGAGGGACCACCACCGACAGACTTGGACGGCCGATCTCCGCCATGGTCAGTTGGGGGCTCAGGATGCACCTGAACCTAGGGGGGCAGGGGACTGCCATCGTGGCTGTGCATCACCCGTCCGGCACCGCGCAGCTCCTGGCGGTAGTGGCGGGCCACCGGATCCTGGTTCTGGGGGTTGAGGTCATCGATGCCCAGGCCGTTGCGGCCATGCTCGCGCCCGGAACTGTGCAGGTAGCGACCGCCGCTGAGGTGCAGCCCCACATGGGTGCAACGTCGCGCAGTGCCGAAGAAGATCAGATCACCGGGTTCCAGCAGGCTGGTGACACCTGGCTGCACCGCCACGGGCTGACAGAAGCGCTCCTGTAGGTAAGCGTCGCGCGGCAGCCAGATGCCCGCCGTGGCGAAGCTGGTCTGGATCAGGCCGGAACAGTCGAAATCCGGTCCAAGGTTGCCTCCCCATAAGTAGACATTGGCCTTCTGCATCGCCGCCACAGCAAAGCTCAGCACCTGCTCGAGCCTCCGGGCGATCGTGGCGCGCTGCAGTCGCGGCAGCAACGCCGGTGCGGCTGGCAGGCCATGGCTGCGGAGTTCGGAGGACTCCAGCCAGCAGGGGTAGCCGTCCTCCAGTAGCCGCACCCGCAGTCGCCCATGGGCGGGCCCCTCCAGCACCCGCAGTCGCCGCCCCGCTGCCACCTGGGTGGCCAGTCCAGGGCCCTGGGGGCGGCTGTAGGCATCCAGGGGATGCCGCAATTGCCAGTGGCTGTCCTGGGCGATGGGATCGGTTTCGTCACCGATGCCTAATCTCACCATGAACCGCGTCGGGGGTAGGGGTGATGGCGTTCTACAGCCCGGATCCACCAATGGACCAGACCCTGCGGTCGCTGGTGGCCTCGCTGGAGAGCGACGGCCGGCCGGGGCTGTCCCAGCAGCTCTCGATCACCTGGTTGCGCTACCCCGCCTCCTTGTTGCAGCAGGGCGCCAACCTGGACGCGACGGGCCTGGCGAAGCTCCAGGTGCGCGGCGCCAGCTGGGCAGGGGAGCGCCAGCGCTATCCCGCCAGTGTGGTGAAGCTGGTGTATCTGATTGCTGCCGAGGCCTGGTTGCAGCGCCAGCTGATCGAGGACGGCGAGGAATTACGCCGCGCCCTGGCCGACATGATCCGGGATTCGAGCAATGACGCCACGAGCCTGGTGCTCGATCTGCTCAGCGGCACCACCAGTGGTCCGTCCCTGCCACCGGAGCGCTTCGACGCCTGGAGGCGCCAGCGGCAGCTCGTCAATGGCTGGTTGGTCGGCCTGGGCTGGCCAGAGCTGGAGGGCTGCAATGCCTGCCAGAAGACCTGGGGGGATGGCCCCTACGGCCGGGAACGGGACTTTTACGGCGATCGCCAGCAGAACCGCAATCGCCTCAGCAGCGAGGCCACCGCCCGGTTGCTGCATGGTGTGATCGCCGGTGCCATGGTGTCGCCGCCCGCTTCGGTGCGCATGCAGGACGTGCTCAGCCGCTCGCTGGATCCGGAGCATCGGGCGGCCGACCCGGAGAACCAGGTCGATGGTTTCCTCGGGTCTGGTCTGCCGATCACGGCAAAACTCTGGAGCAAGGCCGGCTGGATGAGCCAGGCGCGGCACGACGCGGCCTATGTGGAGGTGTCAGGTGCCGATCCCTTCCTGCTGGTGGTCTTCAGTGAAGGGAAGCAGGCGGCCGCCGACGAGGATCTGCTGCCCGCCATCAGCTCCGGGTTGCTGCAGGCCTGCCGCCAGAACTGAATTGGCCTCAGCGCTCCTGAACCGGGACGGATGAGGCCGATTAAGGTCTGGCTGGGTTACAGAGTTGGACGGAAACCGTCCAGGAACGGAGAGGGAGGGATTCGAACCCTCGACAGAAGTTGCCTCCTGTAACTCCTTAGCAGGGAGCCGCTTTCAACCACTCAGCCACCTCTCCAGCGGCTCAGTGAGCTTACCTGACCACCTCGCGTTCTCAGGCCAGCGGTGCCGGCACAAGGTCTGGGCTGAGCCCCCGGTCTCAGTCGCCGCGGAAGAGCCGTTGCACCCGTCGGCTGTCGATGTTCACCAGCAGGTCGTAGGGGATGGTGCCGGCGCGCTCGGCTGCTTCCTCGGGGCGCAGCACCTGGCCCTCGTGGGCCCCGAAGAGCAGCACTTCATCACCGACACCGGCATCGGCCAGGGACGAGAGATCCACCGCCATCGAATCCATCGAGACCCGGCCGAGCACCCGCACCTTCCTGCCCTGGATCATCACCTCACCTCGGTTGGAGAAGCTCCAGGGCACGCCGTCGTTGTAGCCGGCGGCGACGATGCCGATGCGCTGCTGCTCGGCGGTCACCACGTAGGTGCCGTTGTAGCCCACCCGCTGGCCGCGGCTCAGGGTGCTCACCTGCACCAGCCGGCTGAGGAACGCCACCGCCAGCTCCAGTTCGATCGCTGAGGCCACGGCGGGCGAGGGATAGAGGCCGTAGAGGCCGAGGCCCAGGCGCACCATGTCGCAGCGGGCGTTGGCGAAGCGCACGGCGCCGGAGGTGGCGGCGGCATGCACCACCAGGGGTTCGTCGCTCTCGGCGCGGAGCATGGTGACGGCCGCTTCAAAACGGGCCAGTTGCTCCTGGGTGTGGTCATCGGCGGCTGGGTCGTCGGCGCTGGCCAGGTGGGTCATGACGCCACTGAGCCGCACCACCCCGGAACCCCGCAGCAGGCGGGCCACCCCGAGGGCCTCCTCGGGGCCGACACCGACCCGGCCCATGCCGCTGTCGATCTCAAGATGGACATCAAGGCTCGCGTCCATCGTGCGCAGGCTGGCCACCAGCCGCTGGGCGCAGGCCAGGGAGTACACCACCGGGGTCAGGCGCCAGCGCACCGCCTTGTCGATTTCGTCGCTGTCCATCAGCATCACCAGCACCGGGCGATGCACCCCGGCCCGCCGCAGGGCGGCCCCCTCGTCGGCTGCGGACACGCCGATCCAGTCGACTCCGCTCTCCTGCAGGGCCAGGGCGAGGCGGGCCAGCTCGGTGCCGTAGGCCCAGGCCTTGAGCACGGCCAGGATCGCCACCTTCGGGCCGCAGAGGGCGCGGAAGCGGGCGACGTTGTTGCGCACGGCATTGAGATCCACCAGGAAGCGGCGCGGGGCCATCGATTCCCAGATGGCCGAGGCGGCGCTGGCCAGGCCGAGGCGGGCGGCGCCCTTGAGCAGCACGGTGTCGCCGGGCTGGGCCAGGCTGCGTATGGTGGCGCCCAGGTCGCTGCTTTCGGCGAGCTCGATCACCGGTGCCTGGGGCCGGATTGCCCGCCAGGCGGCGGCGGTGTGAGCGTTGGCCGCATGGGGCAGCAGCAGCAGATGGCTGAAGTCCCGTTCCGCCGCCAGTTGGCCGATCAGGGCATGTTCACGCGCTTCGCCGTGGCCCAGCTCCCCCATGCCGCCGAACACGAACAGCCGCCGTCCCGAGTCGGGGCCGGAGCTCACCGTTTCCAGGGCGACCTGGACGGAGATCGGATCGTCGCTGGCGCTGTCATTGACGATCGTGATGCCATCCGGAGTCCGCCAGGTCTCCATGCGGGTCGGGCCGAAGCTGTAGTCCTGCAGCACAGCCACGATCTCGTCCACGCTGACACCCAGCTGCAGTCCTGCGGTCATGGCGATCAGCAGATCCTCCACCAGGGGAGCGGAACGGGTGCGCACCGGCAGTCGCACCCGTTCGCCGCCGAAGTCGAGGCTGAGCAGCAGGCCGCTGCCGTGGGGTTTCTGCTCGAGCAGGCGGGGTTCGCCTCGGCCCGGCTGCAGGCGGCGGCAGGGCAGAGGGATGGCATCCAGCAGTGGATCGGCGGGGGCGATCAGCCAGCCTGCGGGCGGTAATTCCCGGAACAGGATCATTTTTTCGCGGGCGGTCACCTCACGGCTGCCGAAACCGCCCAGATGGGCCAGGCCCACGTTCACCAGCACGCCGAAGTCGGGCGCCAGGACCCTGGCGATGCTCGCCATCTCGCCGGGAGCGGAGACGCCCGCCTCGAACACCCCCAGTTCGGTGCCAGCGGGGGCGGAGAGCACGGCCAGCGGCACCCCCACCTGGCTGTTCCAGCTGCCGGGGCTGGCGGCGACCCGATAGCGCTGGGCCAGCAGGGCCGTCAGCGCGCTCTTGACGATCGTCTTGCCGTTGCTGCCGGTGATCGCCACCACCTGGCGGATGTGCTGGCGGCGATACCAGGCCGCCAGGATCTGCAGGGCTTCCAGCGGGTCGTCGACTTCGATCCGGGCCAGCTCCGCCGAGCTGGTCGCCAGGGAGGCGTGCCAGCCGCGACGCACCACCACCAGAGTGGCCCCGGCGGCGATCGCCGCAGCCACGAAGCTGTGACCATCCCGGCTGCGGCCCCCCAGGGCGAAAAAGGCATCGCCCGCCTGCACCCGCCGCGAGTCGATGGCCACCGCCCGGATCCGAGCGGCCGCCGGATCGCCGTGGAGTTCGCCTGCCAGCAGACCGGCCAGCGTGCGGGGGTCGGGGAGGGCCATGGAACCCGGAGGTTAGCCAGCCATGCCACGTCGAGGTGCGGGTCGTGCCGGACACCGAAGGGATGGCCGGATCTCGTTAAAGTTGATTGAACTTCGGGGGGTGGCATGGGCCACGTTCTCGTGCTGAATGCGTCCTACGAACCGCTCAACATCACCACCTGGCGGCGGGCGATGGTGATGCTCCTGAAGGGGAAGGCTGAGGGCCTGGAGCACGATCCCAACCACCGAATCCGGCCGGATCATCTGCTCCCCACCGTGATTCGCCTGCATCAGTTCGTGCGGGTGCCCTACCGCCAGATGCCGCTCACGCGCCGCAATGTTTTCCAGCGGGATGGCCATCTCTGCCAGTACTGCGGTTTCAGCGGTGAGCCGCTCTCGATCGATCACGTCGTGCCCCGCAGCCGCGGTGGCGCCGACATCTGGGAGAACGTCACCACCGCCTGTCTGCCCTGCAACGTGCGCAAGGGCAGTCGCACTCCGCGGGAGGCGGCCATGCCCCTGCGCCGGGAGCCGCGCCGGCCCCCCACCAGCCTCAACTTTGAAACCATCCGCCGGATTCGCGCCGGTCAGAATCGCGAATGGGCCAAATATGTGATCGGCGCCTGACCTCGGCATCGGCGAGCGAACGTTTTCTTTCCCCTGCGCTCAGCCATTGGCGCCGCCGGCCTGGCTGGCCAGCTCCTGCAGCTGGCGGCCCTGTTCAGCGGCGATGCAGGCTTCGATCACATCGTCGAGCTGGCCGTTGAGCACGGGATCGAGTGAAAAGTTCTGGCCGAGACGGTGGTCCGTGACCCGGTTGTCCTTGGCGTTGTAAGTGCGGATCTTCTCGCTGCGATCACCGCTGCCCACCTGGGAGCGGCGCTCATCCCGTTCAAGGGCATTGGCTTCTGCCAGCTTCCGCTCGTACAGCTTGGCCCGCAGGATCTCCATGGCCCGTTCACGGTTCTGCAGCTGGGAGCGCTCCTGGGTGCAGAACACCCGGATGCCGGTGGGTTTGTGCAGCAGGTCGACAGCCGTTTCGACCTTGTTGACGTTCTGGCCGCCGGCGCCGCCGGAGCGGGCGGTGCTGATCTCCAGATCGCCCGGATCGATCTGCACCTCCACCGGATCGGCCTCGGGCATCACCGCCACCGTGGCCGTGGAGGTGTGTACCCGTCCCTGGGATTCGGTGGCCGGCACCCGCTGGACCCGATGCACGCCGGCCTCGAACTTCAGGCGGCTGTAGACGCCGTCGCCGCGGATCGAGAGGATGAGTTCTTTGTAGCCACCCAGGTCGGCTTCGGAGGCACTGACCGGCTGCACCTGCCAGCCGCGGCTCTGGGCGTAGCGCTCGAACATGCGGGCCAGATCGCCTGCCCAGAGGCTGGCTTCATCGCCGCCTGCCCCGGCCCGGATCTCCAGCATGACGCTGCGCTCATCGCGGGGGTCCGACGGCAACAGGGCCAGGGTGAGGCGCCGCTGTAGCTCGTCGATGCGCCCTTCCAGCGACTCCAGCTCGCTGATGGCCAGTTCCACCAGCTCCGCCATGGCGGCATCGTCGCGGTGCTCCTTGAGCAACCTGTGGGTGTCCAGCTGCTCCTGTTGCAGCTTGCGCCATTGCTGGTGGTCGAGCACCAGGGGCTCGAGTCGGGCCCGTTCGCGGGCGATCGTCTGCAGTCGGTTCGGATCCGAGGCCAGCGCCGGATCGGCCAGCTGCCGTTCCAGGGCCTCGAAGGTGCGGCAGGCCGTTTCCAGGCGTTCGCTGAGCAGGGCAGGGTCCATGGCGAAGGGCGTCCAGATGCCGCCGAAACGGCAGGCGAAGAGGCACGGGAAGCGTTCAGAACAAAAGCCGGATGCCCTGCAGGCATCCGGCTTGCCGGAAGGTCTGGATGTCGCGGTGGCCAGGTGCCAACGGCGGCTTGCGCTGAACAGCCATGGTGGCTGCCAGCGGAGTCGGGTTTAACCCGATGCTGGGCTGTTTTTGAGGGATCTGTGGCCCCATGATCGGAGCCCAGTGCTGACAAGAGAGGCCTGAGGCCTCAGCCGGCGGCCAGTCCCTGGCTGGATCAGTCGATCAGCCGGCGACCGCTGACGAGGGCTCGTCCGTTGCAGCAGGAGCTTCGGCGGCTGCCGTCTCGGTTTTCTTGACCCCTGCCGCCGAGTCGGCTCCAGCCATGCCGTATTTGCGCATGAAGCGATCCACCCGCCCCTCGGTGTCGAGGATCTTCTGGGTGCCGGTATAGAAGGGATGGTTGCCGCTCCAGACGTCGACGTGGAGCTCGGGGTGGGTGGAGCCGGTGGTCATCACCACCTCTCCATTGCAGATCACCTTGGCATCGGGATACCAGGTGGGATGGATGTCGGCCTTTGGCATGACGGTTGCAGCGATCGGAGACGGGAAACGGAGCTGATGAATCAGCGCTTGGAGAACTGGGGCGCTTTGCGGGCTTTCTTGAGGCCGTACTTGCGGCGTTCCTTGGCCCGGGGATCGCGGCTGAGGTGGCCTTCCACCTTGAGCGGCTTGCGATTGTCAGGTGAGAGATCGCACAGGGCCCGGGCCGCACCCTGCTTGATGGCATCGGCCTGACCGGTGAGGCCACCGCCACGCACATTGACCAGCAGGTCGTACTGCCCGTCGAGGCCGAGGGTCTGCAGGGGAGCCTTCACCGCCGCCAGGTAGACGGGGTTGTAGTTGAGATAGTTGTCGCCGGGACGGCCATTGATGGTGACGGTGCCACTGCCGGGAACGACCCGCACACGGGCCACGGCCGTTTTGCGGCGGCCTGTTCCCCAGTAGACGACGCGATTGGAGGAGCTGGTCATTTGGTGGCGGTGGCGGCGGGATCGAGGGCGAGGGGCTGGGGCTGCTGGGCGGCGTGGGGATGCTCAGCGCCTTTGTAGACCTTCAGCTTGCGGAACATCTGGCGCCCGAGGGCGTTGTGGGGAAGCATGCCCTTGATGGCCACTTCGATGATCCGCTCGGGCAGACGACCCTGCAGGTGGGCGAAGGTTTCGGTCTTCATGCCGCCGGGGCGGCCGGAATGACGGCGGTAGAGCTTCTGGGTGGGCTTGTTGCCACTGACACGGATTTTGTCGGCGTTGATCACAACGACGAAGTCACCCGTATCGAGATGGGGGGTGTAGGTGGGCTTGTTCTTGCCACGCAGCACCTGGGCCACCTCGCTGGCCAGACGGCCGAGGGTCTGATCGGCAGCGTCGACCACGTACCACTGGCGGTCGAGCGTGTCCGGGGAAGGCAGGGTTGTCTTGTTCATTGCGCCTGAAGGGCACCGGCTGACCGGCTTGGAAGACCACCGCATCCGTGCTGTACGGCGGATGGCATGGGCTGGAGTGAACCTACCGCGCCGCCGTTCGGACTCGCTCAGCAGGGCGGAAGCCATGCCGGAGAGCCAGGGTGACGGGTTGGCTGGAAAACAGCGCCAGCCTCAAATCGGCCCGATCTAGGGAGGTGCCGAAGACACCGCTGGAAACTCCAGGGATCCGGGTCTGGCTGGTGTTGCGTTCGCTGCCGCGCTCGCAGGGACACCGTTGGCCCCGGGGGCTGGAGGTGGATCAGGCGATTTCAGCTGAAACCGCGGTTGTCCATCATACCAGGCGGCTTCAGGGAAAACCGGCTCGGGGTAGCCCACCCGCAGCAGGCAGAGCCCCTGGGGTGGGGCCGCCTCCCGCACTTCCGAGCGCGCCTGGGTCCGCCAGCGCCGTTCGAAGGCCGCCACGCTCAGTCGCCCTTCCCCGACGGCCACCAGCTGTCCCATCACCAGACGTACCATGCCGTAGAGGAAGCCGCTGGCCTGGAGTTCCACGGTGATCACATCCTCCTGGCGCTCCAGGAACACCTCCTGCATGGTGGTGCGGGCATGGGCTCGGCGGCTGCCGGCCCGCTGAAAGGCCGAGAAATCATGCTCGCCGAGCAGGGTCTGCAGGGCGGCATCCATGGCCTGGTCGTCGAGGCGCAGTTGGTAGCGATGCCAGCTCCAGGCGCTCAGAAACAGGTTGGGGGTGCGGCCGTTGTGGATCGTGTAGCGGTAGCGCCGGTAGCGGGCTGAAAAGCAGGCGTGCCAGTGGCTGGGCACGGCGCTGGCCGCCCGCACCCGGATCGTCGGTGGCAGGCGGCCATTGAGGGCCTTGGGCCAGCGCTGGGGTGGGATCGGCCCGGCGGCTTCGAAGTGGACCACCTGACCGGCGGCATGGACGCCGCTGTCGGTGCGCCCTGCGGCCACACTCCGGACCGGACGCTGGGGATCAAGGGCGCCGATCGCGGCCTCCAGTACCTCCTGCACACTGATCTGATGGGGTTGGCGCTGCCAGCCATGAAAAGCCGAACCCTCGTACTGGAGGCAGAGGGCGATCCGACGGGTCGCGGCTCTCTCCGGAGACGAGGGTTCGGCAACGGGGCCGGGATTGGGGGCCGTTGGCTTCAGACGAGCTCGATGATCGCCATCTCGGCGTTGTCACCACGGCGGGGCACGGTGCGGATGATGCGGGTGTAGCCGCCGTTGCGCTCGCCGTAACGATCTTGGGCCTTGTCGAACAGGGCGTGCACCAGCTGCTTGTCGAAGATGTAGCCGATGGCGCGGCGGCGGGAGGAGAGGCTGCCTTCCTTGGCCAGCGTGATCATGCGCTCGGCTTCATTGCGCAGGGCCTTGGCCCGCGCCTTGGTGGTGGTGACGCGACCTTCGCGGATCAGCTGGGTGGTGAGGCCACGCAGGAGAGCTTTGCGTTGGTCGGCGGGGCGTCCCAGCAGGGGGACTCGGCACTGGTGTCGCATGGGTCAGGTCTCGGGCTGAGGCGAAAGGGGCTTCGGAGAGGGTGTGATCGCAGGCGAGCGCTCAGGCGCTTGTGCGGCTCTGGGGCAGGGAGATGCCGATGCGCTCGAGGGCTTCGATCACCTCGTCGGCAGACTTGGAGCCGAAGTTCTTGATCTCCAGCAGATCCTCATAGCTGAAGCCCATCAGGTCGGAGACGGAGTTGACCTGGGCGCGCTTGAGGCAGTTGTAGGCCCGAACCGAGAGGTTCAGTTCTTCCAGGGGGATCTGGGCTTCGGCTGAGGGCTCGGGCTCAACGCCCGGCTCTTCGTTCATGGTGAGGCTGGCCAGCGGCTGGAACAGGCCGATCAGCTGGTTGGCCGCCTGGGCCATGGCGTCATCGGGGGTGATGCTGCCGTTGGTTTCGATCTCGAGGCGCAGGCGTTCCCGGGCTGAACCGCCTTCACCGACGGCGGTTTCGTCGACGGTGTAGTTGACGCGCCTCACCGGCATGAACACGGCATCGATCTGGAGCAGATCAATGGCACTGGTGTCCTCGTTGTGGCGATCGACGGGGCGATAGCCGATGCCCCGCTCGACATGGACCTCCATTTCGAGGCTGTGGCCGTCGGCCACCACGGCGATCAGCCGGGCGCCGTCGATCACCTGGACCTGGGAGGAGAACTGCAGATCGGAGGCCGTGACGGTGGCCGGGCCATTGACCACAAGCCGACCGATCTCCAGTTCGCGGCTGCGGCTGTTGACCGGCACCGACTTGCAATTGAGCAGGATGTCGAGCACGTCTTCCTTGACGCCCGGCACCGTGGCGTACTCGTGGTTGACGTTGGCAATGCGCACGGCGGTGATCGCGCTGCCCTCGAGGCCCCCGATCAGAACCCGCCGCAGGGCGTTGCCCAGGGTGGTGGCCTGACCACGGTCGAGGGGACCGATCACGAAGACGCCCGTCTGTGAGCGGTCGTCGGCAACCTGGTGCTCGACCCGATCGATCTGGTACTGCAACACGGTCTGAGAAGGCGGAGAGGTGGACGAAGCCGGGAGGCGATGAAGCTGGGCTGGTGGGATCAGACCCGCCGACGCTTGGCACGCCTGCAGCCGTTGTGGGGCAGGGGCGTGACGTCACGGATCAGGGTGATCTCGAGGCCAGCCACCTGAAGGGCCCGGATCGCGGTTTCGCGCCCGGAGCCCGGACCGCGCACCAGCACTTCGATCTGGCGCATGCCCTGCTCGAGAGCGCGGCGGGCGGCGGCTTCGGCGGCGGTCTGGGCGGCGAAGGGGGTGCCTTTGCGGGCTCCCTTGAAGCCGCTGGCCCCTGCGGACGACCAGCTGATCACCTCACCGGCGGTGTCGGTGATCGAGACGATGGTGTTGTTGAAGGTGCTCTGGATGTGCGCCACACCGTTGGGCACATTGCGCTTGGCCTTCTTGGGGCCGGTTTTCTTTGCGGGCTTGGCCATGGAGGGAGCCCTGCAGCAGCAGGGAGGTGATCGGGGAACTTGGGGGAGACCCCGGTGACGACGCCCTCAGATGGGGCAGCGGCGGGGTCGGACCCCAGCGCAGTGGCTGGAGTGGGGAGTCCTGGGCGTTGAGCGAGGGCGTTGAACGGAAGGCTGGGCCTGGCCCGTGCCCCAGAACCGGCGGCAGGCGCTGGTCTGGAGTCGGGGCAAGGGGGCACTGGACACTTCGCCGCCAATGGGCCTGACAGCGAAGCGGCAGTGCTTACTTCTTCTTACCGGCCACGGTCTTGCGCGCACCACGGCGGGTGCGGGCGTTGGTGCGGGTGCGTTGGCCGCGCACGGGAAGGCCCATGCGATGGCGACGACCGCGCAGGCAACCGATGTCCTGCAGGCGCTTGAGGGCCATGCCCTCTTCGCGTCTGAGGTCACCCTCGAGGGTGAAGGATTCGGCGGCGCCGCGCAGTTTCTGCACATCGGCGTCGCTCAGGTCCTTGACGCGGATGTCGGGATTGACACCGCTCTTGGCCAGGATCTTGCGGGCACGGGTGAGACCGATGCCATAGACGTAGGTGAGAGAGATCTCGACCCTCTTGTCACGAGGGATGTCGACACCGGCGATCCGAGCCACGTTGGAGAAACGATCAGGGGGGCAGGGGTTCCGCCCTAGGGCGGAAGGGGCCGCCCGGGAGGGCGGCGGTTCACACGCCCGAAGGCGAATGGGGAAACGATCAGCGCCCGGGGGCTCTGGTCGATGGGGCGGCTCGGCCGAGGGGGGCTGAACCGGCAGGCCCGGGGATCAACCCTGGCGCTGCTTGTGCTTGGGATTGGTGCAGATGACCATCACCCGACCGTGGCGACGGATCACCCGGCACTTGTCGCACATTTTCTTGACTGAGGCACGCACCTTCATGGGAGTTGTGCTCTCCGATTTTGCAAACGAGCACCCTATCACACGGGTCAATCCAGCCCCCATGCTCCCGGGGCTTCACTCGGCCAGCAGGGCGCTGATGCGCTCGCCGATCTCCTCGACGCTGCCCGCCGCCTCGACGGACTCCAGCAGCCCCAGCTGGCGATAGTGGGCGATCAGGGGGGCGGTCTGCTGGCGGTAGACCTCGAGGCGATGGCGGATCACCGCTTCGTTGTCATCGGCCCGGCCGCGACTGAGCAGGCGCTGGATCAGCAGCCCGTCATCGAGTTCCATCAACACCACCCGTTCGATCTGCTGGTCGAGTTCGGCGAGCAGCAGATCGAGGGCTTCGGCCTGGGCGAGGTTGCGCGGGAAACCATCCAGCAGCCAGCCCTGGCCGTGCTGCTCCAGGCGGCTGCGCACGATGGCGAGCACGAGGTCGTCGCTGACCAGTTCGCCGCTGGCCATCACCGCTTCGACCTGGCGGCCGAGCTCGCTGCCGGCCTGGATCTCCGCCCTCAGCAGATCGCCGGTGGAGAGGTGCAACAGGCCGTGACTGGCGCTCAGGCGCTGGGCCTGAGTGCCCTTACCGGCGCCGGGGGGGCCGAGGAACAGGAGGCGTTGCTTCATGAGGAGAAACGGACGGGACGTCAGGGAGAGATGACGGCTTGGAGTGCGTCGGAGCCGGGGGCAGGAAGTCAGCAGGGGAGGTCACTGCCTCACCATGCCCTCGTAACGCTGGGAGATCACGTAGGTCTGGACCTGTTTGGCCGTGTCGATGGCCACCCCCACCAGAATCAGCAGTGAGGTGGCTCCAAGTCCCTGGAAGGTGCGCACCTGGGTGGAGCCCTCCACGGCTGACGGGATGATCGCCACGAAGCCCAGGAACAGGCCCCCCAGCAGGGTCAGGCGGTTCTGGACGCCACTGAGATAGTTGGCCGTGGCCGAACCTGGTCGCACCCCGGGGATCGCCACACCGCCGCGTTTGAGGTTGGTGGCGATATCCACCGGATTGACCGTGAGCGAGGCGTAGAAGAAGCCGAACCCCAGGATCAGGGCGAAGAACACCAGCGGATAGAGCCAGGGGGTGCTGCTGTTGGGACTGAGGTAACCGGCGGCCTTGACCAGCCAGGCGTTGCGGGTGAGGTTGGCAATCGTCAACGGCAGAAACACCACCGCCGAGGCGAAGATGATCGGCATCACACCGCCGGCGTTGAGTTTCAGCGGCAGGTAGCTCTGGCGCGAGGCGAGCATGCCGGAACCGCCCACCTGACGTTTGGCGCTGACGATCGGGATCCGCCGGTTGCCTTCCTGGACAAAGATGATGCCGACGATCGTGATCAGAAACACCAGCAACAGCACGACGATGCCGCCGACGGTGCTGCGATCTCCTGTCTGGGCCAGCTGGATGGTGGATCCCAGTGCATTCGGCAGGGTGGCGACGATGTTGATGAAGATCACCAGGGAGGCCCCCTGGCCGATGCCCCGTTCAGTGATCACTTCACTGATCCACATCACCACCATCGAACCGGTGACCAGGGCCAGGCTGGTCTGCAGCACGAAGAGCCAGTCGGGGAGTCCGGGCAGGGCGTACTGACGCAGGATCAGGGCGAACACCGTGCTCTGCAGGATTCCCCAGCCCAGGGCCACATAGCGGGTGATCTGGGCGATCTTGCGGCGGCCCGCCTCCCCCTCGTTCTTCTGCAGATCTTCCAGCTGGGGTAGGGCCGCGGTGAGCAGCTGCAGGATGATCGAGGCGTTGATGAAGGGCAGGATGCCCAGGGCGAAGACGCCCAGGGTCGAGAGGCCACCACCGGTGAAGATGTTGAGGAAGCCGATCAGCTGGCCGCCGCGGGAGAGGAACTCCTGGAAGGCGACGCGATCGATTCCCGGCACGGGGATGTAGATCCCCAGGCGCACCAGCATCAGCAGGCCGAGGGTGGTGAGCACCCGGTCCCGGAGAGTCTTCGCCTGGAACAGCTGGCTGATGATTTCAGCGGCGCTGGGGTTGCGCCCCCTGCTGACGACCATGACGGATGCTGAGGGGAGATAGGGGAGGGAGTGAAGCGGCCCCCGGTCTGGGAGCGGACCTACGGAAAGAGCCGCCTGCCGGCCGGATGGCAGGGCAGACGGCTCTGAACCTAGGCGCAGACGGCGATGGACACCGGACTCAGCCGGTGATCTCGCAGCTGCCGCCGGCAGCCTCGATCTTGTCGCGGGCGCTGGCGGTGAAGGCGGCCGCCTGAACGATGAGCTTGACCTTGAGCTCGCCATTGCCCAGCACCTTCAGGGGATGCTTGGGGCTGGTGACCAGGCCATCGCTGACCAGGGACTCCAGGCTGACGGTGCTGCCGGCCTTGATCTCGGCCAGCTTGCTGACGTTGATCACCGTGAACTCCTTGGGGTTGACCAAGGGGAAGTGCTTGAGCTTGGGCACGCGCCGGTAGAGGGGCATCTGGCCCCCCTCGAAACCGGGTCGGGTGGGGCGACCCGAGCGTGACTTCTGGCCACGCATGCCGAAGCCGCAGCTGGCGCCCTGGCCGGCGGCGATACCCCGACCCTTGCGGGTCTTGCGCCGGCGTGAACCAGGCTGGGGCTTGAGTGAATCGAGTGAGTAGGTGGTCATAGGGGATCTCAGGAGTAGATCTGCTCAAGGGAGATGCCCCGCTCCTTGGCGGTCTCCTTGTGGGTGCGAAGGCCGGCCAGGGCCACCATCGCGGCGCGGGCATTGTTGAGAGGGGTCTTGGAGCCCAGCCGCTTGGCCAGCACATTCTTGATGCCGGCAAGCTCGAGCACCGTGCGGATGGACCCACCCGCGATCACACCGGTACCGGGAGCAGCCGGCCGGATCAGCACACTGGCGGCGCCATCGCGACCGTTGCTGAGGGTGGGGATCGAGCTGGTGCGGGTGAGCGGAACCTTGACCAGATGCTTCTTGCCATCAGCCACGCCCTTGCGGACGGCCCCGATGACATCGCCGGCCTTGCCGACGCCGACACCGACCTGGCCGCGCTCGTTGCCGACGACGACGATGGCGCGGAAGCTCATTTTCTTGCCGCCCTTGACGGTCTTGGAGACGCGGCGGATCTGCACCACGCGCTCCTGCCATTCGGAGTCCCGCTCCTGGCCGCGTCGGTTGTCCCGGCCCCGGCCGCCGCCGCCACCGCCGCGGCGATCGCGGTCGCCGCCGCCCTTGCCGCCGCCACCGCCACGGCGTTCCTGCTGCTGGCCTTCAGCCGCTGCGGGAACGTCCGATGCCGCCGGGACGTCGTTGGTCTGAATCTGGTCGTTGGTTTCGGTCATGGTGAGAGCAGGATCAGAATTGAAGGCCCGCTTCCCGGGCGGCTTCGGCGAGGGCCTTGACCCGGCCGTGATACAGGTTGCCGCCGCGATCGAAGACCACCTGCTGGATGCCCTTGGCCAGGGCGCGTTGCGCCACCAGTTGGCCCACCGCGATCGAAGCATCGCAGGTGGCACCGGCCGTGAGGCTGGTGCGCAGGTCCTTGTCGAGGGTCGAGGCTGCGCAGAGGGTGCTCTGGGCGGCGTCGTCGATGACCTGGGCGTAGATGTGGTTGTTGGAGCGGAACACCGCCAGCCTGGGCCGGGCGGCGGTGCCGGAGAGCAGACGACGCAGACGACGATGGCGCTTCTGGGTCTGCTGTTTGCGGGAGATGGAAGACATGGGAATCAGGCTAACGGTGCTCGTGCAGACCTCTATTTCTTGCCGGTCTTGCCGGCCTTGCGCAGGATCCGCTCACCTTCGTACTTGATGCCCTTGCCCTTGTAGGGCTCGGGGGGACGAATGGCGCGCACCTTGGCGGCTTCGTTGCCGACCAGCTCCTTGTCGGCGCCTGAGACCAGCACGTTGGTGTTGTTCTCAACGGCAAAGGTGACGCCTGCGGGGGGCACCATCTCGACCGGGTGGCTGTAGCCGGCCAGGACGACCAGCTTCGTGCCCTGGACCGAAGCGCGGTAGCCCACGCCGACGATCTCGAGCTTGCGGGTGAAGCCCTGACTGACGCCCTCGACCATGTTGGCGACGAGGGTGCGGCTGAGGCCGTGGCGCTCGCGGGAGCGACGGTTGCCGCTGGCAGGAGCGACCACCAGGGTGTCGCCGTCCTGGCTGATGGTGACACCATCGGGCAGGGTGCGACTGAGTTCGCCCTTGGGACCTTTGACGACGACGTCGAGCCCGTTGAGGCTGACGCTGACTTTCTCAGGTATGGGAATCGGAGCTTTACCGATACGTGACATGGCTGTTTCCTCCCGGGATCAGTAGACGTAGCAGAGCACTTCGCCGCCGACGCCCTGCTTGCGGGCATCGCGGTCGCTCATCACACCCCTGGAGGTGGAGATGATGGCCACTCCGAGGCCGCCGAGCACCTTGGGCAGTTGGCGGGTGTTCTTGTAGATGCGCAGGCCTGGCTTGCTCACCCGCTGCACGCGGCGGATGGTGGGCTGGCGATGCTTGCCGCTGTATTTGAGCTCCAGCACCAGCTGCTTCGTGACGCCTTCTCCTTCTTCGGAGATGGCGGCGATGAAGCCCTCATGCTGCAGCACATTGGCGATGCTCCGGGACATGCGGGATGCAGGAATCCTGGTGCTCTCGTGACGCTTCTCACTCGCATTGCGGATGCGGGTGAGCATGTCGGAAATCGGGTCGTGGTTGGCCATGGTCGGGTCCGGAAGAGCCTCAGTTACTGCGGAACGGCATCCCCATCTCGCGGAGGAGGGCCCGGCCCTCTTCATCGCTGCGGGCGCTGGTCACGATCGTGACGTCCATACCCCGGATGGCGTCGATCTTGTCGAAGGAGATCTCGGGGAAGATGATCTGCTCACGGATACCCAGGGTGTAGTTGCCCCGGCCGTCGAAGCTCCTGGGACTCACACCGCGGAAGTCGCGAATGCGAGGCAGGGCCAGGTTGATCAGACGCTCCAGGAAGGCATACATCCGTTCACCCCGGAGGGTGACGGTGACGCCGATCGGCATGCCCTGGCGGATCTTGAAGGCGGCAATGGCCTTTTTCGCCCGGGTCACGACCACTTTCTGACCGGTGATGGTGGCCAGTTCGGTGATCGAGGCTTCGAGCGCCTTGGCGTTCTGGGCGGCTTCACCGAGGCCCCGATTGATGGTGACCTTGATCACCTTGGGGACCTCGTGGACATTGGAGAGACTCAGATCCTTCAGCAACTTGGGCTGGATCGTCTCCCGGTAGCGCTGTTTCAGTGACATGACGGAGGGAGGGAGTGCGCTTCTGGACGTGGTCAGAAGGCGGAGAGGTGGGGGGAAAGAGAGGGGGAGATGGAGAAGAAAGCCATAGAGGAGCGGTGTCGTGCCCTCAGCGGTTGGGCGCTAGCGGGAGCGACCACCGGCGGCGGCGATCAATCGATCACCTCACCGGTTTTCTTGAGGCGCCGTTTCTTGGTGCCGTCTTTGTCGACGACGATCTCGACGCGGCTGGCGACGTTCTTGGTGGTGGAGTACAGCATCACGTTGGAGGCATGCAGGGAAGCTTCCTCGGTGACGATGCGGCCGCTCTCGCCTTCCTGGGTTGGCTTGAGGTGGCGGGTGCGCAGGTTGATCCCCTGAACGATCAGGCGGTTCTCATAGGGAAGGGTGCGCAGGACCTCGCCGGTCTTGCCCTTGTCCTTGCCGGTGATCACCTGCACGGTGTCGCCCTTCTTGATGCGCATCTTGGTGCGCACCGGGGTCTTCGCCTTGGGAGTTGCGGTGGCCATGGTTCAGATCACCTCCGGAGCGAGGGACACGATCTTGGTGAAGTTGCGCTCGCGCAGCTCCCGGGCAACGGGACCGAACACGCGCGTGCCCTTGGGGTTGTTGTCGTTACCAAGGATCACGGCGGCGTTGTCGTCGAAACGGATCGAGTTTCCCGTGTCGCGGCGCAGGGTGGCCCTGGTGCGGACCACGACGGCCTTGACCACATCCGATTTCTTGACCCCCATGTTGGGCATGGCGTCCTTGACGGCTGCCACGATCACATCACCCACGTGGGCGTAGCGACGGTTGGTGCCGAGCACCCGGATGCACTGGATGCGCTTGGCGCCGCTGTTGTCAGCGACGGTGAGGAAGGTTTCCTGCTGAATCATCGGGAGGTCCTCCTCAGGTGGCAGCCGACGGGGTTGAGCCCGCGGCCGTGGAAATCACTTCGGCCACCATCCAGCGTTTGGTACGGCTGAGGGGGCGGGTTTCGGTGATGCGAACCCGGTCGCCGACGCGGCAGTTGTTGGCTTCGTCGTGGGCTTTGTAGCGGGTGGTGCGGCTGACGGTCTTCAGATAGATGGGGTGGGGGAAGCGGTTTTCCACCGCCACCACCACCGTTTTGTCCATCTTGTCGCTGACGACGGTGCCGACCCTTTCCTTGAGTGCCATGGGAATCGGGGGGATCAGGAGGCGGTGGAGCGCTGACGCTCCTTCTGCACCGAGAGAAGATGGGCCAGCTTGATGCGGGCTTGCTTGAATCGGTGCGGATGCTCCAGACGGCGTGTGGCCTGCTGGAAGCGGAGATCGAAGAGTTCGCGGCGAGTGCCGTCGATCTGTTCGGTGAGTTCGCTGTCGGTGAGGGTGCGCACCTCAGCGATGACGGGACGGGCCATGGTCAGGACTCCACAAGGGTGGGCTCAGGAACGGCCTTGACGGCTGCAGCTGCGGGTGGCTCCTCGTCGGCGTTAGCCGCCGCGTTCGGCTGATCGGCCAGGGAGATGAACTTCGTCTTGATGGGCAGTTTGAACTGCGCCAGACGCATGGCTTCCTTGGCGATCTCAGGGGTGATTTCCGGGCCACCCATTTCGAACAGGATGCGGCCCGGTTTGATCACAGCGACCCAGAACTCCGGGTTGCCCTTACCGGAACCCATGCGGGTTTCAGCGGCCCGCATGGTGACCGGCTTGTCCGGGAAGATCCGGATCCAGATCTGGCCGCCGCGTTTGACGTGGCGAGTCATCGCCCGGCGACTGGCCTCAATCTGGCGGGAGGTGATCCAGCCACATTCCTGGGCCTGGAGAGCGAACTCTCCGAAGGCGATGGTGTTACCGCGGGTAGCGACGCCGCGCATGCGGCCGCGCTGTTGTTTGCGGAATTTGACGCGTCTTGGACTCAGCATGGTTCAGGCCTCCCTCACTCCTCGTTAGAGCGATCTTCGAACTGTTGCGGCCGGCGATTGGCACGGCGCTTCGGTGCTCCACCCACGGGCAGCTTGTCCTGCTGGCCGGGGAGCACTTCACCTTTGAACACCCAGACCTTGATGCCGAGAACGCCGTAGGTCGTGGTGGCGACCTTGGTGGCGTAATCGATGTCGGCCCGCAGGGTGTGCAGGGGAACGCGACCCTCGCGGGTCCATTCGGTACGGGCGATCTCGGCACCGTTGAGACGGCCGGCGACCATCAGCTTCAGACCGAGAACGCCGGCGCGCTGGGCGCGCTGCACCGCCATGCGCATGACACGGCGGAAGGCGACCCGCTTCTCCAGTTGCTGGGCGATGTATTCGGCCAGCAGAAAGGCGTCGGCGTCGACCCGCTCCACTTCGACCACGTTGATACGAACCTGACGGTTCGGATCGCCGAGGGTTTTCTGGATGCCGGTGCGCAGATCTTCGATACCGCTGCCCTGGCGGCCCACCAGGATGCCCGGTCGTGCCGTCTTGAGCTCGACTTCGAGCTGGTCGGCCTTGCGGGCGATCAGCACATCGCTGATGCCGGCGGCGGCGTACTTCTTGTGAATGAACTTGCGGATCCGGTCATCCTCCTGGAGGAGGGTCGGATAGGTCTTGCTGGGGGCGTACCAACGCGAGCGGTGTTCCTGGGTGATCCCCAGGCGCAGGCCGGTTGGATGGATCTTGTGTCCCATCGGTCGGTGTCCTCGGGGTTCAGGCGGAAGGGACCGCCACACCAATGCTGATGTGGCAGGTCTGTTTTTTGATCGCGTAGGCACGACCCTGGGCGCGGGGCCGGAAGCGCTTCAGGGACGGACCCATGTCGGCGCTGGCTTCGCTGATGACCAGGTTCGCCGGGTCAAGGCCGAGGTTGTTTTCGGCATTGGCCACGGCCGACCGCAGCACCTTGGTGATGGGGCCGGTGGAGCGGTAGGGCATGAACTCGAGCATGATCAGGGCGTCGCGGTAGCTGCGCCCCCGGATCTGATCGAGCACCCGACGCACCTTCGACACGGAGCCACGGATGTAGCGCCCGTGGGCGAGGGCCTGGGCCGGATTGGACTTGGCGGTGTTGGTGTTTGCCATTGGTTCAGCGGCCTCCCTTCTTGTCTTTGATGTGGCCCCGGAAGGTGCGGGTGGGGGCGAATTCCCCCAGCTTGTGGCCCACCATCTGCTCCGTCACGTAGACGGGCACGTGGGCCTTGCCGTTGTGAACGGCAATCGTGTGGCCGATCATCATCGGCAGGATGGTGGAAGCCCGCGACCAGGTCTTGATCACGGTCTTGTCGTCGGCGGCGTTCTGCTTTTCAACCTTGCGAAGCAGGCTGTCGGCAACGAACGGACCTTTTTTGAGTGAGCGTCCCATGGCGGATCAGGCGTACAGCAGTGCGGTGTGGGTCATCAGGAGTCGCGTCCGCCACGGCTCCGTTTGGAGGTGCGACGACGTTTCCGAAGCACGAACCGGTTGCTGGGCTTGTTGCGCTTGCGGGTCTTGTAGCCCAGGGCCGGTTTGCCCCAGGGGGTTACCGGACCGGAGCGGCCGATCGGGGCCCGGCCTTCGCCACCACCGTGGGGGTGGTCGCAGGGGTTCATGACACTGCCGCGGACCTGGGGTCGGCGACCGAGCCAGCGCTTGCGGCCGGCTTTACCCAGGCTGGTGTTGCGCTGCTCGCTGTTGCCGACTTCACCCAGGGTGGCGTAGCACTCGCGCCGCACCAGGCGAACCTCCGTGGAGGGCAGCTTGAGGGCGACGTAGTCGCCTTCTTTGGCCATCACCTGGGCGCTGCCGCCGGCGGTGCGAACCATCTGGCCGCCGCGACCGGCGTAGAGCTCGACGTTGTGCACGCTGGAGCCGAGTGGGATCGACGACAGGGGCAGGGCGTTGCCGTTTTCGATCGGAGCGTCCGGGCCGGAGACCAGGGTCTGCCCGACTTCAATGCCGGCCGGGGCAAGGATGTAGCGCTTCTCACCATCGCTGTAATAGAGAAGTGCCAGCCGGGCGTTGCGGTGGGGGTCGTAGTGGATCGCCGCCACCCGGGCTTCAACGCCGTGCTTGTCACGACGGAAGTCGATCACCCGGTAGAGCCGCTTATGGCCGCCGCCGCGATGGCGGCAGGTGATCACACCACGGTTGTTGCGCCCCTTGAGGCGGTGCTTGGCGATGACCAGCCCCCGCTCCCGTTTCTTGCCGGTGATCTCGCTGAAGTCGGTGACGACCAGGGTGCGAGTGCCGGGGGTGTTGGGCCTGTAATTACGGATTGCCATGACGTTTCAGACCCCTCAGGACTCAGGGAACAGCTGGATGGCGTTGCCTTCGGCGAGGCGCACCACGGCCTTCTTCACCTGGGCACGTTTGCCGGCGAAGCGTCCGACCCGACGGGAGCGACGGGGAGGATTCATGGTGCTGACACCGACGACTTTGACGTCGAACAGGGATTCGACGGCCGCCTTGATATCGGGCTTGGCAGCCCGATGGTCCACCTCAAAGGTGTACTGATTGAGTTCGAGGGCACGGGTGGCCTTCTCGGTGATCAGCGGGCGACGGATCACATCCGCCAGCCGGCCTGCAAAACGTTCAGCCATCTCCGTAGACCTCCTGAATCTTCGCGAGTGCTTCCTCGTTCAACACCAGCTTGTTGGCGTGGAGCAGATCGAAGACGTTGAGTTGATCGGCGGCGATCAGTTTGACCTTCTTGAGGTTGCGCACCGAGAGCTTGACGGCATCGGATGCGCCTTCAATCACCAGGAGCACCTTGGCATCGGCAGCGATGTCGAAGCGAGCCAGGGCTGCGGTGATGTCTTTGGTCCTGGGGCTGTCGAGACCCTTGCCGAAATCCTTCACCACGGTGATGTCACCGCTGCGGCTCATCAGGGCGGTGCGCAGGGCCAGGCGCCGTTCCTTGCGGTTCATGCCCAGCTCGTAGCTGCGGGGCTTGGGACCGAAGATGACACCACCACCGGGACGCAGCGGCGTGCGGATCGAACCCTGACGGGCCCGGCCGGTGCCTTTCTGCTTGTAGGGCTTGCGGCCACCACCGGCCACCTCGGCCCGGGTCAGCGTGCTGGCCGTGCCCTGGCGGGCATTGGCCAGCTGGCGCACCACGGCGCGATGCAGAAGATTGGCGGCGGTTGTTTCCTTGGCGACCTTGAGGTTCAGGGAGGCTTTGCCAGCCTCCTTGCCCTGCCAGTCACGAATTGCACAGTCAGTCATGGTTCTCCTCCTCAGTTCGCGGCTTTGCTGCCCACCCGCTTGGCCGGGCGGATGTCGAGCAGGGCGCCGGGCTTGCCGGGGACCGAACCCTTGACCACCAGCAGGTTGCGCTCGGTGTCCACCTTGAGGATGACGAGCCCGCGGGTGGTGATCTGCTTGCCGCCGTAGCGACCCGCCATGCGCTTGCCGGGGTAGACGCGGCCCGGCGTGGTGCCGGCGCCGATCGAGCCGGGCTCGCGGTGATTCTTCGAGCCGTGGCTCATCGGACCGCGGCTGAAGCCGTGGCGCTTCTGAAGTCCGGCGAAGCCGCGACCCATCGTGTCGCCGCTGACGTCGACCTTCTGGCCGGCTTCGAAGGCCGCCACAGTGATGGCGCTGCCGAGCTCGAGACCGTCGACGCCTTCGACGCGGTACTCGCGCAGATGGCGCAGCGGATCGTTGCCGGACTTGTTCAGGTGGCCCCGGGCCGGTTTGTTCACGAGTTTTTCGCGAATTTCACCGAAACCGATCTGAACGGCGCTGTAGCCGTCCGTGGCCTGGTTTTTGAGTTGGGTGATACGGCAGGGTCCCGCCTCGATCAAGGTGACCGGGATGGATCTGCCCTCGGGGTCGAAGAACTGGGACATGCCCAGTTTCTTCCCAAGAATGCCGATGGACATGGGAGGGAGAACAACGCCAGCTGGACTGCCGCTGCCGCGCTCTCCAGGGGAGGGCTGCGGCTTTGACCGGAGCCCGAGGGCACCGGATCGAACGGCGGGGAGCTGAATTCGTGGGATCGCAATGGTGACAATCGAGCCGGAGATCCAGGGGATTCCGATGCGATCGTCAGGAGCTAGCGAGGCGAATCAGCGGGCTGGGACTTCTCCGATGGCGCCGTTCGGAGCGAACTCCTGGCGGGCACGGGCAGTTTCCCGACGGTGCCGGCAGGGAAAGGGAGGAATCCCTTGCTGCTGGTTCCGTACTGGCCTGAAGGGATCGTCACCAATGACGATCCCTGTGCTGCGCTCTGGAGGCCCGGCTAGCGGACGGGCACAGATCATCAGCACAAGCCAACAATGTACCCCACTGCCCATCCCACCCCCCTCCTGGCCGCTGGGACTGCCAGACTCTCTTCCTGTCTCGACTGACGCTCCGATGCCCCTGCTGCTGACCGGCCGCGGTTTTCGCCAGGACCTCGAGCGCTCCGGAGCGTTGGCGCTGTACGTGCCGTTGGAGGGTGGCGCTGAGACCAGACTGATGCGCCGGCTCCGGGCCGCCGGCTACCGGGCCCAGATGACTTCGGCCCGGGGCCTGGGTGATCCCGAGGCCTTTCTGTTCCAGCTCCATGGGGTGCGGCCGCCTCACCTTGGTCACCAGAGCGTTGGCCGGGGTGCCGCCGTGGGTGAAGTGCAGCGGGTGATGCCCCTGCTGGGGTCCCAGTTCGATGGGGAAAGCCCCGTATTGCTCTGGCTGCTGGAGGGTCAGGTTCTTTCGGCTGCTGAGCTGGCCGCCCTCTGTGCCCTCTGCCGCCGCGAGCCGCGCCTCAAGATCGTGGTGGAGATGGGTGGTGCCCGCGCCCTGCGCTGGCAGCCGCTGGAGCAGCTTGTTGGCCGCTGATCTGCAGGGACGTCTGGCCCTGATCTGGGGCGTTTCCTTTTTTTCCGGCTCCCTGGCCCAGCTGGCGGCTCGCCTCAGCGGACTGCCCGCCGTGGTGCTGCTGCTGGCCACCGGCCTGCTGCTCGGTCACGCCGGCTTCGCCTGGATCCAGCCCGACCAGTTGGGCCGTGGCCTCGAGCCGCTGGTTGGTCTGTTGGTCAGCCTGGTCCTCTTTGACGGCGGCCTCAATTTGCGGCTTGCCGGGCGGGACCTGCAGCGCTCGGTGCTGCAGCTGGTGCTGGTGCGCTCGCTGCTCGGCCTGGCCGGTGGCGCCGCCCTGGCCCACTGGGTCGCCGGCCTGCCCTGGCCGCTGGCCCTGGTGTTCGGTGCCATCGCCCTGGCCACCGGCCCCACCGTGGTGAATCCCCTGGTGCGCCAGATGGGCCTGAGCCCGTTTCTGGCTCGGGTGCTGGAGGCCGAAGGGCTGATACTTGAGCCGGTGAGTGCGGTCCTCGCCCTGCTGCTGCTGCAGCTGGCCCTGGGCGATCTCGGCAGTTGGCAGGATGTGGCGTGGCGGCTGTTGGTGCGGCTCGGCGCTGGCGTCGGCCTCGGAGCTCTGGCTGGCCTGCTGTTGGCGCTGGTGCTGGAGCGGCTTCAACCAGCTGAGCCCCTGGAAGGCTCTGGCAGCCCCGATCCGGCCGCTGGCGGTCTCTCCCTGCAGTTGACCCTGGGCACTCTGTTTCTGCTGTTCAGTGGCTGCGAGTCCCTGTTGCCCGAGTCGGGCCTGCCGGCTGCGGTTAGCGCCGGAGTGGTGGTGGGGCTGCGCCTCGATACCGCCGCCAGTTCCCTCGACGGCCTGATTTCCCAGTTGGCGATGCTGGCGATCACGGTGTTGTTCCCCCTGCTGGCGGCCGATGTGTCCTGGGCGGAACTGAGTCCTCTGGGCCTCGGTGGGGTGTTGTGTGTCTTCGGGCTGATGTTGCTGCGCTTTCTGGTGGTGATGTCCGCGGGGGTGGGCTTGCCCCTGAACGTCCGCGAGAAGCTGCTGGTCAGCTGGATCGCTCCCCGCGGCATCGTCACCGCAGCGGTGGCCAGTCTGTTTGCCCTGCAGCTGGACCAGGCCGGTGTGGCCGGTGCCGGCGCCCTCAAGGGGCTCGTCTTTCTGACCATCCTGATCACGGTGGGCCTAGGGGGCGTCACGGCCCCCTGGCTCGCCGGCAAGCTGGGGCTGAGTGGCGCGGAGCTCGCTCTGGAAGGCGCCGATCGCCCGAACGGCTCCCAGGGGGCTGAGGCCGTGCCCAGCAGCAGCGGCTGAAACCTCCCGCTCTGGCGGGGGTTGATCAGGGCGGCGGCACCGTTCTGATCGCCCCCCGGACTGCGACCGGATGCCCCTGAAGGCTCCCCATCGGAGGCCGCGGTCTTCCTCTGCGCCCAGCCCGACCATCCGACCGCTTCAAGGCAGGGAACGGATCGATGGAACCAGCTCGGCGATCGCCGGGTCTCCAGATGCCTCATGGAGCGCTTGGGATGATGGACGGGCGCGTCCGCCCTTGCCATCGCCCCCGGTTCTTCCCACCTTCGTGCCGAGCAGGCTCTGGCCCAGGGCCGCTGGGTGAAGCTGATCGGGGGCGCCAGCAATCAGGATCTCACCGCCATCGAGGATCTGGCGGGGCTTTACAGCCTGGTGGGGATTCACTGCCTCGATCTGGCGGCCGATGCGGCCGTGGTCGCCGCCGCCCGTCGTGGCATCGCCTGGGCCGAGCAGCGCGGCGCGGCCAGGCCCTGGCTGATGGTGAGCCTCAGCGATGGCGCCGATCCCCACTTCCGCAAGGCCTGGTTCGATCCGGCCCTCTGCCCCGCATCCTGCCCGCGGCCCTGCGAGCGGGTCTGCCCCGCCCTGGCGATCCCGCCCTTGCCGTCGCCTGGAGTCGGGGTGCTGGCCGAGCGCTGCTACGGCTGTGGCCGCTGCCTGCCGGCCTGTCCCCTGGGCCTGATCGAGGAGCGGGATCACAACCTGCCCCCCGACCAGGTGGCCGAACTGCTGTCCGAGCTGCGTCCCGACGCGGTGGAGCTGCACACCCGCATCGGCCGCGCTGAGGCCTTCGCCGAGCGGCTGGCCCAGGTGTGCTCTTCCGGGGTGCCGCTGCGGCGTCTGGCAGTCAGTTGCGGTCTCGAAACCGCTGCGGGGGCGGTGGGCATCAGCCCCGCCACGCCCGAGGCCCTGGCCCGCGAGCTCTGGCTGCGCCACGAGTTGGTGCTGCAGGCGGGCCTAGTGCCCCTCTGGCAGCTGGACGGCCGGCCGATGAGCGGCGATGTGGGGGCCGGCACGGCCCGGGCTGCCGTGCGGTTGCTTGGGGCCGTGGCGCCCCTGGCGCCGCCGGGGCCGTTGCAGCTGGCGGGGGGCACCAACGAGCGCACGCTGCCCCTGCTGCAGCGACTGGATCCAGCCCTGCAGCGGTCCGTGGCTGGCGTGGCCTTCGGCAGCGTCGCCCGGGCGCTGCTGCAACCGCTGCTGCTGCAGGCCCAGGAGCGGGGCGGGCGCCTGCTCGATCAGGCCGATCTGCTGCCCGATGCCAGTGCGATCGCCGGCAATCTG
Organism: Synechococcaceae cyanobacterium; assembly: GCA_947378425.1. Taxonomy (GTDB): domain Bacteria; phylum Cyanobacteriota; class Cyanobacteriia; order PCC-6307; family Cyanobiaceae; genus Cyanobium. The sequence continues at coordinate 91,082 of CANCJV010000002.1, forward strand.
GTGCGGCCCTGGCTGGAGCGGCCCTGAGCCGGCACGGTTCAAGCGTCCGCGGCTCCCCCGGCGTCCGCGGTTCGACTGTCGCTAGAACCGGTCCAGGCGTTGGCCGCGATCCCGTAGCGCCCGCCACCCGAGCCCTTGGTCGCCCTGTCCTCCCCCCCGACCCAGCGCATCACTGACGATCTTGATCGCCTGCTCAAGGTGCTGCCGTTCAACGTTCAGCAGCAGCTCGCCAGCGCCGAGTCCAGGGAGGAGCTGCTGGAGGTGGTGCTCGATCTGGGCCGGGTGCCCGAGGCCCGCTATCCCGGCCGGGCCGTGGCCCTCGGCGAGGCGCCGATCGAGCGGGCCGATCTGCGCGGCGTGCTGGAGCGGCTTGGGCCCTTCGGCGGTGACAACCGGGCCGGCATCGAGTGCACCCTGCATCGCATCAGCGCCATCAGGAATCGCACCGGCGAGGTGGTGGGGCTCACCTGTCGGGTAGGCCGGGCCGTGTTCGGCACGGTGGCGATGGTGCGTGATCTGCTCGATTCCGGCAGTTCGCTGCTGCTGATGGGCCGGCCCGGGGTGGGCAAGACCACGGCCCTGCGCGAAATCGCCCGGGTGCTGGCCGATGACCTGCTGCGGCGCGTGGTGGTGATCGACACCAGCAACGAGATCGCCGGGGATGGCGATATCCCCCATCCCGCCATCGGCCGCGCCCGCCGCATGCAGGTGGCGCGGCCGGAACTGCAGCACCAGGTGATGATCGAGGCGGTGGAAAACCACATGCCCGAGGTGATTGTCATCGATGAGATCGGCACGGAGCTGGAGGCCCAGGCGGCCCGCACCATTGCCGAGCGGGGCGTGATGCTGGTGGCCACGGCCCACGGCAACGAACTCGCCAACCTGATCAAGAACCCCACCCTCAGCGACCTGGTCGGCGGCATTCAATCGGTGACCCTCGGGGATGAGGAGGCGCGCCGCCGCCGCACCCAGAAGACGGTGCTGGAGCGGGCCGCCGAGCCCACCTTCGCGATGGCGGTGGAGATGCACAGCCGCCATCGCTGGCTGGTGCATCGCGAGGTGGCCGGCACGGTGGATCTGTTGCTGCGGGGTCAGCTCCCCCGCCCGGAGATCCGCGAACTCGGCTCCGACGGCCAGTTGCTGCTGCGCCAGCCCGCCCCGTTCTCGCCACCGGCCCCCAGCCGCCCCGGGGCCGGCCCGGCGGTCACGCCGATTGTCGGTTCAGGCCTGCGGGGGGCCAGGCCCCTGGCCGCCGTGCCCCTGCCCGATCCCTTGGCCTCCCCGTCCCGCGATCAGCCGCTCCCTGCGGCGGAGATCCCCGAGCCGTTGCCGGCGTCCGCTCCCTTGCGTCTCTGCGCGGTCGGCCTGTCGCCCCAGCTGTTGCTGGAGGCGGTGCGCAGCAGCGGCCTGCCGGCCGAAGTGGTGGCCGACCCGGAGCAGGCGGACGCCGTGCTCAGTCTGCGCGGTGAGCTGGGGCGCGATCCGGAGCTGCGCCGGCGGGCCCAGGCGCTGAACCTGCCGATTCTGGTGATCAAGTCGGACAGCCTTCACCAGCTGCAGCGCGCCATTCAGCGGCTGTTGGAGCGTCGCCGGGAGCCGCTCCTGCCGGAGTCTGCGGATCAGGGGACCCCGCGCCTCGACGATGCCCACGCCGCCCTGGAGGAGTGCCGTCTGGCCGTGGAGCAGGTGGTGCTCCCCCAAGGCCGGCCCGTCGAGCTGCTGCCCCGCAGTGATCGGGTCCGGAGGATGCAGGAGGATCTGGTCCGTCACTACCGCCTGCGCTGTGCCGTCTTCGGGCGGGGAGCTCAGCAGCGGCTGCGGGTGTTTCCGCTTTGAGCGCCAGCCCTGTTGACGAAGGACCGGCCGCTGTGGGTAACTAGCTAGGCGCCGGTTCTGCCGGAGCCCATCGGTTTTCTGACCGAACCAACCCTGGTCCCTTCAGCCGGAGCCCTCCGGATTCGTACCGGACCAACCAATGGGTCGTCGCCAAGCGGTAAGGCAGCGGGTTTTGGTCCCGCCATTCCTAGGTTCGAATCCTAGCGACCCAGTTTTCAAGCTTTTTCACGGTCCTTGTCCGGTGGGTTGAGCTGATGGTTTCTGCCTCGCCATCGGCGCCACGGCTGGTCTTTGATTTCGACGGTGTGCTGGTCGACGGCATGCGCGAGTATTGGTGGTCAGCCCGTCGGGCGGCGCTGGCTCTGGCCCCCGGGCTGGTTCTGCCCGACGAGGCCCCCGCCGGTTTCGCCCAGTTGCGGCCCCTGATCCATCACGGTTGGGAGATGGTGCTGATGGCGGCCGAGCTGGGCCGCTGCGATGGCCAGCTGGCCGCCCTTCTGGCGGACTATGACGGGGCCCTCAAGCCGGCTCTGCAGCACTGGGGCTGGAGTCCCCAGCAGCTGCAGGCGACCCTGGAGGCGGTCCGCTCCGAGGCGATCGCCAGCGATCGGGAGGGCTGGCTGGCCCTGCATCGCTTCTTCCCCGGTGTGCCCGAGAGGCTCTCCGCCCTGGGGCGGGAAGGGGCCTCCTGGACGGTGCTCACGACCAAAGGGGGCGCCTTCGCCGCCGAACTGCTGGCCGCCGCCGACCTCACTCCCGCAGCCCTGTACGGCCATGAGCACGGCAGCAAGCCGGAGGTGTTGCTGCGGCTGGGGCAGCAGCGGCCCCTCTGGTTCATCGAGGACCGCCGTCCGACTCTGGAGCTGGTGCGAGCCACCCCGGGACTGGAGGCGGTGCGCTGTTATCTGGTGTCCTGGGGCTACCTGGCTCCGGGCGATCGCCAGGGCCTGGAGGGGGCCGGCATTCACTGGCTGGAGCCGGAAACCTTCCAGGCCCCCCTGGCGCGCTGGCCCTGACCCGTTAGAGTACGCCCGTACTACACGCAATTGGTACGCCGGCCGCCGGTGGTGGCACTGGTTCTCCAGAGGTCGCAGGATGGCCGCCGGTCTGGTTCCGGCATCGGTCCGCCCCGATCCTGGTCTCCGGATCCGCCACCAGCGCCGGTCCCCAATCCCGGTTCCTCGGCCGGCGCCAGCTCCGGCCCCCAACCCCGGTCTCCAGCGCCCGCCCTGCGGCCTGTTCCATCGCTCATCCCCCCCATGCCTGCCGAATCCAAGGCCGAATCCAAGGCCGCATCCGGCGCTTCCGGTTCCCTGTCCACCCCGTCTTCAGCCTCCAAGGCGGCATCCGCGGCTGATGCCAAGGCCATGGCCGAGCGCGACAAGGCCCTGGGTCTGGTGCTGAACCAGATCGAGCGGAACTTCGGCAAGGGCTCGATCGTGCGTCTCGGCGACGCTTCCCGCATGCGCGTGGAAACCATTTCCACCGGGGCGCTCACCCTCGATCTGGCCCTCGGTGGCGGCTATCCCAAGGGCCGGGTGGTGGAGGTCTACGGCCCGGAGAGTTCCGGTAAAACCACCCTCACCCTGCATGCCATCGCCGAGGTGCAGAAGCGCGGCGGCGTGGCGGCGTTCGTGGATGCGGAGCACGCCCTCGATCCGGTGTATGCCGCCGCCCTGGGGGTCGACATCGAAAATCTGCTGGTCTCTCAGCCGGACACCGGCGAGATGGCCCTGGAGATCGTCGATCAGCTGGTGCGCTCCGGTGCCGTCGACATCGTCGTGATCGACTCGGTGGCGGCCCTGACGCCCCGGGCCGAGATTGAAGGGGAGATGGGGGATCTGGCGGTGGGCAGCCAGGCGCGCCTGATGAGCCAGGCGATGCGCAAGATCACCGGCAACATCGGCAAGTCCGGTTGCACCGTCATCTTCCTCAACCAGCTGCGCCAGAAGATCGGCGTCACCTACGGCAATCCCGAAACCACCACCGGCGGCAATGCGCTCAAGTTCTATGCCTCGGTGCGCCTCGACATCCGCCGCATCCAGACCCTCAAGCGCGGCACGGAGGAGTACGGCATCCGCGCCAAGGTGAAGGTGGCCAAGAACAAGGTGGCGCCGCCGTTCCGGATCGCCGAATTCGACATCCTCTTCGGCCGCGGCATCAGCACCATCGGCTGCCTGCTCGATCTGGCTGAGGAGACGGGCGTGGTCTGCCGCAAGGGAGCCTGGTACAGCTACGACGGCGACAACATCGGCCAGGGTCGTGACAACACGATCGTCTGGCTGGAGCAGAACCCCGGCCCGAAGGAGGTGATCGAGCAGCTCACCCGCCGCAAGCTCACCGAGGGCTCGGAGGTCACGGCCAATTCGATGAAGCCCCTGGCCGCTGCGGCCAAGCTGGCGGCCGCGGCCGCGGGTACGGCGGAAGAGGATGCGGAGGAGGAAGAGGCGCCGACCACCACCACCCTGCCGGTGGCCAGCTGAGCGGTTCAGGCGATCGCCGCGACGGCTCAGGTCCAGCCGGAACCACCAGCCCGGTTGATTCCCGGCAAGCTCGCCCGACCCTGGCCGCCACTTCAGGGCATGGCCGTGTCGGGTGCGGGCATCCCAGCCATCGATGGCCGGGATCGCCTGGAGTCTCCCGATCGATCCAGGGATCGCTCCGGGCACCTCAGCCCTTGCTGGGCTCCGCTCCGGGGCCTCCGCTCATCTCTTGGGCGGCTCCCGGTTCCACAGCGATCCCTGGGATGGCTGCGGTCACATCGGGTGACCACTGGCACGGTGCATGGGCCAGGTCAGGCCGCTTCCGGGATTGAGCCGAGCGGGGCGGGTGCGGCGGTTTGGGTCTTGGCTCGGGCTGCTGACTTGGGCACGGCGGCCGTGGACTGCAGGATCGCGGCGACCCGATGCAGTTCCTGGATCGCCTCGGCGCCCTCCAGCTTGACGAGCTCGTGGCCGTCGCGGGATTCGATCCAGCTGATGCCGAAGTCCGACACCAGGAAGCGCACCATGTGGTTGTCCCCCAGATCGGTGACGAACGAAGCTCCCTGACCGTCGCTGCCGTCGCCGCAGACGTAGCAGTTGGCGACATGGCCGCGCTTCTGCAGGCAGCTGGCGAGAGCCTGCAGGCTCATGACCAGGTCGCTCACCAGGGCCCGGTATTGCTCGGCCAATCGGGGAAACATCGGGGGCCCGCGAAGGACATCGATGTCAATCCTAAGGTTTTCTTCCGATTTATGGAGTGCTGTGGGTCTCGGTCAGCGGATCCACGTTTCGCCTGGTTGGGGTCGGAGCCAGGGTTGAGCCGGCCGGCCTGCCAGCTCCGCTGTCGATCTGTGGCCTTGCTCGCGCAGCCTGGCTGGCCTGCAGCCCAGCAGCTGGCCGCGCACCCAGCGCAGGGCCGGTCCAGATCAATCCCCAGGGGGAGCGGCGGAGATCCAGGCACGGGGTGATGGGCAGGCACAGACTCCTCGCTGACCCGCATGGGATCGCGATCAACGGAGCCTGCCGGGTGATCCAGCCGCCCGTTGTCACCCATTGGCTGGGCCTGAGTCATTGGCGCGGTGCAGGCCATCGGTGGACGTCGACCTTGGCTCGGTCGCAGGGCAACGGCTCGTCGCCAACCCAGGCCTCGTCCCCCTCCAGGCGCTGGTCCCGAACGCATGGTTGGCAGCCAGCAGCAGCGGAGACGCACCGATCGCTGATTGGGAACCAGTCCTGGCCCCGATCCAGTTGCTGGACTTCGAGCGTGGGGTCCCACCCACTGGCAGGCAGCCCTGGTGCAGATCCCGCCGACTCAGCCTGGCCTAGAGGGTGGCCGTGGCGGTCAAAGTTCCTCGTGGTTATCCAGAAAGCTCCGCCGATCCCGGATCAGTCCCAGCCAGGGCTTTGATCCCGTCGTGAGTGCACCGCAGACCTTTGGGACCACGCCCTGCCACGGAGCGAATTGGGTCACCAGGATTGTCCTCCCGGCGATCCGGCGCCTGTGCCGTGGTGGACTCGGCCTCAGCCGTCGGCCAGGCTCCACCAGCCTGCGGCGGGTCCGATGAAGCGGACCGTGACCCAGAACAGCACCAGGGCACCGATGCCGATCCAGGCGCCGCGGGTGCTGACCGCCACGAAGCGATCCGCCTGATTGCGGCTGAAGGGCAGCCAGGGCACGATCCTTGGCGAGGTGTCGATGGGTTTGTCGACCTTCTTCTGGCGTGGTGGCAGGCCCTGGCTGGCGCGGCGCTTGGCTTCCCCCATGGGGGTGGGTCTGGCAACTTGGGTCAGGCTAGGCGCCGCTGGTTCCCCGCCCCCGGCGCCGGCGCAGCGGTAGTGATCAGTTGGGCAGCAGCCGGTTCAGTTGCACCCAGGGCTCCAGGGCGCTGAACACCTGGCGCCCCCAGCTGCGGGCCCGCAGGCGGCCATCGAGCACCGCCAGCCGGCCTCCCTGGCGCCGTAGGCAGGCCAGGCCGCGCTGCAGCCGGTTGAGCGCATCCGGCAGCAGCAGCTCCCGGAACCAGTCGCGCCCCTGTCGGCGCAGTTCGCTGACCTGGGCAGCCGTCAGGGGATCCTCCAGGCTGGCGATCGGCAGCAGCGCCACGATCAGCTGGCTGGGGTGGGGCAACCGGCCCTGGTGCTCCAGCCACCAGCTCCAGCGGCAGCAGATGACGCCGTTGCTCTCTGGGGCGGTGGATTCCTGGACCACCCGGCTGCCGAACTCCGCCGCCAGGCCGCTGGTGAGACACCGCCGCAGGCCGGTGTCATCCAGCAACACGATCGTCAGCCCCGCCTGCCCCAGGATCAGCCGGCGGCAGTGATCGAGAAGGTGGTCGGCGAACTGGGGGCTGTTGGGCAGCGGCTGGCGCAGGGGGGCATAGAGGGGCAGGGGGTCAGAGAGGGGTGGATCGCCCAGATCGACCGTCACCACAGGGTTCAGTCCCAGGGCCAGCGCACTGGCTGGCGGGCCCTGGCCCTGGGCCGAACCGGCCAGTTCTCCCACCAGGATGGCGCCGCGGCCGCTGAGGAGTCCCTTCAGCTCCCGTAACGGCGCCAACGGCTGGCGATGCCCCTGCCATTGCAGTAGTTCCGGATCCACCTGGGCCCAGCTGCACCAGTCCTCTCCCTTGGCGGCCAGCCAGGCGTTCCAGGGGTCCGGCAGGGGAGCCAGCAGTGCCAGCAGCTGGCGCAGGGGCGCTTCATCGTCCGGGGCCAGCGCCACTGGCGCCCGCCCATGGCCCGGCTGGCTGAAGATCCGCTGGCTCAGGCGCTGGTGCAGCTCCAGCAGGCTGTCTTCGGCGGCTGGATGGGAGCGCCGCAGCCGATCCCAGTCCTGGGGATCGAGGCGGATGCCGAGGGCCTGACGCAGATGCCCTTCCAGCTTTTCGGCCTCCGGTATCACCAGCTGGCGTTCCCCCAGGCTTCCATCCCTCCAGGCCTGCAGCAGTTCCCGATGGTTCAGCAGCCACAGCTGGCCCAGGGGTGCGGCCGAGGCTCCCTGCCAGCAGGGCAGGGACAGCCCCACCGCCTGCAGCCGGGGCCATTCCACCTGCAGCAGGCGTTGGCGCAGGGTGTCGCTGACCACCAGCGCCAGGGCGCTGTCGGCCAGGGCCAGGGGCACCAGCAGGCCGATCCACCAGCTCGGGTCGGTGCCAGGCAGCAAGCGCACCAGGGTGTGGTCCCGGCGGCGCAGACTGCGGGCCACCAGGCGACTCAAGGTGAGATGGTGCGGCCAGCGTTCGGCTCCCTCCCCCAGCAGGAGAGCCTTGAGCTGCCGATGGGCGCTGGCTTCCAACATCGGCGGATCGTACGAAGCTGGCCGCAGTGACACCGAAGCGACGATGACAACTCTCTGGCAGCGCCATCCGGTGGGGATCGTGGGCCTGGGGTTGATCGGCGGCTCCCTCGGCCTCGATCTGCTCGCCAGGGGCGCGACGGTGCGGGCCCTGGTGCATCGCCAGCCCACGGCTGAACGGGCCCTGCAGCGGGGCCTGGCCACCGAGGTGTCCACCGATCCGGCGGTGCTGCGCGATTGCGGATTGGTGGTGTTGGCCCTGCCCCTGGATCGGCTGCTGGATCCGCCCCCGCAGCTGCTCGCCGCGCTGCCGCCGGCAGCGGTGATCACGGATGTCGGCTCGGTGAAGGCTCCCGTGCTCCAGGCCTGGACCGCCCTGTTGGGGCCTGAGCGGGCCAGCCGTTTCGTGGCCTCCCACCCGATGGCGGGCACGGCCCTGGCCGGGGTGGAAGCCGGGGTGGCCGGTCTGTTCCGCGGGCGCCCCTGGGTGGCGACCCCGATCGAGGGCACGGATCCGTCGGCCCTGGCGGCGGTGGCGGAGCTGGCCGAGGCCGTGGGTGCCCGCTGGCTCACCTGTGGCGCCGCCGACCACGATCGGGCGGTGGCCCTGATCTCCCATCTGCCGGTGCTGGTCAGTGCGGCTTTGTTGCAGGCCGCCGATCGCGGCGCCGCCGCTGGGAGTGCCGCTGTCAGTACTGGCGCTGTGGCTGCGGACGACCGTGCTGGCGAGGGGAGCGCCGCGGCGCTGGATCCGGGGGTGTCAACCCTGTTCCAGCTGGTGCGCAGCCTCGCTTCCAGTGGCTTTGCCGACACCACCCGGGTGGGTGGCGGCAACCCGGAGCTCGGCACCTTGATGGCCCGGGGCAATCGGGAGCCGCTGCTGGCGGCCCTGGCCCAGTACCGCCAGGCCCTGGCCGAGCTCGAAGGCCTGGTGGCGGGCGAATCCTGGTCGGCGCTGCAGGCCTCCCTGGCGGAGGCCCAGCGGCTGCGTCCGGAGTTCCTCTGAGGGCCTTCACCGGGTGAGGGCCGGTTCCGGGGGCGCGCGGCCCGTTCCAGACAGGCGCTGGTGTGGCCAGGGGCAGCCTCAGGCTCAACCCGCGCGATCACCGTGGTCCTCGGCCCTTGGGGGTCGGGCCGTCGCCGGGGGCTGGCCTGCAGCCACACCATCCTGGAGTGGTGGTTCCCCGGGCCGATGCTGCGGCTGAAGCGGCGATGCTGAGCCCTGCGGCCCTCGCTGACTGATGGGGGGATGGGACGAGCCAGCAAGCTCCGAGAGTCCGTGGCTCCTGCGGGCCAGCGCAGCATCCTGCTGGGCATCGCCCTGGGACGGGGCTTATGGAGCCCGTTACGACCTGATCGGGGTGCTCAGGTCGGCGACCTGGGAGCGGTGCGTGCCCCGAGGCGGCAAAGGCCAGTTTCGGCTCCCTTGCCCTGCCTGGCGCTCGGCTGGTTGCTGCCAGGCTCCGCACTGGTGCTCGGGCCCGTCGTGCCGGTCTGGCCGCTCACCACTGGCCTGGCCTGTCGGTTGCAGGGACCGGGGCCGGGTCAGGCCTGGCTGGAGGCCCCAGCGAGCCTCAGCTCCTGACCCTGGCGTTGCAGCAGCTGACGGCAGGCCATCAGGGCCGTGAGGCTGACCCCGGCGGTGCCTTCGCCGGGGTGGATCGAATCGCCGCACAGCCATAGCCCCGGCAGCGGCGTGCGGCTGGCCAGGCCGAAGGGGCCGAAGCGCAGGGGATGCTGGCCCAGGCCTCCCACCCAGCCCCAGGGCCGGCCGGTCCAGCCGGCGAAGCCCCGGGGCGTGGCCAGTTCCCGATGGATCCACGGCTCCGCTCCGAGCTGCAGCACCTGGGCCAGGCCGGCCTGGATCCCGGCCATGGCGCTCTGTTTGCGGGCCTGATAGCTGGCCTCGTCGCCCTCGAACCAGGCCCGGGCCGGGGTGAACACACTGGCGATCACCGTGGCCTGCCCCGCTGGCGCCCTCCCATCACCCTCCTGGCTGATCGAGACGAACAACGGCCCCGGTGCTGCCCAGTCGAGCTGCAGGTGGGAGGCACACTCCGGCGGCAGCAAGCTGCGTTCGAGGGCGCCATAGAACACCAGGGCGCCGCTCGGTTCCGGCAGGTGCTCCAAGCGGCGCTGGTAGCGGCTGGGCAGCTGGCCCCCCAGCAGCTCCGGCAGGCTCTGGGGCGGCAGGGTGACGACCACATCGCGGGCCTGGATCAGCACGGGGCGCTGCCCGGCCGCTTCCGCCTGCACCTGCCAGCCCCCTGACGCGCCGCTGGCTTCGAGCTTCTGCACCCGGTGGCGCAGGCGCAGCCGCCCGCCCGCCTGGGCCAGGCCTTGTTCCAGGGCCTCGGCCAGGGCCTGCATCGAACCCTGCAGATGCCACAGGCCCAGAGGCTCCTGCACCATCGAGAGCACGGTGGCGCCGTAGAGAGCTGCCGTGCGCTGGGCCGGTTCCTGGGAATAGAGCCTGAGTTGCAGATCGAGGAAGCGCCGCAGGCGCTGATCGCCGCCGCAGCCGCACAGGTTCTGCAGATCGGCGATGCTCGCCGTGGTCAGCAGGCCGCTGAGCAGCGTGTCGCCTCCGAGTGCCCCCACCAGTTGAGCCAGATCCCACCAGCTGCGGGGCGGCAGCACGGGATCCCGGGCCGCGAACGCCCAGTTGGCGTGATGGATCGCCTCACAGAGGCGCCAGAAGCGCTCGCTGCCTGGAAATTGGCGTTGGCGTTCCTGGCGCCAGCGATCGGGATCCCGGTGGATCCGCACCGGCGCCTGTCCATCGGCCAGATCCACCACGCAGCCGGGATCCAGGGGTTCGGCCGCCGGTGGCGTCACGTTCAGATGCTCGAACAGGCGCTGATGAATCCCGCCGCTCTCCAGCCCCGCCACCTGGGTGGCCCCGACATCGAACACGTAGGGGCCGCGGCGGAAGGTGCCGGCACATCCGCCGCTCTGGTGGTGAGCCTCCAGTACCTCCACGCGCTGGCCCGCCCTGGCGAGCAGGCTGGCGGCCGTGAGTCCAGCGATACCGGCACCCACCACGGCCACATCGCAGGAGCAGACTTCGCCCGCCATCGATCGGCCTCCTTGAAGGCGGCATGCTGGCAGTGCCCCACAGCCCGTGGAGAGGATGGCGCCACGCAGCGATCCCCTGCTGAGTTGGTTGGCGGAGCGGTTCGGGTTCGAATTGCTGCGGCGCCGCCCGATCGCCGGCGGCTCCAGCCACAGCACCTGGTGCCTGGAGCTGGCCAGCGGCGGCCCCCTGTTCGCCAAGATCACCGATCAGCGCCATCGGCCCTGGCTGGAGATGGAGCTCGATGGCCTGCGGGCCCTGGCCGTGGCCAATGCCGCTGCTGTCGCTGCAGCCGCCTCAGCCGGCGGGGCCCCGGGGCTGCGGCTGCCTGAGCCCCTGGCACTCGAGAGCTTGGGGGGGCAGGCGGTGCTGCTGCTGTCCTGGCTCGATCTCGGTGGCTCTTCGCGGCATGAGGTCGGCGGCGCTGGCGATCCAGTCGCTGATCTGGAGGCCACGGGCTGGCGCGGCCTCGGGGCCGCCCTGGCCGGGCTGCATCGTCAGAGCCTGGTACAGGCCTGCGCCCCGGGGGATCGGCTCGATGGCCATTTCGGCTGGCCCCGGGACAACGTGATCGGTGCCACTCCCCAGCTCAACGGCTTGCTGCCGGATTGGGGAACTTTTTTTGTCGAGCGCCGGCTCGCCCCCCAGCTGGAGCTCCTGGCCCGCCAGGGCGGGGCGCTGCGGGGGGGCAGGGAGCTGCTAGAGCGCCTGCCGAGCTGGCTGGAGCCGCACCGTCCCGAGGCCTGCCTGGTACACGGTGATCTCTGGGGCGGCAATGCCGGCCTCTGCCGCGACGGCCGGGGTGCCCTGTTCGATCCAGCGGTGCACCGGGCGGATCGGGAGGTGGATCTGGCGATGGCCCGGCTGTTCGGAGGGGTGCCGGAGCGGTTCTTCAGCGGCTACGAGCAGGTGTGGCCGCTGCCGGCTGGCCATCAGCAGCGGCGGCCGCTGTACAACCTGTATCACCTGCTCAACCACGCCAATCTGTTTGGCGCCGGCTACCGGCACCAGGCCCAGCACCAGATCGATGGGCTGCTGGATCAGATCTCATCCCGATGACCTGCTGACCATGAATGGCAGCAGCTGAGGCAGGGCACGCATCCTGGCTGGCTCGGGCAATGTCATCGAATGCCGAAGCCAGCCATTCAGAAACGATGCTGGCCTCGGCATTCGATGGCTCGCTGATGAGGGACCGAACCGATCGATTCCCGTCGCTTCAGTGCCACCGGCAGGGCCAGAAGGGCTCCAGCCCATGGGCTCCTGACACCGGTTCCGTGGCCATGAATAGCTTCGCCCGTAGCCGGCTGGGCATGGATTCGCTCGCCGCCTGGACCAGGTCGGAGCCTGGATGGCTGCGGCCCGCTGCGGCGAAACCCTCGTCGGGTGCTCACTGGATGGAGGCTTGCGGGGTCCCATCCAGCAGCGCTCCTCCGGCAGTGGCCCAGCCGAAGGCCGCACGACGAGCGACAGGAGGTCAGCCCGCCGAACCATCAACCGGCCCACCAGAAACCATTCACAGAGGAAAAAACGATCCAACAAAAAGCCCGCCTGATCAGGCGGGCTTGCAAACTCAGGATTGAAGCTGCCCGGCAACTCAGCCCAGGTATTCCTTGCGCAGACCCTGAACCTTCTCGATCACGGCGTTGCGCTTCTCGCCGGTGGTGAGATTGTCCCAGCTCCACTTGCCGACGATGACCAGGCCGAGCAACTCCAGCAGGCCCGGAATGATCGGCAGCAGATTGATCGTGTCCAGCACCCCTTTGATCAGGATCTGGGCGACGATCACCGCCAGGATGATGCCGGAAGCCCTGCCGATCTTGCCCATCTGGGCCCAGTCCACCTTGTCGAGGGTCTCGTTGACCTTGCCGATGACCTCGCCGTAGCGCTCGCTGAAATCGAAGCCCCCTTCGCCCTGGCCGCCTGAAGCCTGCCCGCTGGAAGACGTGGTGGCTTCTACGCTCTCCATGACCTCGGTGGTGGTGTCACTGGTGGTGGTGTCACTCATGGAGGGGAGCACTCGCGCAGGGATTGGGCGGTAACTTACCGCTGTGGACCCGCACTCGCCAGGGGAGATCCGGATTGGTCGGCGGGCGCTGACGGTTCTGCAGGCCGATCTGAGCCGGGCCCTGCCACTGGAAGGTTGCGCATTGCCGGTGGGGCTGATCGAAGGCCCCGTCTGGCGGATCCGGCGCATCTGGCCCTGCCGCAACATCTGGGAGCCTGCCGTCGAGCGCGCTCAGCGCTTCACGATCGATCCCCGCGAGCAACTCATGGCCCAGCGCTGGGCCAGGGAGCGCGGCTGGCATGTGCTGGGTTCGGCCCACAGCCATCCGGCCAGCGAGCCCGTGCCCTCGCGCATCGATCGCCTGCTGGCCTTCACGCCCGCCCTGATGCTGATCCTGGGGCGCGCCGAATCCGTCGGTGCGCCGGACCCGATCGCGGCCACAGGCGTGCTGCCGCCCAGGGGGACGGAGGAGGCCCAGTGGGCCCTCGCAGCCTGGTGGCTGGAGGGGGAAGGGCAGGCCGAAGGCCCTTGCCGGCGTCTGGCATGGAGAATGGAGCACTGAGCCGCGGGCAGACGTTCTGCTGCGGCGTTGGTCCGCGCCTTCTCCAGCCATGCTTCCTCCCGACACCAGCGGTGTTCAGCTCAGCCCCGATGAGGTGGTGCGCTTTTCGCGCCATCTGATTCTGCCGGAGGTGGGCATGGAGGGCCAGAAACGGCTCAAGGCGGCCTCGGTGCTCTGCGTCGGCACCGGCGGCCTGGGCTCGCCGCTGCTGCTCTATCTGGCCGCCGCCGGGGTCGGTCGGCTCGGCATCGTCGATTTCGATGTGGTGGACCACAGCAACCTGCAGCGCCAGGTGATCCACGGCACCAGCTGGGTCGGCAAGCCCAAGATTGAATCGGCCAAGGCCCGCATCCTCGAGATCAATCCCCACTGCCAGGTGGATCTCTACGAAACGGCGCTGACCAGCGACAACGCCCTGGAGATCATCGCCGGCTACGACCTGGTCTGCGACGGCACCGACAACTTCCCCACCCGCTATCTGGTCAACGACGCCTGTGTGCTGCTGGGCAAGCCCAATGTCTACGGCTCGATCTTCCGCTTCGAGGGGCAGGCGACGGTGTTCAACCTCGATGCCGAAAGCCCCAACTACCGCGATCTCTTCCCCGAGCCGCCGCCGCCGGGCATGGTGCCCTCCTGCGCCGAAGGTGGGGTGGTGGGGGTGCTGCCCGGCATCATCGGCGTGATCCAGGCCACCGAGGCGGTGAAGATCATCACCGGCATCGGCACCACCTTGAGCGGTCGTCTGCTGCTGTTCGATGCCCTGCAGATGAAGTTCCGGGAACTGAAGCTGCGGCCCGATCCGGAGCGCCCGGTGATCGAGAAGCTGATTGACTATCAGGAGTTCTGCGGAGTCGGTGGTACCGCTCCCGGTCAGGAGGAGGCAGGCGCCGTGATCAGCATCAGTGTCAAGGAGTTGCAGGCGTTGCTGGCCGGAGATGTCAGCGGCCTGGTGCTGCTCGATGTCCGCAATCCTCCCGAGGCGGAGATCGCCGCCATCCCCGGTGCCTTGCTGATCCCGCTGGATCGGATCGAGAGCGGTGAGGCGGTGGAGGAGGTGCGGCGCCTGTCCGAGGGCAAGACCCTCTACGTCCACTGCAAGCTGGGCGGCCGCTCGGCCAAGGCCCTGATCGCCCTGGGTCGTCATGGCATCGAGGGGGTGAATGTGGCCGGTGGCATCAACGCCTGGAGCCAGGAGATCGATCCCTCGGTGCCCCTGTACTGAGCCGGTGCCGTCCCCGATCGGGCTGCTGCAGTGGCCATCGTTGACCCGGGAGCGACTGGGGAGGCTTGAGCGGCAGTTCCTGCCCCTGCTGATCGCCGTGTTGGTGCCGATCATGCTGTTGCCGCAGACGGCGACGGGACATCGGGCCGGCAACGCTCTCTTGGCCAGCTTGATCTCGATCTTGATCGTGCAGTCGATCCGCACCGTGGGCCTGGCCGGTGCCAAGGTCGGTCTTGTCTGGCGTCGGCGGGCCTACTCCTGGTTCGGTCGGCTGGTGCTGGTCTCGCTGTGGATTCCGGTGCTGTGGGGCAGCTGGCAGCAGCCGGCGATCAAGGCTGCGGTGATGAGTGGCCTCTCGCTGTTCTTCCTGCTCACCTCGGTGGGGCTGATACGGATTCTGGCCCGGGTGCCGCGGGTCAATGCCCAGGTGATGGCCGGGGCGGCTGCGGGCTATCTGCTGCTCGGTTTCACCGGCGGGGTGCTGGCCACCGCCACGGAGGTGTACAAACCCGGCAGCTTTCTGATGGGCCATCTGGTCCATCAGCAGCTGCTGCTGGACCGGCTCACCTATTACAGCTTCGTCACGATCGCCGGCCTGGGCTATGGCGATGTCGTGCCCGGTAATGCGATCGGCGAGCGATTTGCGATCCTGCTGAGCGTGTCCAGCACCCTGTATGTGGCCCTGCTGGTGGGGTTGCTGCTGGGGCGCTTCATCGCCTCCCAGGAGCTGCTGCTGCTGGAGGAGGACAGCGTGCTGAAGAGTAGGAAACCGGCGGCTTTCGACAGCGAGGATGACGATCCAGTGCCTCAGTGATCCAGTGCTTCAGTGATCCAGCACCTCAGGAGTCCCCGCCCTCAGTAATCCACGCCCCGCTTGAGATCGACGCCCCGCTCGGCGTAGTGCTTGTGGCACACCATCTCCGAGTGCACGCTGGCCAGGTCGAAGTAGGCGGGGCGGCTCTTGCAGCGGCCGGTGATGATCACCTCCGTTTCGGCGGGCTTGCGCAGCAGGGTCTGAACGATCGGCTCCACCGGCAGCAACTCAAGATCGACCGTGGGGTTGAGTTCATCGAGGATCACGGTTTTGTACAGGCCACTGGCAATCGCCGCCCGAGCGATCTCCCAGGCCCGCTCGGCCTCCACGTAGTCGATCGGCTGCTGTTGCCCGCGCCAGACGATCGCATCGCGGCCGGAGCGCAGGTGATCGACCAGGTGGGGATAGCTTTCCCGCAGGGCGGCGATGGCGGCGTCTTCGGTGTAGCCGCTGCCGCCCTTGAGCCATTGCAGGATCAGCACCCTGTGGCTCTTGTCCTGACTGATGCCGCGACCGATCGCCTGCAGGGCCTTGCCCAGGGCGCTGGTGGACTTGCCCTTGCCTTCGCCGGTGTAGATCTCGATGCCATCGAGACCGGCGGGCTGGTCCTGGCCATCGCCCTCCCCGGCACTGAGGCGCCGGCGGTGGGCGCGCATCTCGGAGTGCAGATCGGCCAGTTGCACCAGCTGGGGCGGTGCGCCGCGGCCGGTGCAGATCACCTCCATTCCCGCCGGTTTGGCCGAGAGGGTGCGCACGACCTCGTCGGTTGCGAGCAGCCCCAGATCGAGCACCGGGTTGAGCTCGTCGAGCACCACCACGGAATAGAGGTTGCTGGCGATGGCCCCCTTGGCGATATCCCAGCCCCGCTGGGCTTCCTGTCGATCGAAGCGCGTGGCCTCCTCGGCGGTGAAAAACTCGCCGCGACCGGTGCGCACCTGATCGATCAGATGGGGAAAGCCCTGTTGCAGGGCTTCAATGGCGCCGTCCTCGTCGTAGGAGCGGCCGGGGCCCTTGAGAAAGCGCAGCAGCAGCACCCGGGTGCGTTTCTGTTCGCAGATGCCCAGCCCGATGGTGCGCAGCACCACCCCCAGAGCCGCCTGGCTCTTGCCCTTGCCATCGCCGTCATAGACGTGCAGCTGGCCGTGGTCGCGCTCCTCGCTGCCGGCGGCGGTGCGGATGCCGATGCCCCGGCCGGTGCCCCGTTGTGGTGTCTGGGTGCTGCTTGAGCCGGCCATTGACGGGGTGTTCAGACCCTGATGCTACCCAGGTCGGGCGCTGGTTTTGCCAGGATCAGCCGATGCTGTTCACCCTGCTGGAATCGCTCCCCCCCGAGCTGGAGAGGGCCCTGGAGGCCCTGCGGCAGCGGATCGCCAGCTGGGATCAGGTGGTGGTGGCCTATTCCGGCGGCGCCGACAGCGCTCTGGTGGCGGCTCTGGCGGTGGAGGCTCTGCAGGAGCGTGCCCTGGCGATCACCGGGGTCTCCCCTGCCCTGGCCCCCCATCTGCGCCAGGAAGCCCGGGCCCAGGCGGCCTGGCTGGGAGTGCGCCATCAGGAGCTGGCCACGGCGGAGTTGGCGGATCCGGCCTACAGCGCCAATCCCGAAGATCGCTGCTACGCCTGCAAGCGGGAGCTGCATCGCCTGCTGGCGGCGATCGCCGCGGCGGCAGGGGCGGCGGTGGTGCTGGATGGCGTCAACCGCGACGATCTCGGCGACCATCGACCCGGCATCCGTGCCGCCCGGGAGCAGGGGGTGCGTTCGCCCCTGGCGGAGCTGGGGGTGGACAAGGCCGGCGTGCGTCAGCTTTCCCGGGCCTTGGGGCTGCCCTGGTGGGACAAGCCGGCCCAGCCCTGCCTGGCCTCCCGCTTTCCCTATGGCGAACCGATCAGTGCCGCCAGGCTGGAGCGGGTGGCGGCGGCAGAAGATTGGCTGCGGCAGCGGGGCTTTGCGCAGCTGCGGGTGCGTAGCCAGGGCGAAACGGCCCGCATCGAGCTGCCGGCGGATCAGCTGCCGGCGGTGCTGTGGCAACTGGCGGATGGCGCCCTGCGCGAGGAGCTGGTGGCAGCCTTTTCAACGCTGGGTTTTTCGGCCGTGGGCCTCGATCTTGAGGGGCTGGTGAGCGGCAAGCTCAACCGGGTGCTGGCGAAACAGCCGCTGGGAACGTCTTATCTCCATGAGAATGAGCGGCAAACCTGATCAGGCTTGCCGCTCCCGGGATGGCGTCGGTGGATGGCGGCACCTCCGGTGGATCAGACCGGGCTGAGCACGGGATCGCGCTCACTTCCTTCAATCGTGACCGGGGTTTCGCGCCGGAAGCTGGTCAGCTTGTGGCGACCGGCATTGAGCTCCTCGCAGAGCACCTGGCAGGCCCGTTCCGGCATGGTGTGATCGCCGCAGGTGAACACATCGACCGCCGCATAGCCGGATTCCGGCCAGGTGTGGATCGAGATGTGGGACTCGGCCAGCAGGGCGAGACCGGTGACTCCCTGGGGTTCGAAGCGGTGGGTGATCAGGTTGAGCAGGGTGGCACCAGCACGCTTTGCTGCTGTCGTGATGGTGTCCCTGAGAAAAGCTTCGTCGTCGAGTCGCGAACTGTCACAGTCGTAGAGCTCGAGGATGCAGTGTTTCCCAACCGCGTCGGTGACGTTGGGGCTGGAGGGAGTCTCGATGGTGCCTTGGGCTTGGGTGGGGAGTGGCTGGTAGGCGGCTCCTTTCCATCCCGGATTGGGGTGGAGACAGGGCAGGCTCTGGTTCATCAGGGGTCCAGGCAACGGAGTGCCAACCTTACGTCTCGGGCGGCATGGGCGCTGCGTGCTGCCCATTCCTGTTGCTCATTGAGCACAGAGGTTGCCGGCGCGCATGTGCACCACCTGGGAGGCGGAGCGCCAGCCGCCGCTGAAGGACTCCAGGTGAGTGGCACTCACCAGGCATTGATGGCCCTCTCCCACGGCCTCCAGCAGCAGTTGCTGGCGCTGGGGATCGAGTTCGGCCAGCACGTCGTCGAGCAGCAACAGCGGCGGCTGCCCGACGATCTGACCCACCAGCTCCAGTTCAGCCAACTTCAGGGCCAGCACCAGGGTGCGCTGCTGGCCGGCCGAGCCATAGCGGCGTGCCGGTTGGCCGGCCAGCAACAGGGCCACGTCATCGCGATGGGGCCCCACCAGGCACTGACCCAGCCGTTCCTCCTGGGGGCGCTGCTGCAGGAGCTGGTGCTGCAGGGCTGCCCGCCAGCACTCTTCCTGCTCGCCGTCCAGGGCGTCCATGCCCAGCTCGGTGCCACTGCGGTAGGCCAGGGCCAGGGGTTCGGCGGAGCCGCCGATGCGCTGCTGCCAGGTGGTCGCCAGCGGTTCCAGCCGCCGCAGGGCTCGCCAGCGGCGCCGGTGCAGGCGGGTGCCGATCAGGGCCATCTGCTGGTCGAAGACATCGAGCAGGGCGGCCCGATCCGCCAGGCCAAGGCCGCGGCGCAACAGTTGACTGCGCTGGCGCAGCAGGCGGCCGTAGCGGCTGAGCAGGGCGCCATAGACGGGCTCCAGTTGCAGCACCACCCGGTCCAGCCACTGGCGGCGCAGGGCGGGTTCACCGCGCACCAGCTCCAGATCCAGGGCGCTGAAGCCGACGCAGCGCAGCGGACCGATCAGGTCGAGCTGGCGCTCCAGCAATTTGTCGTTGCGCAGGGCCTGGCGACCGCCCCGGCCGCGTAGCCGCAGTTCCAGGCTGTCGCCCTCTCCGGTGATCGCTCGCAGCCGGCTGGAGGGTTGCCCGTGACTGATCAGATCCCGATCGCAGGCGCAGCGGTGTGAGCGCAGGCTGGTGAGCAGCTCCACCGCCTCCAGCAGATTCGACTTGCCGGCTCCGTTGGCGCCGATCACCAGCAGCCTGGGGGCATCCAGGGTCAGCTGCAGGCCGGCAAGATTGCGGAAGTGCAGCAGCTCCAGGCGGTGCAGCCGGATGGGGGTCTGGGGCGATCAGCGGCTAAGGTACCGCTGACAGGCACGACCGCAGGTGTCGCTGTCGCACCGGTGAGTTCTCATCCGGCGCGATCGACTCTCGGTTTCCCTGGTGTTGGGCATGTAGCTCAGTTGGATAGAGCGTCAGATTCCGGTTCTGAATGTCGGGGGTTCGAGTCCCTCCATGCTCGTTGATGGTTCTTCTGCCGACGGAACGGCGAAGATGACCTGGTCGCAATGGCGAGGGGGGTGGCAGCCTCTGGACCGGCGATCTCCACCCAACACCTGGGGAGATTGCCGGCGTCGCCAGCAGGCAGGGCTGAATCGATCCGAGCTGGCGGCCCATTGAGTGGTCCTTGTCGGCCAGCTCCTCTGGGCCCGTGATGTTGAAGGTTGGGGCGATCAGCAGTCGGATGGCATCGCCATCGGCCTGAGGCTGATGGTCTCCTGGCCAGATGGACCTGGATGACCTGGATCCCTCCGCACCGGGATCTGTGGAGCTTCAGTCCCAGTCCCGGTGCGATGGGCAGTGGCGGACGGATCAGGTCCCCAGGGGGCTCCAGGCAAGGAGCCTGCCGGCTCAGCAAGGGGGAAGGATGGCTGTTTCGCTTGGAGCCGCTGCGCGCCATGGGTTTCCGGGAAGCTGATGGGCCGCGATCGCCGGAGCAAACGCGAGGGCTGTCCGCCGCCGAGGACATTCAGGCTGGAATCGAACGCAGAGGGCAGGGATGGTTCTCTTGATCGCCCAGGTCACTCCGTGGCGGGGCCTGCTGCCAAAGGTCTGGCGTGCCCCAACCACCTGATGAAAGCCCTCACTGGGACTGATTCGGGATCGGCGGAGCTTTCTGGGTCATCCCGAGCCGAGCTGGATCTGAGGCGATCGGAGAATTCGATGCCAGGGCCGAATCGGGGCTTGCCCGGCGCGATGGGCCTGGCGCGGCACGCTCAGGTCGGTTTGCCGAAACTGCCGCAGGCCAGGGCTGAGCTCAGCGCCCAGGGACTCCTCACCCATTGCCGCAGGCGAGCGAGAGCATCGCCCACCGACCGGTGAACCGGATTGGTTCAGCTCACCGGCCGCTCAGGGCTCGGTCAGGTTCAGTCCCATGGCCCGGATGCCGCCGGGATCCACCACGAAGCCGGCCCTGGTGACGGCCCGCAGCGCCTCCGGTGGCGCGGCCAACGAGACACTGCAGCCCCCCATCTCCCGCCGCAGTCGGCTCAGGGCCGCCTGCACCAGGGCCTGGATCACCTCGTCGCGGGCCGGGTCGTCCGGATCCGCCAGCAGATCCCAGAGATTGGCGTTCAGGGCCTGGTCGCTGGTGGCCCGGATGAAGCCCACCAGCGCGCCTTGAGCGTTGCGAACGGCCATATACCAGGCGCTGCGCTGCAGCACCAGCGCCCAGCGCCCGGCGCCCCGGGGCCGGTCGCCACACATCAGCAGCAGCTGGTCCAACTCCTCGGCATCCCAGGCTGGCTGTTGGAGCAACTGATAACCCTCCCGCAGGTGGGGCTGGGGCGGTTGGCTGCGGAAGGGGATCACCAGGGGACGGCTCGGGCCGGGGGAAGGGTGGCGGGGCTCAGCCCGTGTTGCGCATGCCGGCGGCGATGCCGTTGATCGTCAGCAGGGCGCCCTGGAGCAGGTCGCTACGGCTGTAGGTGCGGCCATCGCTGGCCTTGCCGGCCCCCTCGCTCATCGGTGGCTGGCGGTTCTGGTCGCGCAGCAGGCGCAGCAACGCCACCTGCAGATAGCCCAGCGGAATGATCGTGCGGTTGCGCAACTCCACCGAGAGCTGCAGGGCAGGATCGCCATCCAGCAGCCGCTGGTGGCCGCTGATCGCCAGCACCAGATCCCGGGTGAGGGTGAACTCGGCGGTGATCGAGGCCAGGATCGCCGCGAAGGCCTCGCGGTTGGCCTCCCGGCCGAGGGAGCGCACGTAGTGCCCCGCCAGATCGAGATCGACCTTGGAGAGGGTCATCTCCACCTTGGAGATCAGCATCCGGAAGAAGGGCCAGCGCTGGTAGAGCAGCTGCAGCAGTTCCATCTGGTCCGAATCCTGTTCCAGTTCGGCCTGCAGGGCGGCGCCGACGCCATACCAGCTCGGCAAGAGAAAGCGACTCTGGGTCCAGCCGAACACCCAGGGGATGGCCCGCAGGCTGGAGAGATCGCGGGTGCCGCTCTTGCGGCGGGCGGGCCGGCTGGAGATCTGCAGCTTGCTGATCTCCTCGATCGGGGTGACCTG
This sequence comes from Synechococcaceae cyanobacterium, assembly GCA_947378425.1. Taxonomy (GTDB): domain Bacteria; phylum Cyanobacteriota; class Cyanobacteriia; order PCC-6307; family Cyanobiaceae; genus Cyanobium. Next base: position 112,560 of record CANCJV010000002.1, read on the forward strand.
CTCGAAGAAGGCCACCAGGTCGGGGTTGTCGTGGACCAGGGCGCGGTAGTGGTCGCGGGAGCGGGCGGCCAGCCGCTCCATCAGCTGATTCCAGCTGGGGGTGTCATCGAGGGGCAGGGTGACCATGCTGTTCTGCAACACGGCCGTGGACACGGTTTCGAGGTTGTAGAGGGCCAGCTCCGGCAGGGAGTACTTGGAGGCCAGCACTTCGCCCTGTTCGGTGATCTTGATGCGGCCTTTGAGGGTGCCGCTGGGCTGGGCCAGGATCGCCTGATAGGCGGGGCCGCCGCCGCGACCCACCGAGCCGCCACGGCCGTGGAACAGGCGCAGGGCCACGGCGTGCTCGTCGGCGAGGCGTTGCAGGGCGATCTGGGCGCGGTGAATCTCCCAGTTGCTGGAGAGAAAGCCGGAATCCTTGTTGCTGTCGGAATAGCCGAGCATCACCTCCTGCAGGGGCTGGCCGCTGTCGGTGTTGCTGGTGAGCAGCTCCCGGTAGAAGGATTCGGCGAACAGCCGACCCATCACCGCCGGAGCGCGCTGCAGGTCCTCGACGGTTTCGAACAGGGGAATCACCAGCAGCTCGGAGCGCTGGGCCAGAGGGTCGATCAGGCCGACTTCCTTGGCCAGCAGCAGCACCTCCAGCAGGTCCGACACCGTGTGGCTCATCGAGATCACATAGGTGCGGCAGATGCGGGGTCCGAATTCCTGCTGCAAGCGATGCAGCATCCGGAACACCGCGAAGGTCTCGGCCGTGGCAGGGGTCCAGCGGGCCGCCGGTGGCAGCAGGGGCCGGCGGGTCTGGAGTTCGGCCAGCAGCCAGGACACCCGCTGCTCTTCGTCCATGGCGCCGTAGGCGATCGGCAGCTGCAGATAGCGGCTGAGTTCGTCGATGGCATCGCTGTGGCGGGTGCTCTCCTGGCGGATGTCGAGGCTGGCCAGCCAGAAGCCGAAGATGTGCACCTGGGTGAGCAGGTCCCGCAGGGATTCGCACTTGAGCCCGGTGGCATCGAGGCTCTCCTTGAGCAGCTCCAGGTCGTTGCGGAACTCGTCCACCGAGTTGTAGTGCAGTTCCTGCAGCCCCACGCCCCCGGACGGCAGGCCGAAGGGGGTGTCGATGGCCGTGGACGAGGGGCTGTCACCAGGAAACTCCCAGCCCGCCTCCGCCAGTTGGTCGTTGCGCCGCTGACTCAGCTGCAGGCGCTCGAGGATGTAACTGAGCTTGAGTCGATAGGGCTCCTTGCGATAGCTGGTGGCCCTCTCTTCGTAGATCTCCGGGAAGCGCAGCCGATCCATCTCCAGGGATTCGAGCAGGGCCTTGCTGGGCGGACTCCACTGCATCGAGATGCTGAGTTGATCGCGCAGTTCCCCGACGGCATGGATATAGCGCTTCAGCATCAGCTGGCGCTGATAACAGGCGGTTCGCCAGGTGATTTCCGGCGTCACCGAAGGGTTGCCGTCCCGGTCCGAGCCCACCCAGGAGCCGAAGGTGCAGAAGGAATCCCGGGGGGGAACCACATCCGGATAGCTGCTGGCCAGGGCGGTGCGCATCCGCTGCCGGAGCTGGGGCATGGCGTTGAACAGCACCTGCTGGAAGTAGTGCAGGGCGTAGTCCACCTCGTTGATCACCGAGGGTTTGAACTGGTGCAGTTCATCGGTGCGCCACCACAGCCGGATTTCCTCCTCCAGCTGCTGGCGCAGATGTTGGCGCTCATCCGGGTTGATCGCCGGACTGAGCTGCAGCTTCTGGATCAGGGCCGCCACCCGCCGTTGCTTGTGGCGCACCGTGTGGCGCACGATCTCGGTGGGATGGGCGGTGAACACCAGGCGGATGTCGAGCTCCCGCAGCAGGTTCTCCAGCTGGGCCGGGGGCACGCCCAGGGCCCGCAGGCGCTCGAACAGCTGGCGGAAGGTGGCCGGTTCGCTCTGGCTGGCCAGCCGCGGCAGGAACGGATCGCTCTTGGCGGTGACCGTCGCTGTCTTGAGGCTTTCGAGGTAGCTGTCCTCCTCGATGTGCTGCTCAAGGATGTTGACCAGTTGGAAGTACAGGGAGAAGGCGCGGGCGGCGGCAATGCCGTCGGCCAGATCCATCTCCTTGATCAGCTGCACGATCCCTTCGGTGTCCACATGGCTCTCGTCGGCCAGTTCGGTGGGGGTGACCGGGCCGCTGAGCTGCTTCAGCCGCAGCAGCCGTTCCACCCGCTCCGGCGGACATTCGCTGCGCAGGACGGACTGCCAGAGATCTTCCACCAGCTCCAGCCGTTCGGCCAGCAGGCGGATGACCCGGGGTGTGGGCTCGATACTCGCCGCTGAGGCGAGGGGAGCTGGATTGGTGGCGGGCGTCACGGCCATGGGCGCTGCGGAAGGCTGCCGCATGGGGGCAGACGGGACGTTGGAAGAGCCATCATCCTCCCAAAGCGCTGGAGGCGTCTGTCGCAAGCCATGCCTCCAGAGCATCCTCCCGGGCCTTCATGGCGGCGGTCTCACTGCTGAGGATCGCAGCGATGCTCTCCCCTTGCTGATGCCGCTGCCGCCAGCGCATGGCCTGGTTGCCCTGGGCGAGCAGGGGGGCAAGGGGGGCCAGGGCCTCCGCCAGCCCCAGTTCCCTGGCCAGGGGGGCCATGGCCGTCAGCTCCCGTTCGATCCAGGCCCGGGCTTCAATCGGCTCGCCGCTGCGCCAGTCGCAGAGGCTGCTGGTGAGGCTGCTGCGGGCGGCGGCCCGGTCGTTGGCGTCGGCCAGATCCGCCAGGGCGGCGGGGCTGAAGCGGCTGGCCAGCAGGGGATCATGGCGCTGCGGATCCACCTGCAGCTGATGCAGCCGCACTTCGGCGAAGGCGGTCACGGCCAGCAGCAGGCGGGGGTCATCGATCAGGTCGCAGATGCGGATCTCCAGGCGGTTGAGGTCGTGGGGGCGCTCATCGCCATTGGGTCGCACGGAGGTCCAGAGATGGCGCACGTTGAACATGGCGGCGGCGGCCAGCTGTTCGTGCATCCAGTCGATGTAGTGCTGGTGCCCGAGGAACAGGGGCACCAGGGGCGGGGTGAGGGGGAACTGCAGCCAGCGCTGGGAGTCGGCGCCGGTGATGTCGTTGTCGAGGAAGGGTGAACTGGCGCTCATCGCCAGCAGCAGGGCCGCCTCGCAGCGCATCAACCTCAGGCCGGCGAACAGGTGCTCCATGTCGCTGATGCCCAGGTTGATGTGCACACTGGCGGTCACCACCCGGGTGCCATAGGTCTGCTCGATCGTGTCGTGATAGGCATTGGCCGGATCGGAGCGCTCGAAGCGATGGCTGTCCCCCAGGCTCAGGGTGCTGCCGGGCAGCAGCGTCAGCCCCCGCGGCTCCAGCCAGGCCCGCAGCCGGCGGCGCGGTTCGAGCAGCAGCTGCAGCTGGCGCCGGTAGCTGGCATCCGGGACGGTGATGTGCTCGAGGTTGCGGTTGTCCGGTTCGGTGACGAAGCCCTCAAGGGCTGCGGCAGCCTCGGCGGCGCAGCCCACCACCGTTCCATCGGGGCGACCGGTGTACATCTCCACCTCAAAACCCTTGAGCAGCAGGCGGTCGCTCATCGCGATGACTCCGCCGCAGGGGCCGCCGGCAGCAGGCAGGCAATCGCCTTGAGCATGCCGCGGGCCTTGTTGAGGGTTTCCTCGTACTCCGCCGCCGGCTTCGAATCGGCGACGATGCCCGCACCGGCCTGCACCTGCACCCGCCAGCGCCTGGCTTCGCCCCCAGCCCCCGCTGGCGCCGTGCCTGAGGCTTCCGGCAGCACCACCATGGTGCGGATCGTGATCGCCGTGTTGAGGGCGCCGTTGAGATCGACGGCGCCGTAGACCCCCGAATAGGGACCACGGCAGTCCGGTTCGAGGGCGTGGATCAGCTGCATCGCCCGGATCTTGGGGGCGCCGCTGACGGTGCCCGCCGGGAAGCAGGCCATCAACAGGTCCCAGATGTCGTGCCCGGCTTCGAGCACCCCCTGCACCTGGCTGACGATGTGCATGACGTGGGAGTAGCGCTCGATCACCATCAGTTCACCGACCGTGACGCTGCCCGGTCTGCAGACCCGGCCCAGGTCGTTGCGGCCCAGATCGACGAGCATCACATGCTCCGCCCGCTCCTTGGGATCGGCGAGCAGCTCCACCTCCAGGGCCCGGTCTTCCTGCTCGTTGCTGCCCCGGGGGCGGGTGCCGGCGATCGGGCGCACCGAGGCCAGAATCGTGCCGTCCTGCCCCGGTTCGGCCTTGACCATCACCTCGGGGCTGGAGCCGATCAGGTGCCAGTCGCCGAAGTCGAAGAAGGCCATGTACGGCGATGGATTGACCATCCGCAGGCTGCGGTAGAGATCAAAGGGGTCGCCTGTGATGCAGGTTTCCAGTCGCTGGCTGAGCACCAGCTGGAAGACATCGCCGGCCTCGATGTGGTGCTCACCCCGCAGCACCGCCGCCTCAAAGGCCTCCCGGCCGACATTGCTGCTGGTGGCCAGCTGGCTCGCCACGTCCGCGGCGGAGGCGTCATGCCAGGCGAGGGGCTTGATCGTGGTCGGCAGGGGGGCGTGCATGAGGCCCTCAAGCCGGGCGATGCGGGCGGCGGCCTGATTCCAGGCATGGTCGGCATCGAGGGGGCCGTCGTCGCTGCCGGAGAGGTCCACGTAGGCCAGCGCCGTGATCTGACGCCGCACCTGGTCGAACACCAGCAGGTTGTCGGCCAGCATCCAGCAGCCGTCCGGTGGCCCCCCCGCCGGGGTGGGATGGACGGGCACGCTGGGTTCGATCCAGCGGATCAGTTCATAGCCCCAGAAGCCGAACAGCTGGCCCACCGGCGGCAGCCCCGGCACCGGTGCCGGCCGCAGCTCGGCCAGGCATTGGCGCAGCAGTTGGAAGGGGTTGCCCTGGAGCTGGTCGTGGCGGCCACCGCGCCAGCGCCGCTGGCTGTGCTCGCCGCGGCAGGTCAGGGTCCACATCGGATCGCTGACGACGAAACTCCAGCGCCCCAGCTGCTCGCCTCCCTCGACCGACTCCAGCAGCACGCCATGGCCGCGGCCCGCCCCCACCTTCAGCCAGGTGGTGAGCGGTGTTTCGAGGTCGGCGGGCCAGCGCTTCCAGAGCGGGATCAGGTTGTGACCGCCGAAAGCCGTCTCATCGCCGGCCAGCCTGCGGGCAGCTTCGGCCAGGAAGGTGTCGCGTTGGGGGGACTGGACGGAACCGGGCATCGGGCGAAAGGCAGAAAAAAGGCGGGGCCTCGGCCCCGCCATTAAAGATGCTTGCCGTTAAGGCTCAGGCTCTAAGGCTCAGACTTCGTAGGTTTCCTTGCCGCTGAACTTGAGGCCGGCGGGGTTGGGGTTGGCGCCGATGCGACGGGGGTTGTGACCCACCATGGGACGACCTTCGTTGACCTTCTCGGGGAAGACGCCGTCTTTGGGATGGAGGAATTCAGTGTCGCCGCCGGGGAAGATCCGGTAGATCTTGTAATCCTCGATGCGGGGCTTGAACTTGGTGCGCAACTGGGTGCCGAGGGCCAGGCACTGCTCTTTGCGCGCGAAGTACATGAGGTTTTCGCCCTCATTCATTTCAGCGGCGCCACCGGTGGGCAGCTCAAAGGCCTGGGCCTTGGAGCTGGTCCAGGTGATGGCGTACTTCTCTTCGGTTTCGGCTGCGTTCAGCAGACCACCGGTGCTGCCGATGTATTTCGGAAGTTGACCCTTGAGGGCAGTCGCTGACATGGCTCGCTGACCGTTTCAGCCGGAAACTAGCACCGTGATTTCGGCCCATCGGGCGCCGGCGCGGCAGTCTTCACACTCCGTCGACAAATAATTCTGCCCCGCGGCAGCTCAGCTCGGTCCTGGTGTTCAGGAGCTGGCTTCGGCCAGGGGGAAGAACACCGTCAGATGGCTGCCGCCCCGTTCGGTGAGGCGGCCGCCGAGGCGATGGAAGAGCTGGCGCGTGGCCTGGCGGCTCAGTTGCAGGCTGCCGGTGCTGGGATTCCAGCTCAGCACCGGGCCGACGCGTCGGGCCGTGGCCAGCTCGGCCGCGGCCGGCTCCTGGTCGCTGCTGCCGCTCTCGCCGCGGGGATCCTGACTGCCGAGCTGCAGCTTCAGGCGGGAGCCGGCCGGTTGCAGGCTCAGCTGCACCAGGCTGCCGCTGGGCAGGCCGCGGCTGAAGCGATCCATCAGGCCGCCGAGCATGGTTTCCAGCCGGCTGGGATCGCTCAGCACCGGCGGCAGATCCGGCGTGATCGCCAGCTGCAGCCCCAGACCGCGGCGGGCCAGCTGGCGCTGCCAGAGCTCCTGCATCTGGCCCAGCAGCTGGCTGAGATCGGTGCGGGCCAGGTCCTGGGCCGTCAGGGCCTGGCCGTGGCCGGGATGGCGCTGCAGTTCGGCGGCCAGGAAGATCAGGCCGAAGCGGTCGATCTGTTCGCTGCATTCGCCGTCGATCTGCTCCAGGCGTTGCCGCACCAGGGGCGTCAATTCGTTGCGGCGCAGCAGCGAGCGGATCAGGGTGCGGATCGTCGCCAGGGGCGTGCGCACCTCGTGGGTGAGGGCTTCGAGCAGGGCGAGTTCGGCGCTGCTGTCGCCATTGGGGCGATCGCCGCCGGCCGGCGGACCGGCGGGTCGGGCTCTGGGCCGGCTGGCCATCGGCTGCAGGGTCACGCTCGGGGCCATGCCCGCCAGCCGCTCCGCCAGCAGCGGCCAGAAACGCAGGGCCAGGTCAGGGTCGTTGTCGAGGCTGCCCAGCTCCTGCAGGGCCGTGCGCAGTCGGGCGGCGGCGGCGGGATCGTCGTGTTCAAGGCGACGATCGAGCAGCTGCAGGGCGCCGGAGAGCACGGCGGCATCGAAGCGCACGATCAGTCGCCGGGCCTCGGCGGGGCCCTCCAGGGCCAGGGCCACCTGCAGGCGCGGTGTGATCAGCAGCAGCAGCGGGTCAGTGCCGTCCGCTGGGCGCAGGGGCAGGCGCTGAAAGCTGGTCCCGGGGGCGGCCGTGCTGCCGCGCTTGCCGGGCAGCAGGGGCGAGCTGGCCGGCAGCAACTTGTCCATGCCCGGGGGTGCCCAGACCCAGCCCTGCAGACGCAGCAGCAGCCTGGGCTCATAGAGCGCCGGCAGCGGTGCCGCCAGCCAGAGCCCCCGGGGGGAGGGGCCCGGCAGCAGCAGGTCCTCCTGCAGGGTGGCCAGGGCGGCCCACCACTGGCGCCGCACACTGTCTTCATCCCCCCGTCCCGGGGGCACTCCTTCGGCCAGAAGCCGGCGCAGCTGCTGCAGGTTCACCACCATCGCTGGCCGGCCTGGCTGCGGCGCGCCACCGAGGCGCACAGCCCCAGGGCCATGAAGTTGACGAGCATCGCCGAGCGTCCGTAGCTCACCCAGGGCAGGGGGATGCCGGTGACGGGGCCGAGGCCGATGGTCATCGAGATGTTGATCACCACCTGGAACAGCAGCATGGCGGCCGTGCCCACCACCACCAGAGATTCGGCATCGCTGCGGGCGTGGGAGGCGATCTGGAGCAGGCGCCTGGCCAGCAGGGCGAAGGCCGCCACGATCAGCAACGAGCCGACGAAACCCATCTCCTCGCCCACGGCACTGAAGATGAAGTCGGTGTGCTGCTCCGGGATGAAGCGCAGCTTGGTGAGCAGGCCGTGCATCAGGCCCGTGCCCCAGAGGCCGCCGGAGCCGATGCCCACCTTGCTCTGCAGCAGGTGATAGCCGCCGCCGAGGGGATCCTTGGAGGGATCGAGAAACAGCACCAGGCGATCGCGCTGGTAGTCCTTGAGGCCATGCAGCCACAGGTAGGGGGTGATCACGGCGAACAGCCCCTGGAGCGCCAGCACCGCTGCCAGGGCGAGCCGCTGCCAGGGGAGGGAGCGCCAGGCCAGCAGCCCCATCAGCGGCACCCAGGCCAGCAGGCCCCAGGGCCAGGCCCCCGCCAGGATCGCCGTGACCAGGGGCGAGAGCAGCAGCACCAGCCAACTCAACGGCATGCCGGCCCAGAACAGCATCACCAGCAGCACCGCTCCGAACACCAGGGAGGTGCCCAGGTCGGGTTGGATGAACACCAGGGCCCAGGGCAGGGCGATCACCCCGATCGGCCGCACCAGATCCACGGGTCGCTCCACCGGATAGCGGGAGAGCACCCCGGCCAGCAGCAGGATCGCCGCCAGCTTGGCGAACTCCGAGGGCTGCACATGGAAGCCGGCGATGCTGATCCAGCGCTGGGCCCCCAGGGCCGAGGTGCCCACCAGGCGCACCGCCACCAGGCTGAGGATCGTGAGGCCGTAGATCGGCCAGCGGAACGAGGCCAGGCGTTCCAGGGGCAGCCGGGCCAATTGCAGGGCCAGGGCCAGCCCCACGGCGGCGGTGATCCAGTGCTGATACCAGTCGGCATAGCCGGCCTGCCGCTGGGTGCTGGCGATCAGGATGCCGGCCACAAAGGTCAGGCCCAGGGGAACGCCCCAGAGGATCCAGTCGATGGCGGCCAGAGCATGGCGGCTACGCCGGGCTCCCGTTCCGGCGTAGCCGCCTCGCCGGGCCCGGGGGCTCAGAACCGCCATCGTTTCAGGCCAGGGCCTCGCTCGGGGCGCAGCTGGCTCCCAGGCGAGCGGCGAGGTCGCGGAAGGCCTGGCCCGTGGCGGATTCGGGCGCGCTCAGCACCACCGGTCGACCGCTGTCGCCGCCCTCCCGCACCGGCATTTCCAGGGGCAGCTGGGCCAGCAGTGGTACACCGGCCTCGGTGGCCAGGCGCTCGCCGCCGCCGCGGCCGAAGATCTCGTAGCGCTTGTCGGGGGCATCGGGCGGGATGAAGGCACTCATGTTTTCCACCACCCCCAGCACCGGCACGCCCATCTGCAGGAACATCGCCAGGCCGCGGCGGGCATCCTGCAGCGACACCTGCTGGGGCGTGGTGACGACGATCACCCCCTCCATCGGCACCGCCTGGGCCAGGCTCAGCTGGGCATCGCCGGTGCCGGGGGGCAGATCCACCACCAGCACGTCCCGCTCGCCCCAGGCCACCTGGTAGAGGAATTGGCGGATGATGCCGTTAAGCATCGGGCCGCGCCAGATCACCGGCTGGTTCTCCTGGATCAGCAGGCCCATCGACACCATGGCGATGCCGCAGGTTTCGATCGGGGTGAGGACCTGGTCATTGCCGCTGCCCTGCACCTCGGGGGTGCGATCGGCCACCCCCAGCATGGTGGGAGCATTGGGCCCGTAGATGTCGGCGTCGAGCAGGCCGACCCGCAGGCCGCTGCTGGCCAGGGCGCAGGCCAGGTTGACCGCCACGGTGCTCTTGCCGACGCCGCCCTTGCCGCTGCTGACGGCGATCACCCGCCGCACGCCCGGGATGCCCTGACGCTCGGGCAGCTGGCCATGACCATGGCCGCCACTGCCATGGCCGGCACCGCCGATCGGCCCGCTGGAGGCCGGCGCGGCGGGCTGGGCCAGTTCGATCTGCACGTCGTCAATCTCTGGGGCGGCCAGCAGGGCGGTGCGGATCTCCGCGGCGATGCGGCCCTGCTGGCTGGCGGCGAAGCCCGGCAATGCCAGTTCGAGCACGGCGCGCGATCCCTGGCGCCGGGGCCGCCGGATCCAGCCCAGGTCCAGCAGGCTGCGGCCGCTGCCCGAATCCTGAATCGGGGCCAGCAACTCCTCCAGAGCTGCGATCGGCGCATCGCTCCAGGACTGGTCGGCGGGGGGCTGGTCGGCGATGGGCATCCGGCGCGGCGGATCTGCGGTCAGGGCGAATCCTAGAGATGGCCTCGGCCGAAACCGTCCGGGGAACCGCCCAGGCGCCGGTCTCGCAGGGGCGGGTCGTCGTGACAGAGGCTCTCGAAGGCTTGTCGGCGGGGGGGCTGGCCTGAAAACGTGAGAACGCTTCCTGTTGCCACGGGTTCGCCCGATCCGATGTCGCCCGACTCCCTGCCGCCCGAGCCCCTGGCGATGCCTCCCGCCGATTCCCGCGCCCGGGCCCGAGCGCTGCTGATGGGTCTGCAGGATTCGATCTGCGCGGGCCTTCAGGACCTCGACGGCGAGGGCAGCTTCCAGGAGGAGAGCTGGGAGCGGCCCGAAGGCGGGGGCGGCCGCTCGCGGGTGATGAAGGCGGGCCGCATCTTCGAGCAGGGCGGCGTCAACTTTTCGGAGGTGCAGGGGGAACAGCTACCGCCGTCGATTCTCAGTCAGCGGCCGGAGGCGGAGGGGCAGCGCTGGTTCGCCACCGGCACCTCGATGGTGTTGCACCCCCGCAATCCCTATGTGCCCACGGTCCATCTCAACTACCGCTACTTCGAGGCCGGACCGGTCTGGTGGTTCGGGGGTGGCGCCGACCTCACTCCCTATTACCCCTTTCTGGAGGATGCCCGGCATTTCCATCGGACCCTCAAAGGGGCCTGCGACAGCGTCGATCCGGCCTACTTCCAGGTGTTCAAGCCCTGGTGCGACGAGTACTTTTTCCTGAAGCACCGCGGTGAGACCCGCGGCATCGGCGGCATCTTCTACGACTACCAGGATCCTGTCGGCGTGCTCTACAAGGGGCAGGATCCCAAGGGGCCGGCGGCGGCGGCCAGCCGGGGGCTGGGGCCGATCCGGCAGGACTGGGAGCAGCTGTTCCGGCTGGCGGCTGCCTGCGGCAACGGCTTCCTGCCCAGCTACGTGCCCATCGTCGAGCGCCGCCATGGGATCGCCTACGGCGAGCGGGAGCGGCAGTTCCAGCTCTATCGGCGGGGCCGCTATGTGGAGTTCAACCTGGTGTTTGATCGCGGCACGATCTTCGGCCTGCAGACCAATGGCCGCACCGAATCGATCCTGATGTCGCTACCGCCCCTGGTGCGCTGGGAGTACGGCTACAGCCCCGAGCCCGGCAGCCGCGAGGCCCTGCTCACCGAGGTGTTCACCAAGCCCCAGAACTGGCTGGAGGATGGCTCACTCGAGGAGCGCTGCCGGCCCCATCAGGCGGTGGGCTGAGGCTGGTTGGAGCCAGGCCCGGCTCCTGGCCTGATCACCCCCCCGTGGCCCGACTTGCTTACCCAGCAAGCTCCACGACGTGCAGGAGTGCGCCGCGGAGCCGGTTCAGCCCAGCCCGATCCGGGCAGGGCAGAGGCATGAGCTTGACCCCAGGGAGTCATCTGGGTGATCGAGTGGCCCGATCAAGGCCTGAACGCCCAATGTCCGCCGTTGCGTTGGCGCCCCTGATCTGAGATGGACCTGACGCTGGGTGGGCCTGACTCCTGCTGCTCCCTCAGCGAACCTGGGCGGTGCGATTGGTGGTGCTGCGGTTGCTTCCCCCCTGGTGGGCGGCCGTGCGGTTGCTGCTGAGGGTCTCGGCCGCTGGGTTGCTGGCGCTGGGCGAGCTCTGGCGGCCCAGGCCCAGCTCGAGGGCGTGAACGATGCGTTCGGCAATCGCCTGGACGGACTGCGGGCGGGTGCGGGGGTCGCGCAACGAGGCCTCCAGGTGCCCCTCCAATTTGCCGATTTCCAGCAGAGCGATGCCCCGCTTGGGCCCGCCGAGCACGTCGCGAAAGGCCATCGGATAGCCGCCGAATTCCTGGGCCAGGCTTTCGTCGATCGAGGTGAACGGCCGGTGCACGGGCGGGATCAGGCCCGAACCGACTCCGTCCGGGCCGTAGGCGTCGAAGTGGATTTCCACGGCGTAGCCGCCGCTGGCGGCATGGTCATGACCGACGCTCCAGTTGGTGCCGGCCTCGTTGCCATCGACGATCGTGCGGAAGGGAGGCCTGTAGTAGCGGATGTCGAGGCCCCGCTGCTGGCCGAGGGTGACCACCTGGATGGCGATCACCATGTTCCAGTAGAGCTCGTCGCTGATGCCGGCATACATCGGCGCCGCGCCGAAGCGGCTCACGGCTTCGCCGGCGGTGCCGGAGCCGCCGATGTTCTGGGAGTCAGCGTGGCCTGCCATCACCAGGATCGGCGTGGTGGCGCTGACGCGGCTCAGGCCGACCCAGTCGCGCTGCAGATGGCTGCGGGGACCGGTGAGGGGATCGAAGGCCGGCAGCGCCGCCACCGGCGCGGGGTCGGTGCTGGGCAGGGGTGGCTGGCCCAGCCCGGGTTGGCCGAAAGCCATCTGGGCCTGCGCCGGGTTGATGGCGCCACCGCCCAGCAGCCAGCCGCCCAGCAGAGAGCTGCCGAGCAGCCATCCACCGAGCTGCCATCCCCCCTGGCGCAGACCTTGGGCGAGCCGACGGGATGCCTGCCGCGCCTTCGAGGGCAGGGCGGAAGCCTGCCCATCCCTGAGCCGCCGCCGGCCCTCGATCGGGCGGTGGCCCCCGCGGCGCGCAGTCAGCACGCTGGTCACCGGCAGGGAGGGCATGGCCATGGGGCGATCAGATGGGGGAGCTCAGCAGGGTTCCGTCACTGGCCAGCTGCAGGCTGGGGCCCAGTTCCAGTTCCATGGCGATCAGTTCATCGCGGTGGGCGCGCAGGCGCAGGGTGCTGCCACCGTCGGTTTGATTCGCTTCGTTCATCAGCCGCAGCTCCAGCACCTCGGCCCGGGCGGCCCGGCGCCGATAGATCAGGCCGGCGGCGGGGCCGATCAGGGTGAGCAGCAGGGGCCACCAGCCCAGCTGGGGCAGCAGCTGGCAGAGCACCAGGCCGAGACAGGCCGCGCCGATGGCGCCGAGCAGCGAGAGCAGCAGGGCCAGGGGCAGGCTGGCCTCAACCTGACCGCGGTAGCGCAGCAACTGGCGCTGGGCATCGCCGCCTTCGCTCAGCCAGCCGCGGGCACTGAGCCAGTCACTGAGGCCGTTGAGCACCTCCAGCGGCGGGCGGGGCGAATGCACCTCCACCACGGTCGTGCGGTCCTTGCTGGCGGCGCGCAGGAAGAAGACCAGGCCGATCGCCATCAGCAGGGTCAGCAGCAGGGTCGAAGCCAGGGGGGACATCGGCGCATGGGCGGTGCTGGCCCTGCATTCTCACGCATCCGTTCCAGCGCTGTCGTCGGCCATGGCTCTGGGCCACGATGTGGGCCATGCGTATGGATCCGCTCCCGATGACTCAGGCCCCCACTTCCGCCAGCACCACTCCCTCCAGCGGCGGGCCCTCGGTTCCGCCGGTCCGCTTCGCGGTGTTCGACGGCGATCTCGATGAAGCCTGGCTGGCGCTGTACGGCAGCGCCAGGGCCCTGGCGATCGACACCGAGGCGATGGGGTTGATCCATGGGCGTGATCGCCTCTGCCTGGTGCAGATCTGCGATGACGCCGACAACGTCTGCTGCATCCGCCTGGCCCGGGGCCAGAGCGAGGCGCCGCGGTTGCGTCAGCTGCTGGAGAATCCGGCGATCGAGAAGGTGTTCCACTTCGCCCGTTTTGACGTGGCGGCCCTGGCGGAGAACCTGGACATTGCCGTCCAGCCGATCTTCTGCACCAAGATCGCCAGCCGCCTGGCCCGCACCTATGCACCCCGCCATGGCCTCAAGGATGTGGTCAACGAGCTGGTGGGGGTGGAGCTCGACAAGCAGGCCCAGAGTTCGGACTGGGGCCGGGTGGAGGAACTCAGCGACACCCAGCTCGCCTATGCCGCCGGCGATGTGCGCTGGCTGCTGCCAGCCCGGGATCGGCTCGAGACGATGCTGCGGCGGGAGGAGCGCTGGGCGCTGGCCCAGCGCTGTTTTGGCTGTGTGCCGGTGTTCGCGTCCCTCGATCGCCAGCGCTTCGGCCAGATCTTCGAGCACTGAGATCCGCGGCAACTCCGCCGCGCTGTCATCCGTTCGGCGGATTGCTGGACGGACGCCAGGGGAGGGTCGTTCCGGGCGCGGAGGCCGGGGCTGCATCCAGCCCCCCTCTGGCGGGAGCGGCCGAGAAATTCAGTCTTCGGTCATGAACAACTCGTCGCTGCCGACGGTGCCGAGCTGGGCGGTGAGCATGGCACCGGCATCGACGCCACTGGCCTGGGCTTCCTCCACCATCAGAGCGGCCAGCACCACCTTGCCGGCGGTGTCACGGATGCCGTCCTTGACGGCGCGGACGTCGACCTTGCGGCGGGCTGAGGCCAGACTGAGGCCGAGCTGACTGGCCAGGCGACCACAGGCTGCGTTGTAGTGGCGGTCGGGAATGGCGGGCATGGTGGGGGCCGAGGGGCAGGGGGCCGGATGCGGGGGAGCAGCGGAGATCCTCGAGGCCATCATCCTCCCCCCAGGAGCTGGCGGCCGATCAGGGCGGCAAGCCGGTCGCTGCCGCCGGAGGGCCCCATGCGTCGGCGGCCGATGCGGCCGAGCTGCTGCCGCTGGAGCGGGTCGGCCAGCAGGGCCAGCAGCCGCTGCCGCAGCTCGGCTGGCGAGTGGCAGGGCTGCACGGAACCACCCAGCAGGCGGCTCTGGCGGCGGGCAAAGCTCCGCTTGAACTGGGGGCCGGCACCGGGCAGGGACAGGGCGCCGATCCCCAGCCCCACCAGCTGTTCGGTGGCGGTGCCGGCGGTGGCCAGGCCCAGGTCCCCCCAGGCGGCCCAGCTGGCGAAGCGGCCAGGGCCGATCCACAGCTCCTGCCCGTCACGCCGCCAGCCGGCCGCGGCCCCCAGATCCAGGGCCCGATGGTCGGTGGCGGGCATCGCCTGGAAGCCGGCGGCCTGCAGCAGCGGCGCCAGTTCCCCGGGACTGGGCCTGGAACCGGTGGCCAGCAGCAGGCTCAGCTCCGGAGGGGTTCCGGGTTCGGGCAGGGCCGCCAGCAGGCGCCGCAGATTGTGCAGGGCCTCGGGCATGCGACTGCCGGCCAGGAGCAGCAGCCTGGCCCTGTCCTGCAAGGGCGCCGGCAGGGGCTCAGGCGTGAAGCCGTCCATCATCGGATTGCCGGGGGCGCAGGCCGCCACCCGATGACGGCGCAGGCCGATGGCGGTGAGGCGGTCGCGCACGGCCACCAGCCGGCAGCGGCGCGCGCCCATCAGGGCCCACTCCCAGGGATCCCACTCGCTGCCTTTGGCGCGGTGGTACGCGTCGGCCAGGGGCGAGTCCCCCCAGCCGGTCGGCGGCGGCGAGGCCCAGGTGAAGTCACTCTTGGGGGTGCCGATGAAGCCATAGGGGCCGCCGCCGGCCCAGGCCAGCAGCAGGGGCAGCAGATCGCCCACCGCCAGGATCGGATCACCGCCGCGGCCCCAGGCACGTACCAACCGCCACTGCCGCCAGCTGAGCAGGGGGAGTCCGGCCAGCAGATCAGCCAGCAGGCCCCGCAGGCTCTGGTTGCTGAAGCCACCACTGGGCAGCTGGCGACCGGGGGCCAGGCGCTGCAGCCAGCCGGCCGCTTCGGCCGCGGCGAAGGCCTGGCCCAGCCCCACCAGGGGCAGCACCGCCAGCTCCAGCGCGGGCCTTTGGCGGTGCAGGGCCTCCAGAATCCGCAGGGCGATCAGGTCCTCGCCGTGGCCGTTGCTCAGAACCAGCAGGCGGCGCGAGGACGGCGTTGGCATGCGATGGCTGATACGATCCGCAGCTGGGAGTTTGCTCCCCGGCCGGCGGCATGGCCAAGTGGTAAGGCAGAGGATTGCAAATCCTTTACCCCCAGTTCGAATCTGGGTGCCGCCTTTTTGTCTTTCTGGTGTGTCACGCTATTTGCCTTGGGAGGGGTGTCGAATTTTTGGCGCCTAAGGCTATGTCCTTGACCTTTTTGGTGCCTGAAATTGTTGGCAAGTTTTTGATGGCTCCGTGAGAGGGATTCCACCCATAGCTTTCCGGCCGCAAGCGGGTAGCGCGTGGCGTTAGTGCTCCCGACAACCCATCCAAAAACCTCAGCATCAGCCTCCTGGAGCGACTGAAGCATCCCATCAATAAGATTCCAACTTTCGGGCTGAGCGAGGGCTGATTCAAGGTTTCAGCGCTGGTTCCATTGTGGCTGGCGCATCGCCATCGCCATCGCCATCGTCAGCAGTGCCGTGATGTCGTGCATCACCGCCTGCGTGCCAGCGCGGGTCGAACGAAAACCAGACAGACCCAGCAGGTTCATCGCTGCCGTCCGCAATGTGGCTAATGCCCCGGCGCCGTTGCCCCGGTAGCGGTGGGCATCTTCATGGAGCTGGGTGTCATGGATCCAGTGCCAGCCCTCAATGCTCCAGCGATCCCGCAGCAGTTGCAGCAGGGCTGATGGATCAATGGTGGGTCGCCTGAAAGGGCTTGCCGTCCCTGGTGCCGTTGGCGCTCACGTCCAGAATCCAGCTGGTGCCGATCCAGGCCTCGCGGATGTGCTCCGGTCCCTGTGTCGCACGCAGCTTCCAGGTGATGTCACGGCCGTGGCTTTTCTCCTGATCTGTTGCCACGCAAGGGATGTGCCGTTTCCCCTGGAACTGGCTGAGGATCTGGCGGTGCAACGTTGTCTGGTTGGCTTTCGCCGTTAGTAAGGAAGTCGGCCCCCTGCTCCTGGAGCTGTCGAAAAACGGTTTCTGCGGGTGGAGCGTGTCGGCCTGGATCAGGACCCCATCGAGATCCAGTTCGTCGAGCAGCTGCCGCAGTAGGGCCCGCTCGTGGTTTTGGCCGGTGTTGCTGGTCAAGGGGGCCGACATCCTTGCCCGTGAATGGCACAGGGCCGAAGTGCAGCACCGTGCAACGGTGGCCACCGCCAAGGGCCGGACGTTCTTCCTGCGTTCCCTGCGCTTCTCCTCCCCCCCCCGCCACGGCCCTGCCGCTGCCGGCCCGGATGGCGGCCCAGCTCCAGGGCGCCGGCTGAGGCCCTCCCACGTCAGACTTCCGGCGGCAGTCGCCCATTCATCCTCCTTGGAACTGCTGCCCACCTTCTCGCGCACCACCAGGAGGTATTCCAATGCGGCCACCTGGGTGCTCAGCAGTGAGATCCGCCTGCAGGCGGGCTTGGCCTCGGCCAGCCGGCTGATGCTGCTGGGCTTCCACAACATGGCCCTGTCCCGGCAGCGGCTGGCCTTCATGGTCACCACCGAAGCCGAGGCCCTGGAGGGCCTGGCCCGCACCCGGCCGGGTCTGCTGATCACCACCAACCAGCTGGAGCAGGGCTCCGGCCTGGCGCTGGTGGAGGCAGCCCGCGATCTGGTGGACGACATCCGCTCGATCCTGATCGTCGATCCCCGCCTCGATGATCTGGTGGCGGTCGGCCGCTCCCGGGCCGATGCGGTGCTGTCGGAGACGGATTGCTTCACCGCCGACAGGCCCGTGGTGGCGATGAGCCGCAGCATCGCTATCGGCCAGCGCTTCCGCTCCACCACTGTGCTGGAGGCGATGGAGGCCGCTTCGGTGCAGCGGCAGCCCTGGCGGGATGAGCCGCCGCCGCTCACTGCCCGCGAGCTGGCGATGGTGGAACTGCTGGTGCAGGGCCTCGGCGATCGGCAGGTGGCCGAGCAGTTGGGCATCACCTACGAAAGCGCCCGCAGCCTCGGCAAGTCGCTGCGCCGCAAGCTTGGCGCCGGCAGCCGTGGCCAGGCGGTGGCCAAGGCCCTGCAGCTGGGGCTGGCACGCCTTGGTGGTCGCTGAGCTGGCCCGCTGGGGTCTTGTCTGTTGCTCCAGAAGTGTTCGGCGCTCCTGCTTGAGCCGCCCCTGTGGGCATCCGGCCACAGGCGCCGACGAACTTCGCCCCAATTGGGTGGAGTTCAGCGTCCTGGGTCGGAACTCTCGCTGGCTGCAGAAAAGATTGGTGGGTCTTTTTGCTACAACCGTTCAGCCGTGCTGTCTTCGCAAGCATTCCGCTCAGGCGGACGCCCTATCCCCTTGTCGAAGCTGGCCCTCGGCGCCGCGGTGGCCCTTGCTGCCCTCAGCCTCAGCCCGGGCTCGGCCCAGGCGGCCTGCGCTCAAGTCACGCCGGCCGGTACATGCAGAGTGACGGTGGGCGGATTGCAGTACGACGTCACCACCTTTACGGGGAGCTACAACGGCAATACCAGCAAATTTGCCCAGCCCCCGGCGCCGGGCGTGATGCCCTGGTGGGGGGGCTTAAACCTCGCGAATCAGTTTGCCACTGCAGTGGGGAACGGCTTTGGGATAGTAAGGCACCTCCAAGGTTTTGGTCCCTTTTTTGATTACAGCTTCTCTGGTCCTGGTGCGGTTTTTGCGGAGGTTTTTATACCTGGACCTAACATCGTTCTGTCTGGCCAATCTTTTAGTGCCGGTGACAGTTCTTCTGTTTGGGCCCAAGCCACTCCCGTTACTCAAGATGTCTCAGTCCCCGGACCCCTGCCTCTGTTCGGCGCCGGTGCCGCCTTCGGCTTCAGCCGCAAGTTGAGGAAGCGTATCCAGGAGTCCCGCGTTCCAGTAGGTTCCGATCAGCCTCTGGTTTGAGGCTAGGTCGTGGAGATATCCCTTCCCGTTGGTGAGCGCCAGCGCCTGGCCTCGTTGCTGGCGTCCGTGGCCAATGCGTTGCTGCTGATGTTCGTGCTCGCGGTGGCTATGCCGCTGATTCCGCTGAAGCTGGCCGATCCGTTTTGGCAGCTGTCCTTCACCGCAGCGTTCTGCAGCAACGGCTTTCTGGCCCTGCTGGCGGTGCTGCTACTCAATCTGGCGGCGGCTCTGCAGCCAGAGTCACGCCGCCATCCTGCGCTGCAGCCAGAGTCCCGCCGCCATCATGCGCGGCGGTTGTTGGTGCGCCGCTGCAGTGGCTGGGTGGCGGTCGGCTTTCTGCTGTTGATCCCCTTGCAAGGTCTGGCGGCCTGGAGGGCCCTCGATTGGGCCGGTGCTGCCGAATCCCGTGGCGCCCGCCAGGAGCTGCAGCGCATCGCCCAGTTCCGCCAGGCCGTGGTCAGCGCCGACAACGTCGCGGCATTACAGGTCAAGCTGGCGGCGATTCAGGCCCCACCGCTGGGCTCGGTGGATCAGAGCCAGAGCCTGGCGGCGATCAAATCCGGTCTGCTCGCCCAGCTGCAAGCCGCTGAGCAGCGGGCCCGGCAGCGGCACCCCCAGGCGCCTGGTCAGGGGTTGGATCCCGCCCAGCTGCTGGCCCTGGGTAAGGACAGCTTGCGGGTGGTGCTGCTGTCGCTGGGACTGGCCCTGGCCTTTGCCGCTGCCGCCCAGGGCCCGAGCAGTGAGCTGTCGCTGCTGACAGAACTGGAGAGGGCCTGGGAGGAGCTGCGCCATAGCAAGTTGAGCCTGAACCGGACCTCACGTCGCAGGCGGCACATCAAATGAGGAGTACCTCCGCCAGCTCAGTGGCGAGGACGCTTGAGGGTGAGGCAGGGCTTTTGATCGGCCTGCGAAGGGGCAAGGAGTCCATGGTGTCCCTTCTGATCCGGTTGCCGCTTGGCCGGGGTCGGCGCCCCATAACCTGAACGGAAAGGCATTCGTCCCCGATGAAGCACCTGGTGCTGCTCGCCGCCCTCCTGCTACCCACCAGCAGCGCCCATGCTCGGGAACCTCAGGTCCGCTGCCCTGGTGAGAACACCGTGGAGATGCGCTACTGCGCGGGTCTGTCGTTGGATCAGTCCGATGCCAGGTTGCAGCGGAAAATTCCCAAGGCACTCTTTCAGCAGTGGCGCGAGGCCACCAGGGCTGTGTGTGCCAAGGCCTATGCACCATTCAGGGAGGGCACGATCTACCCGCAGTTGGTGGTGGGTTGTGACGACAACCTCAACCGGGCTCTCCTGAAAGAATTTCAACCGCTGAACAACCAGGGCGATCCTGAGCGAACGCCATGAATGTTCCGGTCCTTGCGGCGCTCGCAATCCCCATCGCCTATCTGGTGCTCACCACCATCCTGCTGCTGAGGCACCCAGGCTCATGCCGCCGTTTCTCCGGTGCCTGAGCGCTCACAAGGCTTTCGTCTGGAACACGATGGTCGGCATCACGTTTGCCCTGGGTGCCCTGCGCTGGGTGCTCCATCGATGAACACCTTCCCGACCTGACTCAGGAGCCCAGGCCCAGTCCGCTGACGGGGCCGACCATGGCCTGGAGACCCAGGGCGGGATCGCGGTTGGGGCAAGGTCCCGAACATCGGGCAAGGGGGTGCCCGCGAGGGTCCGTGAGCACGGCGGGATTCTGGTCAAGGAAAACCAGTGGGGATTCACGCTGAACCAGCGCCCCCAGCGATGCCTGAAGGTGCAGAAAGAAAGCGGCGGGATGGAGAACCTGGCCTGGGGATGCCTCTCACTGGGTTTGCTCGCCCTTGCGGTGGCTGGTTTTCTGGTCTGGTGGACCAGCAGAATGCGGAGCAGGCGCGACTTTGCCCAACCCATGAAAGAAGCAGGACTTTCGTAAGTCACTGCAACAGAAATGGGTGAAGAAGGCTTAGACGATTGCCGGGTCTCGCACTTGGCGATGAAGTCTGTGATGGGCAGAAGTGACAGGGCAATACCGAACCCCGATCAATGCAATAAGGAGCCGATTTAATCCGTGACGATTGAATCACCGTTGGCGTAGCGATTGTGAAATCTGAACCAGTCTTCTGCCGAAAGCTGGTTGGGGACGACTTTTCTGAAATCCTCGGGTTCCGCGGTGATTCCATGCTCCTCAAAATAGAGACACATGTGGCGCAGGTCGTTCAGGAAAAGTCGTCGCATCGCGATGGGCATGGCGAGTTGAGGGTGCACCTTGGTCCCGCTTACCTTTCCCAAGGCAGTGGCAATCGCGTCAAGATCACCCTTCCAGTCAACTATATCCAGTGACTTTCCGTACTAATCTTGCGGATTTCGGAGCACGACTGCAGCAGCGCGGCTGACATCATAGGTTGAGCAAAACTTGCACTCTTTGTCGGAAAGAAAGCTGACTCTTCCCTTCTTGAGTGGATTCGAATTCGCAGCATCATCAAGATTTTCAAAGAACGCCGAGGGCGGAGTATCGTGAAATTGAGGCCAGATTGCTTGAGGTAGTCCTCTAGAATGACTTTTGCCTTGATGTGATGAGTCTTGTCGTCAAAGGATTCGGCATCTGCAACGCTCATGAAAATGATGTGGTCGACGCCGGCTTCCTTCGCGGCATCAATCTTACTCTTGCCTTGAGCGACCTCTTGGTCAACACTTTTCTTTGCCGCGCTGAAGTAGTCTGTTAGGACAAAGACTTTCTTTGCCCCCGTCTCCTTGATGCGCGATCGAGGTCTGCACGCTTCGAGTAATCTGCAATAACGGCGGTTGTGCCTATGGTCGCAAGATAGCCTGAGCGCGTTGTTCCATAGACGTCAAACTCTGTCTGTGCAAGCGCAAGGCAGACATTGCGACCGACTTTGCCAGTTGAGCAGAGAACAAGAGCCTTTTCGCCTGCTATGACATCGCAATCAATTTGCGACTAGAATGGGTGTCCATTGGCGGTATGTCAAGTCGGGATTAAAATGAAAGTACGTTGCCAAGGGAAACTGCTGACGCTGACGCTGTCGTTGCGGCGCAAGCCAGGGCTCATTCACCATCAGTTCGTATGGAAGGGGAAAACCGCTCGATTAAAAGGGGTGTATCCAAGGAGTGCTTCTGCTTTGAGGTCACGAGAAAACGAATAGGAGACAAATGGTCCCTGCTTGTGCTGTTCATTCTTGGGGATGGGGCATGAGATTCAATGCTCTGCTCAGAGGCGTGGAGGGAATCTCGCAAAAAGTTCTTGCCGCCAATCTGAGAGAACTTGAAAGAGATGGTTATAACAAGCGGGCGGTGATGAATGCTTCGCTGCCGTGCGTTGAGTACGCACTGACAGAGATGGGAGAGGACGTCCTGCGAATGTTGGCGACCGTTGCGACGTGGGTTGAAGGCAACTGGCAGGCGATGGAAAATAAGAGGCGAGAATACGATTGCAAAATCGGAAGGATTGATGCCAGTCTTGGGCAACGTTCACAGTTTTTGTCGAAGCAAGATTCGTAACGATTCTCCCGATTCACCAGGCAGCCCCACCCCTTGAGCTGGTGTACCTCTCGCTGGGTCTGTTCGCCTCGGCGTAGGGGAGGTCATCAGGGCAATGACATCTCTGCTGCTGAGCGAGCGAAGAGCTTCTTCTACGACGCGCTTGCGAACAACTAATCAGCACACGACCTGACGGGCGATCAGGTGCTGATGAAGCTGGCACAGGAACTGGCCGAAAAGCTACGAGGCAATCTGAGCATCAATTGGCAATAAAAAAACGTTCGCGCGAAACTGCGAATCATGATCAACGCTCTGCTCAAACGATCCAAACAACCTTCCGAGCAGGAACCAGTCAGTGGCCATTGCGTCGGTGCTGCGACAGACGGAAATGATGTCTGAGCAATGGGCAAGGGATGATCTTGGCCATAAGATTCAGGCGGCCGTCGCAGAGGCGTTGTCGAAAAGTCTTGGTGGCTGAAGGAATGGACCATCTGAACTGGGGTTACGTCCCGCTGGCGCTGCTGGCTCTGGCCTTTGGGGGTCTGCAGATCTGGTGGATCGGCAGCATCCTGCGCCGGCGTCGCATGGCCCGTCCAATGGGCGACAGCGAGTTTCGCAAGGCCTTGGAGGCGATCTGGGCGAAACGAACCTGAGGCTGGGCGCTGGGAGCAGCCGATGGCACCAGGCACCGTGCGAGCAGCGACCGGCAGGATTGCTCCGACTGGAAGCGAGCGCAGCGGCTCGCTGCTAGGATTTGTGAAGATTTTTTACGGCATATGATTTCCAGCCTGTTCGGTTTTCTGTTGCTTGCCCTGACCTTCGTTCAGGTTCCTCAGTGGGACAACGATTGGACCAAGTGTTCCGTGGCTGTTCCCGATACAGCCTGTCATTGGTATGTGGTGAACCCTGACAACACCTTCGGCAAGGGTTTCAGTTGGATCACCGCTCCCAATTTTGATGTCACGGCCCTCAGGGACATCGGTGCGCAGCATGAAGTCACGGTGGCTCAGGGTTATCAGACAACGGTTGAACTCATGAATGCAGCGACTCCCGTAAAGTATGGCGATGACTACCCTATGGCCAGCTGATCTCGGCGCTATGAATGCAGCCTTCGATTGAGTATATTTCTCGACGTATCGTTAATCCGTTTTGCTGATTCATGGCGATATTTAAGAAAATATTATCCTGGGCCGAAGCGCTCGTCCTTCTAAGTTGCATCGTTGTTAATCCCTCGAGTCGATCAGGGCAGTACGTTTTATTCGCGCTCTTGAGTCCGCGATTTGCCGATTAGCCGCTGAGAGGTTGTCTTATCCTTTCAGTGGATCAACAGCGGACCGTCGCCGTACGGCCTTCTCCTCGGTTGGTCAGTGCCCAGCCGGAGCAGTATGTCAAGCGATTGCTGCAGTTCAGTGGACATCAGAACCCAGCTTCGGCCTTGATCAGGCATGGCTGAACGACAGGATGTGGCTTGGTTTGCCCCAGTCAGCCCTGGGCTCGCGCCAGCCAGTGGGGGCAGTTCTGCTGTGAGGCCATGGTGGCGTTGAGCATCACTTGCCAGACCCGACAAACACCGCCGGCACCGGCACAGCCGGTGAGATTGCGGCAGCTGGAGCAGCGTGGTGGTGTCAGGGTCATGTGTGCCGATCGCTCAGGCGCACACTGTAAAACTCGGCCACCCCGCGTCTTCACAATGCGATGGCAACCGCGCTCAGGGCTGGGGCTCCGCTGAGTTCGAGTTGAAAATCAGCAGCCAGGTTGCCGCTGCAGTTGCCTTCCAGCAGGCCGCTGCCGCTGCCCGGAAGGCTGTAGCGCAGCTGGCCGAGCGCGCTGAACGGGGCGCTGCCGATCCAGGTGAAGGCCTGGTTGCCTCCCTGGTCCGATCGGGCGTCGATGGCGGTGAGGTCGATCCGGTCGCCGTTGCCCCAGTCGGTGATCAGGTCCCTGCTGCCACTGCCATTGCCGGCCTCGCTGCTGCTGGCGATCAGGAACAGGTCGGCCCCCTCGCCCCCCTGCAGGCTGTCGGCGCCAGCGCCCCCCTGGATCGTGTCGTTGCCGGCACCGCCGTCGATCCGGTTCGCTGTGCTGCCACCACTGAGGTTGTCGGCGAAGCGCGAGCCGAGCAGGTGCTCGAAACCGCTGAGCAGATCGCTGCCTGCCCCACCGGTGTTCTGGGCCGTGGTCTGGGCCAGGCTCACTTTCACCCCTGCTGTTGCCAAGGCGTAGCTGAGGCTGTCGCCGCCGCTGTGATTGCCGCCGATGAGGGTGTCGTTGCCAGCCCCCCCATCGATGAGATCGTCGCCATTGCCGCCGTCGATCCGGTTGGCGGCGCCATTGCCGAGCAGGCGATCGCCGCCGCTGCCGCCGATCAGATGTTCCACCGCCACCAGGGTGTCGACTCCGCCGGCGCCGCTGGCCTGGGGGCCGCTCAGTCCGAGATCCAGGGCCACTGAGCCCAGTACGCCGGCATAGGAGGCGGTGTCCAGGCCATCGCCGCCATCGAGCAGGTCGTCACCATCACCGCCCAGCAGGGTGTCATTGCCAAGGCCACCGCTGAGCTGGTCGTTGCCGGCCATACCCAGCAGCTGATCGTTGCCGCCGAGGCCATCGAGCCACTCATCGCCGCTGCCGCCCTTGAGCGTGTTGTCGGCGCTGGTGCCGCTGATCAGATTGCTCACCATGGTGGCCAGGGTGCGCGCCGACCAGCTGGTGCCGTCGCTGAAGCGCACCGTCTGCAGCGGGTTGTAGTTGTTCTGAACGGAGCCGTCGCGGAAAAAGTCTTCGATGCTGATCGATTCGCCACTGCTGAGAATGTCGAGTCGCAGTCGGTAGCCGAGCCGGGTGATCTTGATGTCGACGGGCTTGATCTGGCGATCGAAGTTCAAGACGTTCTGGCGAGCGCTGTTGGGGTCGAAGCAGGAGCTCAGCGTGTCATTGCCGTCGTACAGGCGATATTGATAGACGTTGTTGCCGAGACCGCCATCGAGCGTGTCATTCCCCTGAGTGCCCCAGAGTGTGTCATCGCCGCCGGCGCCGCTGATTCGATCAGCGCCTGCGGTGCCCACCAGTTCCTCGGCCATGGCCGTACCGCTCAGCGCCAGATCCACCAGGTTCTGGATGGTCCAGCGGCTGCCATCTTGAAAGCGCACCTCCTGCAATGTCACCCCGAAGCTGGTGGCGGAGTCGGCGTAGAAGAATTTGATCAGAGTGATCAGATCGCTGCCGCCAGCGATCATCAGTTCCAGATTCAATCCCCAGCCGTAGCGCCGGGCCGTGACTTCCGCTGGCGTGATGCCTGCCGCGAATTCCAGAATGTTGTTGCGGCTGGGGTCGTTGCCCCACCAGGGTGAAATGAAGTCCTGGCCATCGCCCCTGGCGAAGCGGTAGGTGTTGTTGCCTTCGCTGCCATTGGTGTAGTCAAGGCCGGCGCCACCCTCAATGGTGTCATCGCCAGGGCCGCCTTCGATGAAGTCATCGCCAGGTCCCCCCTCGCCGTAGTCATCGCCAGGCCCCCCCAGGATCCAGTCATCTCCTGGGCCACCGATCAGCAGATCGTTGCCACTGGCGCCTGAGAGATGGTCATGGCCGCCCTGCCCCTGGATCGTGTCGTTGCCTTCCACCCCCAGAAGGGTGTCGTTGTCTTCGCTTCCCTGCATGGTCTGGGTGATCATCCACTCCATCGTCCAGATGGTGCCATCGTTGAAGATCACCTCATGCACTGGATTGCGGCGACTATTTCTGTGATCGCCATCAAAGACTGCCTTCGCTGAGATGCTGTCATCGCTGCCGACAAGGCTCAGCTTCAGCTCATTCGATACCCTGCTGATGCGCAGGTCTGCTGTCAGGATCGTGGCGTCGCAGACGATGCGATTGACGGCATCCGTAGCCACATCAAACCAGGCTGTGATCTGATCCTGGCCACCACCGCGGCTGAAGTGGTAGCTGTTGTTGCCCATGCCGCCATCCAGGGTGTCATTGCCCAGACCGCCGTCGATGTCGTCATCGCCTTGATCTCCCCAGAGGAGGTCATTGCCGCTGTCGCCCAGCAGCTGATCATCACCTCCCCCGGCATAGACGGTGTCATTGCCCTCGCTGGCATGGATGGTGTCGGCAGCGATGCTGCCGTAGAGGAGGTCGCCGGCACTGGTTCCCTGCAGGGACAGATAGGTCAGTGTCACCTGATCCCAGATGGTGCCGTCCGCGAATTGCAGGAACTGAAGTGGGCGGGAGGAGTTGTAGGGATCATCCCAGAGGAAATATTTATTGATCGTCAGTTGATCACCATTGCCCAGAATCAGGAGGAGATCCTCCCAGTAGCGCTGGATGCGGATATCGCTGGGCCCCAGGGAGCCCTGCAGCAGGATGGTGTTGACCGGCAGCTGGTCAGGTTCGTACCAGCCGTAGATGGAGTCCTGGCCGTCGCCAGGGGCGAAACAGTAGAGATTGTTCCCCAATCCACCGACGAGGATGTCGTTTCCCGTACCGCCGCTCAGGGTGTCATCACCCGCGTCGCCTCGCAGGTTGTCGTTGCCACTGCCCCCGACCAGGGTGTCCTGGCCTTCCCCTCCTTCGAGGGAGTCGTTACCCGTGCCACCGTCGAGCACATCGTCGCCACCCTGGCCGTAGAGCAGATCGTCCTGTCCCTTGCCCAGCAGGGCGTCATGGCCCATGCCTGCCGTCATGCGCTCGTTGCCATCGGTGCCTTCGAGCAGTTCATTGGCGAACCCTCCCATTAACCAGTCGTCGGTGTTGCTGCTGCGGATGTGTTCATCCATCACCAGCAGCCAGAGGCGCTGGCCCAGCGGGCTCTCCGCCTTGAGCGCCAGCGAGCGGAATGTGGCCATCAGATCGCTGCCCGTCGCCGGCAGGCTGCGAATTGCCAGGCCCAGGCGCAGCAGCTGCTGATCGCTGGGCTGGTCGCCATAGCGGCGCAGCAGCGCCTGGATCACCCCGATCCCGTCCCAGTGATAGCCGAGCTTCTGCGGATCCAGTTGCAGCAGCTCGGGGCTCAGCACCGATGCCAGCAGCTCCCTGGCCTCCAGCACGTTGCCGACCAGGTCACAGAGCTTGGCAAAGGTCTGGCCGATCACGATGCCGGCGATCTCCACCTGGATCCCCTCGCCATAGCGGTAGGGACTGCCCTGCAGCGCTTCCATCGCATTCAGGGAGCGGAGGTCGTCGAGGCCCCTCCCCCCCGAGGCCGGCAGGTTGTGGACGCCGGTCCAGCGATAGATCAGCGGGCGGATCAGGCTGGGACGCAGCTCTGGCGAGGCCTGTTGCCACTGCTCCACCAGTTGGCGCAGCTGGCCGGTGGCATCGCGCTGCATGGCCTGGTGCAGGCTGGGGACGTTGCCCATGCCGCCGATGTTCGGCAGCCGGGCGATCTCCGGATCAAGGGCGAGCGGAGCGAGATCGAGGCTCTGGACTTTATTCACCTGGAACCAGACATCCACCAGGGAACGCCGCTCCCCCTGGCTGGTGCGATAGCTACCCAGTTGCCGCTGTTGGTTGCCCTGGTCATCGACAATGTTGGCGTTGTCATAGGCCAGATCCAGGCGGGCGATACCCGCTTCGGCGAGTGAGCTCAATTCTCCGGCTTCGACGCTGCCATTGGCGTTGCGATCCCGCCAGAGCTGCAAACGGGCCCAATCGGCATCGGCGCCATCGATCCAGCCATCGCCGTTGCCGTCAAACTCCCTGAGTGCCTCAAAGCCGTTGGCGGCAAGGCTGCCATTGGCCAGTCGGGTCTGGTTGCCAAACAACTCACTTCCCTTGTCGATCGTCTGGTTGCCATCGCGGTCGCACACCAGCAGGCCATCGTCGGGTGCCACCCAGCCGCTGCGTTCGGCGAATTGGTTGCCGTCGTGGTCGAAATGAAGCCTCAATCGCTCGAGGGCCAGCGTTTCGATGCCATCACCATCGAGATCCAGCACCAGGGGGCAGGAATAGGCGGCGGCCTGATCCAGACCGTCATGGATCAGGTAGTACATCGCCATCAGGTCGGGTGTCCCTGGCAGGGGCTCGACGATCTGGGGATTCATGGAACTGAAGAACGTGGGTCGCAGAATCAGCCAGTTGAAGAAGGCAGCTCGATCCAGATCGACGAGTGAGAGATTGGCGATCAGATTTTGGACCAGTCGTTGGCATGTCTCCCGGAACAGGGAGACGTACGTTTCGATCAGATGCCCGTCTTGGAATAGTTTTTCCACATAGCTGAGGATGCTTTCCGTGAAGGGGGGTAATAAGGTCCCTGACGGTATGTCACGGACCAGGCTTTCGCTCAACCCGATGAGCGGTGGTAAGTTCCAATTGATTTTCGATGCCCTCTCTTGAATCCAGATGGTGCCCAGCAGGTAGCCCAGATCCAGGCCCAGCTGTTCACCGTTGAGCACAAAAGTCTGGATGGCGGCGACTTCGATCTGGATCAGACCCTCAAGCCGGGTCTCGGCGTCCTTGGTTTGGATCAGACCGCCGATGATCGAGGCGACGATGGACTGGGAGGAATCGGCAATCGGGAAGTAGGCGGGCGGTCTGACATAACCAGTCCCTGTCTCCAGTCCCCGCAGCAGCTCCTCCTTCATGTGGGCGGCGACGACACCTGCGATCCGCCGTTCAGGCTCATACAACTCAATGCAGTTGCCGCCCACGTGTCCCCTGCCGAGGCGAGAGACGATGTCGTCGCTGCGGTAGTAGTGGGCAACGCTGTAGGAATCCAGCAGGTTGGGGTCGTAAGTGCGCTCCTGTTTCAGGGCCCACTCACCACCGAGGGCATTCCAGGTAGTGAGACTGATCTTGTTGGGATCAATCGGCTGCTCCCGGTTCTGATCGATGAGGTCATAGACGGCAAACTGGGCCAGGGCGCCACCGAGGCTGTGGCCGGTGATGTCGACGCGGCTGGCGGTTTCAAGCAGGTTTCGTAGCAAGTCCTGAATTTCCCCATCGCTATCCTTATATTGGGGCCAGCCTTTGTGGACGTCGGCGTTGATGTCCGAGATCTTCTGCTCGGTGCCGCGGAAAGCGACGATGTACTCTTCGGCGCCGATTTTGCGGTAGACTGTGGCATAGAGACCGGCCTTGTTGGTGATTGTCTGGCCGGTACTGTTGTAGCCTTCGGGAGGTGTATCGCCATAGGCCGCAAAGGCGGCATCCAGCAGGATGCGGGGATCCGTAGCCATCGGTCAATGGTTGAAAGGAGTGTTTTTTTGGCAAGAATTGGGTTCTGCTTGATGCAGCGTTGAGCCGGATCAGCGCTGCGCCTGTCTGGTGCAGAGATTTGTCACCACCAGGATCCGGCCTCCTTCATGCGGCTGAGATCGATGGTCGTTGTATCTTTCAAAGGCGTAGGCGAGGCGGCAGCCATCAGCCGACAGGGCTGGCTCGCTGACGAAGCCCTTCTCGAGGCGCTGATAACGGCCATCGGCCTGCACCAAGTAGGCGCCGGCATTGCCCGGTGAGCCATCTGGCGCAAAGCCCCTCGTGGTGATCACCAGGCCGTCGCGGGCCTTGAGGAACAGGATGTCGCCCCGCTGGGTGTTGACCCAGGGGCCTGCCGGTACGTTGAGGGCGTGGCCGCGGTGCTGTTCGTCAAGGTGCCAGATGGTCAGGCGGTTGGTGCGCTGCCAGCGTTCGCGCTCCTCAGGGCTGAGATTGATGTCGTAGAGCAGATAGCCAGGCTGTGGATGCCAATCGGTGATGTGCATAAGGATTGGCAGGTCAATCCTTATGCCAGTGTCTTGGCGGTTGGTCAGATTGTTGTCGAGTCGGGTTGCGACGTGCCCCATTGAGGTGCCATCCAGGGGGCCAAAATCAAGATATCCCTCTTTCCCTCCAAGTTCCTTCCAGAAATGTCCAACAAGGGGCGCTGGCGTTTGATGTACTTGACACGTGTATCTACTGCTGTAGCTGGCTTTGGTTGTGGGCTTTTGTTGGATTCGCTGTTGCATTTTTAGCTCGGGAAATGTTATCCAAAGGCTAAGATTTTTCCTTCCCTTGGGGGCTCGAATGGCTGCCCCAACTCTGTCGCCAATGACGCAAAAGCTTGTCACTCCTTCGAGCAGTTTCTTTGGAGGGGTCTTCATGTCCCAGGCATACAGCCAGGACTGGCTTCTGGTTTGTACGGGGTGGCCCGCAAACACCACCGTGTCATTACCGATCCAGTCGATTCTTTGGCCGGGCACGATGCCACGTAGCACCGTCTTGGGATAAGGGGTGTTGTCGGGCTCGGGTCTGGGCGGGGGCATCAGCGTCTGCACAACCCTCAGGGGCAGGACGCAGCCTGTGGTCGTCATCATCAGCAGGGACAGAACGAGAGCTGTTTTCATGCCGAAGGCTCGGGGCCTGGCCGATCTCGCCCCGGCGGGTGGGATCGGCTGCTGCAGCCAGTGTTCCCAGCGGCCGACAGGCCGGCTGCCGGCGGTGCCGAGGCTTGGATTGCAGCGCTTCGCGTCCGCAGCCATCGCGTTCCTAGATCTGCTCAAAATGGTGGCGATAGAACCAGGCTTTGACCAGCTCCGCGGTGACCACATAGGCCACCAGAATCAGCAGCAGCCAGAACAGAAAGAACGGCGGCAGCGGCACAAAGCCCAGTAGGGCCCCCAGCGGTGTGCTCGGCAGCAGCAGGGTGGCGATCACCACCAGCCCCGTGGCCAGCACCAGCGGCCGCGAGGGGGAGCTCCGCAGCAAGGGGCCACGGGTGCGCACCACCAGCACGATGGCGGCGGCGGAGATCACCGACTCGACGTACCAGCCGGTGCGGAACAGGGCCACATCACTGCCCAGCACCCAGAGCAGCACGGCGAAGGTCATGTAGTCGAACACCGAGCTCACCAAGCCGAAGGTGACCATGAAGCGGCGGATGAAGGGGATGCTCCAGCGACGCGGTCGTTCGATCCAGTCCGCGTCCACCCGGTCGCTGGCGATCGTCATCTCCGGCAGGTTGGTGAGCAGGATCTGCTTGGGCAGCAGCAGCAGGAACGGCAGCAGCAGGAACGGCAGCAGCAGGGAGGCCCCCGCCATCGAGATCATGTGGCCGAAGCTGGCGCTGGTGGCCATGAACACGCATTTGAGCGTGTTGGCGAAGGTGCGGCGGCCCTCACGGATCCCGGCCGCGAGGATCGCCAGATCGCTTTCCAGCAGAACGATGTCGGCGGCCTCCTTGGCCACGTCCACCGCGCCCTGTACCGACAGGCTCACATCGGCGGCATGCAGGGCTGGTGCATCGTTGATGCCGTCGCCCACGTAACCCACCACCTTGCCGCCGCGGCGCAACGCCAGGATGAGACGTTCCTTCTGATTCGGCTCCACTTCGGCGAACACGTCGCATACCTGGGCGCAGATCGGCAGGGCGGCATCGCTGAGCTCCAGCAGTTCGGCGCCGGTGATCACCTGCGGATGGGCCAGGCCCGCCTCCTGGGCCACGCGTGCCGCCACCAGGGCGTTGTCGCCGGTGATCATCTTCAGCCGCAGTCCCAGGGAGGCCAATTCCTGCACCGTTGCGGCGATCGCCGGTTTGAGCGGATCACTGAGGGCCAGCAGCCCCAGAAAGGTCATGTTGCGCTCGGAGTCGGGTTCGATCACGCCATCGAGGTCGTCTTCACCGGGCTGGCTGCTGCGAATCGCCATGCCGAGCAGGCGGTAGCCCTCGGCGCTGAGGGCGTGGTAGTTCGCCTCGATCGATGCCTGCAGGTTGGCGATCGGCACGCTGCGACCATCACCCAGTTCCGCCCAGCTGCAGACGTCGAGCACCTTGGCCAGAGCTCCCTTGGTGATCAGCAGCGGCTGCTCGCTGCCCGGAGTCAGGGCCAGGATGCTGAGCCGTTTGCGGGCGAAGTCGAAGGGCACCTCATCGAGCTTTCTCCAGCCGTCAGACGCGGCCCCCTCGATCGTTGGCTCGCTCTGGGCTTCGCGCTGGGGACCGTGGCGGCGAATCGCCGCATCGATCGGGTTGGTGAAGCCCGTCTCGAAGCAGGCATTGACGTAGGCATGCAGCAGCACCCTGGCGCTGGGCGCTCCATCGGCGCCCAGCGCCAGGCTGATCCGGGCCGTGCCTTCGGTGAGGGTGCCGGTCTTGTCGGCACAGAGCACATCCATGCTGCCGAAGTTCTCGATCGCCGCCATGCGCTTGACGATCACCTGGCGCCGGGCCATGCGGCGCGCGCCGCGGGCCAGGTTGACGCTGATGATCGCTGGCAGCAACTGGGGCGTCAGCCCCACCCCCAGGCCAGGGCGAACAGGAAGGAGTCGACGACCGGCCGTTCGAGGTAGACGTTGAAGGCGAAGATCAGGGCGATCAGCACCAGGGTGACCTTCAGCAGCAGATTGCCGAAGCGGCGCACCCCCCGCTCGAACTCGGTTTCAGCGGGTCGCTGTCGCAGCCGATCGGCGATGGCGCCGTAGGCGGTGCTGCGGCCGGTGTGCACCACTAGGGCCCGGCCGGAGCCACTCACCACATGGGTGCCGAGATGCAGCACGTCGGTGCGCTGGGCCAGGGGGTGTCGGCCGGCTGCAGACCGGGGTGCTTGGCCACCGGGAAGCTCTCGCCGGTCAGGGCGGCTTCATTGAGGCTGAGATCCCGTTCCTCCAGCAGGCGGCAGTCGGCGGGGATGCCGGCCCCGGCGGAGAGCAGCACGACATCCCCAGGCACCACCTCGCTGACCGGCAGGCTGGTCGCTCTGCCATCCCGCAGCACCGTGGTGCGCACTTCCACCGCCTGAAGCAGTTGTCGCGCGGCGGAGGCTGCGCCGACCTCCTGCCAGAAGCCGAGCAGGCCGCTGATCAGCACGATCTGCAGGATGATCACGCCGTCGGTGGGCGAATCCAGCAGGAACGAGAGGCAGGCCGCCCCGGCCAGGATCAGAATGATCGGGCTGCTGAACTGACGCATCAGCAACGTTGCGGCCCCCGACCCGGACGCCTTGGCCAGGCTGTTGGGGCCGAGGCGGCTGAGCCGCTCGCTGGCCTGAACGCTGCTCAGCCCTTCAGGGCTCGTCTGCAGGGATTGCTTCAGGCACTCCAGGGTGACGGCCCAGTACCCGGGCGCCTCAGGCTTCAAGGCGCCGGATCGATTCAGATCCTCAGGCTAGGTAGACGGTCGCTGAGAGCCAGGGGCCGTTGATGGCTCCGAGTGCGATCGAGCCGGGGCTGGAGGGCGCGCTCAGCTGAAGACACCGAACAGCATCGAGATCAGGGCGAATCCCACGACGCCGACCAGAGCCAGCAGCGAAGCGGAAGTGGGCATGATCAGGTTCGCTGGGTGAGCGAATCCTAAAGGGAATCTGTAGTGCTTTGGTGGTGGTTGTGACGAAACGCGGCCGTGTGCTGAAGGCCGCCAACCGCATTCACCAGGAGATGTCCACCTGCCACTGCAGGCCATCGTTGTCGTCCACCTGGCAGCGGGCCCCTTCGGCATCCAGGCGGCAATCCCCATGGGCCAGCCGCGCCAGGGGCAGCTGGCTGAGCCCCGGCTGGGGGCCGAAGCCGCGCTCGGCCATGGCGCTCACCTGCAGCAGCACGGGCCAGCGGGGGTGGCAGCGGCCGTCGCGGCACTCCATGGCCCGGCTGCCGGGTTTCAGGACTCCCGCCAGGGTCAGCTGGGGGCTGGCCAGGTTGCTGTCGGTGCCGGCCTCGCTCAGGCGCAGGCTGAGCAGTCCCGGCAACTGTTGTTCGAGCCTCGCGCTGTGGCAGATCCTGCGCAGGCGGCTCGGCGCTGTGGTGGTGGAGCGCTGCAGCAGGCAGTGACCGGGGCTGGCTTGCCAGCGGCCGAAATCATCCGGGCCCTCCAGCCGCTGACCCCAGGCCGGGGCCTGCTGGCCCGCCAGCCAGGCCAGGCCCAGCAACCAGGCCGCTGCCCCGGCCCCGGCCTGGCGGCTGGGGGCCATCAATAGTCGGAATCGGCGACGCAGCTGCCCTGGCAGCTGATGCCGTTGCTGGCCGTGCGGCCGCAATGGCCGCAGAGCACCGGATCGTCGCCGCTGCTGGCTGAGACGGGCGGCCCTGACGGGGACGAGCTTGCCGGGGGGGACGTCGCCCGGGCTGATGGGGACGGCGGCGATGGCGATGGCGATCTCAGCGGCCATGACGGCGGCGTTGACGCTGAGGTTGAAGGGGACGGTGGCGTTGAAGACGTCAGTGGTGTTGAAGCAGACAGTGGTGTTGAAGCAGACAGTGGCGTTGAAGGGGACGGCGACATCGGCGGCGGCGAGATCACGGGTGGCGATGGTGGCGGGAGTGGCGTTGAGCTGGCGGCGCTGTGCCGATGGCTGCCGGGCTGCGGGCCAGGGGCGCTCGTCTCGCCCTGAGGGCCTGGACCGCCGGCTGCCCCGGTGATGCCTGGCGGTCGATCATGGTGACCACCCTCCCGCAGCGCGATCGCCATGGAGCAGCAGCCTTCCGGTCCTGAGCTGGCTGGTGGAAGGGAGGAGGGGCCTGGCATCGGCGTCGGCACCTGGGCCTGGGGTAACCAGTTTCTCTGGGGCTATGACTCCCGACAGGACGCCATTCTGGCGGCCACATTTCAGCGGGCGGTGCAGCTGGGGCTGTCGTTCTTCGATACGGCTGATTCCTACGGCACGGGTCGCCTGCAGGGGCGCAGCGAACAGCTGCTGGGTGAATTCTGCGCCGGCCTCGATCCCGCCCAGCTCCGGCACCTCACCGTGGCCACGAAATTGGCGCCTTTCCCCTGGCGCCTGGGACGGGGCGGCTATCGCCGTGCCTTTGAAGCCTCGCGCCAGCGCCTGCGGGGCAAGCTCGATCTGGTGCAGCTGCACTGGAGCACCCGTCGCTATGCCCCCTGGCAGGAGGGTCCCCTGCTGGATGGCCTTGC
The DNA here is from genome assembly GCA_947378425.1 of Synechococcaceae cyanobacterium. Classification (GTDB taxonomy): domain Bacteria; phylum Cyanobacteriota; class Cyanobacteriia; order PCC-6307; family Cyanobiaceae; genus Cyanobium. The sequence continues at coordinate 147,052 of CANCJV010000002.1, forward strand.
CGATCTGGTGCAGCAGGGAGAGGTGGCGGCCCTGGGGGTTTCGAACATGGGGCCGCAGCGCCTGCGTCAGCTCCATGCCCACCTGGCCCAGCGCGGGGTGCCGCTGCGCAGCCTCCAGGTTCAGCTCTCGCTGCTCTGTCCCACCGCTGTGGCCAGCAGCGGGGTGGCGGCGGTGTGTCGGGAGCTGGGCATCGAGCTGATCGCCTACAGCCCCCTGGCCCTGGGGCTGCTGGGCCGGCCCCCCGGGCCGTTGCCGCCGTTGTCCCCGGGGCCGCGCGGACTGCTCTGGCGCCGGCTGTGGCCGGGGGTGCAGCCACTGCTGGAAGCGATGGCTCGGATCGGTGCCGCCCATGCCGCCAGCGGTGACGCCGTGGCCCTCAACTGGTGTCGCGCCCATGGGGCGATGCCGATCGTCGGCCTGCGCACCCCGGAGCAGGCAGACAAGGCCGCCGGCGCCCTGGCCTGGCAGCTCAGTCCGGAGGAGCGGCAGCAGCTCGATCAACTGGCCTTTGCGGCGGCCGCGACGGGAACGCGGATGCCGGCCAATCCGTTCGAGAGTGCCTGAAGCTCGGCGGTGGATTGCGCCTTCAGCCGGCGTGGATGGCGGTGGCAGGGGCGGGGGTGAGCACCACCGGCAGGGCCGCAGGCCGGGGCTGGGGGGGCTCATTGCGTTGCAGCAGCCGCAGCATCTGGGGATCTTCGGGCGATGCTTCGCTGCTGCCCTGGCTGGGGGCGCAGGCGGCCAGGGCTTCCTGCAGCAGGGAATCAAAGGTGGAGCCGGGCAGGCGATGGCGAGCCAGTTCGAGAAAGGCCCGGGGCAGGGATTCGCCGGCGGCGGTGCGCAGGGCCGGGTTGCTGCGACGCAACTCCTGTTCCTGGGCGATGGCGCTCAGGAAGCGCTCGGTCACATCTCGTTTGGTGCCGGCGCGGATGCGGGTGTCCTGCTCGGCTTCGCTGAGCGTGGTCTGATGTTCCAGTTCTCCCAGGCGGCGTTGCAGGCTGTCCAGGACCTCCTGGGCTTCCTTGGCGATGTGGGTCAGCTGGCCGTCGGAGAGGCGGGGCAGATCGGCGACATACACCTTGCCGTGGTCCCGCAGCGTCAGAAACGTGGGCCGCTGACCGCCGGAACCGAGCTCCCGGGGTCCGGAGGGGCCTTCCCGCAGTCGTGGCCTGGGCTGCTGGGGGCGCTGGGGGGGCACGGGACCGGCCGAGGAACGGCGACGGGTGATGCGGGAAGTGGTGTCAAACATCAGAAATGGGGGGGAGTGGAGGCCCTCCCGACGGCCGCTGGTATCTGGAGGCGAAACCTGGAAGGTCCAGGCAAGCCATGACAACGATTCTATGTAGCGAAGAACACCGCCAGGCCATTGGCCCGCCTGGCCAGCTGCCGAAAGGGGTGGGGTGGGCCGCATCCTCTCAATTCCGGCAGGTTCCCCCCCCAGGGCAGGGCAGGAACAATCCCGTGGATGGCGCTGCCGGATCAGTACGGCAACCCCTTGAGCGGCTGCTCGCCGGAGGCACCGCTTTCGATCCGGCCCAGCTCCCAGGCGGGGTGGCCCTGCTCGCGACAGATCGTCAGGGCGGTGGCCACGGCCTCCTGGGGCAGCACGAGGCAATAGCCAACCCCCAGGTTGAAGGTGTTCCACAGATCCGATTCGGGCACCTCGCCGTTCTGCTGCAGCCAGCGGAACAGGGCAGGACGCTCCCAGCTCTGGGGATCGATCACGGCGTGCAGCTGGGCCGGGAAGCAGCGGGGCAGGTTTTCCGGCAGGCCACCGCCGGTGATGTGGGCCATGCCGTGCAGAGGTATCCGGGCTCGCCGCAGGGCCTGCACCAGGGAGCCGTAGAGCCTGGTGGGGGTCAGCAGGGCTTCGATCAGCCCGCGGCCGTCAGCCTCATCCAGCGGCGTCGTGGCGTCGACGCCGCTGGCTTCCAGGATCGGGCGCACCAGGCTGAAGCCATTGCTGTGCACCCCGCTGCTGGCCACGGCCAGGATCCGGTCTCCGGCGCTCACCAGAGAACCGTCGATGCGTTCGTCCTCCTCGACCACCGCCACGCAGAAGCCGGCCAGGTCGTAGCGGCCCGGCCCGTAGAAGCCGGGCATCTCGGCGGTTTCGCCGCCCAACAGGGCGCAGCCGCTCTGGCGGCAGCCGTCGGCGATGCCCTCCACGACTTCGGCCATGGCCTCGGGGCTGAGCTTGCCGGTGGCGATGTAGTCGAGAAAGAACAGGGGCTCGGCGCCACAGGTGATCACGTCGTTGACGCACATCGCCACCAGGTCAATGCCGACGTCGTGGTGGCGTCCGTAGGCCTGGGCCAGCTCCAGCTTGGTTCCCACCCCGTCGGTTCCGGCCACCAGCAGGGGGTTGCGCAGCCCCTGGGGCAGTCGGCAGAGGCCGCCGAAGCCGCCGAGGCCCCCGAGCACCTCGGGGCGCCGTGTGCTTTCGACGCTGCTGCGGATCCTCTCCACGAAGGCCCGCCCGGCGACCACATCGACGCCTGCTGTGCGGTAGTCCATGGATCGGATCGGGGAGGGCTTTGATCTTGATCCTGCGATGGCGGCGGCCTCGCCGGTGCGGTTCGGGCCTTGATCGCGATCTCTTGGAGTGGACGGTTGCTTGGTCGGCACAAGCTAGGATCAGCTGGCCTTATCTCTCGCATTGGATTTTCTGATCATCGCGGCGGCGGCTGGCCTGGAGTAACCCTTGCAGGGCAGGGGGATGCGGTTAACGATGATGAAAGCTGATCATTCATGGGCCGGGTTTGTTGGCCGTTTTGGTCGGCGAAATGCGGTTACGTTTGCCTCGTTGTTATTTCCTGATAGGAACTCGTACGGCGAATTCGCATTGCTGAGACCGGATTCAGTCCTGTCTCGGATGATGCAAATCCCAGTCTCTGTCCAAGCCGAAGTCGTTCTGCGACTGGCCTGGACCAAGGCTTTGACCGCTGGCTTGTTCCGCCTGTTATGCGTGCACCTCAGCTCCTGGGCGCCGCCGCGCTCCTGATTGCCAGCAGCAGCTCCTTCGCTCCTGCCATGGCTGAAACCTTCTCCTCCACGGCCCCTTCCGTGGCCTTTCGTGAGCTCAACACGGCTCCGACCTGGGACGAGAAGTTCATCAGGCAGATGCATCCGGCTCCCGCTGCCAACGGTCTTCTCGCTTCCGCATCCGTCACCGTGGGCCAGGCCAGCTGGTACGGTCCAGGCTTCTACGGCGGTCGCACCGCCAGTGGTGAAGTCCTCAGGCGCGGCACCCTCACCGCCGCCCACCGCTACCTGGCCTTCGGTACCAAGGTTCGCGTCACCAACCTCAACAACGGCCGTTCCGCCGTTGTCCGCATCAACGATCGCGGTCCCTTCCATGGCGGTCGCATCATTGATCTGGCCCACGGAGCCGCCCAGGAATTGGGTGTCACCTCCAGCGGCACCGCCCAGGTGAAGCTTGAAGTTCTGAACTGATCCGACTGGATCGGATCCATTCCAGAATTCCACCTTGTCCAAGGCTTTCGGCCCATCCGCCAATCTGGCGGGTGGGCCTTTTGCTTTCGAGACGATGCAGATGCTGCGCAATGTCCGGGAGCTGGATCGCTGGCGCCGCCAGGCCTGCGGCCGGCCCCTGCATTTCGTGCCGACGATGGGGGGCCTGCATCAGGGCCATCAGCAGCTGCTGCGTCGGGCCGCCCAGCCCCGGGCCGGGGTGCGCCCCAGGGTGCTGCTGAGTGTGTTCGTCAACCCGCTGCAGTTCGGAGCCGGCGAGGATTTCGAGCGCTATCCCCGCGATCTGCAGCGCGACGGGGAGCTGGCAGCCGCCGCCGGAGCCGATGCCCTCTTCGCCCCGGAGCTGGCGGCGATCTATCCGTACGGGCAACGGGAGACCACCCGGATCCAGGTGCCGGCCTCGCTGCAACAGGAGCTCTGCGGCCGCTCCCGGCCCGGTCACTTCGACGGGGTGGCCACCGTGGTCTGCCGGCTGCTGGCCCTGGTGCGGCCCGATCGGCTGCTGCTCGGCGAGAAGGACTGGCAGCAGCTGGTGATCCTGCGTCGGGTGATCGACGATCTGGGGCTGCCGTTGCAGCTGCAGGGCTGTGCCACGGTGCGCGATGCCGACGGGCTGCCCTGCAGTTCCCGCAATCGTTACCTCAGCGCCGCCGAACGGCTCCGGGCCGCGGTCCTGCCTGCAGCCCTGGCTGCGGCCCGTCTCGAGGCCCTGGCGCAGCCCGGGGGGGGCGAGGCGCCGGCGCTGATCGCTGGGCTGCGCAGCCGCCTGGAGGCCGCCGATCTGCGGGTGGATTACGTGCAGCTCGTGCGGGCGCATAGCCTGGACCCCCTGCCGCGCGCCCGGGGGCTCAGCCTGTTGGCTGCCGCTGTTCACTGCGGCTCAAGTCGTCTGATCGATCACGTTCTTCTGATGTCCCGCCCCCCGATCGTTGCCATCGATGGTCCGGCCGGAGCCGGCAAGAGCACGGTCACCCGGGCCTTCGCCAGCCGGCTCGGCCTGGTCTATCTCGACACCGGTGCCATGTACCGGGCCCTGACCTGGTGGGTGCAGCTCCAGGGGGTGGATCCCGCCGAGGCCAGCGCCGTGGCGCCGCTGCTGCAGGATCTCGATCTGCGCCTCTCCAGTGGCGACGGCCAGAGGCAGCGGGTGGAGATCAATGGCCATGACGTCACCGAGGCGATCCGCAGCCCGGAGGTCACGGCGCTGGTGAGTGTGGTGGCCGCCCACGGCTGTGTGCGCGAGGCCCTCACCCGCCAGCAGCAGGCCATGGGTGCCCGGGGCGGCTTGGTGGCCGAGGGCCGCGACATCGGTACCGCCGTGTTTCCCGATGCCGACTGCAAGGTGTTCCTCACCGCCACCGTGGCCGAGCGGGCCCGGCGCCGGGCTGAGGATCTGCGCGAGCGCGGTTTCGCGGTGCCACCGCTGCCGGAGCTGGAGGCCAGCATCGCCGAGCGGGACCATCTCGACTCCACCAGGGCAGTGGCACCGCTGCTGCAGGCTGACGATGCCGTCGAGCTGGTCACCGATGGCCTGGCCATTGAGGCGGTGATCGAGGCTCTGGTGGATCTGTTCCGCCAGCGGGTTCCCGAGGAGGCCTGGCCCGACCCCAGCTGAACAGGGGGCTGCGGCGAGGGTTGCACCGTCCTCTCCTGCGTTCGGTCCGGTCCGGGGCAGCTTGCGGTGTGGGCCGTCGCCTGGATGCCGATCCGGTGCTGAGTTGGCGTGCCTGCCGCTGGCCTGGCGGCGAGGCACGCCAACTCAGGATTCTGGGGCGGGCGGGTCAACCGGCTTGCCCTGCCGGCGCTCCGCCATCAGCTGCGCCAGCAGCCCCTCGCAGGCATCCTCCAGCAGATCGAGCACGTGGTCGAAGCCGGCCTCGCCGCCGTAGTAGGGGTCTGGCACCTCGTCGTGGGGGAAGCGACGGCAGTACTGCAGCAGGGGTGTGATCGCCGCTCGGGGACGGGTGCGGCGGGCCAGGGCGCGCACGGCCGCCAGGTTCTCGGCATCCATCGTCAGGATGTGGTCGAACGCCTTCAGATCCGCCACCGCGAGCTGGCGGGCCCGGCTGGGCAGGTGAAGACCCCGGCGCTTTGCCGCGTCCCGCATGCGTGGATCGGCTGCCTGGCCCACATGCCAGCTGCCGGTCCCGGCGGAGTCGACCTCGAAGCAGGCCTCCAGGCCCGCCAGGGCCAGCTGGTGCAGGAACACCCCTTCCGCCGCCGGCGATCGGCAGATGTTGCCAAGGCAGACGAACAGCACCCGGGTCGGCTCTTGGTTCATCACTCGCCCGCCGCCGGGGCCTCACCCTGGGCTTGCGCATCGGTTGCTTCAACCGGTGCCATCGCCAGGAGCCGCTGCTGAGCCAGCACGGCGCGCAACCGCACGACCACCGTGTCCTCCAGTTCCGGCTGGCCCAGGGCCGCCAGGGCTTCCAGGAGCTGGAGGCGTTCGCGGGGCTGGGGTTCCAGTCTGAGTCCGAGGCTTTCCAGTCCCACGCTGACGGCGTAGCGCACGACCCATTCGCCGTCGCGGCAGCCCCCCAGCAGGGCCGCCAGGATCCGCTGGCGCACCGAGGCCCGCGGCGGTGGGGCCAGCGCCTCCAGTCGCAGACTGCCCAGTCCGCAGGCGGCGGCGCGCCGCACACTGGGGCCCACATCGCTGGCGAGGGCCTCCTCCAGCAGCTCCAGGCCCCGCACGTCGCCGATGCCGGCCAGGGCCCTGACCGCCCAGGCCCGGGCGCCGTAGTTGCGGGGATCGAGGCTGTCCAGGATCGGCTCCACTGCCAGAGGACCCAGCCGGATCAGACCATCGACGGCGGCCACCGCAGCGCCGGGATTGTTGAAGCCCAGCACCTCCACCAGGCAGGTGATCGCGTCCCGGTTGACGCTGTCCCCGTGGTCGCTCGTCGCCAGGGCCGCTGTGGCGGCCAGTAGGGTCTGGGCGCTGTCCGCCTGGCGCACCGCCCGGATGCATTCGCCGATCGAGTCCATCTCAATGCCCCTCACAACAGGGAGTCCATGGCGTTCAGCACCGCCTCGATCGGGATTGTGGCGCCGTGATGCTCTCCCTGTTCCACCAGGCCCCGCAGGGCGATCAGCTTGAGGCTGTTCTCGGCCAGAGTGCGACAGATCGGCTCAAGCGCCGGCCGCCAGCCGACAGCCCCCAGATCCATCAGGGCGGCACGCCGCACCTGCAGCTGGGGATGGTCCAGCAACTGCACCAGGGGGGCGGCCCAGCGGACCTCCCCCGAGAGCTGCAGCAAGGCCCGACAGGCGGCGCTGCAGATGAGGGGACGCTCGTGGCTGGTGAAGGGTTCGATCACCGCGAGCACGTCGGACCCGGCCACGCCGATGGCCCCCAGGGCTTCCAGCATCGCCTCACACGGTTCCTGCAGGCGCGGGCTGTCAGACCGGGTGGCTCCGGCCCCTCTTGGGCCGCTGGCCAGGCGCCGTTGCAGCACCGCCACCGCTTCTCGTGCCCCCAGCTCTCCGAGGGAGCGGGCGGCTGCCTCCCGCAAGCCGTCATCCTCGTCGTCGAGGGCGGCCAGCAGTTCGGCGATGGCCCGGGGATCGCCCAGCTTGCCGAGGGCCCGGGCGGCATTGCGGGCCACGGCGTTTTCCTCCACCCCCGCCAGAGGATCCCGCGGCCGCCGTTGCCGCAGGGCAGCGAGCAACAGGGGCACCGCCTCGGGATGGCGGCTGCGATGGCGGCCCAGCCACCAGGCTGCGTAGTACTGATGGGATTGGTCTGCGCTCTGGCGCAGGCGAGCCAGGGCTTCGCTTTCGCTGATCGGATCACCGCTGCCATCGCCATGCCCGGGCAAGGGCTGGGCCGGGGGGATGGAGGGGGCCGGAGGCATGGGCTGGGAGCCGCAGACGGACTGGAGTTGATGCTGCCATTCCCCTGCCCTTGTCGCTACACCACCGCGGCACGATGCAATGGGATGCAAGGAGCGGTGACCGCTGGAACAGTGGTGGGGATGATGGACACCCTGGCAAGAGCAAGCGGCGCTGGAAGACGGCCTGGACTCCGCACCAAGCTGGCCTGCATCCTCGCTCTGAACCATCCTGCTGTGCGCCTTCGCTGCGGGGCATGGCGAGCTTGGGGCGCGGGATTGCGGCCTCATCGGCATCAAAAAAGGGCCCCGTTGCGGGGCCCTTGGAGGGATCGAAAAGCGATCAAGGCTCAGACGAGAGCGTTGATGGCGTAGTCGATGTAGTTGTTGGCAATGACGCCGGGGTCGCCAGCGATGCCGTGGTTGGCCTTGACGTAGTTGAGGGCCTCAACGTACCAGGAGGGGGAGAGTTCAAAGGCGCGGTTGATCTCATCGAGACCGGCGATCAGATACTCATCCATGGGGCCGGTGCCACCAGCGAC
>CANCJV010000003.1 GCA_947378425.1 Synechococcaceae cyanobacterium
CCTGGTTAAGAAGCTGATCAGCCGTTCTCAGCTTGCGGATGATCTGTTCGGGGCTGTGGCGTTTGCGTTTCATGGGGCTTCTCCTGGCCAAGTCTGGCCGATAGGGAAGCTCTCATAAGGACTGGTTCAGTTTTTGGGGCCCACGTCAAGGGATCATTGCCCAGGACCTTTCCCGTAGACCCCAATACGGACATCCACTACTGTGTTGTCTCGTCCAGGGGGGAACCGCATCCGACCAGCAAAGGACTTGCCACCCCCTCTGCTGATGGGTTCTACCACTAAGAACAACGAGTCCCCACAAGATGGTTTCTGCCTTTTGTCCGTTGCTTTGTAAGCACGAATCTGCGAGTCAGTGAGAGGCATTTCAGGTTTCCACCCACACAGATTATATCCACCCACATAACCCCTATTTCCACCGACATTTTCACCCACACATTTTCAGGACATCCTGGTGTTTTCAGAAACCAATCAGGACCGTAAAATGACGAAAGTCCCAATCCTGGAAGGGAAGTGGGACTTCGGGAGACCTCTTGGGAAGTACTCAGAACGGAGAGGGTGTCCTCTTCAGGGAGACCCAGAAGGACTGCGCTGGACCACTTTTGCCAGTTAAGACCCCTGTGACACCAACATTTACACCAACACTTTGAGCGGTCTGTAGCGGACCGCATCGGACCAGTTGAAACGATTTCGCTTCCGTCGATTTCAGGGTGCCTCACCCGCCTCAACACACCACCCCTCCCGAACCACCCACCGAGAACCCCACCGACCTCCCTTCCGATTCGGATGCCCTGGCGCATCAGACCCTGATGAATCGGGCAGGTCGGCAGGGTGACGCAGCGCCTGCCGACCTCATAACGGAAGTGCTGGCAGGTCATGCAGACCCTTGAGGAGCGGGCAAGGTCTTGCAGACGGGTAAAATCGTTGTTGCAAATTCAACAAATCCGTGAACCAGATTCGCAGTTCACTCTCCAAGGTTCCAGAAGTCACACTGGCATTCTGGGTGATCAAAATTCTCGCCACCACGGTCGGTGAAACAGCAGCAGATTTCTTGAATGAGAACCTGGGTATAGGTCTGCCCAAAACCTCCCTAATCATGCTTGCTCTGCTTGCTGGAGCACTCACCTATCAGTTGCTTCTCAAGGAATATATCGCCTCTGCCTATTGGTTGGTTATCGTCTTCATAAGCGTTGTCGGAACACTCATCACAGACAACCTGACAGATGGTTTGGGGATTCCCTTACTCAATAGCAGCATTGCTTTCCTGGTTGCTCTTGTAGTCGTCTTCATTGGATGGCATCGGCAGGAGGGCACGATTTCCATTCACTCAATTACCACTTTTCCCAGAGAAATCTTTTACTGGTTGGCGGTTCTGTTCACCTTTGCGCTTGGAACGGCAACTGGCGATCTGTTTGCCGAAAGTTTTGAACTGGGTTACCTGAATTCGGGACTTATATTCCTTGGCATCATTGGGATAATTGCTCTTCTCTACCGTTTTGGGACGATCAAGGAAAACATTGCCTTTTGGTTGGCATACATATTGACAAGACCGCTAGGGGCATCCTTTGGTGACTTGCTTTCCCAGGCGAAAAGTGAAGGTGGATTGGGTTTTGGTGCTACTGCAACAACGATTGCTTTCATCATCGCAATCGCCATAGCAGTAAGCATGAGCAAAGCAGATCCAGTAGTCGAGGAGTAACGAGAAAACTATGCACTCACGCATCCGTCTGGAAATAAGACCAGAAGGAACCAGCAAAGTTTCGCCGTTCATAAGTTCCAAACACCTACCATCCGCTAGGATGTGTCCCAGAAATGAACAGAGGGAATTAAATGCTTGAGTTTATCGGCAATCTCGTCAGCAATGGTGGGTATGTAGGGGTGTTTTTTGCAATGCTGATCGAAAACTTCCTACAGTTCATCCCTTCGGAAGCAATTATGCCGCTGGCAGGTTTTCTAGTCGCCCAAGGTAAACTTGGTTTTATTCAAACCTGTATTGCGGGAACACTGGGAACAATTCTAGGAACTCTACCTTGGTACGGTATGGGCAGGATGGTCAACGAAGAGAAGATGGAGCACTTTGTAGAACGCCGCGGAACCTGGTTTGGAGTGACCAAAGGGAAACTGAAAAAATCAAGAGTCTGGTTTCAAAAATATGGAAATGCGATTGTATTCTGGGGGCGTCTCGTGCCAATTCTCCGAACCCTAATTTCAATTCCAGCGGGAATTGAAATGATGTCATTCAGACCATTCCTCTTATGGACTGCGCTGGGAAGTTTATTATGGAATATTTTCTTGACAACATCAGGATATTTTCTTGGCAAGAATTGGGAGCAAGTTCACAGCGCAATGAAACCGATTACAGTCTTAATCGCATTCGGGTTTATAGCACTAATAGTGGCAGTTGTTGGCAAAGGGAGGTCCAAGTCAAATGCCTAACTTGGAATAAAAAGTAGAAAAAACTTATGGCAGCAAACCTGCTTGCAACCTCATGGCGAAAGTGTTGACTGGTCATACAGATCGATTTCAAGGCAGTTCCTACGACCATCTGCGAGCACTGCGGGATGGAGGTCAAGGGCAACCAATGGACTTTCAAGCAGCACCAGCAGAGCAAGCGGTGTCAGAAAGCACAGTCAAAGAAGCAAGCAGAATCTTGAATGGAAATCCTGAAACTGGAGGATGTTCAGTGCCTTATCTGTTCTCCTACGGAACCCTGCAACAAGAAGAAGTTCAACTCAGCACCTTTGACAGAAAACTCAAAGGGGCACCAGATACTTTGATTGGATATATTATCGCAGAGGTTAGAATTGAAGATCCAGGGGTAGTTGAAACAAGCGGCAAAGAGTTTCACCCGATTGCACGAAAAACAGGTGCATTTAACCACCGTATTCCAGGCACTGCCTTTGAGGTCACAGAAGAAGAACTGAAACACTCCGACAGTTATGAGGTTGATGCCTATAGGCGTGTTGAGACGGCGCTTGCCTCTGGGAAAAGTGCTTGGGTGTATGTTGAGGCGTGATGGAGAACCTGAATTGGGGATACATCCAACTGGGACTAGTTGCCCTTGCCTTTGGTGGTCTACAGATCTGGTGGATTAGCAGTGTCTTTTGGAGGCGTGATTTGGCAAGACCAAAAAGCGGTGGGGAGTTCCGCAAGACCTTGGAGCGGATCTGGTCGAAGGGGCAGCGAACGCCATAGGGGGGCAGTGGTGCCGTCGCTACGAGAACAGCAGTAACGATGCACCCAGTGCATAACGGGCAAAACCCAGTCCCAGAGTGCAGAATGGGCATAAGCGACCCGTCCCAGTGCCCGACTCAGAGACCCTCCCCACCATCCAGAGCGACGACGAAGACCTGGGGGATCTGCTACTGGAGGTGCTCCCTGGTGACGGGACGACCATCGGGAACCTTTCAGCACGGGAAGCACTGAGCAGGGCAGCAGAGCGGCAGGTCAGTGAGGAGGAGTACACAACAGTCAAAAACCACCTGGTGAGTCTCGGTCTGATTCTCAAGGGGCAGGGTCGTGGTGGATCCGTTCGCTTGGCGGAAGCGACCGAGGGCGGCAGTCGCTACACAGCACCTTCAGCAGCAACCACGCCCCGAAGGTCTTCACCCAGCAAGGGAACTGCCGAACCTGATTTCCAGATTGGGCAGAAACTGACCCTCTCCCAACTGGAGTCATTTCTCTGGAAGAGTGCCGACATCCTGCGGGGAAGCATGGATGCCTCGGAGTTCAAGGACTACATCTTCGGGATGCTTTTCCTGAAGCGTCTGTCCGATGCCTATGAAGAGGCACGGGAGGGTGTGATCAAGTACTACCTGGACAAGGGCAAGACCCAGGAGCAGGCAGAGGCACTGGCAGAGGACAAGGACGAATACGACAAGACCTTCTATGTGCCTGAAAAAGGGCGATGGAAAAACCTCAAGGATCTCAAGCACGACATCGGTGCTGAGATGAACAAGGCAACCGAAGCGATTGAGGAACAGAACCCAACACTTGAGGGGGTGCTAGTTTCCATTGACTTCAACATCAAGAACAAACTTAATGACAGCAAACTCAGGGATCTACTCTCCCACTACTCCAAGTTCCGCCTGAGATCAGAGGACTTTGAGCGTCCTGATCTTTTGGGCGCTGCCTATGAGTACCTTATCAAGATGTTCGCTGATTCAGCGGGCAAGAAGGGTGGTGAGTTCTACACCCCTGTTGAAGTTGTTCGGTTGCTTGTTGCTCTACTGCGACCACGAGCAGGAATGAGAATTCTGGACCCCACCTGCGGTTCTGGAGGAATGTTCATCGGAATCAGGAACTACCTGGAAAGTCATGGGGAGAATCCAGCGAACCTCCAGTTGTTTGGGCAGGAGATGAACCTGAGCACCTGGGCGATCTGCAAACTGAACATGTTCCTTCATGGCGTCTTCAGTGCAGATATTCGCAAAGGTGACACGATCACTGATCCTCAGCATGTACTCAACGGTGTTTTGATGCTGTTTGATCGGGTGATTGCTAACCCTCCCTTCTCCCTGAAGAACTGGGGTCGGGAATCTGCTGAGCACGATGGTTATGGACGGTTCCGCTTTGGAATTCCACCCAAGGACGCTGGTGATCTTGCATTTGTTCAGCACATGATCGCCTCACTCAATCAAGAGGGCATGATGGGTGTGGTGGTTCCTCATGGGGTTCTGTTCCGTGGTGGTCAAGAAGGAGAGATCCGTAAGGGCATCCTTGAGGACGACTTGGTGGAAGCAGTCATTGGTCTGCCTTCAGGGTTGTTCTACGGCACTGGTATTCCTGCAGCACTGCTGATCATCAATAAAAACAAAATTGCTGAGCGTCGTGGGAAAGTGCTTTTCATCAACGCTGAACTGGACTACCAGGAAGGCAAGAATCAAAACATCCTGAGAGACCAGGACATTGAGAAGGTGGTGGGATGCTTTGACGCCTTCAACGAAATCAAGCGGTTCTCAAGGGTGGTGCCGCTGGAAGAGATACGAGAGAATGGGCACAATCTGAACATTCGGCGTTATGCAGACACCTCACCACCACCTGAACCCTTTGATGTCCGCGGCATTCTTCATGGAGGGGTGCCGATCAAGGAAGTTCGGAGTGATTACATCCAGGAGATCCTTGAAGGGTTTGATGTGAGCGTGGTCCTGTTGCCGAAGGATGGGGAGTATCTGAAGTTTCGGGATGATATTCAGGAGAAGTCGCAGATCCGTCAGCATCTGGGGGACACATCTGATGCCGTGATTCAGCAGTTTGAGCGGTGGTGGGATAAGTACGGAGTCTCACTCGCTCAGATTGATGCTGAGGTCAAGGAAGCAGAGGCAGTGATGCACGGGTTCCTGAAGGAGTTGGGATATGAATGACTGGAAGGAGTTGCCCCTCGGAGATGTCGCGGACCCCAATGACCGCTATTCATTTAGCGGAGGACCATTTGGTTCCAATCTAAAAAGTGAAGAATACACAGAACGCGGGGTCAGGATCATTCAACTTCAGAATATAGGAGACGGGATTTTCAGGGATGACTACAAGATATACACAAGCGAGGATAAGGCGGACGAGTTATTCTCTTGCAATATCTACCCAGGAGAGATTATTCTATCAAAGATGGGCGATCCAGTCGCAAGAGCGACGCTCATCCCCGACACAGACGAGCGATACCTCATGGCATCCGACGGAATCAGATTGAAAGTTGATCAGACAAGGTTTGACTCCACTTTTATCTTGAATGCAATCAACTCACCCCAGTTTCGGGGAACCGCCGAAGCAGTAAGCGTAGGAAGCACAAGAAAACGAATTGGACTGACAACTCTGAAGGGACTGACAATATCTGCTCCCCCACTCCCCGAGCAGAAGAAGATCGCCGAGATACTCTCTGGGATTGACAGAAGCATTGAGGCAAGGCGGTCATCAATTCAGAAGGCAGTCAGCATTATGAATGCAATGAAGGAGGACTTGATGGCAGGGGCAGAAGAGTGGGAAGAGCACGAACTTGGCGAGTTGCTCGCTTTTAGAAATGGTCTCAATACGGAAAAAGAGAATTTTGGACAAGGAGTACCATTTGTTTCGTACAAGAATGTTTATTCAGGCGGGATAGTGACAGCAAAGAACTTGACACAGAAGGTTTCACTCTCGGCGGGTGAAGAAGAGCGATTCTCCCTAAGATCAGGCGACATCCTTTTTACAAGAACTTCCGAGACGCCTGAAGAGATTGGGTTTTCATGCGTGTTTGATGACACACATGGAAGTGCCGTCTTCAATGGTTTTTGCATAAGGGGGAGACCCCTGGAAGAAGGAAAACTAACGCCTGACTTCGCCTCTTTCGCGCTTAGATCGGAATCCGTGCTATCTCAGATGAGATTCTTGTGTAAATACACAACAAGGGCGGGGATCAGTGCAGAGTCGCTTTCCAAGGTAAGAGTCCGCATCCCAAACCCGAAGACCCAGCAACAACTGGCGGATTCTTTGATTGCAGTCAGGGAATATTGTTCAGTCCAAGGCGAATCTGTACGCCATCTAATTGATATCAAGAAATCAGTTTCTTCAGACCTCCTCTCAGGACGCAAGAGGGTCAGCATCTAACAATGGAAGGTGACGAGCGGAAACTGGTTGAACTCCCCGCCCTTGAACAACTCAAGAGTCTGGGATGGTCTCATCTGGATGGCACCACGCTCGTTCCAGGCACCTCAAATCACCGCTCATCACTCAAGGATGTGGTCCTCACTCCAAACCTTGAGCAGGCAATCCAACGCATCAACCCCTGGATCAACGAAGACAATCTCCGCAAGGTCGTCCGAGAAGTCTCCATAATTCAGACCGCCACGCTGATGGAGGCAAACCAGTGGTTCTGGGAACGCCTTACCCAGTACTCCAGCGTGGATCAGGACCTGGGCAGTGGTCGTCGTGGTCAGACACTGAAACTGATTGACTTTGACCAACCAGAGAACAACGAGTTCCTCTGCGTTGATCAGTTCAAGATCCAGGGTCCAACCCAGAACATCATTCCTGACATCCTGCTTTTCGTGAATGGATTGCCGTTGGGTGTGATGGAGTGCAAGTCGCCCTTCGTAACTGATCCAATGGCAGAGGGCATCAATCAACTACGCCGCTACGCCAACCTCAGGAATCCAAGCGATACAGAAGGATGCGAGAAACTATTGCACTATAACCAAGTGATGATTTCTACCCACAGAGATGGGGCAAGAGTTGGGACAATTTCATCGCTTGCTGAGCACTACCTTGAATGGAAAGATCCCTATCCGCTCACGAAAGAGGATGTGGGTAAAAATGCAACGCCTCAAAATCTCCTGATCCAAGGTTTGTTGCATCCAAGGAACTTCCTGGACATCATCCAGAACTTCACAGTCTTTGAGACCGATAGCGGTCGCACGATCAAGAAGATCGCCCGCTACCAGCAGTTCAGAGCAGTTCATAAAACCCTGAAACGCCTCAAAACGAAGGGAAGTCGCAAGAATAAAGGTGGGGTGATCTGGCATACACAGGGATCGGGTAAATCCCTGACCATGGTCTTCCTCACCCTAAAGATCCGTAGGGATTCACTGCTACGAGACTACAAACTGGTTTTCCTGACGGACCGTACCCAACTGGATGGACAACTGACCGCCACCTTCCGAAGGGCACAAGGGGAAACCGTCCTTCATGCCACATCGGTCAGTCATCTAAAGGAACTGCTCGCCAAGGATGCTTCTGATCTGGTCACCGCCACGATCCAGAAACTGCAGGAGGGTGACTTCGGGTTCGCCTGCCTGAATGACTCTGATCGGATCATCGTGCTGGCGGACGAGGCACACCGCACTCAGTACGGGACATTGGGTGCCGCCATCAACACTGCTCTGCCCAATGCCCCCAAAATTGCCTTTACAGGCACACCTCTGATCATCAGCGAGAAGACCACAGGAGAGTTCGGGTCCTACATAGACACCTACACCATTGAGCAGGCAGTCGCAGATGGTGCCACCTGCCAGATTCTCTACGAAGGAAGGGAGGTAAGCACCAAGGTCACTGGTGATTCGCTGGATGCCCTGTTTGATCGCTACTTCCAGGACAGGACCCCAGAAGAAAAGTCAGCGATCAAGAAGAAGTACGGCACGGAAAGGGCAGTCCTGGAAGCACCTCAACGCCTTGAATGGGTGGGACTGGATCTGGTCGGGCACTACCGCAGCACGATTCTGCCCAATGGGTTCAAGGGGATTCTGGTAACCAGTAGCAGGGAAGCAGCGGTCACCTACAAGCAAAAACTGGATCAGATCCCAGGAGCACCAGAGTCAGCAGTGGTGATTTCAGGCGATCACAACGACCCACCCCACATCTCTAAATGGACCAATCCTGCCGATCACAAGAAGGCGATTGAGAACTTCAAGAAACCGCTCAGCGAGCACCCACTTTCGCTGCTGATCGTCAAGGACATGCTGCTAACGGGGTTTGATGCCCCCATTTGTCAGGTCATGTATCTGGACCGCAAACTGACCGATCACAACCTCTTGCAAGCAATCGCACGGGTGAATCGGACTGCCGCCAATAAGTTCTGCGGGTACATCGTGGATTACTACGGTTTGACCGACTATCTGGCGGATGCTCTCAAGGTCTTCTCCTCCTCTGATGTTCAAGGTGCTCTCAAGAACCTCAAGGACGAGATCCCGAAATTGCAAGCAGCACACAACAGAGTCAAGCAGCATCTGAAGAAAACTGACCTACAGGACATTGATGCCTGTATTGAACTGCTGGAGGACGAACTCAAGCGTCAGCGGTTTGAGATGGACTTTCGGACCTTCGCCAAGCAGGTGGAGATTGTTTTACCAGATCCAGCAGCGAACCCTTTTCTTGCTGACCTCAAAGCACTGGGGAAGGTGGTGATCGGATGCAGGAACCGCTATCGGGATGAACAGTTGAATCTCGTTGGGTGCGGCGAGAAGGTCCGAAAACTCATAGAGGATCATGTGCGTGCCACAGGAGTGGATCCACGAGTACCACCCACCAAACTCTTTGATGTGGAGTTTGAGCAGGTCCTTGCCGCACAGACCAGCGATAGGGCAAAGGCGTCCGAGATAGAACACGCCACCAAGGCGGTTCTCAAGGTCAAGATGGACGATGACCCCGAGTACTACCAGTCTCTGGCGCTACGTCTGGAGGAGATCATCCAGAAATACCAGCAGAAGTGGAAGGAACTGGTTCAGCAACTCCTCCTGTTCCGTGACGACATGGAGGAGGAGAGGAGCAAGAAGGCGCGTGAACTCGGATTGAACCAGACCGAATTTGCCTTCCACGGGGTGCTGATGGCAGAGATCATCAAGGCATCAGGCGATGACTCCATGGACGAGGAGACCCATCAACGGGTGCTGAACCTGACCAAGGAACTGGTCGCCAAGTTTCAGGAGGCAACCCAGATCGTCGGGTCCTTTGAGAAGTGGGATGAGATTGCCCAAATCAAAAAGCAGATCAAGCGGGCAATTCTGGATCAACCGTTCGGGGATAAGGCACTGGTGGATGCGGTGACGGAGCGATTGATGGATCTGGGTAAAAGGCACTTCCGATGACCGCCATCCCCGAAGAGATATTGGGTCTGCGTGTGGAGGTGGTCCGCTCTATCAGGCGAACTGCGGGTCTACACATCGTGGGAACTGATCTGCAGGTCCGTGTACCTGAGCACCTGGGGGATGAGCGTGTGGCAGAGATCCTCAAGCAGAAGCGTCCATGGATCAGGTCCAAGGTTGCTGAACTCAGTTCCGTTCCTACTCATCGTTCCAAGGAATTGGTCAGTGGGGAGTCCTTCCCGTACCTGGGACGGAACTACCGTCTCAAGGTTCAGGAGGGTCATCAGGTAGGGGTGTGCCTTTCGGGGGGATACCTCAAGGCAACCATCCGACCCAGTGAGCAGGGTGAGTATCGGACGCAAAGGATTCAGCAGTACCTGCAGAACTGGTATCGGAACCGAGCACAGGAACGCCTGACCCAGAAGGCGGAACGCTATGCCCAGCAGATCGGGGTGTCACCTTCAGCAGTCAGCGTTCGGAATTTCAGGTCTCGTTGGGGGTCCTGCGACAAGAAGGGACAGGTGGTCTTCAACTGGAACATCATCAAGGCACCTCATGCTATTGCTGACTATGTGGTGATTCATGAGTTGTGCCACCTGATCCATCCGAACCACTCTAAACAGTTTTGGAAGTTAGTCGGTTTGCATGACAGCACCTACCCTGAGCGCAGGAAATGGTTGAAAATACATGGCAGATCTCTGCTGTCAGATACTACAAACACCAATCATTCAAGAGAGAGCGAACCAGATGGAAAGAATTGAAAGAACAAGGCGACCAAGGAAATGCCCAAATTGTGGACATAGCATAGTCGGCAAAATCTTGTATGGAATGCCAGGTTTTTCAAATGAACTCGAGGAATCTATCGAGAAGGGAGAAGTGATTCTGGGAGGTTGCTGCGTGGGAATGGATGATCCCGCCTGGCAGTGCTCTAAATGCGAACAACAAATATGGAAAAAGTAGGGCAGACACCGACAGGAACGCACTGCAAAGGTGATGGAAGCGGTTCTCTGGTGATTGAGACACGATGAACCACCTACCATTGCCGCCAGTACATTCATCTATGTCTATAGAAAAGCACCCTGGAATTTACTTTAAATGCTGCGGATTCGCTTCATGAAGACTGTGATCTACAAAACTTGAATGAACCAGTCAATGACTAAAGTTGTTATGTCTGCTCATGAGGGGACAAGGCATGAATGATGTACCGCAATTTGATGCCCTATTGCTCCCACTGCTTCAAGTAATGTCAGAAGGCAATGAGATGACACTAAAGCAAATGCATGATGCAGTTGCAAATCGCCTATTGCTTTCAGAGGATGTCCTGACAAAGCGCCTACCCAGTGGAATACAGACCACTTTTGATAACAGGATGGGATGGGCGCGAACATACTTATATAAAGCAGGATTGATAAATCGACCACGGAGAGCAACCTACATTATTTCTTCGATCGGCAAAGAACTTCTTGCCAACGCTCCAGCGAAAATAGATACAGATTTCTTGCGCAAATATCAAACATTCAACGATTTTCTCCCAGCACATGTTCCAGGAGAACCTCCGAAAGACCATTCACATGTTAATCCGAAAGTCCTAACTCCTGAGGAGCAAATAGAAAGTGGATTTCGTCAAATTCATCGCGATCTAACTCAAGATTTGCTGGAGAGAATCAAGCAACTGACGCCAGAAGGTTTTGAGCAATTGGTTCTCCGCTTATTGGTTGGGATGGGATATGGTGGATCCTTGGCAGATGTACAAGGTGTTGCAAGAGGATCGGATGGTGGTGTAGATGGCGTCATTAATCAGGACCACCTTGGGTTGGATCGTATCTACATCCAAGCAAAATGCTGGGAGGGATCTGTTGGTAGACCAGTTATCCAGGGTTTTGTTGGTGCTCTATCGGGAGTCGGCGCACCCAAAGGAGTTCTCATGACAACCTCTAGTTTTGCTCAACCCGCACAGGAGTATGCAAGGACACTGACTGATCGACGAATTGTTCTTGTTGATGGAAAGCGCATGGTTGAACTTATGGCACGGCATAAAGTTGGTGTATCCACGAAGCAAGCATATGAAATACAACGCATGGACGAGGACTTCTTCCTGGAGTTAGAGAATTAAAAGTTGGCAAAGGGGAATGTAGCAAAGGAAAAAAGCACTCGTGGAAATGCAAGTCAGTTTTTCATTGCTGGCGAACTCTGCAGGCGTGGATATTCAGCAGTTACAACCCTGGGCAATACGCCAAACACAGATATTCTTTGCAGCAATATTGAAGGGACAAGATTTGTTCACATCCAGGTGAAGACTTTTGTCCCAGGCAGTCGCACCTGCTTTGTAGGGAAGAAGGCAGAGAATCCATATCAAGAAAACTTCTTCTGGGTTTTGGGCGGCATCCCTGCACCTGACTCACAAAGCAGTTTCCAGTACTTTATTATTCCTGCAACAGTAATGTCTCTGAATATCAAAGAGGCGCACTGCCAATGGATGTCAACTCCAGGCAAGAACGGTAGAGCGCACGAAGACAGTGCGAGCAGAGTGGTAGTCCTCCCTCCTGCCAGATCATTCAATGGATGGGATGTGACTGAATATGAAAACAGATGGGATCTAATAGAAGAAAAACTTGTTGACTGATTACCCTCGACCACCTCCAATAAATCCTCAATCCCCACATCCAGTACCGTCACAATCTTCCCTGCAAGGTCTGGCGATAGTGCTGTTGCTGCCTTGTCGTCGTTTCGTGCTAAGCGTGTGATGGTCGTTTCGCCAAGTACAGCGATAGCACAGCATAATCAGATGAATCTCAAATATAATTCACCGACTCTGAACCAAAGCAACCGCCCTAGAAAGGGTGAGTCCCATAATGTCGTAAATCATAAATCCATGGGCAAGGATGAGGATTCTTGCTCTCGCCGAGTTGCCCTTAATGCCGCTAATAGATGCAGAGAAGACCGAAGAGAAAGAGGCAACAAAATAATCAATCGGGCGCGGATGCCCACCTTCACAATCCAGGCGAAAAAACAGGCGGTTACTTGCGCGAGCGATAACATCCAGGCGCCAATAGATCCAACCCCATATCATTAGTGAATAGGGCAGGAAGAAGAGAAGTTGCGTTATCAGCAAGTATCGCGGGGTCACCGAATCAAACACCAGTATATTCAATCCAATTAATTGGATGGTCATCCTGATGACGAGATATCCCCCCAGAATGTCCAGATACCTTCTGCCCCAAACAGGGCGCCTGCCGCAGAACAAAATAAAGAGAAGAGAAAAGAAGGTCGCTGGTGCGGCAACAAGGATTGTGCGGTGAACGATGAACGAGTCAAAGTCAGCAAAAACACCAATCGCCCCATGAAGGTCAGAGAGGGAATGGATATCAACATAAAAGAGATAGACCTGAAGCAAGAGCAGGGTAGAGATAACAAGGAAGAGCAGGATCTCCCACTGATTAGACAAAAAACGGCGCATCAATGAGCACCGACCAAAGGCGCTGGTTCCGAACTCTGATTTCACTGTCATCCGTCAATCACTTCCAATAAATCCTCAACCCCACAATCCAGCACCGTCACGATCTTCCCCGCCAGATCCAACGACAGTGCTGATGCCCCTTTGTCATCAGTCCTCGCCAATCTAGTGATCGTGGTCGCCGCCACTCCTGCTTGAACCGCCAGCGAGTTCATCGTGATCGCTTTCTCCCCTGCCTCAGCACGACGGAGGTTTGCCTTGGCGAGTGCCTTTGCCAGAGTCAGTCGGACTTGCTTTGCCATAAGGACACAATACCTCAAGTGTCCAGGCACTTTAAACCAGCACCTAAGCACAGCAACCCAGTGCCCTGTGCTATGATTACTTCGTCCCTGAATCCCAAAGAGGATCAGACCATGACCACCGACTTCTCCACTGTTGACCTGGCGACTCTCAACATCGCCCGTGAGGTTGTCGTCACCGCCCTTCGCAACCATGTGTGCCAGTGGGAACAGCAGTCCGCTGATGCCGTTGCAGATGGTCGCCTCTCCAGTGCCGTGATGATGGAGCACTGGGCATTCGCCGCCGATCTCCTTGCTGGGGTTGCCAGCGGTGAGATCACCCGCCTGTTCATTCAGGTGCTGGACTCCCGACTGGGCAATGAGGTCGGCACTGAGAAGGCGCCTACAGCACAGGAGGAACTGGTTGTCGCCTGATTGACGCAGATGCAGGAGGGGCAATCCCGTCTCTCCTCCTCAAAAATCAGTGCCCAGCACCGCATCCCGCTGAAAACATGCTATTATTTCAGTGTTGAGGGGCAAAGAGGTTCATTAGAAACCCGCCTCTCTCAACCCTTCCACCAGCAACCCACAGAGGTTCCAATGATCCACTCCGAACTCAACCACCTGGATCTGGCGACCATCAACGCCGTTCAGACCGTTCTCACAACCGCCATTGAAAATCAGATCTGCCAGTGGGAGCAGGACTGTTCAGATGCCATTGCGGATGGTCGCCTTTCAAATGCCGTAATGGTCAAGGAATGGGCATTCGCCGCTCAACTGCTCCGCAGTCTCGCTTCCTCAGAACTCAGCACCCTCTTCGGGAAGGTGTTGGATGTGCAGTTCTCCTCAATGCCACCACTGGAGGACATTGAAGTGCTGGCAGAGGTCGCCTGAGATTTCACTGACTGGAGGGGACGCCCAAACCCCTCCAGCATCCTCACCCTGAAACCCATTCAAGAGGTTCAACGATGCGATTCCTGATCTCCTCTGCTGGCGGTATTCTCTGCCACAATCCACCCAGTCCCCCCTGAAGCAAATGGTCAAAGATCACCCCGATGCTCCCAAGCAGTTCGGCATCCGTATCTCTGATGAGGTGATGGAACTGGTTGCCGAGATTCAGGAGCATCGCAAACAGATTCAACAACCCATCACCCTTGCCGCCATCGTGGAAGACGCTCTTGAGGCGTATTACGACCTGTTGGTGGAGCAGGGGGCAATCAATGACAAGCAATGACCCCACTACCCCCTGGTGCCTTGGAGCACCTTCTCAAGACCCTTCCGCCTGAACGACAAGACCCGTTCCCCCATCTGGAGCACCTCAGTCCTGATCAACTGCTTCAACGGCGAGTTGAGGTAACAGGGCAGATCAAGTATCTGGAGCAGGAACGCCAAACGATTGATGCCGACCTTCAGAGTATTTTCTCTGACTCCGAACTCCGCTGTGGTGTTCGTGCCCCTGGTGGATGGGTTCTGAAGCAACGCTCCCGATCCAGTTGGGAATATCCATCCCAACTGCGGGACGCCATCAAGACCCTCCAGACCCAGGCACAAAAGGATGGAAGCGCCCAACGCCTTACGAGCACCCACCTTGTTCTGACTCAAGAGAGCGCCTAACTTCCTAAAAGCAGCGTTTGATGCTAGTATTACTTCGGCAATCCACAGAGATTCAGTCTAATGCAAACGATTTCCAGCAACGTCACTCAGGCAACTGCCACCAAGTTCGCTCTGAGACCCACTGCCGAAACCTTGGCGGATCTTTCCCGCCCGATTGATCCTCGCCATCTCAAGACCAGAAAGCAGGGCACCGCCACCCTGACCTATTGCCCCTGGAATACCATTGCCCGCCATCTTCACCACCGTGCTCCTGGTTGGTGCTGGGAGGTTCAGAGCGTTCAGGAGGTTGGTGGTGCCGTGGTGGTCACTGGTCGCCTGACCATTCCCACCGCTGATGGCGACCTGCTCCACTACTCGGCAGTTGCTTCGGAACCACTGGAGTCAGCATCCAAGGCACCTGCTGCTGAGGTTGCTGCGTCGGGGTGCCTCAGGAGGGCGGCGGCATTGGCGGGGTTGGGTCTGGAGTTGTGGGGGTGAGGTGGTCCTGGATTTCCTTTAGGCAGGACAAGAATCCAGGAACCCACCGCAAACCGATGGCGTACGGGACTCCATCAGCAAATTTTTTAGCACAGAGATGCACTATTTCTTCTCAGCGCATAAGGAGGGTTAGTCACTTATGCAAATCCTGCATAAACCGTCGACAGACGACCGATAACGCCCTTTGCCCTCTTGCGATCGGTTAGGATAAAAGTGAAGAAAAACGAAAGGTTAGTCAAGATTTGTTCTTGGGTCTCCTTCGTGCCAATCCCCTGCAGAGAAGGTTCGCGTGGCAATCACCAGCACCCCCAGCGACCTTCTCACAGCACTGCTGCCCGAATGGCAACTGTTGCTTCAGCAGTGGTCGTCCAGTGGTCGTCTGACTGCTGCTGCCCAGGAGGCACTGCTTCTCAATGGGAAACCGCAGGCACTGACAGACCTCGTGACCCAGTGGACAGCAGGAGACTTTTCAGGGATACCTCCGATCGTTCTGCTCTCTGGAGCGGAGATGAATGGGGCGATGGGTGCTTATGCCATCAGTACAGGGAGTATTTACCTGAATGTCGACTGGTTGGCGACGGCAACGAAGGATCAGGTGTTTGCAGTTCTTACTGAAGAACTGGGTCACTATCTCGATTCCGCACTCAATCAAAAAGATACAGCAGGTGATGAAGGTGAATTTTTTGCTCGCTTGCTTGGTTGGTCAACGCTGAGTGATGCAGAGAAAGCAGCATTGCGGTCTCAGATTGATGCTGGAGTTGTGCTGAGCGGCGGCATTCAAGTCACAGTTGAGAATGCCGTTGCTCCCTTGATTAGGGGCAATAGTTTTTATCAGCGTGTGCTTGGACCAACTTGGACGAGTGCTGAGGCGAACTCCGTGACAATAGGAGGGCACTTAGCGACAGTTAATAGCGCCTCCGAAAATCAATGGTTGTTTAACAACTCATTATTAGGTTGGATTGGGTATACAGACCAAGCAGTTGAAGGGCAGTGGCGTTGGATCAGTGGAGAGGTATCTACATACTCAAACTGGTCTCCCAATAATCCCGATAACGGTGGGGGTATTGAAAACTATGCATACATTGATGGGGGCGCTGGCATTTGGAATGACATACCGAACGACTACTGGAACTATATTCCAGGGACTAGTCCAACAATGATGGGTATTTCAGAAATCCCCCTTCAACTCACCATAACCCGCCAAGGAGAAGTCAAAGAAGGTGCTGGTCTCTTCACTACATCCATAAACCTCTTTGCAGGGAGCACGACCTCGGGCAACCTTGCTGATGGTGCTCAGGTCTGGTGGAATGTCACAGGAATCACTGCCGACGATTTAACGGCAGGTGCTCTGAGTGGCACAGGGACGATTCAGAACGGCAAACTTGATATTCAGCATTCTCTCAAAGTTGATCCTGATTCAGGAGAATCTTTTGAAGTCTCTGTGTTCTCTGATGCAGGGTTGACACAGCAGATTGGAACTACAAGTTCAGTATTGGTCCAGGAAGCGAAGTCTGTTATTAGGGGAAATAGTTTTTATCAAGTTGTTGCTGGACCAACGTGGGATGATGCTGAATCAAGTGCCATCGACAAAGGAGGACATCTTGTTACTCTCAACGATACGGCGGAAGATTCATACATTTTCAACTCATTCATCAAAGCATCGGTTGCGCCCACTGATTACTCGGATCACTTGTGGATAGGTCTTCGGGATGTTGTGACAGAGGGTGCATACACTTGGAGCAGTGGGGAGAGCGTTTCGTATTTGAACATTGATCCCATTAACTACGTTCCAAATCTTCAGTTTATAGAAGTTAAGCAGGATTGGGTTTTGTACTGGGGACAAAGTGGTACTTGGGATACACAAGAAGTTTTGGGATACCCTCTGACTGGAAGAAATGGTATCGCTGAAATCCCCCTTCAACTCTCCATAACCCGCCAAGGAGAAGTCAAAGAAGGTGCTGGACTCTTCACCACATCCATCAATCTTTCTGCAGGCACTGAAGCATCAGGCAACCTTGCAGATGGTTCTCAGGTCTGGTGGAATGTCACAGGCATCACTGCAGATGATTTGGCATCAGGTGCTTTGAGTGGCACTGGGACGATTCAGAACGGCAAACTTGATATTCAGCATTCTTTAAAAGTTGATCCTGATTCTGGGGAATCGTTTGATGTCTTTGTGTTCTCTGATGCAGGGTTGACACAGCAGATTGGAACTACAAGTTCAGTTTTGGTCCAGGAAGCGAAGTCTGTGATTAGAGCAAATAGTCTTTATACAGTTGACAATGGTCCTTCTTGGACGGAGGCAGAGGCAAATGCTGTGGTACTTGGCGGGCACCTGGTATCGGTACAAGATGCAGAAGAGAACCTCTTTATCGGGTCGATAATTCTCGCTACCGGAACAGAAAGTGTTACGTACTGGATAGGTCTGACAGATTCAGCAGTTGAGGGCGAATGGAAATGGTCATCGGGCGAAAGTCTCACATATACAAACTGGAGTCCTGGCGAACCAAATGCTTTTGACCAAGTAGCAGGACCAGAGGACTATGCCGCTCTTTATGCCACCACCACCCCTTCTTGGTTTGACATTTCTAACGGAAATGAATATTTTCGGGGGAGAGGATTTCAGAGTATTGGAATCGCTGAGATTCCCCTACAACTCTCCATAACCCGCCAAGGAGAAGTCAAAGAAGGTGCTGGACTCTTCACCACATCCATCAATCTTTCTGCAGGCACTGAAGCATCAGGCAACCTTGCAGATGGTTCTCAGGTCTGGTGGAGTGTCACAGGCATCACAGCAGATGATCTGGTCACAGGTGCCCTGAGTGGCACAGGGACGATTCAGAACGGCAAACTTGATATTCAGCATTCTCTCAAAGTTGATCCTGATTCAGGAGAATCTTTTGAAGTCTCTGTGTTCTCTGATGCAGGGTTGACACAGCAGATTGGATTGAAATCAGTAGCAGCAATTATTGATGGCAACAATGCGCCAACCGATATTGCCTCCTCCTCTATAAACTTTAACGAGAACATTGCTGCCAACTCTCCAGTAGCGACATTCACAACCACTGATCCCGATGTCGGCAATACCTTCACTTACTCATTGGTAGCAGGCATTGGATCAACCGATAACAGTGCTTTCACTATCAGCGGCAACCAACTGCTGATTAATACCTCTCCCAACTTTGAGGCAAAATCTTCCTACTCAGTTCGTCTCCGTTCTGCCGATCAAGGTGGTCTCTTTACAGAGAAGGTATTCACTTATGTAGTTAATGACCTCAACGAGGCACCAACCGATATTGCCTCTTCCTCCAGCAACTTTAACGAGAACATCGCTGCCAACTCTCCAGTAGCAACGTTCACGACCACTGATCCCGATGTTGGCAATACCTTCACCTATTCCCTAGTAACAGGGACTGGATCGACCGACAATAGTGCCTTCACAATCAGCGGCAATCAACTGCTGATTTCTGCTTCACCCAATTTCGAAGCGAAATCCTCGTATTCTATTCGTCTCCGTTCTGCCGATCAGGGCGCTCTATTTACAGAAAAGGTGTTCACCTATGGAGTCAACAATCTCAATGAAGCGCCAACCGATATCACCTCTTCCTCTATAAACTTTAACGAAAACATTGCTGCCAACTCTCCAGTCGCAACATTTACAACCACTGATCCTGATGCCACCAATACCTTCACTTACTCCCTGGTTACGGGCATCGGTTCAACCGACAATAGTTCCTTCACA
Source organism: Synechococcaceae cyanobacterium (assembly GCA_947378425.1). GTDB lineage: Bacteria > Cyanobacteriota > Cyanobacteriia > PCC-6307 > Cyanobiaceae > Cyanobium. Next base: position 19,111 of record CANCJV010000003.1, read on the forward strand.
ATCAGCGGCAATCAACTGCTGATTAGTGCCTCTCCAAACTTTGAGGCAAAATCTTCTTATTCAATTCGTCTCCGTTCTGCGGATCAAGGTGCTCTCTTTACGGAGAAGGTATTCACCTATGGAGTCAACAACCTCCAAGAAGGTCCGGCACAGTTCAACCTGAAGGGTGATGGAACCTGCAATCTCAACCAAACACTCACCTGCTTGCTGGCACAACCAGACCCTGATGGACTCAAGGCAGCAACCACATATGCCTACAAATGGGAGTCCTCCACTACTGGTTCATCTGCCTGGACTGCTTTGACTGGTACAGCATCGACTTATGCTCTCCAATCCACTGATACCAACAAATATGTCAGATGCACAGTCTCATACACCGATGCCTTAAATCTTGCGACATCGGTTGTCACTTCTAACATTCATATTGTTGGTGGTACTACTGGATCAAATACACTGGTTGGCGGCACTGGCGTTGACATAGAAGATGGTGGTGCAGGCAATGATGTCCTGCAATCTGGTGCCGGGGATGACTTTGTTGGGGGTGGAATCGGGGACGATACTTTCACCGCAACCACTGGTGATGGAAATGATTTCTGTGATGGTGGCGCTGGCATCGATACAGTCAACTTCAACCTGTCTACCAGTTCAGTTACTGTTGATTTGCTGACTGGTACGGCAGTAGGTGTTAGCAACGGTACTGATAAGTTGGTCAATATTGAAAATATTGTTGGTTCGACTCTGAATGACTCACTGATTGGCAATAATTCTGTTAATACCTTCAGGGGCAATGGTGGTGCCGACACCTTCTCATTCCTGAATAAGCAAACCGCTGGCGCATCAACCTCGGATCATATTACGGACTTCAGTGCTGATGACAAGATTCTTGTCTCTAAGTCGGCATTTGGAATTACGGCATCTGTTGTCACTTTTGCCACAGCATCTACTCCCGCATCGCTTACAGCAGGTCTTGCCACAGCATCCCTGTTTGTCTATGACAGCACCAATGGCAACCTCTATTGGAATCAAAACGGAACTGCAGCAGGTGCTGGGACGGGTGGTGTCTTTGCAGTTCTGGACAACAGATTTGGACTCACGGCATCTAATATTAATTTAGTTGCTTAAACACTGGACCTGTCGTTCCGATGCCTGTGATGCTTCTAGGAGCGCCTATGTTGTGTCCTTTCCCCGTTGTGCCTGAATGCCACCGATCCTTCTTGTATGCCTCTCCAAGGGCAGGATTTAACGCGCTGATTAGGTTGCCAAAGTTCTTGTGATTCATACACTCTATACTCCCCTTCTTGGCGCAGGTAAACACCCACGAATGCTGTTTAATATTCCAGAGCAATGCTCCCTTCCTGTGAGTTCTCTTGCCTTCTGTGCGTCCCAGAGGTCCACAGAAGGGACATATGAAAACCCACTTCTTAGTGCTTCCATATTGAATCATTTCTTTACTGTTGCCAAGATAGTGTTCAAGTAGTATCAGGCGATACTTCGCATCTATTGGTGATTCCATAATAACTCTATTTTGATTTTATTAATAAACTCTTTGTCGTTATTGTAGGATACTTCTTCCAATAAGTCAACTTGACAGAATATGATTTTGTTGCTAGAATAGGTTTGTCTCCGATAAAGATAAGGACTAAGCACTTAAAGAACTCTAAGGTTGCTGGGTTCTTAAAGTAGACTTGTAAATGTTATAAATAACTACGTAGTAGTTTGATGGGATTGTGAGGTTTCTATGAGACCCCACTACTGCAATCCACTTTCTTAAGATAAAACAAAAGAGACGCCGAAGGCAATGTCCGAAGGACATTCCACTGAATCAACATTAAGTCCCAAATGAAAACACAATATAAACATAGTTGCTTCTCTTAAGTCTTCTTCCACGTTGCAACCTAATCCTGCAGAACATCAGGTCCTCGTTGCTGATCACAAGAACAATAGGCAGTACTAAATACCTATACACCTACCTATGACCCAATGAGAGATCAATCAAATGCCATTCGAGAACAAGTTTCTTTCAAGCAACGTGAGGACCATATCCGTCAAACCTGGATGTTCCTTTGCAAGCACTACAAACTCAATAAGTCAGATCTGGTTAAGTTCCTAATCAAAAAAGAAGAATATTTTCTTCGTAGACCAGAAGGAGTTTTATCGGGCAATGTTCACGACTGGATGTGATATGAACTCTAGTCTCCATCAGGTCCAGTGCCGAATTATCTTTCTACAACAGCAACTGGATTCACTGGATCACTATCTGCCTGAGACTTACCAGTTCATTATGAATGAAATGGATACTCAGCAACGGAATCTGATGGAACTCAAGATTCAGTCCTACTACCAGCAGCAATCTAATGAACAACAAGACCAAGCAACTGATACGTGATATTCAAACTAAGACAATAAGTCCGATTACTGGTTTAAGAGAATTTGCAAATGAGGAAGCAGTGATCGACTATGCCATCAAGACCATTTATGACCTAATGAAAAAGCAGCGACTCTTATGAAAATATCACAAAATCCAATCACCATTACCTTAACACCTAAGCAATCGGCAAAGATCCGCTTGATGCAGCGTTCAATTTCAGAACCAACCACCTATCATAAGGTTCTTGATGGTCTGATTGATGTAGGATTTGCATCTGCTCTCAAGATCCTTTATGAAGATGGTCAATTGAATCAACGAGACTATCAGGCAGGACTTAATCAATTGCCCGATTATCTTCGTGGGTCAATTGGCAACTGAAATTCATTGGGTCCTTGGAGTCTACAAAGTGTTACCCTTGCCTTCAAAAAATTCCGCCAGGTAACTTTACTGCATATAGGTCGATTGGATTTCCTCCACCATTGTCCTGAATCCTGCCATTTCTGAATCCCATTTCTCAACTGCTTTCTCAAGTCTGTCTTTCAGTTGATAGCGATCAGTTCTTGATTCAGTTAAATTGAAGTCACGGGCAATCTTCAGGCAATAGGCACGACCATATTTCTTCCAGAAGACACCATCCACTTTTCCTGCCAGATTCTGGAAGAATCCAGTGAAAGTTGCTCTGGGTCCCTCAATCAAATCAGCAGCACTACCAATCTCAAACTTTGATTTGAGTTCTTCTGGAGCATTGATGACGACAGGACCCAGTAGGCACATCAGTTCATCATCAATCTCTTCGGCAAGTGCTTTGCGTACTCCTGCCTTGACCTCTGCCTGCCTGAGACCACCCTTGCCTTCACGGATCTCTGTCCCGTACTGGAGAGCAACCTCCTTAAGGTCACGCAGCAGTTCTTGATGCTGCTCTGGAGTCAGGTCTTCTTTGAGCACAAGGGTCAGGGGCATCTCCTGCTCAATACCTGACCTCTTGAGGCGGTATGCCTTCGTCCAGTCCAATAGAGCACGACTGGATGCTTTGGCAGTCACCAGATCCTTTGTGGCAAGTGCTGCCGTTAGTTCCTCATCGCTCATCACCACCAGGGCATAGAGCGCCGTATAAGACGCAGGTAGAAGGTCCTTGATGGGAACCAAACGCTGGTCCTTATGAATGGACACCAACTTGTCCCAGACCTTTGGGTGAAGGTCCTGTTCCTGCTGAAACGTCCGGATGGTGCCCCTGTCCCATTCAGAATTAGCAGCAGCAACCAACCCAGCAGTCACCAAGACCTCAGCAGCACCCTTGCCGAACCGATCCTTGGATCCAGGTGGTGCGGACAGGTGGCGGGCAACGGCAGTAGGCAGGACGGCGGATTCTGTCATTGCCTGAATCTAGCACGGGAACGCGCAGAGCACGTGCCAGGCATCAAGGTGGCACAGCGTGGGCAATGGGAATGCGCAGAGGATGTCATACTTAGTTCATCAAGGGCGAAACGCCTTGATGCCACAACTGAATACTCCTCAACCCTGACGGGTCACCTCTTGACCAGACATTCCCTCCCTGGTCGCTCTGACTAACCAGTCAAAAAGCAATTCGCAAATCTTGCTTTTTGAAAACTTGAAATCCACCACTCCACGCTCACATCATTCCATAATCCAACATTATTTGAGTACTCCACGACTGATTAGTAAGTCCTGCATATCCATTGAGAACTATGTCCGCGAAAGTCGAATGCATTTTGTTTCTCTGTATAATAATCGTTCTTACGATACACGCATTCATCACATCCTGGAACTTCCGCGCAAGAATTTCATGGTTAAGGAGCGTTGCAAACTTTCTAATTACGGAGACCTTAAAAATATATTTGTCGTCGAGCAGGGATACTGGCGGGTTGCTGTAAATAAGTTTATTTCTGAGAATCGTCTCGATTTTACCATCTCTGTTGCTGCTGCATATCAGAACAATATTGGGCATGTCTATCGATTTCTTCCAGGCGCGATTCAGCACGACCTTTGTTCAACGTTTGGAAAAGAAACATATTTGAACTGGAAAAAGTTGGTGCTTGGTGACATTGAATCTTTGCACCATCTCGTCAAGGTTGCCCGTCAGAAGATCACCCGCGTGATTCCATCTGTAACGTGTTCCGATCGTTCTGTCAGGTTGTGTGAGCGACTCGGATTGCCTGTGGAACAAGGTCTCGCTTTTCTTGTTCCCGAAACCAATGATACCTAAAAGGTGAGCACACCTGCTTTTAATGCCACTTCCTACTTGCTTTCCTGTCGGTTTTTCTTGTCTCTTGATGGCAGATATCGAATGTCTCCTTGTCGAAAACTTTAGCGACTAATTATTGAGTGGAATCTGTTCACGCTTCTCCTTGCAGGTCGATCCTTCAATAGGCAATCAGCGACTGCCTCTAAACCTGCCGCTCCCCCGAACAGAAGACGCCCAAGGGTCACTGGGCAAACCCACATTATCCTTATTAATCTAATGACATCTTTCGCTTTCACGATTCAGCAGATCGATTTCCTTACCCAGATGCCCGAGAACAACTTTATGGGTGATCAGTTGGTCAATTCACGCCTTCAGGCGGAGTGGACCAATGAGGTTATTGTTATTGACGATGACATTCTACTTGAAGAACTTCTTGCTGAACTGCTTAACTATATTGAGGATACATCTGGAATGCTGGTGCGACACGCAGTCGTCCTATGTGACGAATGCAAGATTAACGATTCATCCTTTACATATGTATCGCAATTCCCGTCCTTGAGTGGCGCGTATCCGCCGGGTTGGGTTTGGACCCGTATGGTCACTCTTGCAAAGTGACTTTCATAGTGCATTCCACAAGAAGGGACCACTCTCCAAATAAGTACTAAAGACTCGAAAGCACACATCAAATTGAACCACATTTACGACATTACCTACAATGAGTAATCTTAATCATAAACTGCTTCGCTTGCCTCAAGTCAGATCAGTTACTGGACTCTCCAAGTCCACCATCTACGCCCGCATCTCAGAGGGGACCTTTCCCAAGCAAGTCCCACTCGGACCACGACTTGTAGTCTGGATTGAGTCTGATATTCAAAACTGGATCGCTGAGCAGGTTTCAGCATCACGGGGGTAATACCTTTTTTTATGGTTGCAAACCATTTTCCAAAAGCAGATCACCCCAGCGGTTCATAAAGACAATCCGTTCATCTAGGAATTGCGCTTTGTCATATGCCTGACGAACCTTGCCAGGCGGTTTGTGCCCCATCTGCAGATCAATGACGTGGAAGGGGGTCTTCAGTATGTCCTGCCCGTGTGTCAACGCCATATGCCTGACACCGTGTGCAACGAATTTGCCTTGGTATCCCATCCGCTTGATCAGGTGGTTGGGTGTCTCCAACGCAATGTGATCTGTGCCCTTACCCCTGGAACTTTGAAAGATGTAGGGGGAATGCCCTGTTATCGGTCTGAGGAACTCCAGGACATCGATCAAGGGTTGTGACAAAGGGATCAAGTGGTCTTGCCTCGTCGCATTCCGCCCTTTCATCCTTCTGGCAGGAATGGTCCAAATTCCTTGTTTCCAATCAATCTCTGACCATTCACCAGGCACAGCAGCACCAACCCGCATAAAGGTCAGTAGCAGCACCTTCACAGAAGCGAGGACAATCAGATCTCCATTGCCCTTGTTGCTGGAGAGGTCCGCCAGGAACCCAGGTACATCGTTCCACTCAAGCGACGGGTGACTCTGAGTGACGTGACCTGAGTGGGCGTGTCTGGAACTCCTGGCGGGGTTGGGGTCAGGGATCCATTCGTGGTCAATGGCATAGGAGAAGACCTGCCTGAGCACCCCAAACACCTTGTCGGACTGGTTGCGGGCACCCCTTGCTTCAATGGTTCGCTTGAAGTCCAGACATTCACTGCGGGTTATTGCCCTGATCGACCGCTTGCCAAAAACTGGCAGGATTTGGTTATCCAACTTGTTCTTGTAGTCCTTGAGCGTGGTGGCAGCGAGTTTGCTGCTGGTGCTCGCCAACCATTCCTCTGCCGCCTTCTGGAACGTCACAGCACCCACACGCTGGACGGTCTGGCGCTGCTCTGCCTTCAATGCTCTGGGGTCTACTCCCTGGCGCCGCAGCACTTCCAGTCGTGCCCGCTCCTCCCGTGCCTCCTTGAGGGTCCACTGACCTGGACCCTTGCCATAGGGACCAATCTGGTAGTCACGCTGCTTGCCCTCTTTCCCAGGAGGGAAGCGATGACGCCAGACGAAATAGCGCCCGCTATTGGGGTAGACCTCGACTAAAAGGGCATCGCCAACAGAAACCTTGTATTTCTTTGACTGGGGTTTGAGTGCCCTCAGATCGCTGTCAGTGAAAGGCATTTGAGAAATACCCCAACACTCAAATCCTACCCCAACACGGGAGGGTGCGTACCCCAGCAAATACCCCAACTGCTTTTTATGACCACCCTGGTCTTGGGTGGTTTTCCCTGGACCACCTACCCGTCGAAACCCCAGATACAGCAAAGGATCTGGACGAACCAGACCCTTTGAGAACCCTTCAACAACGGAGAGGGTGGGATTCGAACCCACGGAAGGTTTCCCTTCAAACGATTTCGAGTCGTTCGCTTTCGACCACTCAGCCACCTCTCCAGATCGCCCAGCCAGAGCGTTTGCCAGGGGACTGGCAGCTGCTCCGGCAGTAAACCATGGCACTTTACGGATCGGTCAGCCCCCGTAGGCCAGCAGCGATCCACTGCTGCCGGTGGCTTGCCAGGGGGGAGTCGGCGATCCTGCTCCTCCGGTTGGACCGCTCCACCAGAGCCAGCGGGGCGGCGGACCTGCCTGCTGAAGCTGCCTCTGATCCACGGGTCGTGGCCGAAAGCCAAGCCAGACCGCCTCGGGTCGGCGCTCCCCACTGTGCCGCCAGGCCCACAGCGCCTGCCGATCAGGCAACAGCAACCATTGGTGCCCGCCTACCTGCAGCATCAGGCCATGGCTGTCCATCGACAGGGCCCGCACCTCCAGACCTGTACTGGTGAGTCGCTCGCCGGCAGCCAGGGGGATGCTGCCATCTCCGTAGGCCAGCACCAGGGGTGCCAGGCGCTGCCAGCAGTCCGGTTCAGCTGGGGCCACCGGATCGAGCAACAGCAACCAGTCGAAGCGGCTGACGCCAAGACCCTGGGCCAGTTGGCCCACCTGGCGGCAGCTGTAGGGATCGCTGCGATTGCCGATCAGAGCCGCCCGGCCGTGATGGCGGGCGATCAACAGATCCCGGCTGCCACTGGTATGGCCATGGGCATCGCCCTGGTGAACCAGCAGCAGCTGATCGGATCCCAGCACCAGCAGGTGGCTCACCATCGTCAGCACCAGTCCGGCCAGGGCCAGTCGCCGCCAGATCCGCGTCAATCCAGGTAGCACCAGGCCCAGCAAGGCCAGGGCGAACAGGGCCAGCAGCACCGGTTGCGGCCGCCCCAGTTGCCACTGAGCCAGGGGCAAGGCTGCAAACCCCTTAGCGATCGCCAGCAGCAGATGCGCCACCGGATCCACCGGCAGCAGGAGGGGATGGAGCAAGGCAGGCACCAGCAGCGCCACCAGGGCCAGACCCATCGCCGCCAGCGTCAACGGTGTGAGTAGGGGGGCGGCCGCCAGGTTGGCCGGCACGGCATAGGCGGGCACCACCCCAAAGTGCAGCAACTGCAGCGGCAAGGTCCAGATCGTTGCGGCGATCGGCACCGCCAGGGCTGCCGCCAACGTCTCGCACCAGCGTCGACGATGCCCCTCCTGTGTCGGCGTCAGCCAGCCCCTGAGCCGCTGCTCCAGAGGCGTCGCTGAAACCAGCAACCCGGCGGTGGCCGCCACCGACAACTGGAAGCCCACATCGCTCAGCCAGAGTCGATTCCAGGTCAGCATCACCACCACGACGGCCGCCAGCAGCCCCAGGGGCCTGGTCCTTCGGCCGAACTCCAGGGCCAGCAGGGCGGCAGCACCCATCAGGACGGCCCTCACGACCGAGCCCTGGGCCCCCGCCAACAGCAGAAACAGCAGCATCGCTCCACCCGCCAGCAGCAGCCGCAGGGCCCGTCCCAGCGGCCGGGCGATGGCGGTGACCAGACCCAGCAGCACGGTGAGATGGAAGCCGGAGGCGGCCAACGCATGGGAGAGGCCTGCGGCCCGGAAGGCATCGCGCAGCTCCATCGGTAACGGCACCACCGCACTGCCGAGCACCAGGGCAGCCAGCAGGCCGCCCCGCTCAGGACCGGCAGCCTGGATCAGCCGTGCGGCGATGGTTCGGCGCAGATCTACCACCGGCGTCGGCGGCCGCTCGAGCACCTGGAACTGTTCGACCTTCAGGCGGCTCCAGCTCTGCTGCCGGGCCAGCCGTTCCGCCGGACCTGACAACAGAGGATGGGGGGCTGGTGTGGGCCTGCGCAGACTGCCGTTAACCCGCAGCAGCCAACCCTGGCGCAGGTTGGGGCAGGGATCGAAATCCAGTTCACTGCGGCCTCCAGCCGTCTCGAGCAGGACCCGACAGGTGGTACTCCCTGCTTCGGCCCCCTTGTGCAGCTGCGCCGGCCTTGGATCTTCCAGCAAGGTCCCGAGCAACACGGCGGCGACTGGCCCATCGCCCTGGCCCAGCAAGCGCACCGGATCGTGGGGGCCAGGCTCTGGGGGGCGCAGCAGGTTGACCAGGAACAGGCCGCTCAGCAGCAAGGTCAGCGCCGCCATGGCCAGGCGCCTGAGGTGATCAGTGGACCCCATCGACCGGCAGGCAACACCTCGGAAGGATTCCCGGCGATGTCCCAGCTCGAAGCCGGAACCCTCGAATGCACGGACCAGCTCACTTCAATCCGGGTTCTGCATGCCATTCGTCGGCCGGGATTCAGGCGGCCTGTCATGGGGTGATCGGCTGCTCGTGGGCTGATCCACCACCGACAACAAGGACCAGAATGCTGGCTGGCATTGCCCTGGCGCTCCCTGCTCCCTGCATCCATGTCTGCTGATCTCAGCGAGGCCCGCTCAGCGCTCGGCTGCGGTGAACTGGACCAGGCCCAGGCCCTGCTGGAGCAGTTGCTCCAGCAGCATCCAGGCGATGCTGACGTGCTCGAACGTCTGGCGGTCGTGTGGTGCAGGCGCGGCGATCTGGCCTGCGGTGAGGAGCTCCTGCAACGAGCGTTGACCGCTCAGCCGGATCACGGCGCCTCCCTCAACAGCCTGGGTGCCGTTCTGCAGCATCAGGGCCGCCTGCCGCAGGCCCGTACCGTGCTCGAGCGGGCCGTCGCCCTGCAGCCAGAAGTGGCCGACAGCTGGTGCAATCTCGGCATCGTGCTGCAGGGCCTGCAGCTGTATGGCCCAGCGCTGGAGGCCCTGGGGCGGGCGCTGCAGCTCCAGCCCGGTCATGCCCTCGCTCTGCGAGCGTGTGTGCATGGGTTACAGCGTCAGGGCCGGGCCAGCGAGGCGATCACCCTGCTGCAGGCCGCTGCCGGCGCCGATCCAGCCCAATGGAATGCGCTGGTCGATCTCGGCAATGGGCTCTTTCTCGCCGGCCAGTACCGGTCCGCAGCCAGGGCCTACGAGACGGCGCTGGCGGGCTGTGGTGAGACGGCTGAGTTGCTCGCCAACCTCGGCGCCACCCAGTTGGCCCTCGAGCTGCCCCAGCTTGCCCTCGCCAGCCTGCAACGGGCGTTGCAGCTGCGGCCAGCCTATGCGGAGGCCCTGGCCAATCTCTCGGTGGCACTGAGGCTGGTGGGCCATCCTGCCGAGGCCCTGTTGCCCTGCGATCAGGCACTGGCCCTGCGGCCGGACTTTGCCCCCGCCCAGATCGCCCGTTCCCAGGCTCTGCGGGAGTTGCAACGGCCCCAGGAGGCCCTGGCCGCCCTGGCCAGCGCCCGGCTTCTTCGTCCGGACGACAGCGCCTTGCTGGCCGATCTGGCCCTGGCCTACCAGGAGAGTGACCGGCTGGTGGAAGCCCTGGAGTGCTTCGAGGCGGCGGTTGCCGAACAGCCCGACAACGCCGACATCCTGGCCAACCGCGGCATTTGCCGCCTGTTGGCCAGCGACCAGCGCCAGGGCTGGGACGACTACGAAGCCCGCTTTCAGCGCCGGCAGCCGGTCATCCCCCTGGTCCGGCCGGCCAGTCCGCGTTGGCGAGGCGGACCGATCACCGCTGGACCCTTGCTGCTGGTGGGGGAACAGGGTCTGGGGGACATGCTGCAGTTCGTGCGCTATGCCCCCAGGCTGAAAGCATTGGCCGGACGTGTTGCCCTGTGCCTGAGCGAGCCCCTGGTGGAGCTCGTGGCCACCGCCGGCATCGCCGACTTTGTCTGGACGCCGGAGCAGGCCGCCGAGCATCGGGGTCCCTGGCTGCCGTTGCTGTCGGTGTTTCAGGCCCTGGGCGCCAGCCCCGAGACACTGCCTGCGGCTGTTCCCTACCTGCAGGTGTCGCGGCAGCGGATCGACTCCTGGCGGCAGCGGATCAACGGGGGCAGCGGCCTGGTGATCGGTCTGGGCTGGCAGGGCAATCCGGAGGCGGAAACCGGCGCCGTGCGCGGCCGTTCCCTGCCCCTGGCCCTGCTGGAGCCCCTCAGCCATTGGCCCCAGGTGCAATTTCTGTCACTGCAGAAAGGTCCGGGTGCTGAGCAACTGGCCAGCTGCCCCTTCCGTGAGCGGTTCTGCCCGGCCCAGGAGCAGGTCGATGCGGCCTGGTCTTTTCTCGACACCGCTGCCCTGGCCAGTTGTTGTGATCTGATCATCAGCAGCGACAGCGCCCTGGCCCATCTGGCCGGTGCCCTGGGCCTGCCGGTCTGGCTGTTGCTCAAGCAGGGGCCGGACTGGCGCTGGGGACTCGACGGTGACAGCAGCCCCTGGTACCCCTCCATGCGTCTGTTCCGTCAGCGCTGTGCGGGCGATTGGCCCGAGGTGATCGAGCGGCTGGCTGCGGAGCTGGCCCGCCAACTGCCCCACCTGGAGGAGCTCAACGCCAGCCGGTGGCAGCCGTTATGAACACGGCGCTCAGCATCGCCCGACGCGCCCTCGACAACGGTGACCTGGAACTGGCTGAAACCAGCCTGCGCCAATGGCTGCACCAGAGTCCCGCCGATGCCGATGCCTTGGAGCGACTGGCCCTGGTCCAGGCCCGTCGCGGCGATCTTGAGGCGGCCCTGCCGCTGCTGCACGCCGCCCTGGGAATCAATCCCGACCATCGACAGGCGCTGATCAACCTCGGCGCCATGCTTGCCAACCTCGGCCGACCCGACGAGGCCTGTCCCTGGCTGGAGCGGGCCGTGAGCCTGTATCCCGACCGCGCCGATGGCTGGGGCAATCTCGCCGTCGTGTTGCACCAGCTCCAGCAGAGTGCAGCAGCTCTGACGGCTCTGGACAAGGCCTTGGCCCTCCAGGGCGGTGATCGTCGCCTCCTGCGCCTGCAGTCCCTGCTGCTGGTGGAGTTGGGACGGCCCAGTGAAGCGATCACCCTGCTGCGCCAGGCCGCGCCAGCCGATCCCAGCCTCTGGCAGGAACTGGTGGATCTCGGCATCCGACTCCATGACCTGGGCCTTACGGATCTGGGGATCTCGGCTCTGCAACAGGGGCTCGTTGGCCGTCCTGACGATGCCAGGGCCTGGTTGAACCATGGTGCCCTGCTGTCCCTGCAGGGCCGGCTGGAGGAGGCCCTGAGCAGCTTTGCCCAGGCGTTGGCCCTGGATTCGCAGGGGGCGGATGCCCACCTGTTCCTCGGCATCGCTCGCCTGCTGACCAGTCACCAGAGCCTCGGCTGGGATGACTTCGAATGGCGTGAGCGCGTCGACGCCTCCATGGCCCCGCTGGTGACACCCCCCGGCCCGCGCTGGCGGCTGGAGGAACAGGAGGAGCCGGTCCAACACCTGCTGCTCATCGGTGAACAGGGCCTGGGCGATGTTATGCAGTTCGTGCGCTATGCCCCCAGCTTTCGCCCCCATGCCCGCAGGATCTCGCTGTGCGTCCAGGAGCCGTTGGCGGGGCTGATCGCCAGCTCCGGCCTTGCCGATGCCGTTGTCTCAGCGCAGCAGGCCGCCGAACATCAGGGCCCCTGGCTGCCCCTGCTCTCCAGTTGTCACGCCCTGGCCCAGCCCCCCGCTGCCCTTGAAACTCCCAGTCCTTACCTCAGGGTTGAAGGCGAGCGCCTGGAGCAGTGGCGCCGGCGGCTGGCGTCAGGGACGCAGGCGCCAGGGTCGCAGGAGCTCCTGGTGGGGTTGCACTGGCAGGGCAATCCCACGGCTGAATTGCGCGATGGCGCCCGTGGGCGCTCCTTGCCCCTGGCCCTGCTGGCACCTCTGGCTGGGATTGAAGGCCTGCGTCTGCTGTCGCTGCAGAAGGGGCCCGGGGCTGAGCAACTCGCCTGCTGTTCCTTTCGCTCCGCTTTTCATCCCGCCCAAGCTGCCGTGGATGATGCCTGGGATTTCCTTGACACGGCCGCCATTGCCCGTTGCTGTGATCTGATCGTCAGCGCTGACAGTGGTCTGGTCCACCTGGCCGGCGGTCTGGGGCTGCCGGTCTGGTTGTTGTTGCAGCGGGTGCCCGACTGGCGTTGGGGACTCGACGGTGAGGACAGCCACTGGTATCCGTCCCTGCGCCTGTTCCGCCAGCGCCGATCGGGCGACTGGCCCGAGTTGATCACGCGTCTGGTCGATCGCCTCCGGGGCGAAGTGCCCCGGCTGCTTGCTGCCAGAAACCGCAGAAGCAGCGAGCCCGTGGGTTCGTGAGCCATGGGCGGAGCCTGGTCGATTCAGAAGGAGGGCAGGGCCAGGAACAGCTCACACAACTGCTGGCTGGGCATCGTCTGGCCCAGCAAGGGAGCCACCAACGCCGCCACGGGTCGCAGTCGGCAGGGCCAGATCGCCCGCTCCGCCAGTCGCCCGGCCTGAAAACTCCCCAGCAGCAAGAGCGAAAGCAGAAGCAGGGTTCGCCGCTTCACAGCTGCTGCACTTTGTTCAATGGACTGATTCCGATCAAGCAGACACCGATCATGTGATCATGACGATTCAAGGGATGTGGGTTTCTTGACCACCTGATCAATGGCAACTTGCTTGGTCAGATTGCCAATGATCGATCACACCCGGGAGGGATCGGTGCTGAAATCGGCATGATTGGGATGGGACACGGTGATGTGAATCACGCAACGATCCCCACTGACTTCGGTGGAGCTCCTGCATGATCGCAAGAAAAATCCAAATCAGTTGATCGGGATGATCAAGCGTGTGCGCGGCTCAATCTCTTCGGCTATATTGACGTCAAATTTCCAGAAGTATTGTTAGATTGATGACTCAATCAGGCTGGCAGCCCGCCTAGACATCAACCTTGACGAAAGCTTCGAGATGGCGACGTCCACAACCCCAGATCAAGGCGCAAGTTGCATCCAATCGCTCATCCATTTCAGCAAAGCCGGCGGGTTTGCGCCATTCAGGCGGTGGCAGCCAGCAATGCGGGTTGGCCCTGTTGCCAAAGGGCCCGTTGCTGATCGCTCAGCAGCGGAAAACCGAGAGCCTGGCGTTCGGCCAGCCAGGCTTCGGCCACCTGCTTGGCCAGATGGCGAATGCGAGCAATGGTGGCGGTGCGCTCGGTGACTGAAATCACGCCGCGGGCCTCGAGCAGATTGAAGGTGTGGCTGCACTTCAGGACGAAATCCAGGGCAGGTGCCGGCAAGGCCTGGGTAATCAGGTCGGCGGCTTCGGCCTCGTAGATGGCAAACAATTGCTGTAAGCGCTTGGGATTGGCTGCTTCAAAGTTGTAAGTGCACTGACCCTTTTCAAAGGGCAACCAGATGTCGCCATAGCTGCGCTCGCCATTCCAGCTCAGATCCCAGATGCTCTCCACATCCTGCAGATACATGGCGAGGCGCTCAAGGCCATAGGTGATCTCAATGGAGACTGGCCGGCAATCAAGCCCGCCACACTGCTGGAAATAGGTGAACTGGGTGACCTCCATGCCATCAAGCCACACCTCCCAGCCCACACCCCATGCTCCCAGGGTCGGCGATTCCCAGTTGTCTTCCACAAAGCGAATGTCGTGATCTGACTGGCGAATGCCCAGGGCCTCCAGGGAGGCCAGATAAGTCTCCTGGATGCCGTTGGGTGAGGGCTTGATCAGCACCTGGTATTGAAAATAGTGCTGGGCCCGATTGGGATTGTCGCCGTAGCGGCCATCGCTGGGGCGCCTGCAGGGCTCCGGGTAGGCCACGGCCCAGGGTTCCGGCCCAATGGCACGCAGCACGGTGTGCGGACTCATGGTGCCGGCCCCCTTTTCGGTGTCGTAGGGCTGCAACACCAGGCAGCCCTGATCCGCCCAGAACCGATTGAGACCGCTGATGATGTCCTGGAAGTGCATCGGTTCCTGAACGGATGATTGGACGACAGACCGAGGAGTTTACGTTGCGTTGCCAGAGCCGCCGTGCGATGCCCAGAGCGAGCCGGGGCGGGCCAGCCCGCTCGGACCCGTGGTCTGGTCAGCGAGGTTGAATCAGTCTGCGGAGGGGATTGACGTCAAAAAGGTTGAAGGGGACATAGGTGGAGATGGCGATAGTCAGAATCAGAAACGGGGGCGATATAAAGAGGACATCGCCAATCAGGCCCACAGCAATTGTGAGTAGGCTTTTGCTGAGAGCGGTACCACAGAGAATGTGCAGCTCCTTGCGTTTTTCAATACTCTGCCCCAGCTGCCTTTTTTCGATGATGGCGAGAATGGCAAGAATCAGATAGAGAATGCTGATCAATACAAAAACCGTGAACCGTGCAACGGCTAGGTATTTTCTCTCCCGGGAAATGTCCTCGCCGATGTGAAGGATCAGCTCCACTGCGTAGTGGTTGACAAGGTAATAGAAGGGTGAGACCAAGCTGCTGACAAACAGCAGCCACCCTGTTGTGATCGCAAACATGCGCAGCTTGAGGGCATCGGCCAGCAAGGCCTTGTGATAGGCCCAGACATCATAGATAATGGTAAAAATAGCAAAATAACCAATGATGATCACGGCGATAGCATTGGCAAGATCGCCTGGCGGATAGTGATGGGTTTCACCCGCTGAAAGATTGTCGAGAATGATGATCGGCAGCTCAATCACCAGGAGAGTGAGGACGATTGCATACGTTGCATCGATCAGCCCAATCCAGTTTTCACCCCTAGCCTTACCAACGATTCGTGATGGGATCATCGGCTCTGAAGGTGTAGTCGTATGAGTGGCGAGGGTATCAGAGCGCCCCACTCGATCGTCTGCTCAAGCTGGACTTGGCAACTCCAGGCGTAAGGCTCCGTTTCCCGCGCCAACACGCTTCATCTCCGTCCATCCACAGAGATGCATGCCAATCGCGGCCAAGTCAAAGGCTCAACGATGCTCTGCTGCAGGCATTCGGGCCCGATGCACCAGCCTGTTGTTGCCGGGCGGAATGAGGGAGTCGAGGCATGAGGCATGGCAGCTGATGAAATCAGGGCTCAAGTGGTGAGTATTCGGCTGATTTGTGTCTGAAAGGTGCAGATTGCTGTCGCGATGCCTGTCGTCAGCTCGGCTCCAACTGGAAAGGATGCATGCTTTCGGTGCTGATCTTTGTATCGATCAGTCCCTCCCTTAGCCATCGATTCTGCTCCCTCCTCGTAAGGCCTGCCGTGTTGATCGAATCCCTCGGGGTAGCTCCGGCTCCCCACCGGCTGCTTGAGGGGCCTGTCAAGCTGTTCGCACTCTTCCCATGCCATTCCAGATTGGATCGATCTGGTAGCGCAGCTTGCCGCTCTAAAACGGGGCGGCCATGTTCGCCCGATGGCGGCGGCGTCGTTTGAACGATCAGCCCAGCCCCTGCAGCTCACGCATCACCTCGGAAGCGAATGCAGGCATTGGCTGCATCCATTTCAGGCACCACCCCTGCAGCTCGCTCGAGGATCTGTAACCATGAACAACCATGCAAGCTCCTGCCTCGGCGCAACGAACCACAGGCCTTTGCGGGCGGCTGGGGGGCCTGGTTCAAGACGAAGACGCTGACTGCAGCTCCTGAATCCAGCACCGGCCCATGCTGGCAAACTCGGTCGCAGCCACTGCTGATCTTGCCAAGCCGTGAACCGATTCCGTCACCCTGCGGACCATCCATGCAGCGACCTTTTTTTTATCGGCGACTGCTGATCTCGTGCATCGCCCTGATGGTCTGTTTTGGCCTTCCGGTGCCATGGAGTCGGCTGGCCTCGATCGGTTATCTGCTTTTAGGGTCAGTCCTGATTCAGGGATTGGCTCTGGAACCTCCCGAGTCCGTAACCAGACCCGCACCTTTGCGCTCCTACAGGATGCTCGGCATCGCTGCCATCGGTTTCTGGCTGCTCTGGACCCTGACGCCCGTGGAGATGCGCAACACCGGAATACCAGTGATCTTGCTGTGGACCATCTTCGGGGGCTGGAGTGCCATTCGGCTGATCAGGCGACTGGCAGCGGAGTGCAAGGTGAATGGAACCGTGCTGCAGGGGGCTCTGGCGGGATACCTGATGCTCGGACTGGCCAGCGGCCTGCTGTTCTGTTGCCTGGAAACCATCCAGCCGGACAGCTTCCGGGGCATTGACATCGGTACCGAGGCGGCCGACCTGAATCACTCGGTGTGGGGTCTGAACTTTGCGCAGTTGAACTACTTTGCCTTCGTCAGCCTGACCACCATGGGTTATGGCGATGTTGTGCCGCTGACAGCGCCAGCCAGCATGATCTGTGTGATGGTCGCCGTGACTGGAACCTTCTACATCGCTGCCGTCATGGGCATCCTGATCAGCCGGCTCACGATTCAGGAAACCGAGCAGGCCCGCAATCCTGATCGAAAGCGCGATTGACCCCTTGAATCGCTTTTCACCGGTACGACCTCGTTCAGCCTCGTTCAGGCGGTCGGCGACGAATGGGAGGTCGATGTTGCCTTGGCCGGCGAGGTCGGTGGTAGTCGGGGTCGGGGATGGAGGCCTGCAGCGCCGTGACCGTGCTGAGGGCAAGGCCGGACAGCCCCCCCGAAAAAGCCAGCAAGACCAGCTGCCAGAGAGCCCGCGCCGGCGTCAGCGGTGTCGCCGTGCGCGCGATGGCCGCCTGCAGCAGCAGCGCCAGTGCCGCCCCCAGCAACGCTCCGCCCAGCAGGGCCGCCAGAACGCGGTGGTTCATGGGCCGGGCTCCGGCGCGGCGGAAACCCGCTCGGACAATCCGGATGAACCAGGTGCGGAACCACCCCCGAGCCAGTTCTTCATCACGACATAGAACACCGGCACCACAAACAGACTCAACAAGGTGGCCGCCAGCAGGCCACCGAAGACCACCGTGCCCAGAGATGTCTGGCTGCGGGCGCCGGCACCGCTGGCGAGCACCAGGGGCAGGAAGCCGAACAGCGACGAGATCGCCGTCATCACGATCGGTCGCAGCCTCGAGCGCGAGGCCTCGCGGGCCGCCTCCAGGGCCGCCAGCCCCTCAGCCAGCCTCTGGTTGGCCAGATCCACGATCAGAATTCCGTTCTTGGCGGCCAGGCCGATCAGCATCACCAGCCCCACCTGGGCATAGATGTTCAGCACCTCTCCCCGCAGGCTGAGGAACAGCAGCGCCCCGAGCATGGCGGCGGGAACTGTCATCAGGATGATCATCGGATCGCTGAGGCTCTCGTACTGACCCGCCAGCACCAGATACACCACCAGGATGCCCATCGCGAAGATGACGATCGCCAGCGAGCCGGCCTTCACCTCCTCCCGCGACAGACCGGTCCAGTCGGAGCTGATGCCGCTCACCCCCAGCTGATCGAACACCTTCTGGATGGCGGCGATCGCCTGGCCGGAGCTGCGGCCGGCCGCCGCCTCACCCTCAACCTTGATCGAGCGATAGAGGTTGAAGTGGGGAATCACCGCCGGACCGGTGGAGGGACCGATGTGGATGAACTCCGACAGGGGCACCGGCTGGCCCTTGGCACTGTTCACATAGAGATCCTCCAGTCGCTGGGGGGTGGCGCGGTAGGGAGCGTCCGCCTGCACGAACACCCGCCGCACCCGGCCCTCCTGGAAGGTGTCGTTGATGTAGGCGCCGCCGAAGTTGAGGCTGAGCGTCTGCATCGCCTGGCCGAAGTCGATGCCCAGTGAGGCCAGGCGGGCGCGATCCACCGTGATCTGCAGCTGGGGGGCCTCGGGGCTGAACTGGGTGAACACCCCCTTCAGCTCGGGCTGGGCATTGGCGTTCTGGATCAACCGGCCGGCGGCGTTGAAGAACTGCGGCAGCGACAGGCCGCCGCCGCTGCGATCCAGCAACTGGAACTCGAAGCCGCCGGCATTGCCGTAACCGGGAATCGAGGGGGGCTGGATGGCGATCACCCGGGCCTGCCGCAGGCTGGCGAAGCGGCGGTTCAGCCGCGCCACGATCGCCTCCATCGACTGATCCGGCGCGCTGCGCTCCTGCCAGTTGGTGGTGCCGAAGAAGAACAGGCCGCGGTTCGGGGCATTGCCGCTGAGGCTGGCGCCGCTGAACACAGCCGCCGCCGTGATCGCTTTTTCCTCCGCCAGAATCGCCGCTACCTGCCGATTGATCGTGGCGGTGATTGCATCGGAGCTGCCCTCCGGAGCCTGGACGATGCCGATGGCATAGCCCTGGTCCTCCACCGGCACGAAGCCGGAGGGAATGGCGTTGAAGGCCACCGCGGTGAGCAGGATGCCGCCGAGCAGGGTCGCCATCACCGGGCCCCGATGGCGCAGCACGCCGCCCAGGGCCCTGTCGTAGGCCCGTTCCGCCCGCTCGTAGAAGCCATTGAAAGCCTGGAAGATCCAGGGGGTGAACCAGCCGGCACCCACGCCGATGCCGCTGAACATCAGCACCACAGCCGGGCTGGTCAGCCCCGCGAACAGCAGGGCAGCCGCAGCCCCGGCACCGCAGGCTGGCAGCAGCAGCGGCCGGCCACTGAGCTGGCTCAGGCCATAGCCCAGCAGCGCGGCCAGGCTCAGCATCCCCAGGGCTGCTAGCACGCCGCCGCCACTGACCAGCAGGCCGTAGAGAAAGCCCAGCAGGGCGCCGGCGATGGCATAGACGCGGCGGCTGGGCTCCGGGTCCTGGCGGGAGAGCAGCAGGGCCGAGAGCATCGGCGAGAAGGTGAGGGCGTTGAAGGTGGAGATGGCGATCGCGAACAGGATCGTGGCGGCGAACTGCCGATAGATCGTGCCGGTGGCGCCGGGAAAGAACAGCACCGGCAGAAACACCGCCAACAGCACCAGCGAGGTGGCCAGCACCGCCCCGAACAGCTCCTCCATCGTCGCCTTGGCGGCCTGCAGACCGGTGAGCCCCTCAGCCCGTCGCGTCGCGGTGCCCTCAATCACCGTGATCGCGTCATCGACCACAAGCCCGGTGGCCAGCACCAGGCCGAACAGGGTGAGCTGGTTGAGGCTGAAGCCGAACACCTTCACGAAGGCGAAGGTGCCCACCAGCGCCACGGGAATCGCGATCGCCGGCACCAGCGTCGCCTTCCAGTCCTGCAGGAACAGGAACAGGATCAGCACCACCAGCACCACCGCATCGCGCAGCGAATTGCTGACTCCCTTGATCGAGGCGCTGATGAAATCGGTGACGTCGTAGATCTTCTCGAGCTTCATCCCCGGCGGCAGGCTCGCCTGGAAGTCCGCCAGCACCTGCTCCACTCCCTCGGACACCTCCAGGGCATTGCTGCCGCTGAGCTGATAGATGGCCAGGCCCACCGAGGGGACGCCGCGCAGATCGGTGGCGCTGATGTCGTAGCTCTCGCCGCCGAGGCTGACGCGGCCCACATCCCGTAGCCGCACCAGGGCACCATCGCCGGTGTTGCGCAGGATCAGATTCTCGAAATCCTCGTTCTGCAGCAGCCGGCCCTGCAGCTGCACCGAGAAGGTGTAGGGCTGGCCCTGGGGCGCCGGCGCTCCGCCGACACGTCCGGCCGGCACCAGGCGGTTCTGGCTTTGCAGGGCCGCCACCACATCGGCGGCACTGAGGTGTTGCTGGGTGAGGCGGTCGGGATCGAGCCACACCCGGATCGCCAGACGGCGGTTGCCGAAATAGGTGATCTCACCGACGCCCCGCACCCGCCTGACCTGATCGGTGAGCCCCTGATCGAGCTTGCCGCTGAGGGTCTCGACGCTGTAGGGATGGGCCGCATCGGTGCTGACCAGGTTGTAGACGAGCAGCATCGAGTTGGAGGCCTGGCTGACCGTCACCCCCGTCTGGCGCACTTCGGCCGGCAGCTGTGGTTCGGCCAGCGCCACCCGGTTCTGCACGTTCACCTGGTTGATGGCGCCATCGGTGCCGCTGGCGAAGGCGATGCTGATGGCGCTGGTGCCATCGGCGGCACTGGTGGAGGTGATGAACTCCATGTTTTCCACCCCGTTGATCTGCTGCTCGAGCACCGCGGTGACCCCCTCCTCGACGCTGAGCGCATCGGCGCCGGGGTAGCGCGCGCTCACCTGCACCGTCGGCGGGGCGATATCGGGCAGGTTCTCGATCGGCAGGATCGGCAGGGCGATCAGGCCGGCGATCACGATCAGCAGGCTGCAGACCGTGGTCAGCACCGGCCTGAGGATGAAGCGGTTGGAGGCGGACATCGGCGTGCCTCTTCCTAACGCGAGGACCCGGCCGCCGCCGGAGCCGTCGATCCGAGCGCTGCCGTGGCCAGCTGCACCGGCAGGCCATGGCGCAGGCTGAGCAGGTTGCTGCTGATCAGCTGGGCACCGGCATCCAGGCCGCTGAGCACCGGGTACTGGCCATCCTGCAGGGGACCGAGCTGCACCCGGGTCTGCAGGGCGAAGCGGCTGGTGGGCGGCAGGCGGCGCAACCGCTCCATCGGCGCCTGGCCGGGATCGCGCTCCAGCTCCTGCAGCCTGCCGAGGCGATAGACATAGCTCTGGCCGGAGGACTGGATCACAGCACCCACCGGCACCGACAGCTGGTCGCGGCTGTCGAGCACCAGGCGGGTACGCACCCGCAGACCATTGCGCAGGTTGCCATCCCTGTTGTTGAAGGCGGCCTTCACCAGCAGCACCTGGTTGCCGACATTGATGCTGGGATCGATCGAATCGACCACGCCGCGTGCCAGGGGCTGGCTGCTGCCGGGATCCTCCAGGATCACCGTCTGGCCCGGCCGCACCCGGTTGCGCAGGCGGGCCGGCATCTCGATGCGGGCCGTGAGCTCGCCGTTGCGGATCACGGTGGTGAACGGGTCTCCGGCCCGGATCACGTCCCCCAGCTTGACCGTGACGTCGCCGATCACACCGTCGCTGGGGGAGCGCAGGTCGCGGAAGGCGAGGTCCGCCTGGCGGGCCTTCAGGTTGGCGGAGGTCTCGATGTAGGCCTGGCGCAGCTCATCGCGCTGCAGGGCGCTGGCGGCCCCCACTCGCGCCAGGTAGGCGAAGCGCTGGTAGTTGAGCCGGTCCTTGGCCTGGGCTGAGCGCAGGCTCATCAACTCCGCCTGCAGCTGGGCCTGATCCAGCACCACCAGCAGCTGGCCCTGGCGCACCCGATCTCCCTGGCGGATGCGCAACGCCTGGATCCGGCCGCCGGCCTGGGCAGCCAGTTGAACCGCCTCCACCGCATCAAGGGTGCTGATCGTGGCCACCTCCTGGCGGAAGTGGGAGGGGCGGACTTCGATCGTGTCCACGGCCAGGGGCTGGACAGCCTCCGGGCTGGTGGGACTGCAGCCCGTCAGCAGGGTCATACCGCAGAGGGCGACCGCAGCAAGGTCGCGCCGAAGAGGCATGAACGGGCAACAGCAGGGCCTCTCTTATACGTCGCTGGCCGGTTATCTGGGCGCAGTGCGAACTTTTGCCGACTTCGCGCAGCGGATCGCGGCAATCCCTCCGGCTCCACCGCGTTCCGCGCCCTTGGTGCCGGTGATGGCCGCTGCTGCGCCTGTCCCTCACGATCCGCCTGGAAGCCGACCTTGAGCAGCAGCTGGAGTGCACCCAAACCGCTCGCTGGCGTGGAGCGAGCGTCAGGGATGGCCTGCGCCGTCAGTTGACTCTGATGCGTTTTGAGGGGCTCCATCGCCAGGCCCCCTGTCGCAGCGAAGCGGCCAGTGGGCTCTCCGAGGTCGGTGGGGTTGTCGCCAGCACCCGAGCGCTGGCCATGTCTTGGCTGACGCGATCCCGGCTGATCGGGCTTCCCGCCCAAACCTCCAGCTCCAGCCCCGGCACCAGCATCGGCGACGCAGCCGGTCTGATCGTCATCACCTGATCCAGCAAGCATTCGTGGTCAGTGATCTCCTGTTGATCGCCTCGGGCTTGGCCAGCAGGCGCTGCATCGACGGGTCACCCCTTCCAGCAGCAACAGCGACACGCTCAACCCAGCCATCACCTGCTGGACATCGGCTGTCGGTCAGTCCGTGACGCCAACCACGAATGAACCTTGCCAGGCCTGGCGGCTCCCAGCCCTGGAAACCTTCTCAGGGACTGGGATCTCGCTTGGACTTATCACCCCTGCGGCTTGGCCAGCGGCAGCAGGCACTTGTCGGAATCGCACCCCGCCGGGCCGGCTTCCACCAGTTCGCCCCGGTCGTAGCGGCGCAAGGCCTCAAAGAAATCGGCCGTCTGCCGACGGGCCAACACCTCTGCCGACAACTGGGCATAGGTGGCCGCATCGATCGGTTCAAACGGCAACCTGGGGAAGGTGGCGTTGGCATCGAAGCGGGCGAGCAGGGCAGCGGAGATATAGCCCTGACCGTTGTCAATGGCGCGATGAATCGCATCAGCCAGCGGCTCGATTTCATGCTCGCGGAACTCCACCGTGGCCGAGGTGTTGTGGGCTGTGTAGTGCTGCTGCACCTGCATGTAGAAGTCAAACTGGGCCAGGGCGGAGAAGTTGTTGATCTCCACCTTGTCGGCACCGGGAATGGTGGCCCAGCTCACCTCAGTGGGAATCTCCACCAGCCATTCCGTGCAGCGCGGATCAAAGGGATCATCGAGCAGGCGCCCCTGTTCGTCCTTGTCGGACTGGCTGGGCACGATCGTGTAGCCGTAATCCATGCAGGCCAGCGCCACCGGATCGTTCTTGCGGAAGGTGATGCGGCGGATGAAGCGCTGAGCTTTGGGGGGATGCCAGCCGGGGCTGGCGCCGGTGAGCAGGCTCTTGGTCCCGGCCGGTTGCACGGTGGTGCAGCGGTTGGGGCGGCGGATGCCATGGCGATCGCAGTACTCGCCCACCGCCCGGTTGACGATCTCTTTCCAGCGGCTGAGGTAACGGGCCTCTTCCGCCCGGAAGGCCCGCCCTTCTTCGCTGTCGGGTCGGCCCGCCTCCCACCACTGCAGCCAGGGGGTGCCGAAGGCATGCACGAAGAAGTCGAACAGGCCGGTGAAGCTGACGCCCACGATCGGATCCCAGGCCCGACTCTGGCGATAGCGCTCCACCTCAAAGCGATGGTTGAGCAGGCAGGCCACGGCGATGCCACCGGCACTGAAGGCCTCCTCCTGGGCCTGGTAATCGTGGGGATCAATCTGATTGAGATGGATTTCAGCCAGGTTGCAGTGGAAATCGGCGCCGAGGATTTCGCCACAGGGATTGAGGCCATAGCGGCCAAGCCGATGCTCCAGCTCGGCCGCTTCGATGCCCGGATGGTGCAGTTGCAGCCAGCGGCCGGCTTCCTGGCGGCCCTGGTCGCAGTAGATGCCGATGAACTCCTCGCGCAGCTCGCGGCTGGGCAGCAGATCGGCATTGGAGCGGGCGATCGCCTCGGGGGCGAACTGGATGGCCCCTTCGCCGGACTGGAACTGTTTGTTGACCGCCGCCAGCACCACCTCGCGGCTGGGACGGCTGTGGAACACCCGGGTGTGGTTGGCCATGCGCAAGGCATCGCGTTCGGGATCGATGCGCCAGTTGCCCTCGCTGTCCTGCTGCCAGAGGTTGTCCTTGGCCCTGGAGGCTTCGAGATCGTCGGCGGCGAATTGGCGCATGCCGGCACTGCGGCGGATGTTGCCGGCCACGATCGTCACCGCCGCCTCATCGATCAGCAGACAGCATTCCACCGAGGTGAGCTGACGGCCGCGGGCGTGATTGAGCAGCTGGGCCACCCGGCCGTAGAGATCCTTGAGCTTGACCGGATTGGCCATGCCGCCGAATCCCTTGAGGCTCTCCCCCACCGGCCGCACATCGGCCAGGTCCACCTGGATGTGGATGGGGCCGCTGAAGCCGGGATCGCTGCAGAGTTGCAGCAGCAGCCGGTAGCTCTCCACCCAGCCGCCGCGGGTGTCGCCCACCTTGATGCGCACCCGGTGGTCGTCGATGCTGTGGCTGGTGTTGTCCTGACGCCGCTCGGCCGGGGTGATGCCGATGTCGCTGATCACCTCGACGACCAGCTCGTTGCGCACCGCCGGCAGCCGCTCGATCAGATGGGGTTCGATGATGGCGCCGGTGCCGCAGCCCATCATCGCCAGATCCATCATCAGGGCGAAGGCTTCCCAGTCCACCAGGTTGGTGGAGGTGCAGTTGTAGGCCCCGGAAAAGTTTTCGGGCCGCTCGATCCAGTCGGTGCCGCCGATCCACAGCCAGCGGCCCGAGGGCAGAGCCTTCTGCTGCTGCTGCATACGGCGCAGCAGGCTGACTTCGGCATCGCTGAGATGGCCCAATTGCCGCAGGCCCTCAAGGTTGCGTTCGGCCACTTCATGCCAGCTCTCGCGCCCCGTGGCGGTCTTGCGGCTGTAAGTGCGATAGAAGACCGGGTTGGCGGCCGGCGCTGTGGCCGGGAAGCTGTCGGCACTGTGACTGGCCCCGTTGCCCGCCGCAGTGACCAGGCCGGCTTTGAGCGGCGGCACGTTGGCGGCGGCATCGCTCGGGGTGGCCTGGGGACGCTGGGCGGAAACGGTCACGGGTCACAACACCACTGACCTGAAACCCTACCGACCACCAGGGGTGGTGTCGAGTGTTCGGCCGGGCACCCAGATGTGGATCAGCGGCTGCAACTCAGTCACCCAGGCCCGGCTGGTCTGCCAGCGCAGGCTCAAGTTGCACCTGCAGCACGTTGTTGGTCAGGACGAACAACACGTACTGGGAGATCAAGGCGATCAGGTCCAGCAGATCCCGGGCCGGCAGCGACCGGCCGTACTGCGCCCAGGCGGCGGCCGACACCGTGCGCCGATTCACCATCTCATCGGTCAGCTCGAGCAGGGCCCGCTCCCGCTCGCCGAAGCCGTCGTGAGTGCCGCCGCGGATCGCGGCCAGTTCGGCGTCGTTGATGCCGAACTCCCGCCCCACCGTCACATGGTGCTTCCAGACGTAGTCGCTGGCGTAGAGGCAGCCCATGCGCAGGATCACCAGCTCCTGTTCCCGTACGGACAGGGCCATGGACGACTTGGCGCTCACCCACCACTCCAGGAAGGGCCCCAGCAACTGGGGGCTGTACAGCAGCTCGCCCAGAACGTTGCAGGGAAAACCCTCCCCCTTGAGTCCCGCGCCGGGGATGCGCTCCAGCGTGGCCAGCATCGTGGCGCTCAGGTCGCTGCAGGGCAGGGGCGTGAGCCTGGGGGCCGGTTCATTGGGGTGGAGCGCCGGTGCTCCTTCAGGCCAGCGGGCGGGGGTTGAAGCCGTCATCGGGGTTGGGGCAGAGGAGGGAGGCAGGGCCAGGGGTGTGGTTCAGGCATCTGGGGCCGCAGCTCCGGAAGCCACAGCGGCTGAAGCCGCGACGCCGGCTGGTGATCCGTGGCAATCAGAATCGCCTGAGGAATCGACCAACGGTCAGTCCTTGCCTTCAGCCAGGTCACGCCTGAGTGCCTCCGGAGCCGGCGAACCCGCCGCCGGGATCTAAGAGTTTGTTGCCGAAAAAGCAGCTGCCCGCCGCCAGAGCGATCAGATTGCCCTCATCGATGGTGCTCAGCAGCTCCAGTTCGCCGCTGCGATCGGCCTCACTGGCCCTGGCATGCCAGCCGGCCGTGAACGAGCAGGGCACGGTGACGATGGCGCGAATGCTCTGATCGAGCAGGGTCTGCAGCAGTTGCCGGTCCGTGGATAACGGCCGCTCTGGTGGGGCTGGTGGGGACACCGCTCGGCAGAGAAGCGGGACGGGGCGTCACTCTGCCCCCGATCTCACAGGTGTGCTGTCGCGGTGACTGTGCTGTGGCTTTGCAAGGGGTCCACCGTCCTGGTCGCTGCACTTGCTGGGCGCCTCGGCACTGCTTATGCCTCCGCAGCCAGGCCCAGGGCTGACAGACGCTGTCGCGGCAGTTGCGTCGCTTGAGGGACGCTGCAGCAGCTCCTGCACAGAGCCGGGATGGTCCAGGCGGCGGCGAGCGCGAATGTTGGCCCCTGGGCGAGGCTGGAGGTGTGGCAGCAGCAGCAGCGGCGATGGAGCGGATCTGTGAACCGGAGCTGATGGACGATCCCGATCAGGCCCGCATCTACGCCGAGGCCGATTTCGCCGCCAGCGATGCGGTCCTGGTGGAGCGCATCGTCGCCCTGGCGGCTCCCGAGGGGCTGGGCCCCCGGGTGGTGGATCTGGGCTGCGGCCCCGGCAATATCACCCTGCGGCTGGCGGAGCGCTGCCCCGCCAGCGAGCTGATCGGTCTCGATGGCGCCGCGGCGATGCTGGCCATCGCCGAGCAGCGGCGAGCAGCCGCTCCGGAACGCTGGCCGCACCTGCGCTTTCGCGGCCTGCGCCTGCCGCTTGGTGCAGCCGATCTGGCCGGTCTGGCTGGTAGCTGCAGCGCCATCGTCAGCAACAGCCTGTTGCATCACCTCCACGATCCGGCGGTGCTGTGGCTGGCCGTGCAGCGGCTGGCGGCCCCGGGGGCCCTGGTGCACATCCACGATCTGCGCCGGCCGGAGGATCCGGCGGCTCTCGAGGCCCTGGTGCAGTGCCATGCCAGCGACTGTGACCCCCTGCTGCGCCGCGATTACACCGCCTCGCTGCGGGCTGCCTTCCGGGTCGAGGAGGTGCGCCAGCAACTGCGCCGGGCCGCCCTGGAGGGCTCTGGTCTGCTGGGGCTGCGGGTTGAGGCCCGGGAGGATCGCTATCTGGAGGTGCAGGGGCGGCTGGCCTGAGGCCCCGGCCCACCTGTCAGGCTGGCCCGATGACCAGCGCTTCGACCCCCGGCGGCTCCGGCCCCAACACCGTGCAGGCCCCTGATCCCGGCGCCGAACTGGCGCACCTGGCCCTGGTGGCGGCCGTGGCGCGGCGCCGTAACTTCGCGATCATTTCTCACCCGGATGCCGGCAAGACCACCCTCACCGAGAAGCTGCTGCTCTACGGCGGGGCGATTCAGCAGGCCGGGGCGGTGAAGGCCAAGGGCGAACAGCGCAAGGTCACCTCCGACTGGATGGAGCTGGAGAAACAGCGGGGGATCTCGATCACCTCGACGGTGTTGCAGTTCGACTACGCCGGCAGCACCATCAACCTGCTGGACACGCCCGGCCACCAGGACTTTTCCGAGGACACCTACCGCACCCTGGCGGCTGCCGACAACGCGGTGATGCTCGAAGACGCCGCCAAGGGCCTTGAGCCCCAGACGCGCAAGTTGTTCGAGGTCTGCCGGATGCGCAAGATCCCGATCTTCACCTTCATCAACAAGATGGACCGGCCGGGCCGCGAGCCGCTGGAGCTGTTGGATGAGATCGAAAAGGAGCTGGGCCTGGCCTGCTGGCCGGTGAACTGGCCGATCGGCAGCGGTGATCGCTTCCGCGGTGTGATCGATCGGCGCAGTCAGGAGGTGATTCTGTTTGAGCGGGCCGAGCGAGGCCGCCAGAGCGCCGAGAAGCGCCTGGCCGCCACCGCCCCCGAACTGGCCGATCTGGTGGAACCGGAGCTGCTGGCGCAGGCGCTGGAGGAATTGGAGCTGCTCGATGGGGCCGGTGCCGACCTCGACCTGGAGCTGGTGCATGCCGGTGAACTCTCGCCGGTCTTCTTCGGCTCGGCCATGACCAACTTCGGCGTGCGTCCCTTCCTCGATGCCTTTCTGGACCTGGCTCAGAAACCCACCGCCCGCACCAGCAGCGAGGGGGAGGTGGATCCGTTGCGGCCGGAGTTCAGCGGGTTCGTGTTCAAGCTCCAGGCCAACATGGATCCGCGTCATCGCGACCGGGTCGCCTTCGTGCGGGTGTGTTCCGGCAAGTTCGAGAAGGACATGACGGTGCGCCATGCCCGCAGCGGCCGCAGCATTCGGCTCTCGCGGCCTCAGAAGCTGTTCGGCCAGGAGCGGGAGGTGGTGGAGGATGCCTATCCCGGCGATGTGATCGGCCTCAACAACCCCGGCATGTTCGCGATCGGGGACACGCTCTACACCGGCACCCGGGTTGAATATGAGGGGATTCCCTGCTTCAGTCCCGAAATCTTCGCCTGGTTGCGCAATCCCAATCCCTCAGCGTTCAAAAGCTTCCGCAAAGGGGTGAATGAACTGCGCGAAGAGGGCGCTGTGCAAGTGCTCTATGACACCGATGCCAGCAAACGAGATCCGATCCTGGCGGCGGTGGGTCAGCTGCAGCTGGAGGTGGTGCAGTACCGGCTCGAAAACGAATATGGGGTCAAGACCCGGATCGAGCCGATGGAGTTCACGGTGGCCCGCTGGGTCACCGGCGGCTGGCCGGCGCTGGAGCAGGTGGGGCGCATCTTCAACTGCAAGATCGTGCGCGATCCCTGGGACCGGCCGGTGCTGCTGTTCCGCAACGACTGGAACCTCAATCAACTGCGCGATGACCATCCCGAGCTGGAGCTCTCTGCCGTGGCGCCGGTGGTCAGCGGCGTCGAGCCGATCGCCCTCTGAGGTTGGGTCCTTGGCCTCGGACCCCGGTGCCGGCGGGCCACGGAAGCGCCCCGACCGGGCCAGAATGCACGCAACATTTCGTCACGCTGCAACCCATGGTGCCCGTGATGTCCGCCCAGCCGTCCCCTGGTAATTCCAGTTCGACGCCCCTCTGGCTGGTGCGTCCCCGCAGCGATGGCGGCAGTGACTACGCCAGTTTCATGCCTGCCCTGGCGGCCCCGGCCGGCACCCTGGTCGAAATCCGGCTCGGCAGCCACCTACCTCCCCAGATGCCCCTGCTCAAGCGGCGCCTGAAGCTGGCGCCTGCCGAAGCTGAAGCCTGCCGCTGCCGCCTGCAGCAGGAGGACGGTTATCAGCGCAGTGAACCACTCTTTTAGCCCGTTCTCGGTACGCTCGATGGCATGAACCACGGCAACGATCCGGCTTCCGATTCCTCCGGCCCCACCGGGCACAGCTCCGGCACGCCCTACCAGCGTCTGGGGGTTGAGCCCGACGCCTCCTTCGATCTGATTCAGGCCCGTCGGGACGCCCTGCTGGCCGACGTCGCGGATGATCCCATGGCCCGATCCCGCATTGATGCCGCCTACGACGCCATCCTGATGGACCGGCTCAAGGAACGGCAGCAGGGACGGGTCAGCACGGCGGCTCGCAGTGCCTCCCAGCGCGAGCAGGTGCAGCCGCCGCCCAGTCGGCCGGCCCTCAGCGCCCTGCCGCGTCTGCCCCAGATCCAGGCCCCAAAACTCGGCCGAGCGAACCTGTCCCTGCCGGACCTGGCCCTGGCCCACGGCCGTGAGTTCTGGCTGCCCCTCGGGGTGAGTGGTGGCCTGCTGATCCTGCTGTTTGCGGTTCCCTCGGCTCCAGCCCAGCTTCTGCTGGCCCTGGCCACCCTGGTGACCGTGTATTCCCTGCAGCGACGCAACGGTCGCTTCCTGCAGGCCATTGGCTGGAGCTTTGCTCTATTGACGCTCGGCCTGGTGCTGGGTGGACTGCTGCTGGCGGCGATCAACCCGGCGCTGCCCCTGGGTCTGCCGATCGGGCCGGATCAGGTGCAGAGCCTGCCAGCCCTGTTGCTGTTGCTGCTCGGCGGTCTGCTGATCGCCTAGGCCGGCTGAACCTCAGGCCGGCTCCAGTTCGCGGATGAGCTCCTGCAGTTCATCGGCTTCGACCTGATAGACGGCGCTGCAGAAATGGCAGATCAGTTCAGCCTGGCCGTCCTCGCGCAGCATGGCTGTGAGTTCATCGCGGCCCAGGAGCTTCAGGGCCCCCACACTGCGGCTGCGGCTGCAGGGGCAGTGGAAGCGAACCGGCGTGATGCTGGCCCGATCCTGCAGGGGCTGGGGATCGAGGTCGGGGAAGATGTCCTCGAGCAGCGCCTGCAGCTGGTTGGCGTGGGCGGCCAGAAGCTGGCTGAAACCGCTGATCTCCCGGCAGCGCTCCTCCAGCAGGGCCACCAGAGCCGGTTCCCGGGCCGCCTTGGGCAGCACCTGCACCAGCACCCCGCCGCTGCAGCGCACCCCCCGGCTTTCGATCTGCTCACCGACGAACACGGCCGATGGGGTCTGTTCGGAGTGCAGCAGGTAGGAGGCCACGTCATCGCCGATGCCGCCGCTCACCAGCTCGACCGTGCTGCTGAACGGTTCGCCTTCGCCCAGGTCGCGCACCACATGCAGATAACCGGTGCCGGTGGCCTGCTTCAGATCGAAGTGGGCGACGCCATCGGCGCCCGTGACCAGAGGCAGCTCCAGGCCCGGGTTGCCCACGTGGCCCCGCACGCTGCCATCACGGCCAGCATCCACCATCAGGCCCCGCAGCGGGCCATCCGACTGGATGCGCAGATTCACCCGCCCATGGGCCACCTTCATCGAGCTGGCCAGCAGCAGGCCGGCGGTCATGGCGCGTCCCAGCAGGGTGGTGGTCAGAAACGACAGCCCATGGCGCTGCCGGGCTTCCTCGCTGGTAGCCGTGGTGGTGACCGCCACCAGGCGGATGCCGCCTCCGGCAGCGGTGGCCCGCAACAGTTGATCGGCCATCACCCCATCGCCATTGCCGGCATCGTAAGGAGCTGGCCCTGCTCGAGGCGCCAGGCCCGCTGCACGAGGCCGCGAAACAGTTCCGGTTCGTGCGTGACGATCAGCAGTACCCGCTCCCGCGCCAGTTGCTGCAGTAACTCCAGCACCTCATCGCGCACGCTCCAGTCCAGGCCGGCGGTGGGCTCATCGAGCAGTAGCACTCTGGGATCGCGCAGGAGCTGCACCGCCAGGGACAGCCGGCGCTGCTGGCCGCCACTGAGGCGCTCCGGGGCTTGTTGCAGCGAGATGTCCCCCAGACCCACCTGCTCGAGCACCCGGCTGGCCCGCTCGGAGTCGAAGCGCCGCTGGCCGAGTCGCAGTTCCTGGCCCACGCTCAATCCGAGAAAATGGCGCTCCGGGAACTGGAACACCAGGCCACAGAGCCAGCGCCGCTGGCGGGCGGTGAGCGTTTCGCCATGCCAGAGGATGCGACCGCCGTCCGGTTCGACCAGGCCGCTGATCAGTTCCAACAAGGTGGTCTTACCGCTGCCACTGCGGCCGGCCACCAAGGC
The DNA here is from genome assembly GCA_947378425.1 of Synechococcaceae cyanobacterium. GTDB lineage: Bacteria > Cyanobacteriota > Cyanobacteriia > PCC-6307 > Cyanobiaceae > Cyanobium. The sequence goes on from CANCJV010000003.1 coordinate 50,735, forward strand.
TGCCTCACCGCTGGGCAGCTTCAGCGACACCTCTCGCAACACCGGCGAGGTGGCCGTGGCCGGGTGATACGAGAGAGCCTGCAACTCGAGCATCTCCCCAGCATGAAGGCTGGCGGCCAGCCTGCAGCGCTCGGTTGTGCGCTCAGCGTGATTGCATGAGAGGCTCACCCAGCCCGAGCCCTCGTCACCGCCATGGAGGTCCGCTTTCGCGAAGTCGATCCGTTCAACTGCTGGATCTGGATGCGCTTCCTCGATGAGCCCGGTTCGACCGAGCGCGGCTATGTGGAGACCGCTTTCGACAGCTGGTTCTTCCTCGGCAAGCTGGGGGGCTTCAATGCCGAGAATCTGCAGGCCCACGAAGCGGGCGCCGAACTCAGCTGGATGGCCTGGGATGAGCAGCAGGCCGAGCGGGCCCTGCCCGCTCTGATGCACAACATGGGGCCGATGGAATACCTCGGGCACTGGGCCCGCTGCTGGCTGGATCTCGGCACCAGTGACGCCTTTGCCCTCGACGTGCTGATCAACACGCTGTCCCGCCTGGATCAGGACGTGCTGCTGATCGAGGAGTTGCTGATCGGCGGTCTCAACGAGGACTGGCCGATCGAGGAGGAGCCCGAGAGCCTGTTCCCCAGCTCCAGCGACTGAAGCGCCCCATGACCAGGGAGTTGCGGCGGCTGCTGATCAGCCCCGAGCGCCTGCGGGCGGCCGGGGAGCAGCGGCTGGCGATCACCGAGGCCGAGGCCCATTACCTGCGCCGGGTGTTGCGGCTCGGCTGCGGCGATCCGGTGGCGGTGGTCGATGGTGCGGGTCAGCTGTGGACCGCCGAACTGGCGCCGGATGGGGCACTGCAGCTGCAGCAGCCCCTGGCCGAGCCCCTGCAGCGCTGTGGCCAGCTCAGCCCGGGGATCGAGCTGGCGATGGCCATGCCGCGCCGCGATGGCGAGTTGGTCTGGCGCATGGCCACCGAAATCGGCGTCGATCGCCTTCAACCCCTGAGTGCGGAGCGCACCCAGGGGAGCGACCAGGGGCAGCAGAAGTGGCCGCTGGAGCGCTGGCGCACGATCGTGCAGGAGGCCAGCGAGCAGTGCGAACGCCTGTGGTTGCCCCGGCTGCAGGCCCCCCGTAAGGCCCTTGAGCTGCTGGGGGTTCCGCCCGAGGGTCTGGGCCTGATCGCCACCACCCGCCGGCCGGGCCTGCCCCTGCTGGAAGAGCTGCTGGCGGCAGAGGCCCTGCCATCCCAGGCGCCCCAGGCGCTCTGTCTTGCCATCGGCCCGGAGGGCGGCTGGACGGAGGCCGAGCTGGGGGCCGCTGAAGATGCCGGTTGGTGGGCGGTGTCGCTGGGGGAGCCGATCCTGCGCACCGCCACAGCGGCGATTGCTGGGGTAAGCCGTCTGGCGAGCTGGCGGGAACTCAGCTGCGCATCATTCCCTTCGCCATCTCCTTGAAGCCGGCCAGGTTGGCCCCGCCGATGCGGCGACTGATCGGCGTGGCACCGCCGGCGATGACACATTCGGGGGCGAAGGTGACCTTGCTGGGGGCCGGACGATCGGCCTGGGCTGCGGCCAGTTCCGCCGCCATCGCTTCGGCTGTGGTCAGGGAGGACACGGGCGCTGTGACCGGGGCTGCCTCGCTCGGGGCCGGCCCGCTCGGGGCTGCCAGGTTTCCTGTCGCCGGGATGGTGAGAACGGGCAGGCTGGCTGCGGCCGCTGGTGCTGTCGCTGTCTCCTCGTCCTCCAGGGGCCTGGTCGGGGCGACAATCACGGGCTGCTGCTGATCGGCGCCGCCGAGATTCAGGAAGAACTTGGGCTTGAACACCATGGCGCCGCATCGAGAAGCGATGGCGCCATTATCCGGGCCCACACGCACCTGAAGGGCTCCGTCTTAGATCAGTGCAACACGAGAAGCCCCCGACGTGCTGCAACTGCCGCCCCAGGACAGCGTCCACTGGTTGACGGCCCTGCTGCTCAACGGTGGCCTGATCAGCCTGGCGCAACGGCTGCCCCTGCTCACCCGTGCCGGCTGGATCCATGCCGGCGTGCTGGGAACCCTGCTCTGGGGCACGCTGGGCTGGACTGGTTGGCTGGCGGTGGTGGCCTATCTGGCGCTGGGGTCCCTGGTCACCCGTCTGGGTTTTCGCCGCAAACAGAGCAGCGGCCTGGCGGAGGCCCGTGGCGGCCGGCGAGGGCCCGAGAATGTCTGGGGTTCGGCCCTGGTGGGCACGGTGCTGGCCCTGGCGACACCAGGGGCATCTCCGCTCTCGCAGCTGCTGCTGCTGCTGGGATTCGCCGCCAGTTTCGCTGCCAAGTTGGCGGACACCTTCGGCAGCGAGATCGGGAAGCGCTGGGGACGGCACACCGTGTTGATCACCACCCTGCAGCCTGTGGCGCCGGGGACGGAGGGGGCGATCAGCCTGGAGGGGACCGCCGCCAGTCTGGCCGGCAGCGCCCTGATGGCCCTGGTGATGGGGGGCCTGGGCTTGATCAGCGGCTGGCAAGCCGAGCTGTGGGTGACCGTCGTGGGTCTGCTGGCCACCCTGCTGGAAAGCCTGATCGGCGCCACACTGCAGCGCCGCTGGCATTGGCTGAGCAACGAGCTGGTCAATGGCCTGCAGACGCTTCTGGCGGCCTTGCTGGCCATGACCCCGGCGGCCCTGGGCCTGATGTCCCTGGGCTGAGACAGGGGCATCAGGCTGAGGTAGCCGACTGGATTCATGCCTCTGTCTGAAGCGTGGCCACGGGCTGGATGGTGGAACCTGCCGCTTCGGACCACTCACTGGCCTGCTGTTGCAGGCGGCTGAGTCCTGCCTGGTAGCGGCGCTGGGCCTGGCGCGGATGGAGGCCCAGCTCCTGGCCCAGTTCCACCCAGGTGGCTTCGGTGGTCAGATGGCCGATGATCAGGGCCTGCTCCAGCGGGGGCAAGGCGGCGAGCTGTTGGCGCAGCCATTGCCATTGGGCGCTGATCGGCCCTTCTCGCTCGGCCGGATCGGAGCCAGGCGCCGCTTCATCTTGGCCCGGATTGAGGCTGGCGGGATCGGCCAGGGTCTCCAGCAGGTTGGTGGCGGTCTGGTCAGCTCCAGCACCCTGGCGGCTGGGGGCATCGAGGCTGCGCATCTCCGTGACGTGATGCAGGCTCATCGCTTGCTGAAGTTTCAGCCCTTCGCATCCGAGGGATCGGGCCAGGGCACCAAAAGCCAGAGGGGGGCTCTGGCCCTGGCGGCAGCGTTCCTGCAGCACTGTGGCCTGGCGCCGCAGCTCCCAGAGCTCGCGGGGGATTTTCATCAGGCTCTGCCGATCCCTGAGTTCCTGCTGCATCGCCCCGCGGATGTAGGGCACAGCAAAACTGCTGAGGCTGCGTCCCTTGCTGGTCTGGAAGGCCTCGATCGCCCGCAGCAGGCCAAGGCTGCCCACCTGGCTGAGATCCTCGAAGGGCAGAGAGCCCGAGCGACTCATGCGGCCGGCAATGGCATAGACCAAGGGCAGGTTGTCGCGCACCAGGGCATCGCGATGGCGCCGCCACATCACGGCATCGTCACTGCTGGCGAGTCTGGCCAGGGCGTCCCGGTTGCGCTGAGCGAGCGAGGGGGCGAATGCCTGCTCAGCAGCAGGCGCCTGGAAGTGGGTCCTTGGTGGTGAAGGGTGCATGGCTCTGTGGCAATACGTCATGGCAACTTGTCACCACTCGCATAATCCGTAATCGGTGGCCTTTGTGAATCGTTACAAGCGCCAGGAATTTCGTGTGAACTTATACTTATTTGCTAAATGCTTTTGCATTCGCTAACGAAAGCTTCCCGTCTGCTCCGCCAGTGGCTGCAAATCTGCTGCCATCAGTTTCCACCAGTGCACTACGTGGCAACGTGGATCCCTGTCATCGTCAGGCCTTGGCTGGCGCTGGTGCCCATGGCCGCCCTGAACCGTTCGCCGGCGCACCGTCAGGCCGAGGGGCTGGCCAGCTCCAGCGCTTCCAGCTGGGCCCAGCGCAGCAGGGCCGGCCAGTGCTGCACCTTCTCGTAAACCAGGGCATGTCCCTCGCTGCTGAGATGCACGCCATCACTGTCGAGGCGTTGCAACCAGCAGGGATCCGCCAGAAAGGTCTCGAGCAGGGGCAGGAAGGGCACATCAGCGTCGAGGCAGGCCTCCTCCAGCAGGGCCTCGTAGTGACGCACCGTCTCCAGCTGGTACCAGAGCACATCGGCCAGGGGCATCAGTGCGTCATCAACCGGGGTCAGTCCCAGCACCAGCACCGGTGCGATCTCCCGGGCCTGGCGCAACAGCTGCTGCAGGCCGAACAGGAAGCCCTCGGGATCCAGTTGATGACGGCCGTCCGGCCGCCCCACCCGGGCGCTGTCATTCAGCCCCACCGCCAGCAGGATGCCCTGGGGGATCTGACGCCGCAGTTCACCCCGGCAGCCCACTTCAGCGGGCAGGCGAGCCGAGACCCGCTCCAGTCCATCGCCGCGAACGCCAAGGTTGTAGAGCACCGGTCCCTGAGGCAGGCCCATCCAATGGCGGCGCAGCCGTTCACACCAGCCGCCGTGTTCGGGATCCCCCCAGCCGTAGACGCTGCTGTCGCCCAGCACCACCAGTTTTCGGGGAATGGGCAGGGCCATCGGTGCTGTCCTGTCCGGCGTGGTCCTGGCTGATCTTGCCTGAATGAACGGCCCCATGATCCAGGGGGACTCTGCTTCGCTGCTGGCTGGGGCTCGGATCGATCAGAGGGCTGCGTGGAAGCGCTCCAGGCGCTCCAGGCCATCCACGATGGTGGCGGGGGAGGCGGCGCAGGAGAGGCGAATGCAGCGATCGTCACCGAAGACCATCCCCGGAACCACCGCCAGTCCCACCTCATCGAGCAGCCGGTTGCAGAGGGTCATCGAATCCAGGCCCCAGGCACTCACATCCGGGAAGGCATAGAAGGCACCTTCAGGAGCCAGCAGGCGGATGCCCTCCATCGCCATCAGCCCCTGACTGAGCAACGAACGACGCTGGTTGAAATGCTCCGCCATCGCCAGCACGCAATCGCGGGAGCCACTGATCGCGGCCAGGGCGCCGAACTGGGCGAAGCTGCAGACATTGCTCGTGCTCTGGCTCTGCAGGGCACTGGCGGCGGCCACCACATGACGGGGGCCGGCCAGCCAGCCGATGCGCCAGCCGGTCATCGCCCAGCCCTTGGCGAAGCCGTTGACGATGAACACCCGCGAGGCCAGATCCGGCGCCACTGCCGCCAGGCTGTGATGGCTGTGGCCCGGAGCCAGCAGGTATTCGTAGATCTCATCGCAGACCACCGCCACCTGGGGATGGCGGCGCAGCACGGCGGCGATCGCTTCCAGTTCGCCGCGGCTGAGCACCATGCCGGTGGGATTGGAGGGGGTGTTGAGCACCAGCAGACGACTGGCGGGGGTGATGGCGGCCTCCAGCTGCTCGGCCCGCAACCGGAAGCCGGTGGCGGCATCGCTGCCCAGAACGGTGACCCGCGCCCCCGCCAGGCCCGCCATCTCCGGATAGCTCAACCAGTAGGGCGAAGGCAGCAGCAGCTCATCCCCGGGATTGAGCAGAACCTGGAACAGGTTGTAGAGCGCCTGCTTGCCGCCATTGGTGATCAGCACCTGGTCGGCGGTTGTGGGCAGCCTGTTTTCGCTGCAGAGCTTGGCGGCGATGGCCTCACGCAGGGCCGGTTCTCCGGCAACCGGCCCGTAGCGGGTGTGACCGGCCTCCAGCGCCGCCGCCGCGGCGGCGCGAATGAAGGCGGGCGTGTCGAAATCCGGTTCACCGGCACTGAGGCTGCAGATGTTGCGGCCCTCGGCGCGCAGCTGCCTGGCCTTGGCGGTGATCGCCAGGGTGAGGGAGGGTTGCAGCTGCTGAGCCCTTGTGGCCAGGTTCAACAGTGGAGATGGGGTGCTGGGGGAGGACGGAGCTGCCGTCGTCACCGGTGTCAGCGGGGCCGGCATCGTGGCGGACTCGTCGCGTGGATCACATTTTCATCCTGACGCACGGTTGAGCCGCCATAAGTTCAGGCGCGCAACAAATCAGCGGGCTGCCAGTCGCTGCGATCCTGCCGGAGGGATCCTGCTGCCCCCAACGCCTGGGAGCCGTCAGCCCGTGGCAGGCCACACAGACGACCTGTCCAACCCGCCCAGCCTGTCCAGAGCGACGGCCTGATCGCCCTGCCTGACCTGCCTTGACCGCCATGTCCTCTGATCTCCCACCTGGTGCTGTTGGTCCAGAGCCCCCTCCTCTGGTGCCCTTGGGCACCCCTGCGGCCCTGGCTGAACTGGCGGCGGCCTGCGGCCGGTGCCACCGCTGCGATCTGGCCGCATCCCGCCAGCAGGTGGTCGTGGGCCGCGGCAACCCGGACGCCCGGCTGCTGTTGATCGGCGAGGCCCCCGGCGCCGAAGAGGACGCCAGCGGCCAGCCCTTCGTGGGCCGGGCCGGAAAACTGCTGGAGCAGCTACTGGCTGAGGCTGGCCTGGACAGCGATCGCGACCTGTACATCGCCAACGTGATCAAGTGCCGCCCACCGGGCAATCGCAAACCCAGTCGCGCTGAGATCGCCGCCTGCAGGCCCTGGCTGGCGCAGCAGCTCTGTCTGCAGCGGCCCCAGCTGATCGGGCTCCTGGGCGCCACGGCCCTTGAGGCGCTTCTGGGCCTCAAGGGCGGCATCACCAAGCTGCGGGGCCAGTGGCTGGAGCTGGTGGAGGGTTCGCTTCTGCCCACCCCGCAGCCTCTCAACTCAGCCCAGGCCACGCAACAAGAACCAACAGAATCTTCAGCAACTTGCTCCATGACGCAGCCAACATATTCGTTAACAACGCAGCCAAAAACTCACACGACACCCGAGCGACAAGACCAGCCCCGATCCATGCATCTTCAAGGCTATCTGCCGAACCAGCGATCGAACAATCTTCCGTCGATCAACCGACAGACGATCAAGGCGCAGCCCATCAACCTGCAGGCCATCGCCTTGATGCCCCTGCTGCATCCTTCTTATCTGTTGCGCAATCCCTCCAACCAGGAAGGGAGCCCGAAATGGCACACCCTGCAGGACCTGAGGCTGCTGCGCCGCCGTGTGGATGAGCTGACGACCGGGCGGGAGTGACCTTGGCGATCCTGTCCATGACCGTTGTGATCATGGCGGCGCTGAGCGCAATAGATGCATGGTCTCTATCAGGCTGTTGTCGGTGTCGAGCGACATCACCACCGCGCTCTGGACATTGCGGCGTCAGATCACCATCACGTCCGCATCCGCCGCCACCCGGTCGAGTTGTGCCCTGAAGCACTCACGCACTTCCGAAAAGCTCACCACCTGCCTCGAATTGTCCAACCACTTTTACAACACTTTGCCGCGGTTGGCTGACCCCGGTATGGACTGTGACTGCCGCCGGGTGGGTATTTTCCGCTTCCGCCTGATCATGAAGAGCTGAAAGTCATCAGGATCAGGACCGCCTGACCCGATGCCGACGTCGGCGAAGGCTCAGCGAGTGATGGCGCAGGCGCTGCCAGCCCAGCTGCAGCTCCGCCAGCAGCGATTGCTTGCTGCCCGGGCGCCGGGCCAGGCCGGCGAAACCCAAGGCCAGGGCGAGGCTGGCCGCGGTGGTGCGGCCGATGTCGCCCAGCAGGGTCAAGGGACTGGTGGGCGGGGTGCTCGTGCGGGCGCGCTCGAGCCGGGCGGCGGCCTGATCCAGAAGGGACTCCACCCGTCGGCGCAGCAACGGCAGGGGCAGGCTGCGATCGGCCGCATCGAGGCGGGGCCCCTGCAAGGTGGCCAGGCCTTGCTCCAGCACCGGGATGCTGCTGCCGCTGGTCAGCACCTGGCGCATCTGCTGCAGCTGATCTGTGGCACGACGCAAGCCCCCGCTGGTCGCCATTACCTGAAGGTGTTGGCGTTGAAGACTGGCCGTGGCCAGGAGCGGAGCGAGGAGCAGGTAGCCCATCGCCACGGTCGCCGCCAGTTGGGCAGCAAGGCGACGGCGGTTCACCAGCAGCGCATCGCGGGCATCAAGGCTGGCGGCGACATGCAGCAGCACCAGGCCGATCAAAGGGAAGGGTGAGGCCTTGATCAACACACCCCCAACCTTGAGTTGCCAGGCGGCATCGAGCAGGCGGAGCGGCAGCAGCGAGGCCGACAGGATCGTGAGAAATAACACCATGAGCACCACCCCCGCCAAGGCGACGCCCCGAGCGGTGGAGGCGGGCAGCGATAGCGAAGGCTCGGAGCTGGCGGTCATCGCTTGGCGTCAGGGCAGGGATGAAAACCATGGACAAAACAGCTGACAAAAAAGCCCTTCTCAAGCAGAGAAGGGCTGAGTGATTCAATGCGTCTCGATTCAGGCCGGCGTCTTGATCCTGCTCCTCAGCCGACGACTCCAGCCGAAGGCCGCCCCGGCGCCGAAGAGAGGCAGGGGGCCTGGGACCGAGCCTTGACTCGTGTGGCGAAGGAAAGGGAGTTGCCAGGATCGTTACGTGGCTCATTGTTGTCAAATGAGCCATTTAACAACTCGGTACGAAACATTGATTTGTTTCCCAAGCGCAGAGAACTGGCAGACTTCACATAGTATATATTTACCCCAGTTGCCCGGCCTTCTGATACATCAAACCCAGTTCCAGCATTATGATTAGAATAGTCAAAAATGGCCAGCCACCAGGAGGCGTATTCGTTGTCGAGTTAATGGTCAGTGTAAGCCCAGATTTTTGATTGTGGGCATTGTCGATCCACCCATCAACGGTCCCCGTGACCGTTGATGGGTGGGTTGGAGTTCCAGTCCCTGAAAAACTGAATTTGAAGCTCAGCGCTGATGCGTCTCCGGCATGGAGGCAGGAGACCATCGCTGCGACAAGAGCGGCAGGGGCCACCGAGGCCTCAGTTAAACGCATTGCAAACAGAAGAGAATCTGTTGCAAGATCGCTGCACCTGGGGGCGCTGATTGGCAGCCTGTGCCAGTGGGGCGATTGACCTCTCCGTGAATCCGTGGCCAGGATCCTCGCCAGTCCGTTACCGGGCGGAGGCTGCCCATGCAGCCGATCTCGGCATCACCCTGGGGCGCTGCCGGCAGCATTGGTTGGGCTGGTGAATCGTCATGGCTTGCTGAACCAATGGCTGAGCCAACGAGACGAGAATGGCTCGGTTGTTGGCTAGCGATTGGCGAGCCTCTGACGAAGCAGTCACTCAGGCCGGGGTGCCTGGCCAATCGCAGAGGCCGCCTCTGGCGGTTCAGGCTCGGATTCTTCCCTCCAACCGCCTGCGGCGCTGTCGCTCCCACGGCCGCAGGCGAACGACGGCCTTGGCTGTAACTGTTGCACCTGTGTCCGTGGCGGCCGGGCCGGTTGGCCACCGGACTCAGCCCATCAAAGGATTCACCACCTCCACACCGCCAATCCTGCGCCCATGACTGAAATCTTCGGAGCAGAGAATGGCGCAACGGTTGCGGATCGCGGCCTCGGCGATCAGGGCATTGAACCAGCTGAGTTGCTCACGGATCGCCAACTGTTGAGCATTGAGCACCAGATTGGCGTCGGTGCTGAGCACCTCAAAGCAGGCCAGGGCCTGTAGCAGAGCGGTGATCTGCTGTTCACCCAGGGGCGGCTGAAGTTTGCGGCTGGCGACTGAGCGCAGCTCGATCAACACCTGCGTGCTGATCACAATTTGATGCTCGGCAATGACCTCCGCCAGCCAAGAACGCACCCGCTCGGACTTCGCCGGTTCCCGTTGATCGAGACGGTAGGCCCAGAGATTGGTGTCGATGAACACCCGCATCAGGAGCGTTCGTGCAGCGACTCGCGGCTCCAGGGTTCCCGGCTAGCGCTGTGGCTGCCGCCAGCCACAGCTTCAAACTGTTCGAGGGCCTCCAGTCGGCGGCTGCGAGCGTCGACATAACGGCCGAGAAAATCCCGCACTAGGGCATTCACCGAGGTGTTCTCCTTCAGCGCCGCCTCCCTGGCCCGCTGTAGCAAAGCGTCGTCGATGGCGAGGGTGAGACTGGCCTTTGCCACAGGCTACACGGATCCCGTGGAGCACAGGTTGATCGAGGCCAGCAACCACCGCTGGAGGGGGTGCGTTGCGACCCCGTTGCTGCCCAGGCCGCCTCAATGAAGGCCGCTGAACTTAGCCGCTAGCCTGAACTAGGCCCCTTGAGAGCCAGGCGATGCAGGTCAATCTTCACGACGCCAAGACCCATCTCTCGCGCTACGTGGATCGGGTCCTGGCCGGCGAGGAGGTGGTGATCGCCCGCGCCGGCAAGCCCTTGGCGCGACTGGTCCCGCTCGAAAGCCAGCCCGCGCTGCGCCGAGGTGGCTTCCTGAAAGGACAGGCCATCCTCACTGCCGATCTGAAGGCCGATTTTAAGTCTGAGATCGAGGAGATGTTCTATGGCAGCTGAGCCTGATGGCCTGCTGGTGGATACGCACCTGCTGCTCTGGTCGGCCGCCATGCCTGAGCAACTCCTTGAAGCAGAAAGGATCTAGCTGGGGAGTTCCGATCGGCCTCTGGTCTTCAGCGTGGTGAGCCTCTGGGAAGTGGCGATCAAGGCCTCCCTGGGTCGCGGCGATTTCCAGGTGAACCCGCTCGTCCTGCGCCTGGGTCTGCTGCAGGAGGGCTTCCGTGAGCTGCCGATCCAGGCCGAGCCTGTGCTGGCTGTGCAGCACCCTCCCTGGATTCATCGCGACCCTTTTGATCGGCTGCTGCTGGCCCAGGCCGCCCGGGAGCGGCTGAGCCTGCTCACAGCGGATCGCACTCTGCTGGGCTACGGCGAAGGGGTGAACTGGGTGGGGTGAAGGTTGCGGAGAAGCCATATCTGGTACCTACACCAGGAGGTCTGGGGCCCGATCCATCCCCAGTCCACCCGTTCAACGGCCCACTTGGCAGTCCAGCCAATGGCCGCCTGAACTGGCGATTTCATTGCCATGTCGTTTTCGCCAGGGCCGCAGACTCTGGGCGGAGCGCACCGATCTCCCCGACTGGTCACCCCTGCGCAGCGAACTGGAGCGCTTTCCGGCTGGGGAGGAGCCTGACCGGACGATCGGCGCCAGAGCTGTTGGTGGTCGACACCGCCGTGCTCATCGACTGTCGGCGGGATCAGCCCCAGGCCGTGACATTCCTGGAGGGGAGCGACCAGCCCCTGGCTCCATTCGTGAGCACGATCGCGGCGCTGGACGCCTGCGTGCGCGATGGCGAGGAACGGCAGCGTCTGGATGCCTTCGTGGCGGCCTTTGACGTGTTGGCGCTGGATCGCCAGTCGGCGCAGCGCGCCGGGATCTGGCGCTGGAAGTTTGGACCCAGCCACGGCACCGGCCTGGCGGATGTCCTGATCGCCGCCAGCGTCGAAGCTGCCGGCGCCACCCTGGTGAGGCTGGACCGGTGCCATTTCCCGATGCCGGCGGAGGTGCTGGTCTCCACGCCAAGGGCTGAACCCGGCCGCTGCCCACCTCCATCACGGCATCCGGGACTTCATCGGCGTCTTGACCAGAGATGCAGCGCACGCCGATCCATCGTTCCCACCCGCCGTGCCTCGCCAGTTTCCCTGCTGCTGTGACAGGCTTTGGCCACGCGCCGCCCCCCGCGATGACTGCCGCCCCCTCCCGCCTCGACACTGCCCCTGCCGCCAGTGCCGGCCTGCCGGAGTGGGCCAACGACCCCCGTTACGAAACGACGATCCGCCGCCGCCGGACCCGCAGCGTCCGGGTGGGGGACATCTGGATCGGCAGCGAGCATCCGGTGGTGGTGCAATCGATGATCAACGAGGACACCCTCGACATCGAAGGGGCCACCGCCGGCATCCGCCGCCTGCATGAGGCCGGTTGCGAGATCGTGCGTCTCACCGTGCCGTCCCTGGCCCATGCCAAGGCGGTGAAGGAGATCCGCCAGCGCCTCGAGGACAGCTACCAGCCCGTGCCGCTGGTGGCGGACGTGCACCACAACGGCATGAAGATCGCCCTTGAGGTGGCCCAGCATGTCGACAAGGTGCGCATCAACCCGGGCCTGTTCGTCTTCGACAAACCTGACCAGGGCCGCAGTGAATTCACACAGGAGGAGTTCGCCGCCATCGGCGAGCGCATCGCCGCTACCTTCGAGCCCCTGGTGAGTCTGCTCAAGGAGCAGGACAAGGCCCTCCGCATCGGCGTCAACCACGGCTCCCTGGCGGAGCGGATGCTGTTCACCTACGGCGACACGCCCCTGGGCATGGTGCAGTCGGCCCTGGAGTTCATCCGTATCTGCGATCGGCTCGACTTCCACAACATCGTCGTTTCGATGAAGGCCTCGCGCGCCCCGGTGATGCTGGCGGCCTACCGGATGATGGCCGATCGCCTGGACGCCGAGGGTTTCCCCTACCCGTTGCATCTGGGCGTCACCGAAGCGGGCGACGGCGACTACGGCCGCATCAAGAGCACCGCCGGCATCGCCACCCTGCTGTCGGAGGGCCTGGGCGACACGATCCGGGTTTCGCTCACTGAGGCCCCGGAGAAGGAGATCCCTGTCTGTTACTCGATTTTGCAGGCCCTGGGCCTGCGCAAGACGATGGTGGAATACGTGGCCTGCCCCAGCTGTGGCCGCACCCTGTTCAACCTTGAGGAGGTGTTGCATCAGGTGCGTGAGGCCACCGCCCACCTCACCGGCCTGGACATCGCTGTGATGGGCTGCATCGTCAATGGCCCCGGCGAGATGGCTGACGCTGATTACGGCTATGTGGGCAAAACCCCCGGCACCATCTCCCTTTACCGTGGCCGCGACGAAATTCGGCGCGTGCCGGAGGCCCAGGGTGTTGAGGCGCTGATCGCCCTGATCAAGGACGATGGCCGTTGGCTGGATCCCTGAGGCGGTTTCGCCGCGATTGAAGCGACGAATGCCCGTCTGGCCCGGGCTGCTGGTCGGCGGCCCAGTCCCCTGATGGGGTCGATCGGGAAACCGGCGCATCAGAAGGGGCCCAGGAGCGGGATCGGCCGGACCGGTGGCGCTAGTTTGGTTTGAACATTTTTCCTGTCGAGGGATCCCTGAATGGGCAGCGGTCGCACCGGCCTGTTGGTTCTGGTTGGTCTGGGTGCCTGTGCCGCAACGGCCGTCCTGGCCAGGGACATGGTGATGGCACCGAATGGGGGGGCCTCGATCAGCGACAGCCCCAAGGAGGTGATGGATCAGGCCTGGCAAATTGTGTTTCGCGATTATCTCGATACCACCGGCAAATACAACGTCGACCAATGGCGCAAACTGCGCCGTGACCTCCTGGCCAAGAGTTACGGCAGTCCGAAGGAAGCCTATGAGGCGATTCGCGGCATGCTCGGTACCCTCAATGATCCCTACACCCGTTTCCTGGATCCGCGTGAATTCAAGGAGATGCAGATCGACACGTCCGGGGAACTTTCCGGCGTGGGAATCCAGCTGAGCCTTGACAAGGACAGCAAGGAATTGGTGGTGATCTCACCGATCGAAGGTTCACCGGCCTCCCGTGCTGGAGTGCAGCCCAAGGACGTGATTGTTTCGATTGATGGCAAGCCCACCAAGGGCATGAGCACCGAGGACGCGGTCAAATTGATTCGCGGTAAGGCCGGCACCACGGTGAATCTGGTGCTGCGGCGCAAGGGTCAGAACGTCAACGCCGCCCTCACCCGCGAACTGATTGAGCTGCATGCCGTCAGCCATCAGGTGAACACCACTCCCGACGGCCTCAAGGTGGGTTATGTGCGGCTGAAGCAATTCAATGCCAATGCCAGCAAGGACATGCGCACGGCCCTCAAGGATCTCGAGGACCAAGGTGTCCAGGGCTATGTGTTGGATCTGCGCAGCAATCCCGGTGGACTGCTGATCGCCAGCGTCGATATCGCCCGTCAATGGCTGAACGAGGGGGTGATCGTCTCGACCAAAACCCGCGATGGCATTCAGGACATCAAGCGTGCCAACGGTCGCGCCATCACCACCAAGCCCCTGGTGGTCCTCGTCAATGAGGGCTCCGCCAGCGCCAGCGAGATCCTTTCCGGCGCCCTGCAGGACAACAACCGGGCCGTGCTCGTTGGTCAGAAGACCTTCGGCAAGGGCTTGGTGCAGTCGGTGCGAGGGCTCTCCGATGGCTCCGGCATGACCGTCACCATCGCCAAGTACCTCACGCCCCTCAATCACGACATCCACCACCGTGGCATCGTGCCGAATGTGTCGGTGAAGCTGACAGACCAGGAGGCTCAGAAGCTCACCATCGAAGATCTGGGCACCCGCAAGGATGGCCAGTACCGCGTGGCCGAATCCACCCTGGTCAAACAGCTGCGCAGCGCGGCTTCGCTGCAGAAGCCTTACCAACCTGGCGGCGCCAACGTGCCTGCCGCCGTTGGTAGCAAACCCTGACATGGCCCCTGAGGTTTCTCCCTCACCGCCGGTCGGTTCGATCTGGAGTCTGAAACCCTGGTGGTGTCAGCCCTGGTCGATCCTGCTCACCGGTGCGGCCATCCCGCTGATCAGCTGGTGGTGCTTACAACGCTTGTGGATCACGGCGCCCCTGACGTTGGCGGTGCTGTTCTGGTGGTGGTTGTTTCTGGTGCTGGTTCCTGCCGCCTGGAGAACTGAGCAGACAGGTCGCCCGGACGCCCATTCCTGAGCCCACCAGCTCCGGATCCCGAAAATTTGCTTTCACGACGGGCTTGGGCTTGTCCCTTGTGGCCCTGTTCGAAGTGCGCTGACCATCTTTCCGGAGCAGGCAGTCCGCCACCGGGACTGGGCGAGCAACGCTTTGAACTGAGCTCGCTGCGGTGGTGTGGCGGGCTCAGCTCAGTCCCGAATCATCAGACCACTCACTCCGGTCAGTTCACTACCAGAAGGGGGGTGTAGCTCGCCGGAGACTGGGGAGATTGCCGGCGGGCCGGCTCTGAACAGGTAGAGGTCCCCATGGTGAAGGCCTACGAGCAGTGGCCCAGCGAATGTTGGATCACTCGATCGGAGTGACCAGAAAAAGCTCGGCGAATCTCATCCTCAACTGAAGGAAGGCACGCTCAGATCCCCGGCTCGATCAATGAAAATGTTCCCGAATCCAGGTGAACCGGGGTGTCTTTTGAAGACGTCCCAGAGGGATTTCCGAAGACTTCGGCTTTGATGACACAGCCCAATGACCATTGGGTCGCAGGACCAATCGGCGCAAGCCAAAGACCAAAACAGGCTTACTCCCTGGTTTCCCTTTGAAATCGAAGGGGATGATGCGTTGGTCGGAGCCGAGTCTCAGGCCACGGGCTGCATCAGGCCGCCGCCGGGTGAGGAGTCGTCATCGTCATTGTTTTCGGGTTCAGACGTGATCCAGGCGTAGACGGCGATTCCAGCCAGGCAGAGGGCAGCTGTTCCGAAGCCCATACCGGTTGCCAGTCCGCCACCCACCTCGATCAGCTCGCCCATGACGTTCCGTTACCGATTTAAAAGGATCGTAACGAACTTTTGCGGGATCTGCGGGTGCCGCCGGTTCAGTCGAAGACGTGGCCATGCTCGTAGCGCTCTGCCTGGCCGGCCGCTGCGGTCAGAGCCGCGACGTTGTCACGGGTGAAGAAGCCGTCGTAACCTAGGCAGCGCTCCACGTATTCAGTGATCAGCAGCGAGAAGGGAGAGGCCTTGGAGAAGATCTGCTTGAGGTTCGGCTGGTCGCTGCATTCGCCCACCACATCGGCGAGAAAGGGAATACCGAGATCCCGTAACACCTCGACGACGTAATCGACATTCTTTTCACCCTGGATCTCGCCATCTTTGACCTCATAGGCGATGTGATGCAGGCGACGGCCGAAGTTGCGAACGAAATCCTCCGTTGGCATCGGCAGGTTGTCGAAGGAGTTGAGATAGGAGGGGGTGTTGTTGGCGGTGAACACACGCGCCGGGGATTGCTTCTCATCACTGATGCCCGGATGTCGGGTGACGTTGGTGGAGGAGTTCATCTCGGCGATGTTGTACGCCCCCCAGAAGTAGTAGGGAACCATTGTCAGATATTCCAGCAATGCATCTTCCCGTTCCCCCGCCAGCACCCGCGTGGCTAAGTGATCAATGCCTAGAACCCGACCAGCCAGCCCGTGGCGCTCGTGTTGTTCTGCCGCCGCTTCCAGCACGGCCAAGGATTGATCGTCGAGCAGCACCCGATCGCCCGGATCGAGTGCTGCGAGGCTGTCGAGCGGTACATCGGTATAGCCGACCCGGTTGTAAGTGTAATCCGAGAGGAAGGTGAAGGTGAGATGCTCCAGGGCATAAAAGGGATTGACGCATTCTCCCGGATAGACGAAGCGGATGTTCTGGGGTTCGAGCACAGTCCGCACATCGCCGCAGGAGGAGCTGCTGTAGATCTCACCGATGTAGCGGGCGTTGGGTTTGACTGCCGCCAGGGGATACATCTGGTTCCAGCGGGTCGTTTCGTCTTCGTAACTGAGGCTGAGGGGCTCCAGCAGGATCAATCGCGGATAGGCCGGATCGGCCTGCAGCAGATAGATGCGATGGCTCTCATTCAGCCAGCATTCGCGAAACCGATAGGGCCCCATCAGCGCCAGCTCGGCCATGTAGGCGATCGCGTCGCCGTGATCGACCTGGATCACCACGGCAGCCATGCCTCCCACCAACTGGGCCAGCCCGGAGCTGGTGCGCCGCTCATAGACCCTGGGCAGATTCTGTTCAAAGAACGGCGTGTTCTGCTTATCGCCTCGGGGTTTGTAGCTGCTGAGATCGAGCATGGGCTGGTGGGGGACTGACGATGGTCTTGGCAGGATTCAAACCCTCAGCACCGCCTCGTTCAAGTCGGCTTCGGCCTTGGTGCGCTGCTCCCGGCTCAGCCCATCGGCCCCTGGCAGCCGCTCGGCCATCGCTTGCAGCCACTCCATCAGCTGCTCGAGTTGTTTGTCGATGGGCAGGGCGCCCAGGCCGCGGGCCAACACCTTGGCGGTGCTGCCGGTTCCAGCCTGGTAGACGAAGCGGCCGTGAAGATGCTGGGGCAATCCCTGGCGCAGCAGGCGGAAGGCGGGCTCCTCCATCGGTGTTTCCAGGGCGATGTTGGGTTTGTCCGGCTTGATGCGCGAGAAACCACAGAGCTTGGCCAGCAGCTTGAGCTCCATGAGCTGCAGCAGCGATTGCACCGGAGCCGGGATGGCGCCGTAGCGATCCACCCAACCGGCCGCCAGTTCCACCAATCCCTCCTTTGTGCTGCAGTCGGCTGCCGCACGGTAGGCGGCGATCTTCTCGTCGTTTTCGGTGATCCAGTCGCCGGGGATGAAGGCGGTGATCGGCAGGTCGATCTGGGTGTCATCCACCGCCGGGATGTCCTGACCCTGGATCTCAGCCAGACACTCCTGCAGCATCTCCATATAGAGATCGAAGCCGATCGTTTCCATCTGGCCACTCTGCTCCACCCCCAGCAGATTGCCGACGCCACGGATCTCCATGTCGCGCATGGCCAATTGGTAGCCGCTGCCCAGCTGGGCGAACTCCTGAATCGCCCGCAGGCGCTGGCGCGCCGCCTCGCTTAAGGACGCCTCGCCGGGATAGAACAGCCAGGCATGGGCCTGGATGCCGCTGCGGCCCACCCGGCCGCGCAATTGATAGAGCTGGGCCAGGCCGAACTTGTGGGCATCCTCCACCAGGATCGTGTTCACCCGAGGGATATCCAGACCCGATTCAATGATCGTGGTGCAGAGCATCACGTCGGCCTCGCCGGCATTGAAGGCCACCATGGCGCTCTCCAGTTCACCTTCGGCCATCTGGCCGTGGGCCACCAGCAGCTTCAGGCCCGGCAGCATCTGGCGCAGCTGTTCGGCCACATCCTCGATGCCCTCCACCCTCGGCACCACATAGAAGATCTGACCGCCTCGGTCGAGCTCCTGGCGGATGGCGCTGCGCACCGCCTCCTCATCGAGGGCGGCCAGGTGGGTCTTGATCGGCCGGCGCAGCGGCGGCGGCGTGGTGATCAGGCTCATCTCGCGCACTCCGGAAAGGCTCATGTAGAGCGTGCGGGGGATCGGTGTGGCCGAGAGGGTGAGCACATCCACGTCCTTGCGCAGGGCCTTGATCTTTTCTTTCTGATTGACCCCGAACCGCTGTTCTTCGTCCACCACCAGCAGCCCCAGCTCTTTGAAGCTGGTGCCCTTGCCCAGCAGCTGGTGGGTGCCCACCACCACATCGACGTTGCCCTTCTCCAGCCCTTCGAGGATCGTGCGCCGTTCGGCCGCCGTGCGGAAGCGGTTGAGCAGAGCCACCTTGAGCGGATAGGGAGCGAAGCGCTCACTCAGGGTGCGCCAGTGCTGCTGGGCCAGCACCGTGGTGGGCGCCAGCAGGGCGCATTGCTTGCCGGCGGTCACCGCCTTGAAGATGGCCCGGATCGCCACCTCGGTCTTGCCGAAGCCGACATCGCCGCAGACCAGCCGGTCCATCGGCTGGGGTCGCTCCATGTCCCGTTTGACTTCACTGATTGCCTTGGACTGATCCGGGGTGGGCTCGTAGGGGAAGGAATCCTCCAGTTCGCCCTGCCAGGGGCCATCAGCGGGAAAGGCGAAGCCGGGGGCTTTGTGGCGCTCTGCGTAGAGCTTCACCAGATCCATCGCCACCTTGCGGATGGCTTTCTGGGCCCGCTCCTTGGCCTTGCCCCAGGCCGTGCCTCCCATGCGGTTCAGGTCCGGCGGCTGGTCGCTGGTGGCGCGGTAACGGCCCAGGCTGCCCAGTTGATCGGCGGCCACCCGCAACAGGCCATCGGCGTACTGCACCACCAGGTAATCGCGGGATTCACCGCCGATCGCCAGTTTTTCGAGCTTCAGGAAGCGGCCGATGCCGTGGTTGCGATGCACCACGAAATCCCCCGGCAGCATCTTGAGCGGATCGACCGTGCGGCTTGCCGCCCGCCGCCGCCGCCGCACATAGCCCGCGGCGGTGAGGCTGTGCTGGCCGAAGAACTCCCGGTCGGTGAGCAGCACCAGCTTCCAGGCCGGCAGCTGCAGTCCCTCCAGCTCGGCGGTGCCCCGGGTCTTGAGCGCGACCGGTGTGTTCTGCTCGATCAGGCGCTCGATCGCCGGTGCGTCATTGGGGTTGGGCACGAAGCGGGTGATGCAGTCGTGCTCCTCCAGCAGGGCCACAGCCCGCGAGGGCTGGGCCGAGAGCAGCCAGACCCTGGCCCGCTCCGCCTGAAAGCCCTTGATCAGCCCCGCCAGCTTGCCGAACTGATTCGGATAGGCCGCTACGGAGCGGCTGGCCAGGTCAAAGCTGTTGGAGTGCCTGTCGGTTTCATGCAGCTCCGCCAGGTCGAAGCCGCGGAAACGTTCGGCGTCTGCCAGGGCCTGTTGGGGCGGGCGATGCAACGAGCCCGGCAGCTCGGGCAGCTGCTGCTCCTGCAGGTGGTCCTGGGCATGGTCGAACCACTGCTGGCCGTGAGCGAGGCAATGGCGCCGTTCATCGACGGCCACCAGGCAGTGGGCAGGCAGATAGTCGAGCAGGCTGGCGGGTCGCTGCCAGGCCAGCCCCATCAGCCGGCGCATCCCTTCCGGTGTGCCCCCCTCCAGCAACTGCTCCAGGGCCTCCGGACTGAGCAGCTGTTCCAGGCCTTCGGGCATGGTCTCCCGCAGGGCTTCGGCCACCAGGGGCGCATGGCTGGTGGGGGTGAGATGAACGAGTTCGATCGGGTCGAGGGAGCGCTGGCTGGCTGGATCGAACTCCCGCAGCTTCTCCAGAGCGTCGCCGAAGAACTCCAGCCGCACAGGCAGTTCGGCGCTGACCGGATAGAGATCGACGATGTCGCCGCGGCGGCTCCAGTGGCCCTCCTGCTCAATCGTCGGCACCCGCTCGTAGCCGAGGCGGGAGAGGGTCTGGCCCAGCTCCTCGAGATCGACGATCTGCCCCTTGCGCAGGCTCAGGCATTGGGCCGCCAGGGCTTCGGGGGGCGGCAGATGGGGCTGGAGAGCCCGTTCGGTCGCGACGATCGCCATGGCGTTGCCCCTGGAGCCCCTGCCTGTGGCATCAATGCCCGCACCGCCCTGGGCGATCAGTTCGGCCAATACCTGCAGCTGCCCCCAGGTGATCTCACTGGTGGGATCAAAGGGTTCGTAGGGGGATCCTTCACTGGTGGGATACAGCTGGCTGGATTTCCAGCCCATCAGCTCCAGCAGGGCCGCCCAGCGGCCCGCCTCCTCGAGCGTGGGCACGATCACCAGCAGCGGCGCTTCCGCCTGGGCGGCCAGGGCACTGGCGATCAGGGCCCGGGCACCTCGGCCGGCGCCACTGAGCCGCAGCCGCTCGCTGCGCTCCATGCGGGCGGCCACCTCGCCGGTGAGGGGCACCTGCTGCAGCTGGCGCACCAGGGCGGAGAGGGGCATGGGCGGAAGAGAGGCACAGCTGCAGATCTTCGCAAGCGCCGTCCACTGCTGTCGCCTGATCCGCCCCGGAGCCAACATGCTGGGAAGCGCGCTGCACTTCCCTTGGCATGAACCGCTGCTGGCTCGCCCTGGGCCTGGTGACCCTGTCGCTGTTTCTGACTTCGCTGCCGGATGTGCTGCGGGAGACGGCGGTGCTGGCGGTGCATCCTCCTCGGCTGCTGCGATTGCTGCAACGCCGGCAGGATCCCCGCCAACGGCCTGCTTCGCCGTCCGCCACGAGTGAATCCCTGAGCCAGCCGAGCCTGTTCTCCCAGTTGCAGAACGCTGATCGGGACTGGGTGCCCAAAGCCGAAGCCCTCTCAGATGGCGGTACCCGCTACCTCTACAAACGCCGTCCCGGGGATCCGGAACTCTCGATCGCCGAGATCAAGGCCCTGATGGCCAATCCACCGAGTCACCACGCTGAGCGTCAGGCCATCACGGTGCTGTTGCGTCTGCTGCAGCGCCGTGGGGTGGCCGTGGCACTGAAGGAACCGATCAAGGTGGGCGCGGCGGCGGAATGGGATCCGCAGCAGCGCAGCCTGCGGATCCGCCCCGATGTGCCAGGCCGCGGCAGTGTCGAGTTCGCCCGGGTGCTCAACCATGAGGCCATCCATGTCGCCCAGAGCTGCGCGGCCGGGGGCCTGGCTGCGCCGCCCAGGCCCCTGGGCCTGGCCACACCCCTCACTCCAGCCCTGGCAGCCCTGCTTCAGGAACCCCTCTACGCCGACGCCGATGCGGCGGAAAAGGCGATGGAGCTGGAGGCCTATGCCCACCAGGACCGGCTCGGGGCAGGCCTGGCCCTGGTGAAGCTGCACTGCCTTGAGGGGCAGAGCTGAAGGCGTCAGGGGCGCGGAGCTTCAGCCGTGGCTGGCCATGTGGCGGATCAGATCGAGGCACTTGCAGGAGTAGCCCCACTCGTTGTCGTACCAGGAGACCAGCTTCATGAAGGTGGGGCTCAGGGCGATGCCGGCACCGGCATCAAAGATGGAGGTGCAGGACTGGCCGAGGAAATCGCTGGAGACCACCTCGTCCTCGGTGTAGCCGAGGATTCCGGCCAGTTCGCCCGTCGAGGCGGCTCGCATGGCCTGCTTGACGGCGTCGTAGCTGGTGGCTGTCTCCAGGTTCACCGTCAGATCCACCACCGAGACGTTGGGTGTGGGTACCCGGAAGGCCATGCCGGTGAGCTTGCCGTTGAGGGCAGGGATCACCCGGCCCACGGCCTTGGCGGCCCCGGTGGAGGAGGGGATGATGTTCTGGGCGGCGCCACGGCCGCCGCGCCAGTCCTTCACCGAGGGGCCGTCAACCGTTTTCTGGGTGGCGGTGGTGGCGTGCACCGTGGTCATCAATCCTTCGCGGATGCCGAAGTTGTCGTGCAGCACCTTGGCCAGCGGCGCCAGGCAGTTGGTGGTGCAGGAGGCATTGGAGACGATCTCCTGGCCGGCATAGGTGTGGTGGTTCACACCCATCACGAACATCGGCGTCTCGTCCTTGGAGGGGGCCGACATCACCACGCGCCTGGCGCCGGCCTGCAGGTGTTTGCGGGCCGATTCATCGGTGAGGAAGAAGCCCGTGGACTCCAGCACGGTGTCCACTCCCGCATCACCCCAGTGGAGATTGGCGGGATCCCGTTCGGCCGTGATGCGGATCGAGCGGCCGTTGACGACCAGCGCACCGTTGCTCACCTCGACCGCGCCGCGGAAGCGGCCATGGGTGGAGTCGTAGCGGAGCATGTAGGCGATGTAATCGACATCGATCAGATCGTTGATCGCCACGATCTCGATGTCCTCGAGTTCGCAGGCCCGGCGGAAGACCAGGCGGCCGATGCGTCCGAAACCGTTGATACCGACTTGGATGGCCATGGACTGGAGTCGCTCTGGACAGGGTTTCAGGGTACGACTGTGGTCTGGCCGGGGGATGGGGCGAGCAGGTCACTCTTTAACAATTCACTCTCCAACAGCATGTTGAAGTGCAATAATTGCTGATCGTTCAGCTGCTGGCGGCTCGTGGCCTGAAGTTCACGCTCCAGCAGGTCCCGGCCTTGGTCGGCGTTCCAGCCCAACTGGGCCAGCAGAGCATCGCACTGGAGCAACAGCTCGCTGCGCCGCAGGGGCACGGTCGCAGTGGTCGGTTCACTGCCGGCAGGCAGATTGTCCAGGGTGTGCAGATAGGCCCGCAGATCGCCGTAGTTGGTGAGGCGGTTGCGATTGGGATGGCCGAAGGCCCGCTTCAGGTAGATGGCCTCCCGCTCCCGGTCCCAGCCCAGGCGTCGCAAATGCAGCTCCAGGGCGGCCAGGTCGCTGCTCCAGTCCTCCGGATCGACGAGAGGCTCCTGGGGAGGTGCCAGGGGGCCGGCGACCGGTTCGATGGCCGGGTGGGGGCTGCCGCTGGTGGCAGAATTGGTCAGCTCCTGGGGATGGTCGGCCCCAGGCGGATGGTTGCTGCCTTTCTGGAGGTCTGTGACCAACCTCTGCTCTGCGCCAGCCAAGGTGTTGCTGGGAACTGAATGTTCGTCGGGAGCGTCAGGCTGTTCACGAGTGCCGCTATCTTCACCAGTAAAATATTGCTTGCCTGCTGAGTTGTCGTTGTTGACAGCAGGATTCGTCCTGGCATCCTGGTCTTGGCTTGTGTCTGAATTTGGCCGAGAAAAATAATCTTGCTGAGAACTATGACCCTGTTCAGGAATGAGCTCACTGCCGAATAAGTCTCTCGTCGCCCCCCCGGTAGGGTCGTCGATTGAGTTGCGGATTGAAGCCGCTGACCTGATGGTGCTGGCTTTCTGCGGTATGTCCTCTGAATGGACTGGGCGACTTGATTGCTTCGTTCCCGAAGGGTCGGCGTCGCTTGCTTGTTGGCTGCCAGCTGCCTGCCGCCGGACCGCGGCGGCGGTACCTGTTCGAGGCTTGCTGGCTGCTGGTTCGCGGCTGTCACTGGCCGGATTGCTTTCTGCGCCCGGGGCTGTGGGGCTGTGATCGGCAGAGCCAACGGCACGCTCTGGTGGGCTGCCGAAGTCGGTGGTCACAATGACCGGCTGAACTCCGATGGGATGGTTTCGGCTGGCGGGCACCGCTCGTGGACGGGCCAGGGACTGAGATGCCCCTGACGGCGCTGGCGGGGGGGGTGCAGGCACGAGGCGGGCCAGCAGGCGCTGCCGCGCCCGGTCTTCCGCCGCTTCGGCGTCCGCAGCCTCCCCAAGGGCGCTGCCCAGCAACCGATCGCCCTGGTAGGCCCGCACCTCCACCACCCGGCGGCCGGCTTCGCCATGCACCAGTTGAGCTGTCAGCTCCATGAATGGCCTTTGTCGCCGGGGTGGGATCTCTATGTTGAGGCCCGACCCACATCGCTGCCCAGCGACTCTGATGCGATGGAAGCGGAACTGGTTCCTTCCCTGACAGCTCTGGTCCAGGACGCCGATCAATGGCGCGAGGTGCTGGTGCTGCTGCCCTTGCTGGTGGCCCTGGAGGCCGTCCTCTCAGCGGACAACGCCATTGCTCTGGCCGCCATCTCGCGCCGTCTGCATGATCGCGAACGTCAGCGACAGGCTCTGAACATCGGCCTGTTGCTGGCCCTGGTCCTGCGTCTGGCCCTGATCCTGGCGGCCCGCTGGGTGCTGCACGCCTGGCCCCTGCAACTGCTGGCCTCCGGCTATTTGCTCTGGCTGTGTGGCAACCACCTGTTCAGCCTCATGCGCCAGGACGAGGAGTCCGATGATGGGGACGATGGCCAGGGGAAGGACAGCAGCCTGATGGGGGCTTCCTTGATGTCGGTGGTGGCCACCCTGGCTTTCACCGACCTGGCCTTCTCCCTGGACAGCGTCGCCGCAGCCGTCGCCGTCACCGACCGGCTGCCGCTGGTGATGGCCGGTGGCGTGATCGGGGTGCTGGCCCTGCGACTCACCGCCGGGCTGTTCATCCGCTGGTTGGAAATTTTCCGCCATCTGGAAACTGCGGGCTACCTGGCGGTGGGCTTCGTGGGCATTCGCCTGTTGATTCGCCTGGTTTTTCCCTCCCTGGTGCTGCCGGAATGGTCGTTGCTGATCATCGTGGCCATGCTTTTTGTGTGGGGCTTTTCAGCCAGAGAGCTTGAGGTGTCGCCGGAGGTGGTTGAGGTGGTTGAGCCCAGGAACGGTGCTGATGGGGGCTGAATGGTTTCCCCTCGAGACCGGTGTCAGGGGTGACTGTGGTGATGAATTCTCTGAATCCATGTCCTGCAGCCGATGAGCTGCCAGCATCCGTGAACTGTCTGACACGATCCCAACCCGACAGCGGCCTCGTTGCAATTGCCGTGGGCCTTGAGCCTGAACGAGAAGGTTGAGCAGCCATGGAGATTGAGCTGCGACAGATCGAGGACGATCGGCTGATCAGTCGCCTGGAGGTGCCGAGCCTGGGTGATGTGCCGTTTCCCGGTCGTTGGCTCAACCACGAAGGGACTGGATATTTCGTGCTGCAGCGCCGCCATTGCTACCGGCTGCGCCAGGGCCGTTATGAGCTGGCGGCAGTGGCGCTGCAGGTGAAAACCGAACAGCAACCCGCCGATGCCCGCCAGTGGAATGGCCACTGGGTGATCGGGGATCCCAGCTGTCGTTTCAATGCCCGCAGTCCCTTGCTTCGCTGCGCCGTCATGCCCGATGGCCCCTGTGAGTGCTGCGCTCACTACAGCCTTGGCGAGCGGGGGTCCACCTAGGCTGGGCCTATCCGATTCCTGGTTCCGATCACGCCGTCCCCCTCGTCTGCTGGCTCTCGCCGCCGCCAGCCCGCACCGCAGCCGGCTCCCTCCAGGACTGCGGACCCCATCCCCCAGGGCGCTCCGGCCGAGACGGTCGCCGCTGTGGCGCCCGTGGCAGGGCTTGCCGTTGATTTCGCTGATCTCGGCCTGTCCGAACCCCTGCTCAAGGCTGTGGCGGCCAAGGGGTATCGCCATCCCTCTCCGATTCAGCTGCAGTGCATCCCGGCCGTACTCGAAGGGCGCGATGTGATGGCCGCAGCTCAGACCGGCACCGGCAAGACCGCCGGCTTCACCTTGCCCCTGCTGGAGCGGCTGCGCCATGGTCCCCACGCCCGCGCCGGCATCGTGCGGGCCCTGGTGCTCACCCCCACCCGGGAGCTGGCCGCCCAGGTCGCCGAGAGTGTCACCGCCTACGGCCGCTATCTCGATCTGCGCTCCGATGTGGTCTTCGGTGGCGTCAGTGCCAATCCCCAGATCGATCGCTTGCGGCGCGGCACTGATGTGCTGGTGGCCACCCCCGGTCGCCTGATGGATCTCCACCAACAGCGGGCGCTGCGGCTGGATCAGGTGGAGATCCTGGTGCTCGATGAGGCCGATCGCATGCTCGACATGGGCTTCATCCGCGACATCCGCAAGATCCTGGCCCTGATGCCGGAGCGGCGCCAGAACCTGCTGTTCTCCGCCACCTTCTCGCCGGAGATCCGGCGCCTGGCCACCGGGCTACTGCAGCAGCCGGTGCAGCTTCAGGCCACACCGGAGAACCGGGCCACACCTCTGGTGGAGCAGGTGATGCATCCCTGTGACATGGCGCGCAAGCCGGATCTGCTCTGCCATCTGATTCGTGACAACGACTGGCAGCAGGTGCTGGTGTTCTCACGCACGAAGCACGGTGCCAATCGCATGGCCGAGCGCCTCGACAAGGAGGGCATTTCCGCTGCCGCCATCCATGGCAACAAGAGTCAGGGGGCCCGCACCCGGGCTCTCTCCGGCTTCAAGAGCGGTCAGGTGCGCGTGCTGGTCGCCACCGACATCGCCGCCCGGGGCATCGACATCCACCAATTGCCCCATGTGGTCAATCTGGATCTGCCGAATGTGGCTGAGGACTATGTTCATCGCATCGGTCGCACCGGCCGGGCCGGCCTCAACGGTCATGCCATCTCCCTGGTGGCAGCCGAGGAGCACGAGTTGTTGCGGGCGATCGAGCGCCTCACGGGCTCGCCCTTACCCAGGTCCGAGATCGCCGGCTTCGAGCCAACGGTTCATTCTGCGCCCCCCCTGGATCTCAGCGGCGGTCGTGGCCGCCGTCGCGACGGTGGCGGTGCATCGAGCGGAGCGGCGCGCGGCAGCCGCGCGATACGGGACTCGGCTCGCGAACCTGCAGCTGGCGGACGGCGACGTTCTCGTAGTCGTTGACCAATCCTGTTAAATCGATCACTGTTTCCCGCGGGAAAATGGGTTGCACTGGCAGGGTGTTCGTCTCACCTTCATGACCTACGAGCCCGGATCCAGTGAGTGCCGTGTGCTGATTGAATGCAAAGCCCAGGTTGAGGCGATGTTGCTGAGCCTCTCGCGGATCGATAACAGCCGCCACATCCGCGATCAGCTGGTGTCCGTTCACAATCAGCTCGAGGGCCTGCATGAGTTGCATCGTCGCCAGCCCCAGAGCACGATTGCTGCCGGCTGAGATAACCTGATCCCCACTTCAACCCAGCCGGACTTGAAAGGCCAGCGCCAGATTCCATGGCGGCACATGCGACAGGGGGACAAGACGCCTGGTTTTCAGGCAGTCCCCTCGACATTGTTGCCCCAGGCAGGACGTCAACATGTCCCGACGTACGACGCGTGATGGTCGAGGTTCCGGATATGAGTCATAGCAAGCACGGTTGCGTGGGTCAAATTATTTGACCCAAATCCATCACTCAAGCTTATCCTCCCAGTCCCGTTGGCTTGACCTGGAAGTCCATCCTGAACAGTTCAGGCTTTGTGTCAGCAGGTCTTCCCGTTGGCCCGCAATCACTCTGCAGGAGCCCAGGATGAACTGACAAGCCGTTGGAGAGATCAAAACTGATGCGGATGTCTCAATTCGAGCCATCCATGCTCTAACCCCTTGTGAAGCCCGCGGCGTATGTCCCTGGCCAACCGTTTGATCTGTTGAGCCGTAAAAATGTTGCTGATTAGAAGAGTTGGATCAGCGAGATCCAGGCCTGCTGATCTGAGCTCGCTAACAGCAGGAGAATGGCTAGGACACAGGTGTAATCACAGATGAAGATGATGCGGTTCAGGAAGCGAGCTTCCCCTTCCATGGCCCAGAAGTTGTGGAAAACGATCGGTGCCACCAGGGTGAAGCCAATCAGGACACCTGCTGACAGGGCTGGATGAAAGCCAAGCAGCAATGCCATCCCAGCCAGTGACTGGGTGCTGACTCCCAGCCAAAACAGGAGCTGTGGCCAAGCGAAGTTTCGCTGCTTCAGCGACTCAATGATCGCCGCCGATGATCGTGCATTGGCAACACCGAAACCCAGATAGAAAGCGCCGACAAGCAACGCCGCCAGGTGCAGTGCCCAGGCTGGCATCAACAAGGTGGAACCCTCAGGCTTGGGCCCATTGGCCCTGTTCCCAGCTGCGGCAGGCGGCATAGGCGCCCGCCAGGGTGGCCACCTTCACCTGTTGCCTGGGTTGTAGCTCATGGCTGACCACATAGCGGCCGGTTGTTTCACGGAAGATCTGACACCCCGATCCCGTGATGTTGACGAATGACAGTTCGTTGCCCATCAGAGCCTCAAGGAGTACTTTGGGTCTTGTCTAATGGGTAGCGCCCAGCTTCTGACTGTGGTGGGACCCTAACAATACAAGTCTTCATTTTCAGCTTCAGCGGCGGAATCCAGGCTCGATGGAGTCCTGAATTTCTTTCTTTTTTCTTAGGTTTTAAAGGTCTGAGCTGTTGATTGCAGGTCCTGGTTGTGATCAGCGGCGCCGGGTGGGTGGTTCAGGCTGGAGATGTCACCAGGGAGCCAGGCTCCCCCAGCCGATCGCCGCGGGCGGCACGGCACTGCTGGATCAGGCTGGTGCCCGAGGCGGCACTGCGGCCTTCGAGTTTGGCGGCGCGAATCAACACGGGGCAGCCACCGGTGGCCACCACCAGTCCAAGCCCCTCGATCACCTCCAGAATCTGCCCCGGTTTGGGCTGCTCCTGACCGGTGGATGCCGAACCGGCGCCGCTCGTGGTGCTGGTCGGCGGCTGCCCCCAGCGACCGGCAGCGTGCGCGGCTTCAGGGCTGAGCTGGTCCGCCAGCCGCTGTACCAGGGGTTCGGTGGCCAGCAGCTGCAAACGCCGTTGCCGCCAATGGGTCCAGGCGCCCGGGTAGAGGCCCATGACCTGGCGGTGGATGCTCAGAGCGCTCTGCCGCCAATCAATCAGCCGGTCTTCCGGCTTGAGCAGCCGGGCATAGCTGACCCCCTCCTGACTCTGGGGAATCAGCTGCAGGCGCTCCCGTCGTTGCTGCTCAGTACCCGGGCCGGCAGCCTCGATGGCCGGCAGGGCCTCCACCAGCAATGTGCCGGTGAGCGCGGCGAGGCGGTGGCCAAGTTGGGCGGCATTCTCCAGCAGCGGAATTTCCAGGCTTCGCTGCAGCAGCACCGGTCCGGTGTCGAGCCCCTCCTCCATCGCCATGATGCCGACGCCGGTGTGGGTGTCTCCCTCGAGCAGGGCCCATTGAATCGGTGCCGCTCCGCGCCAGCGCGGCAACAGGGAGCCATGGCCGTTCCAGCAGCCCAGAGGCGGCTGGGCCAGTACTGCCGGGGGGAGGATCTGGCCGAAGGCCACCACCACGTAGGCCTCGGCTCCCAGGGCGGCCAGTTCGGTTTGCATCGCCGGCTCGCGACGGATCCGCTCGGGTGTGAACACCGGTAGAGCCAGCTCCAGGGCCCTGGATTTCACCGCTGAGGGAACAAGGGTCGATCCTCGGCCCCGCCGCCGGTCCGGCTGGCTGACCACCCCCAGCAGCTCATGGCCCGCCGCCACCAGGGCATCAAGGCTGGCCAGGGCGTAGGCGGGGGTCCCCCAGAACAGGATTTTCATGCCTCCTCCCCTGCCCTGAATCAGGCTTCGCCCGTGATTGAGAGGTTGTCGACCCAGACCCAGGGACAGAGCCCATCAGGGGTGATCTTGGCCTGTCCTTCAAAACCGATGATGCCCTGCAGCACTGTCCGAATGTCGCCGGCAACGGTGGCCGATTCAATCGATTGCTGCTCTCCGTGACGCAGAAGCCAGCCATCAAAGGGAAGCGAGAAGGAGCCCTGGGAGGCCTTCACGCCGGCATGCAGGGCGGAAAGGGAGTCAATCACCACCAGGCCCCGCTCGCCCACGGCGCTATGGCCACTGCCGGCGAATCGATTCAGTCCCTGTTGGCCGCCGCTGACGCCGGCGCTAGGCCCGATTTCGAACCAGTCCGGCCCGACCGAAACCTTGGCGCCCAGACCGGCGTGACCCGTGGGGGCCACACCAAAAGCCCGGGCCGTGGCCTCGGAATGGAGGAAGTTCCTGAGTACGCCACCCTCCACAAGCGTCAGCCGGGCCGTGGGGGTGCCCTCGCCATCAAAGGCTGAGGCACCGATGTTGCCCGGATTCAGGCCGTTGTCGTGGATCGAGAGGAAGGGCACGGCCAGCTGCTCGCCGATCGAATCTTTGTGGCTGAGGCTGATGCCATCGAGAATGGCGCGGGCGTTGAACAGGCTGCTGAAGGCGCCGATCAGATCGAGGAAGGCCTCCGGGCTGAACACGCAGGTGTAGTGGCCGGTGCTGATCGGTGCGTAGTTGAGATGGGCAACGGTTCGCTGGGCCGCTTCCTGGATGCAGCCGGCGATGTCGAGATCACCTGCCCCATAGGCGACGCGGACCGCGCCGCTGCTGCGGGGTTTGCGGCCGGCTTCCTCGGCCCTGGCGTAAAGGTAGAGACTGGCGGTGGTGAGCTGTTGCTGGCGACAGGCCCCCTCGCTGTTGAGATAGATCCGCTCACTGCTGCGCTGGGCCAGGCCGTTGTAGGGCACGGTGGCGATGGCGTGATGGCGGCCGATCAGATCGCGTTCCGCTTCTTTGAGGGTGTCCAACAACTCCAGGATGCTGCGCTGCTCATGCAAGGGCTGATCCAGGACTGCCAGCGGTGCGGTGGCCAGGGGGGAGAAGGCGGCGGTTTCGGCCTGATTGCCGAAGGCGCTGGCCTCATGGGCTCCCACCAGGGCCTTGGCCAGCCCGTCATCGGAGAGGTCAGAGGTGCTGGTGATTCCCACCAGGCCCGCCTCGTTCCAGACCCGCAGGGTGATCGAACGGCGCTGGGCGCCTTTGAGCTGCTTGGCTTCGCCCCGGTCCACCTGCACGGAGGTGTCGGTGCTGCAGGCGGCACCCAGATCCCACTGGTGGATTCCCTGCCGCTTCGCCAGCGCCTCCAGGCGGCTGCGCAGAGCCACTGCATCGAGCGTGGTTTCCATGTTCAGCGTCCCCCCACCGTGATCGAATCCACCTTGATGTGCGGTTGGCCCACGGTGACGAAGATGCTGCCGCTGACCGAGCCGCAGAAGCCGGCCGCCAGTTCAAGGTCATTGGCACACATGGAGATGCGTGGCATCACCTCCTTGGCCTCACCGATCAAGGTGGCCCCTTTGACCGGGCTGGCGAGTTGGCCGTTTTCGATCCGATAGCCCTCCTCGACGGCGAAGTTGAACTGGCCGGTGGGGCCGACACTGCCGCCCCCCATCGCCTTGCAGTAGAGGCCGTGGTCGATCGAGGCGATCAGCTCCTCGGGGCTGTGGGGACCTGCCGCGATGAAAGTGTTGCGCATGCGGCTGGCAGCGGCAAAGGAGTGGCCCTGGCGCCGGCCGCTGCCGGTGCGGGCATGGCCTGTGCGCAGTTCACCGGCCCGGTCGCTGAGAAAGCGTTTGAGGACACCGTTCTCGATCAGCACGGTGCGCTGGGCCGCCATGCCCTCATCATCCATGGCGATCGAGCCGAAGGCGCCACCCGTGAGACCTTCGTCAATGGCGGTGACGGCCGCATGGGCGATCGGCTTCTCCACCTGGTCGGCAAAGGGGGTCGTGCCCCGTTCCACCTGGGTGGTTTCCAGCAGATGGCCGCAGGCCTCATGGAAAATCACCCCGCCGAAGCGGTTGGCCAGCACCACCGGAAACTGACCGGCCTCGATGTAGTCGGCATGGAGCATGCGACCGGCGCTCTGGCAGAGATCGAGGGCGGCCGCCTCGGCATCCCATTGGCGCAGGTCATCGGGGCTGTCAGTGGTGCCGTAGCGACGGCCGACGCTGGCGCGATGCTCACCATCGGCGGCCAGGACATTGAGGCCGAGTGTCTGGTGTAGACGGATGTCATGGGCATAGGTGCCGTCGCTGGCGGCCACCAGTACCTCCTGCCAGTCGCGGCCATAACTGCCACGGCGGGATTGCAGATGCTGGCCGTGGCGGTTCAGCTGGTCGGTGCCCCTGAGCAGGGCCTCGGTGGTTTCAGCGAGCGAGGGAATCTGAGCGAGCCAGTCGCGCTTCTGGGTGGCGAAGTCCCGCAGGGCAGGCAGGCCGTCGAAGTGGCTGAGGCTCTGGGCGGAGCGCTGCAGGCCGAGCATCGCCAGGGCCTGGTCGAGGGCCGCCAGCAAGCCGGCGTCGCTGAGGTCGTTGGTGGAGACGAAGCCATCGCGATGGCCCAGAAACACGCGGATGCCAGCGCCCCTTCCGAACGAGGGGCTGACATTGGTGATGGTGTCCTGTTCTGCCAGGACACCGAGATGGTCGGTGCGTTCGATGAACAACTCCACCAGATCAGCTCCGGCGGCCTGTCCCTGGCCGAGCAGGGATTCGAGCCGACCCTGCCAACTGGCTTCGTGAAGCTCGCTGACGGCCGGCATGGCTGTGGACAGGATGGCCTGGGTCAAGGGTTCAAGGAGGTGAGCGATGGCAGGGAAAGATGGGGTGAATCGCAGATCCGGATCTGGATCACTTCAGCCAGTTGGAGAACTTGATCGACAATCGTTGCCTGCAAATCAGGTCGGCTTCAAACGAAAATCCTGGACAAATAACAATCGATCAAAAGCAAAATGGATGGCATGCTCAGGCAACCTGGCATCAAGTCTCCATCATCGTCATCCGGGAGGTGGAAGGCCTCATGGATGCTGCAGAACAGTGATGGCAGTCACTTGGCTGAAGTGGCCCTGATGATCGATCTCCTGGTTTGTCAATGGCTGCGTTTGTCAATGGCTGCCGTTCAGCGGATCGCAGGTTGAAACTGTTCGCTGCGGATGGGTGCCATCAGGAACAACTTGGCCATTTCCAGGCCATTGGCAGCCCACAACGGCAGCTTGCGCAGGGTGCGCAGGGGCGCTGGCCCACCGGACGCATCGGCGGCGCTCAAAGCGGCGTTGTTGTTGACCAGTCGCTCCAGGCGCAGCCAGAATTTGGGATTCTCGACATCGAGCACCACGGGAAAGACGCGGGCTGAGGTTTCATTTGTTTTGACGATCACGTATTTGTCGTAGTCGCGGGCATCAAGGCCCAGGGCTTCATAGAACTCCTTGCGGGCCACATCGCGCACATACATGGTGGCGAACACCGCCAGCAGGAAGAAGCGGCACCAGAGGCGGGCGCTGAAACCCCTCACGGTGTCCGGCTGGGCTTTCATCAGGGCATCGAAGAAATCGCCGTGGCGATTTTCGTCCTGGCACCAGTTTTCGAACAGGTTAAAAATTGGATAGATCTTGCTCTCGGGATGCTTCTCGAGATGACGGAAGATCGCAATGTAACGCCAGTAGCCGATCTTTTCGGAGAGGTAGGTGGCGTAAAAAATAAACTTCGGCTTAAAGAACGTGTAGGACTTATTCGCTGTCAGGAAGCCGAGGTCAAGCTGCAGGCCGAAGTCGGCCATCGATTTGTTGAGGAAGCCGGCATGACGGGCCTCGTCGCGAGCCATGTGGGCGAAGCACTCAGCCAGGAGCGGATTCTTCTCCTTGATGCGGCGGCTGAGCTCCTTGTAGAGCAGGAATCCGGAGAACTCGGACGTGCAGCTCTGTTCGAGAAACTCGATGAAGACCCTGCGGGTTTCGGGGTCGAGTTTGTCGGCGGCGCCATCAAAGCTTTCGTTGCGAACGAAGTGGTGCCGGTTGTAGTCCTTGCGGAACTCCTCGCAGATCGCCTCCAGCTCTTCCTCATTCGGTCGCAGATCCATGGCCGCCATGGCCTCGAAATCTGTGGTGTAGAAGCGCGGCGTCAGGATCGTGTCCTTGACCGGATCCTTCACGGCCGGCGCATCCGGCGTGCCCAGCCTGGACATGTCCTGGCTGGTGGAGGGGCTGGCTGTGGCGGCGGGAGGAACCATCGCGCGGCGCTTCTGACGGCTGATGAAGTCATCGTAGGGGGGACAGGACCGACCCGGGCCCGGTTGTGATGAACGCGCCTCAGGCCGTTACTGCCGGGATCCTTTAGTTGGGACCCAGCCATTTCTGGCCGTTGAGCCGTTGCACCAGTCGCGAGACGATCAGAGCCAGGGTGATCTTCCTTTCGTCGATCAGGAAGGATTCCAGCAGGCTGGGTTCGCCGCCTCCCTCGCTGACGGCAATCGTTTTGGCGGCACTGAGCTCAGCTGCCGTGAAGCAGAGCCAGAAACGGCGATCGCCGGGCAGGGAACCCTTGACCATCCAGCAGGGGCTGCCCACCACCGGCATCGCTCCCTGCTCAAAGGTCAGTTCCGGTGCCGGTCCGCCGTAGGCCTCGACTTCGCGGATCAGGGCCGGCAGCAGCAGCTGCGGCACGAACTCCTCAAAGGGGCGATCCTCCGGTGTCGGGGGCTTGGCTTTGACAGCGGCCGCTGGGGCAGCGCTGGCACCGGCCTGGGCGGGTTCGGGAGCGGGACGGGCGGAGTCGGTCACCGGTGGGGCGCTGGCACGGTTGCTGGTTGAACTGTAGGGACTTCGTATCCCTGCTCCGCTGGCAGCCTTTGATCCGCTCTCACCAGTCATCCCCCTCGTTCTGGCTCCAGTCGTCCCCGATGGCCACCGGTTCGTGTTGAGGTTCGCCGTGGACCGCCGTCGCTGGCTCGCTGTCAGCCCCGCTGGCCGGCTGTGCAGCGGTGGAGCGGGCACCGGGGCGGTGCAGCACCCGGAAGGGCACCGCCACGGTCGGAGCCGGCTCGCCCGGGGCGCGCTGGGGACCGGCACCGACGCGATGGGGTGGACGCTCCTCCAGGGCGGGGCCTGCCTCAGGGCCCATTGGGGAAACTCCCCGCTGGGGGCGAGAGAACCAGGCATCCATGCGTGCTGCCGGTGGTTGTTCCTGCCAGGTCCCGGACCAGGGCTCCGAGATGTCCACGGTCGCTTCCGGCCATCGCCGGCCGCTGCGCCGCGGTGTCGCCCCACCCTGCCGCAGGGTCAGGGTGGCGGCCGAAGCGCTGAGCAGGGCACCGCCACTGGCCCCGAGCCCGATCCACAGCCCGATCGGCAGCGGCGGCGTGGTCCAGATCAGCAGCCGCAAGGCCAGATAGGGCCGCGGGTTGAGGGCCGCCAGCAGCAGGGCCGCCAACAGGGGCGACAGCAGGGGGAGCAGCAGCAGGCGTCGAAGCAGCGCCAGAACGGTGAAGGAGCGGAGAGATTCAGGTTGAGGATGGCCGCTGCGGCGGCCCCTGCCAACGGTTGAGCTGGCCGAGATCGAGGCCGAGGCTGTCGAACACCCGGATCACCAGGAAGTCCACCATGTCATCGATGGTGCGCGGTTGGTGGTACCAGGCGGGCACCGGCGGTGCAATCCTCGCCCCAGCTTCAGCCAGGGTGGTGAGGTTGCGCAGATGCACCAGATTCCAGGGCAGTTCCCGCGGGGCGATCACCAGGGGTCGGCGCTCCTTGAGATGGACATCCGCGGCCCGCTCGATCAGATCAAGTGCCACCCCGGAGGCAATGCGACCGACGGTTCCCATGCTGGCGGGCAGGATCACCATCCCCCGGGTCAGATAGCTGCCACTGGCGATGGCGGCGGCCTGGTCGTTCCAGCGATGACAGTGCAACTCGCCGCCGTCGCTGCCGCAGCGCTCTCGCCAGAACTGTTCCTGGGCATCCGGTTCGGATGGCACCCTCAGGCCCAGCTCGGCCTGCCAGACGCCGATGGCACCACGACTGGTGACCATCTCAACCCGGTGATCGGCCTCCAGCAGCAACTGCAGCGCCCGCTGGGCCAGGGGCTGGGCGGAGGCCCCGGAGACAGCCAGGACCACAGGATCGGACTTGCGCATCAGGGCGCTCAGTCCGCCTCGGTGTCGGAGTCCGCGTCGGATTCGACCTCGCTCCTGTCGTCGTCACTGGCCTCCGGGAGCACCACGGCCAGATCGATCTGATGGCGCAGGGCATCAACCTTCTGGATCTCCACCTCAACGCTGTCGCCGACCATGAAGGTGCGGCGAAACTTCCGGCCCACCAGGCGGTTCTGGCGGGACCGGTACTCATACCAGTCGTCCTTGAGCGAGCTGACATGCACCAGGCCTTCGACATTGGAAGGGGGCACCTCCACGAAGAAGCCATAGCTCTGGACGCCGCTGATGACCCCGGGCAGCACCTGGCCCACCAGCGGTTCGGCATGGCGGGCCTGGGCCATGGCCAGCAGGTCGTCCTGGAACTCCTGCAGCAGCCCCTGACGGCTGTTCAGCCGCTGGGCCAGGCCGTGCTGGAGCGCTTGCTCATAGGGAGCCAGCTGGCTGGGGGCCAGCAGGGACCAGTCGATCGTGCCGTGACAACTGTCACTGGCGATGTCGGCACTGGTTTTGTGGCGCACCGTGGGCCGATCCTTGCCCTCACTCAGCAGGGTGACCAGCAGCTGCTGGTTCCAGAGGTCAGCGTAGTGAAGCGCCGGGCAGGTCCAGGAAGCAAAAGCTTCCGTTTCCCCTGCCAGCGCATGGGGGCCGGCCTCGTTGGCATAAAGGGCAGGTTTGAGACTGTCCCGCAGCTGTTGCTGCAGCGCCCGTTGGCGATCGGTGGCCGCGAAGGCCGCTGCCAGCTCGGCGGCGCTGGCGTTGCCGTCAACCGAGAGCTCCATGGGGATTTCCAGAGCCAGGGCGGCCTTGGCCACCTCGTTGATTTCGGCCGGGTCGGCGGCGGGGTTCACCGCGTAGAGCGCCGGCAGGCGCAGGGCCGCCAGGTGACGCCCCAGGGCCCGATGGGCAACCAGGACCGCTTCGCGCAGTACTTCGGAGGCATCAGCTGCCGGGCGTTCCACCAGCCAGCCCTGGTGGGGGGCATCGGGAGGAGGCACCTGCAGATCCCCGAGTTGCGCCAGAGGCGGCATCGGCAGATTCAGATCGATCGAGCCGGCGGCGAGCCGCCGCTGCCGCAGCAGGGCGCCCAGGGCCACCAGTTGCTCCAGCAGGGGTAGTTGCTCCTTGAGGGCCTTGAGGGCGGCCGGCACTGTCCTGGCCTTGGGTTTGCGGTCAGCCAGGGCCTCAAGGGCGGCCTGGGACACCCCGGCGCTGGGGCGAATGCGGCTGAGACAAAAGCGGTAGTGGTCCAGCTTGCCTTCGGCGTCCAGTTCCAGGGAGACCGACACCGCATCCTGAGCCTTGTCCACCTGGAAAGCCGCGGCCTTGGCCAGGGGGGCGCTCAGCAGCGGCAGCCAGCCGCGACCGGTGGCGATGGCGTCACCCTGGTCGCGCATCCAGTGGTCGAGGGAACCGCCGGGGCTGAAGCGTTCGGCGACACTGGGACTGTGGACCCACAGCCGCCAGCACCCGCCCTCGAGTTCCTCCAGGGAGAGGGCCGGCAGGATCGGAGCGTCCTCGGCGGACCAGCACTCCAGGATCAGGGCTGGAAGAGCTGTGAGGTCGTTGCGACCTTTGTCCTGGGGCGTTTTGAGCGTTGTTTTCGGCACCGGCGGTCGCTCGTGCAGCAGGTGCTTGGTCAGCAGCAGGTCGAGATCCGCCGCCGGCCCACCCCGTACCGGCAATTGGCGGGCCACATGGCCCAGGGGGCCGAACTGGCCGACGGGGAACTGGTCAATCTGCACTTCCACCACTGACTCCTGGGCCGGATCGAGGTGCATGGCATCGGTGGTCGGCAGTTCGACCGTGGTCAGCAGCCGATCATCGAGGGGAATGGCCAGCAGCCGGTCCTCCTGTTGCTCGACCTGGGCCAGCAGACTTGAAGTCTTGCGTTGCAGGATGCATTGCACACCTCCCTCGGGGGAGCGTCGCCGCCCACCCTCCCGGGTGATGCGCACCAGCACCCGATCGCCATTCCAGGCGTGGTTGAGCTGGTGATCGCGGATGTAGATGTCCTCGCCGCCGTCATCGCGAAGGGCGAAGCAGAAGCCCTTGCTGGAGCAGCGCAGCCGGGCAGGAATCAGTTCAGGATTGTCCTGGCGCAGCAGGCCGGCCTCCTTCTCGCTGACCAGATCGAGGCGAACCATCGCATCGAGGCCGATTCGCAGTTGCTCCTTGTCCATTTTGGTGGACAGGCCAAGGGCTTTCTCCAGCTTGCTGAGCTGCAGGCATTCATCAGTGGAGAGCTGGTCGAGCAGGTCGGCGACCGTGAACTTCATCGGAGTCGGGGTGCTGGGTATGGGCTTGGATCCGGTGTTGCAGCCGGTGGGGCGTGGCTGGGAACCGTGCTCAGCTCGGGCTGATCGGGCAGGGCGAGTCTGGGGTCAGAAGCGGGATGGGCACCTTGGTGCTGGGGGCCGCCCATCGTTCGCTATCGCACCGACTTTAGGGAGCGGTCGGCTCCCCATCGCCACCTCCGTTCCCGAGGTCCCCCGTCCCTGTCCCTGCCGTGGTGGCGGCCTCGATGGCGGCGGCCAGTTCCGTGCCGCTGCCAGGTTCGGCCGGGGCGGATCTGGAGCGCAGGATCAGTCGG
Source organism: Synechococcaceae cyanobacterium (assembly GCA_947378425.1). Taxonomy (GTDB): domain Bacteria; phylum Cyanobacteriota; class Cyanobacteriia; order PCC-6307; family Cyanobiaceae; genus Cyanobium. The sequence continues at coordinate 88,647 of CANCJV010000003.1, forward strand.
CTGCCGATGATCAGGAATCCAGCCGCCGCCGCCAGCTGGAGGGTGTTGGTGGGAATCACGCTGGAGAGGGAACCGCCGGCGGCAGCCCCCACCAGGCTGGCCAGGACCAGGGCAAAGGAGCTGCCGGCAAACACAGCCCCGGGACGGTTGGAGGTGCCGCTGATGCTGACGATGGCCAGCTGGGTCTTGTCCCCCAACTCCGCCAGGAACACCGTGACAAACGTGGAGGCCAGAAGGGCAAGCATGGCGGCGGGGGCTCAGCTGAGGGCCAGGTGCATCGGGGACAACTGCAGGACGGCCTGGCGACCGAGCCAGAGGCCGAGCGCCACCATCAGCAGCCCCGCAGCCCGCTCCAGCTGTTCGGGTGCCATGACCCGGGAGAGCCAGCGTCCGAGCAGCACCCCCACCAGGCTGGAGCAGATCAGGGCCAGGGAGGCCCCGACAAAGACGACGCCGGGCCTGCCGGATTCGGCCGACAGCAGCAGGGCCGCCAACTGGGTCTTGTCCCCCAGCTCCGCCAGAAAGACCGTGGTCGCGGTGGAGAGGAACACCGCTCCCCAGCTGCCCGCTGCGGCGGAACCCGTAGCTGCCGCAGCTCCTGCGGCGCCGGCTTGCTCGCCCTCGGAGGTCGGGACGACCGGATCGGGCAGCTCACTCATCGTTTCGGGCGAACGGCGCGGTTGAAGCGTCGCATCACCTTGCCACGGCCTCCCCACTCACTGCGGATCTGCTGGCGGCAACAGGCGATCGCCAATTCGTCCAGTGGGCTTGCGTCCAATGGGGTGGGCTCCTGGTGCAGGTGGATCGCAGCTTGCTCGGTGCTGTCGCCGAGGTCGGTGTCGGTGTTGTCACCATCCACAACCAGGGCCTGAAGCAGGGTCTGAGTGGCGAAGGTTGTGTCGCCAGTGGATCCGGGATCTTCGAAGCTGTCGCAACTGCCTGCCTGGAAGAGCCCCACCAGATTCTCCACCCGACAGAAGTCAGGTCGCTGCGCGTAGATGCGACATCGGAGAGCGCCGGTGTCGAAGTGAATGCACCAGCCATCGGCTCCCACCATCGCCAGATAGGTCTGCTGCTGCTGCGGATTCAGGGCCTCAAGGGCCTCAGCCCGCAGGGCCGGATCGAGTCGGCAGCAGGCGCCACAGCCGCCGATGCAATGCCACTTCTCCTCGGGCTTCATCCCATCACCTCGGCTGTTTGGACGTCCTGCCATTCAGTCATGGTGCCTGGCGAACTCGCTTCCATCGCTGTGACAAGCCGTCACGGAGGTGGAGACGCGTGCTCGAGCCAAGCGGCCGGAAGCCTAAAGTTGTGCCGCGCGCCACTCACCCGAGCCAGCCACCATGGGCATCGATTTTCACCTGATCGCCAATTTCGGAGCCCTGGCCCTGATCACCTTGGCCGGCCCTGCTGTGATCTTCATCCTCTTTTATCGCCGCGGCGCCCTCTGAGAATCCTGAGGCGACTGCGCCGAGGGCGTGACACCCGATGCAGTTCTCCATCAGGGATCAGAAAGCCAGTCCCAGCGCCATGGCCGCCTCCCGGAACAGATCCTGAACGTAGGGATGGTGGGGATCTGCCTGCCCGCCTGGCTCCTGCTCGACCAGGCCTGTGGCGATGTGGCTGCCCATCACTGGCGCTTCAAGTTCCTGTCCGGCGGCATTGCGGATCACCAGGACATTCCCCTGTCGCCTGCACCAGTAAGTGCGTTGCTGCCTTTGCAGCACCACTTCGCTGCCGCCGCTGCTTCGCAGACCCAGCAGTTCCAGTTGCAGTCGCTCCTCACCCTGCCAGCGATCCAGGCGCAGGCGGTAGGCCACATCCAGGGGACCCTGGACCTGATCCGGCCCCTGCCAACGCCAGGCCACGGCCCGCCTCTGGCTGCCCTGCTGCTCCAGCACCAGTTGCAGATGGCCGCCCCGCATTAACTTCTGGCTGACCACCTGGCAGCCCGTGCTCCAGAAGATCGGGGCTGGATGGCCGATACCAAAGGGTTCGAGACGGCGCAGCTGCTGCCAGAACTGTCGGTCGATTCGCTCCAGGCTGAGCAGGGCTTCGGGTTCCACGGTGCGCCCACCGCCGCCTGCGCCGAGCCACTGTTGGGCGAGGCCTTCCAGCCGTTCATGCAGGCGACTGACATGCTCAGCCGCGACGGTGAAGCCGCCGGCGGCAGGATGGCCGCCATGGCGCAGCAGCAGATCGCTGCAGGCGCTTAGAGCCTGATCCACCGCGAAACCGCTCGGAGCACGTACCGAAGCCCGTAACCGGCCGTTTCCCTCGCCGGCCAGCAGGGCTGCCGGCAGGCCGAATCGATCCACCAGCCGCGAGGCCACGATGCCGATGACGCCGTGATGCCAATGGCTCTGGGCCAGCAACAGAAAGGTGGGCCGCTGGGGGCCGTCGGCTTCCAGCAGGGCCAGGGCCTCCGCTTCGATGGCATCGCAGAGCTCACGCCGCTGGCGGTTCATCGTTTCGCAGCTGCGGGCCAGATCCAGAGCCTGGTCCTGGTCTGCGGTGGTCAGCAGCTCGACCACCAGCAGGGGGTCACCGAGGCGACCGACGGCGTTGATTCTGGGTGCCAGCTGGAAGCCCACCGTCTCCGCATCCAGCGGCCGTTCTTCTATGCCGGCGATCTGTTGCAGTGCCTTCAGGCCCGGCAGGCTGCTGCTGCCCAGGCGGGGCAGGCCATCCATCAACCAGCGTCGGTTCACCCCCACCAGGGGGGCCATGTCGGCGATCGTGCCGATGCAGAACAGGTCCAGGGCGATCGCCAGGCCGTCCTGGCGCTTGAGGCGCCTGCAAAGCCCCGAGGCGAGCACGTGGGCCAGTCCGACTCCGGCCAGGCCACGGAAAGGGGAATCTTCCGGTGTGACCGCCGGGTGGATCAGGGCCAGATGGGGCGGCAACTGCGGCGGCAGGGTGTGGTGATCGGTCAGGATCACTTCCAGATCCAGCTCCTGGGCCCGATCCAGCGCCTCCCTGGCGGCAACGCCGTTGTCGACGGTGATCAGCAGCCGTACCCCAGCGGCATGCAGGCGTTCCACCATGGCCACGTTGAGGCCGTAGCCCTCGGCCATGCGGCTCGGAATCGCCGGCAGGGCGATCGCCCCAAGCCGTTGCAGCACCCCCGCGAGCAGGGCCGTGCTGGTCATGCCATCGGCGTCGTAGTCGCCGCAGATCGCCACGGTTTCTCCCTGGCGGCAGGCCCGCACCAGCCGCTGTTCCGCTCGCACCAGGTCGGGGAAGTGCTGGCGTGGATCCGGGGCTTCAGGCGGGGCCAGCAGGGCCTCAATGGCTGCGACCGTGGAGTGGCCCCGGCGCCACAGCACAGCCAGGAGTTCCGGCCCCAGATCCAGTGTCCCGCTCCAGGGGGGGGAGCCGCTCGCCTCTGCAGGCATGGCGGAGGGCAGCAGCCAACGTTGCTCGTCGTGGGCGGGGAGCAACGGCAGGTCGCGGGGCTGGCTCATTGTGCGGCCCGGCAAGCGTGCACGGCACCCTTAGCCTTCCCTGGCAGCGACATCCCGCGGTTGAGATCCAGCGGCCCTACCCATGGTGCAGCGTCTGAAGGCCGTGTTCTGGGATGTGGACGGCACCCTGGCTGAGACCGAAATGGCCGGTCATCGCCAGGCCTTCAATCGGGCCTTCGCCGAGGCTGCGTTGCCCTGGCACTGGGATCCCCCCACCTACACCCGCTTGTTGAGCATCAGTGGTGGCCGGGACCGGATCGCCACTTTTCTGGCCGAAGTGGAAGGAGTCGTCCCCGAGCCAGCACGCCTGGATCAGCTCCAGGCGTGCAAGCAGGTCCACTACCACCAGCTGCTGCAGACCGGCGGCCTGGCGCCACGGCCCGGTGTGGCTCGCCTGATGGCTGAAATCGCGGCGGCCGGCATCCCCCAGGCGATCGTCACCGCCAGTGGCCGCAGTGCCGTGGCAGGCCTGATGAATTCCTGTTTCGCGGATCTCCGGCAGTCTTTCCGCTTCTGGGTCTGTGGTGAGGATGTGCAGCACAAGAAGCCCCACCCAGAGGCCTACCGACGGGCGATCGAGCAAGCCCAGGTGGATCCCTGCCAGATTCTGGTGCTGGAAGATTCGGCCCAGGGTCTGACGGCCGCCGTCACTGCCGGCCTGAACACCCTGGTGACCCTCAGCCAGATGTCCTTGGCCGAACCCCTGGAGCAGTTCGAGGCGGCGCGGGCGGTGCTGGATGGTCTGGGAGATTCGGCCGCCCCGGCGCTTGTCAGACGTGGCCCCGCTTGCCCGGGTGGCCAGGTGACCCTCGCCTACCTGCAGGATCTGCTCAACGAGCAGCAGGATCGTGATGGCTGAGCCACGATTGCCACAGATCCGACAGCAGCAGGTTGGACAGCAGCCAATCCGCCTGCAGCAAACCCGACTGCAGGGCGTTCAGCGGCGCCTGGGAGACTCCCTGCTGAGCCAACTGCGTCGCAGCTGGCGAGCCGGAAGTCTGTCGATCCTCTCGCTGTTGATCGGTTTCTATCTGGCCCAGAACCTCACCGCCATGCTGCTGGTGCGCTTCCGGGGGGGGCGGCCTGTGCTGGTCCTGGGACTGGTGCTGGTGTTTGAACTGATCGTGCGACTGCGGACCCGGTTGGTGAGCGGACCGGCACCCCTGGGCTGGGTCATGGTCGACAACCTCAGGATCGGGGCCACCTACGCCATGGTCTTTGAGGCTTTCAAACTTGGAACCTGAGCAGGCTCTGAAGGCCTGGCGGACGTCGGGGCAGCCGGCGCTCGATCCCCAGCTGCTGCTGGGTTTTGCCCTGCCGCTGTTGCAGCACCTTGTCGCCTTGCGCAGCCAGGACAGCGCCCGACTGCCGTTGCTGGCCCTCAACGGGCCTGTGGGGGCCGGCAAGACCAGCCTGGGTCGGGCGCTGGAGGCCCTCGCTCCGAGCCTTGGCCTGAGGTTGAGGGTGGCCTCGATCGATGATCTTTATCTGCCCTGGCCGCAGCGACAACGGCGGCTGGCGGGCAATCCTTTCGCCGTGTCGCGGGTGCCTCCGGGCAGCCACGATCTGGAGTTGCTGCTGGAAGCGTTGGGCAACTGGCGTCAGAGCGGCACCCTGCGCCTGCCCCGTTTTGACAAGACCCTGGCCCAGGGTCAGGGGGATCGCTCTGGCTGGCGCCAGGGGCCCTGTGACGCCCTGGTGCTGGAGGGTTGGCTGATGGGTTGCCGCGCCCTCGGCCCGGAAGGCCTGGCCACGGCCCTGCACGCTCTCGATCCGGACCGGCCAGGCTTCGGAGGAGCGCCGGCTCTGACGACGAGCGAGCTGGCGTGGCTGCCGACCTGGGACCGTCAGTTGGAAGCCTATGAACCCCTGTGGGAGGCCTGTGATGGGCTCTGGGTGCTGCGGCCCCTGAGCTGGGAATTGCCGAGGCGCTGGCGCTTCCAGGCTGAGGCTCGCCAGCGCCGCCATGGTGGGGGCTGGTTGCCACCCGCCGCCCTGGAGCAGTTGGTGCGATCCAGCCTCTGCTCCTTGCCACCGTCTCTGTATCAAGACCCCCTGGTGGCGGATCCGCTGCTGGTGCTTCAGCCAGAGCTGGTGAGGGAGCCGGCCATGGCCACAGTGGACATGGTCCCCGGGGACCCGGCAGCATCGGTAAGGCTGGCTCCGGACCTGAGGGATCAGGAGCTGACGGTGCTGACGGCGATCGCCCTTGACTTCAACGGCTCGCCCAGACCAGCCGCCGATTTCAGCATCCCGCAACGATGGACATCGGCCGCTGGTGCTACTACCTGGTTGTCCCTGGCCACCGGATCTCTTGCTGCTCTTGAGGCGACGGCCAAAACCCCATCTGGAGTGCCAACCCCAAGGGCAGAGACGGCAACATCACCGATGCCGTCTGAAACCAGTCCGCATCAGCACTCTCAGGCCTCGGCTGTTCAGGTGCCGGTGGAGGGTCTGAACGTCGAAGGGGTTGCCGTGCTGGATGGACGTCGCCGCTGCCGGGGCCTGTGGCGGCGGCAGCGCCAGACTCAGGCTTCGCCTTCCGACTCCTCTTCGCTGATGGGGTAGACGAAGCCCTGGGCACGGCCACTCAGAACGGCCTTGCCGATGGAGAGTGCCTTCTGGGCGGCAACGCCTGCCTTGGCCTTCCAGTGGGCGTGACGTTGGTTGCGCTTGCCTTTGGAGGTTTTCTTCTTGGGTACAGCCATCCCTAACGCTCAAGAACCAAACCAAGATCTTCCGCTGCCAACTGACCTTTCGTCAAATCGCTACAGTCGATTCCTGCCCTGAACCTCCGTGACCATTAGCCCCAACCCCGCCCTGGCCACCCCTGCCGTCGCCGGCCAACCCTCCCGACCGGCAGCCAGTGGGCCCTTCACCCTCGGTGGCTTCAATGCTGACACTCCCTCCTACAGCCAACTGCTGCAGGATCTCGGCAAGGGTCGCGTCAAATCGTTGGAGCTGGCTCCACGGCAACGGCTGGTCAATGTGGAGTTCAAGGACGGCAAACGGGTTCAGGTACCCGTCTTCAGCGACAACCAGGTGTTGCTGCGCACGGCTGAACAGGCCCGGGTTCCCCTGACAGTGCGCGATGAGCGCGGTGACGATGCCACCGCCGGCCTGATCAGCAACGGCCTGCTGCTGGTGCTGTTGCTGGTGGGTCTCACCCTGCTCGTGCGCCGCTCTGCCCAGGTCGCCAACAAGGCGATGGGCTTTGGCCGCAGTCAGCCGAAATTGCAGGCCGAGGGATCGATTCCCGTGCGCTTTGAGGACGTGGCGGGCATCAATGAAGCCAAGGAGGAATTGCAGGAGGTCGTCTCCTTCCTCAAGGCCCCCGAGCGCTTCACCGCGATCGGCGCCAAGATCCCCAGAGGGGTGCTGTTGGTGGGTCCCCCAGGCACCGGTAAAACCTTGCTGGCCCGAGCGATTGCCGGCGAAGCGGGCGTGCCTTTCTTTTCGATGGCGGCCTCTGAGTTCGTCGAGATGTTTGTTGGTGTGGGCGCCAGTCGGGTGAGGGATCTGTTCCGCAAGGCCAAGGCCAAGGCCCCTTGCATCATCTTCATTGACGAGATCGATGCGGTTGGTCGCCAGCGAGGGGCGGGTATCGGTGGTGGTAACGACGAGCGGGAGCAGACGCTCAATCAACTGCTCACCGAAATGGATGGCTTTGAGGACAACTCCGGGGTGATCTTGCTGGCCGCCACCAACCGGGCCGATGTGCTCGATTCGGCCCTCATGCGGCCTGGCCGCTTCGATCGGCGCATCACCGTTGATCTGCCCGATCGCAAGGGCCGCGAAGAAATCCTGGCGGTCCATGCCCGCACCCGGCCCCTCGATCCGGCGGTGTCCCTGGCGGATTGGGCCGCCCGCACGCCCGGCTTCTCGGGCGCTGATCTTTCCAATCTGATCAATGAAGCGGCGATTCTCACCGCCCGGCGCCAGCAGAGCTGCATTGATGACGCCTGCCTCGGTGCCGCCCTGGAGCGCATCACCATGGGTCTCACCGCCGCCCCACTCCAGGACAGCGCCAAGAAGCGCCTGATCGCTTACCACGAGGTCGGCCATGCCCTGCTCACCACCCTCTTGCCCCATGCCGACAGGCTCGACAAAGTGACGCTGCTGCCCAGAGCCGGTGGGGTCGGTGGTTTTGCCCGCACAATGCCTGATGAGGACATCCTCGACTCCGGCCTGATCAGCCGTGCCTATCTGCTGGCGAAGCTGGTGGTGGTGCTCGGTGGTCGCGCCGCCGAGATGGTGGTCTTCGGTCCCAGTGAGGTCACCCAGGGAGCGGCCAGTGACCTGCAGATGGTCAGCCGTATCGGGAGGGAAATGGTGACCCGCTATGGGTTCTCGGAGCTGGGGCCGTTGGCCCTTGAAAGCGACGACGGCGAAGTGTTCCTGGGACGCGACTGGTTCCGCGCCCAGCCCCATTACTCCCTGGACACGGGCAATCGCATCGACCGACAGGTGCGGGAGCTGGCCTGCCAGTCCCTGGATCGGGCCATGGCGCTTCTGGGTCCCCGCCGCGAGCTGATGGACGATCTGGTGGATCGCCTGATCGCTGAGGAAACCATCGATGGCGACAGCTTCCGCCAGTCGGTGGCGGCATGGGAGTCCCATCATCCCGATCTGGCCATGACTGGGGAGGCGGTTCAGCCGCTGCCGGCGGCTCGCCTGCCGGTGCCGGTGGGCGAACCCTGAGCCTCACGTCGTCATCCAGGCTGGCCATGTCGGCCAGAGCTTGGGCTGGTCGGCCATGGCCGGGCTACCACAGGGATCAGTTGTTGGTGCCGGCAAAGCGGATGTCCAGGCTGCGGAGGTAGGTGTGCAGCCCGGAGTCCTGAATCGGCAGCAGCCGGGCCGTGCGATCGCTTTCATTGACGTGGGCATGCCAATGGCCTGGTGGCGTGATGAACGCTCCGCCCGCCTGCCAGTCGATGCGATGGGGATCGCGGATGGAGCCGTCATCGCTGAGCTCCCTGCCCACCAGGGTGTAACAGCCGGGATCGCAGTCCACGATCAGATCGAGGGCTACGGATTGATGGCGATGGGGGGGCTGGATCGCCCCGGCCGGCACCACCCCGAGCATGGCCCAGAGGGTGTGGCTGACGGTGCGGCTGGCGGGCAGATCCTCGTGGGCCAGCAGGATGCTCAGCCTGTTGCTGCGGGCGGAGCTGGGATCGTCCAGCAGCGTCTGCAGTTCGGCCTCAAGCCGCTCGCTGGGGTAATGACTGGCCCGAAACCTGGCCCCGATGGGGGCCACTCCCAGGTAGCTGAGCAGGGGGCCGTCGTGGACCCAGTACAGAATGCTTTCCTCACGGGCCAGCAGCAGGGGATCTGGGCCGGCGGGCAGCACAAACAGATCGCCTGTTGCCCAGGTGAGTTCCAGCGCCGCTTGATCCGGGCCCGCTGGACGCTGCAGCTGGCCTGAGCCCCGCAGCACATAAAACAGAGAGCTGGTGGCGCTGGCGGCCGCCTCGAGCGCTTCGCCGGCCAGCAGCCTCAGGAAATGAGCCGCCAGAGCCGGGCTGGTGGCCGGACCGGAACAGCCCAGCTCCTCACTGAGATCAAGGGGCAGGATGGCCGTGGGACCCGCACCATGCAGCTCGGGCCCCCACTGCCGGTAGGCGATCGGTTCGGTCAGGCCAGCGCGGATCGGATTGGCCGCCTGGCGGTAATCGAAGATCCGAATGCCGGCCTGCCAGTCGTGCCGGTTCAGCGATGGGGTTGGACTCTGGCTCATCATTCCCTCCCTGGCATGGAGCGAACCCTATGGGATCGACCTTGGTCTTTGAGCTTTCGAAGCATCAGGCTTGCTGACGTTGACGCGCGTCATCGCTGATACCAGGGAGGAATGGCGCCTTCAGCCGCCAGCGACCGCCGGCACGATGCTGACCTCATCGCCATCGGCGAGGGCCGTGGTCTGGTTGTCGAGGAAGCGGATGTCTTCGCTGTTGACATAGACGTTCAGAAAGCGCCGCAGTTTGCCGTTCTCATCACAGAGGCGGCCGAGGATGCCTGGAAAGCGGGTCTCAAGGGCCTGCAGCAGGCCATCGACGCTGTTGGCATCTAGGCTGACGCTGGCTTCGTCGTTGGTGAACTTCTGCAGGGGCGTGGGAATCAGTACCTGGACGGCCATGGGAGCAGCTGGGGCGGGGAAAGGAGTGATGAGGGCGCTGACGGGCCGGAACCCGCTGGCGGTTTTCAGTGGCGGAGACGGGTCGAGGCCAGACGCGATGACCGTGGAGCTTCAGCCGGCGCTCTCGGTGGTGGGCCGGTGCAGGGACTGCGAGCGCTCCCAGGCGGCGTTGAAGCTGTCGAGCTGGGCCTCGATCAGGAACGGTTCGCCGATGGAGGACGCGATCGCCTCGGTGGTTTTGAGGCCGTTGCCGGTGATGTAGGCCACGGTGGTTTCGCTGGGGTCGATCTTGCCCTGTTCCACCAGCTTCTTGAGCACCGCAATCGTGGTGCCACCGGCGGTTTCGGTGAAGATGCCCTCCGTTTCGGCCAGCAGCTTGATGCCTTCGATGATCTCCTCATCGCTGACGGCGCTGATGGTGCCGCCGGTGCGATTGGCGATGTCAATGGCGTAGGGGCCGTCGGCCGGATTGCCGATGGCGATCGACTTGGCGATGGTGTTCGGCTTGACCGGGATGATGAAGTCGCGGCCATCGGCGAAGGCCTGGGCGATCGGCATGCAACCTTCGGCCTGGGCGCCGCTGAAGCGCACCGGCTTCTCCTCCACCAGACCCACCTTGATGAATTCATCAAAACCCTTGCGGATCTTGGTGAACAGGGAACCGGAGGCCAGGGGCGCCACGATGTGATCAGGCAGGCGCCAGCCGAGCTGTTCGATCACCTCATAGCCGAGGGTCTTGGAGCCCTCCGAGTAATAAGGGCGGAGATTGATGTTGACAAAGCCCCAGCCATGGGTGTTGGCCACTTCTGAACACAGGCGGTTCACCTGGTCGTAGTTGCCCTTCACTGCCATCAGCGTGGGGTTGTAGACCAGGGTGCCCAGCACCTTGCCCAACTCCAGATCGCTGGGGATGAACACACAGCACTCCAGGCCGGCATGGGCGGCGATGGCGGCGGTGGAGTTGGCCAGGTTGCCGGTGGAGGCGCAGCTCACCGTGGTGAAGCCGAGTTCTCGGGCGCGGGTCAGAGCCACCGACACCACCCGGTCCTTGAAGGAGAGCGTCGGCATGTTGACGCCGTCATTCTTGATATGGAGCTCCTTGAGTCCCAGACGCTTCGCCAGCCGGTTGGCGCGCAGCAGCGGGGTGAAGCCGGTGCCGACATCGATGGGATCGCCCTCGATCGGCAGGAACTCGCGGTAGCGCCAGATCGAGACGGGCCCGGCTTCGATGGTGGCGCGGCTGACCCGGGCCCGGATCGCCTCGTAGTCGTAGACGACTTCCAGGGGGCCGAAGCAGACGTCCTCGCAGACGTGCCTTGCTGTGGCCTCATAGGCCTGGCCGCACTCCTTGCAGCGCAGGCCCGTGAAGGTGGAGCGGGACAGGGTGGCAGTCAAGGAACCAACCGTGATTGTGGCTCAGGTTACCAGCGCTGAACCGGGTGTTGTTTTATTTCCGACCTGCTCAGTCGGATTTTGCGGTCCATGGTGTTGCCGGCGGCCCACCTAACCTCAGTCCGTGGTCCTTGAGCTCCCCCTCCCACCGCGCCGGCACCTCGGCCTGCTGCTGGTGTTGCTGTTGCCGGTCGCCCTGGTCCTGGCGCTGATCGCCGCCGCTCGCCTGGCGGTGGAATGGCAGTGGTTCGGTCAGTTCGATGTCCAGGCCGTGATCCTGCGGCGCTGGATTCTGCAGCTCTTGGCTTTCGCCCTGGTCTTCGGGCCTGGTTCCCTGTTGCAGTTGCAGCAGTTGCAGCGCTGTTGGCGTCTGCGCGGTGAGGCTGGGCGCAAGCGTCTGTCCCCGTTGCCGTTGCTGCGGTTGGGGTCCAGGCAGCTGGTGCTCGCCCTGCTGGCCCTGTTGATGCTGCTCAGTGTCGGGCTCAGCTACGTGTTGGTGCAGGCCCGCGATCTGATCCAGGCACCGTTCAGCGGCCAGGTCATCACAGGCTTCTCGCTGGTGCGGGATCTGCCGGCCCTGTTGCCGTTGAGCCTGGCGGCGCTGCTGGCCCTGCCCCTGTTGCTCGCTCCCCTGACCACCCTGCGCATCACCCTGGCGGCGGCCCTGGCGGGAGCCGCCACTGCCGTGGCCCGCGGCTGGAGCCTCTGGTTGCCGGCTCTGTTGGCGGTGCCCTTCGGCCAGGGGGATCCCCTGACCGGCCTGGATCTCTCGTTCACGGTGCTGCAGCTGCCGGCTCTGCGCCTGGTGCTGAGTGTGCTGTTCGCCCAGGTGCTGGTGGGGTTGGCGGCCTGCCTGCTGATCACCCTCAGCGAGGGCACCAGCCTCTCCGATCTGCACTTCGTCGGACTCAGCCGCGAGCAACAGCGGGTGCTTCAACCCCAGCTGGCGGTGTTGGCGATCGTGACGGCGATCAGTTCGGCGCTGGCTCCCTTTGATCTGATGGTGGAGGGCAGTGGCGTCGCCTCCGGCGCCGGCTTTGTCGATCTGCATGTGCGCCTGCCCCTGCGCCTGCTGCTGGCCCTGCTGCTGTTGCTGACGGCTGTGGGCCTGCTGGTTCCACTGCCGCGCGGCTGGCTGCGCCGCGGCGCCCTGATTCCCCTGGCCGGCACCACCCTGTTGGTACCGATCACTGAGTTGCTGCTGGCCCCCCTGGTGCAACGCATCTGGGTGCAGCCTCGGGAGCTGGCCATCGAGGGTCCCTATCTGGATCGCAGCATCAAGGCCACCCGTCGGGCCTTCGGCCTTGAGCGGGTCAAGGCCATCGCCCTGGAGCCGCGCCAGAAAATCACAGCAGCGGATCTGAAGGCCTCGCCCGGCACCCTCGACAACATCCGCCTCTGGGACAGCCAGCCCTTGCTGGCTGCCAATCGCCAGCTGCAACAACTGCGTCTTTATTACACCTTTTCTTCGGCGGCGGTGGATCGCTACCCGCTGAAGAGCCGCAGTGGCGCCGGCACATTCAGCCAGCAAGTGTTGATCGCGGCCCGGGAACTGGATAGCTCGGCCCTGCCGCTGCAATCGCGGACCTGGCTGAATCGCCATCTGGTGTTCACCAATGGCCACGGCTTCACGGTGTCGCCGGTGAATGCGGCCGGTCCCGATGGGCTGCCCCTGTTCCTGGTCAAGGACCTGGGCCGTAGCGGCAGGGTGCAGGGCATTCCCCAGCTGGGCATCAGCGATCTCGATGCCCGCGCCGCCCTGCCGGTGGGCAGGCCCAGTCTTTATTTCGCTTCGGGGCCCTCCCCCTATGCAATCGCCCCCACCAAGGTGCAGGAGTTTGCCTACCCCGATGGCGAAATCAATGTCTACACCCATTACGACGGCCGCCGCGGCGTGTCCCTGGCCACCGCCTGGCAGCGGCTCAGCGCGGCCATCTATCTCGGTGAGCCCAGGGTGCTGTTCACCGGCTCCTTCACGCCGAACTCGCAGTTGCTGCTGCGGCGTCAGGTGAACCAGCGGCTGCAGACGTTGGCCCCGTTCCTGCGTTTTGAGAGTGAGCCCTACCTGGTCACCGCCCGGATCGGTGCGGCGGCGGGGTATCGCAGCGAGCAGCATCAGTACTGGCTGCTCGATGGCTTCACCAAGAGCCGCTCCTACCCCTACAGCGATCCCAATCCCGCCGGCTTGCGCTATTTCCGCAACCCGGTCAAGGCCGTGGTCGATGCCCATGACGGGCGCCTGTGGTTGTACGTGAGCGACCCCAGTGATCCTTTGCTCTCCACGTGGCGGCGCGCTTTTCCGGAACTGTTCCAGCCACTCTCGGCGATGCCGGCGGCCCTGCTGCGCCACATTCGCGTGCCCCAGAGCCAGTTCAACATTCAGATTGAGCGCTTGCTGCGCTATCACGTCACCGATGTGCGCACCTTCTACAACGGCGACGATGTCTGGGCGATTCCCTACGAGATCTACGGCAATGCCAATGTGCAGGTGCGGCCTTATCATGTGACCCTGCAATTGCCGGGGCAGCGTGATCCTGAGTTCGTGCTGCTGTTGCCGTTCACGCCGTTGAGGCGCACCAACCTGGTGGGTTGGCTGGCGGCCCGCAACGACCCGCCCAATTATGGCGAATTGCGCCTGGTGCGGTTCCCTCAGCAACGGCTGCTTCTGGGCCCGCAACAGATTTCGGCCCTGGTGGACCAGGACCCCACGATCAGCTTCCAGTTCGGTCTCTGGAACCGGCTGGGCTCCAAGCTATTCCGCGGCAACATGCTGGTACTTCCCGTGGGCGAGGGACTGCTGTATGTGGAGCCGATCTACCTGCAGTCTCGCAATAACGATCTGCCCACGCTCGTGCGTGTTGTGGTGACCGATGGTCGCCGCTTCGTGATGGAAAAAGACCTGCACCAGGCCCTGGTTAAGTTGGTGTCCAACGCCGGTCCCCAGGCCGTCGACACCAGCACCGGCCCCTTGATGACCGGTCGGCTGGCGGCAGATTTGCCCGTGCCGGCGGCGGTGCCCTGAAGCGTCGAGCGTCCGCGTGTCACTCGCCTCCATGGGCAATGGGTAGCGTTGCGGTATCAAAGGCGGCATCAAAAAAGGGCCCCCGATCGGGAGCCCTGGATGATTCGAAGCCGGTGTGGCTCAGACGGCAACGGCAGCCTTGGGATCAAGGGCGCCCTTGGCATAGAGAGCGGCGTAGTAGTTGATGTCGCGCTGCTTGATCTTGCTGGCGTTGCCGGCACACCAGAACTGCTGGTAGCGATCCAGGCAGACCTGCTTCATGTACTGGCGAGCAGGCTTGTTGAAGTGGCGGGGATCGAAGTTGGCAGGATCCTTGAAGGCCGCTTCCCGCACGGCGGCGGTGAAGGCCAGGCGGTTGTCGGTGTCGATGTTGACCTTGCGCACGCCGTTGCGAATGCCTTCCTGGATCTCCTCGACCGGCACGCCATAGGTTTCGGGGATGGCACCGCCGTACTTGTTGATCATGTCCAGCCATTCCTGGGGAACGGAGCTGGAGCCGTGCATCACCAGGTGGGTGTTGGGGATGGCCTTGTGGATCTCGGCGATGCGGCTGATCGCCAGCACTTCACCGGTGGGCTTGCGGGTGAACTTGTAGGCGCCGTGACTGGTGCCGATGGCGATCGCCAGGGCATCAACCTTGGTTTTGGCGACGAAATCGGCGGCTTCAGCCGGGTCGGTGAGCAGCTGGGAGTGGTCGAGGGTGCCCTCGAAGCCGTGGCCGTCTTCCGCTTCGCCCTGGCCGGTTTCCAGGGAGCCGAGGCAGCCGAGCTCGCCTTCGACACTCACACCGATGGCATGGGCCACATCCACCACTTCCTTGGTGACAGCGACGTTGTACTCGTAGCTGGCCGGCGTCTTGGCATCGGCTTCGAGGGAGCCGTCCATCATCACCGAGGTGAAACCATTGGCAGCCGCGCCGTAGCAGGTGGCGGGGCTGTTGCCGTGGTCCTGGTGCATCACCACCGGGATGTCGGGATAGGTTTCCACAGCAGCCAGGATCAGGTGGCGCAGGAAGCTTTCGCCGGCATACTGGCGGGCACCGCGGGAGGCCTGCAGGATGACGGGGCTGTCCGTCTCGGCAGCCGCCTCCATGATGGCCTGCACCTGCTCCAGGTTGTTGACGTTGAAGGCCGGAATGCCGTAGCCGTTCTCGGCGGCGTGGTCGAGCAGCAGCCGAAGCGGGACGAGCGCCATGGAAAACCTCGCAGGAGTGGGGAAACGGATGGTCGACGGCTGGCGGAATCATTCCGCCACTTGTCTGGCGCGGAGTCTAGGGGATCCCCCGAATCGCCCCTGGCCGATGGCACCAGGGGGCTGCCTGACGACTTCCAGCCCATGAAAAAAGCCCCGCATCAGCGGGGCGAAGCAACGGGATCCGATCGCACCGGCCCGGCTTCAATCGATCAGTTCATGCTTGCGCAGGTTCTGAACGCTGAAGGCGAGCTGACGGGCGGCGCGGCGGGCCTCTTCGGCCTGTCGTGCCATTTGCCTGGCGGTGGTGATGGACATGGAAGTGCCTCCGGTGAAAACCTGGGGCCTTGATCCCAGGTGGGTGGATGGCGCGTTGCTTCGGGGGAGGAACCGCCATCGGGCCTCCTCCTACTTCCGCCGGGCGAAGGGTTCCGCCCGGTCAACGATCTCCAAACAGTAGCGGTTGCTACTGAAATGTGATCGTCTCGTCGGCTGCCGGTTTCCCGCCCGTTCTCGCCGTCGGGCAATCGCTTCCGCTCAGGAGCTCCGCTGCCTGAGGAACAGGCCCCTGCTCGCCAGGCATTCCGGGCAGGATTCAGCCCCGGGCCTGATCGCAGCAGTGCTGGCTGAGCGAGGCCTCGGCCAGGCCCGGCACCATTGGCCGTCCCTGCTGGATCGCCTCGGCCCACCATCCGATCAGCCGTCGCACTGGTGCGATGCGGCCGTCCTCCCAGGTGCGGGTGTAGGCCAGCTCCGGGCTGGGTTCGAGCGGTCGCAGGGCTTCGCCCGGTCTGGCCAGCCACAGCTGGAAGCCGTGTACATAGTCGCTCTGATTGCTGGAGCCAAGCACCAGCGTGGCCTCGCTGCCGTGGAGCTCCAGCCAGCAGCCCCGTCCCTGGCGGGTCACCGAGGCCAGGGTGAGCTGGCCTGGCACGCTGCGGCCCCAGCGATCCTGCAGATCCAGCTGGATCAGGGCGATGTCTTCGGCGTCGACGGCGGCCATGGTGCCTGGTGTGCCGGGGAGCGGGCGCTGCCGGATTGCCGTGCTCAGCCGGGCCTGAAGCCCGCTGCTGGGGCCGATCAGCCAGTGCAGGGTGTCAAAGGCATGGGTGCCGAGGGCGCCGAGCACGCCACCGCCACTGCCGGCCTGGGAATACCAGTTCCAGGGGCGACTCCCATCGGCGCGGCTGCTCATCAGCCAGTCGAGTTTCACCAGCCAGGGTTCCCCCAGGACTCCGTCTGCGAGCAGGGCCGCCAGCTGCTGAAACAGCGGCACGGCCCGGTATTCAAAATCCACCGCCACGCAGCGGCGCTGTTGGATCGCCAGCCTCTGCAATTCCTCCACACCAGCGGCATCAAGGGCCACGGGCTTTTCGAGCAGCAGATGTTTGCCAGCTTTGAGGGCGGCGCTGGCGAGGGCCTGGCGCGGTTCAGGCGGGGTGGCGATCACGATCGCGTCGATCCCGGGATCGCTGAGCAGGGCCTCGAACTCCGTGGAGCCCGGCAGGCCTGAGCTGGCGCAGGCGGCCTCCAGCCGCTGCTGGCGTGGATGCCAGAGGGCCACGGGCTCGGTGGCGGGACAGTCCCGCAGGGCCGGCAGATGGACTTTTTCGCCGAAGCCGAGGCCGGCGATCGCCACCCTCAGGACTCGCGGCTGGGCCAAGGACGAACCGCTCATGCCGGCGCGGCCGCGCAGGCCTGGCGCAGCACCTCGGCTGTGAGATCGTCATTGCCCACCGGTAGCCACTGCGCTCCGAACTGGGGCAGGCCATTGACCGAGGTATCGCGGTAGAGCCCCTGATCGCAGTCGAGCTCCATCACGTAGAGGCTGGCATCGTTGCGCGCCTTCGGACTGGCTGGCTCGGATCCGGTGGCTGCGGCGGCAGACCGTTCCTCGGGGGGTCGGGGCTGGAAGCGACTCAGCACGGTGACGTTGCCCTCGCGATTGCGGCGCAGGCTGCCCGAATCCCACCACTGTCGCCCTTCGCTGGTGGCGGTGACCTCCTGCCAGTTCACAGGCCCCGCCCAGGCGGCCGGGCCAACCCCCAGGTGCAGGATCAGGACCACAAGGATCAGAGCCGGGGCGAGCAGCCGCATGGCCCGCCGGGCGCCCCTGGCTGGAATGCTGGAGCCCGCTCTGGAGTCAGCGCTGTTCATGGCGCCACCGCCTCCAGCCGCCGGGCCGGGTCGTGCAGACGCAGCAGGGTGGCGAGGGTGGTGCGCAGCTGGGGCCGGGCCACGATGGCATCGACGAAGCCATGGTCCCTGAGGTACTCGGCCGTCTGGAAGCCTTCGGGCAGCTTTTCGCGCAGAGTCTGCTCGATCACCCGCCGGCCGGCAAAGCCGATCAGCGCCTTGGGTTCGGCCAGAATCAGATCCCCCAGCATGGCGAAGCTGGCGGTTACACCGCCGGTGGTGGGATGGGTGAGCAGGGGGACATAGAGCAGCTCGGCCTGGCGATGGCGCTCCAGGGCGCCGGAGATCTTGGCCATCTGCATCAGGCTCAGCATTCCTTCCTGCATGCGTGCTCCGCCGGAGGCACAGACGATCAACAGCGGATAGCGCCGGGCCGTTGCCATTTCGATCAGGCGGGTGAGTTTCTCGCCCACGACCGAGCCCATCGAGCCCCCCATGAAGCGGAAGTCCATCACCCCCAGGGCCAGGGGAATGCCATCCAGCCGGCACAGGCCGGTCACCACGGCATCGCGCAGGCCGGTGGCCTGCTGGCTGTCGCGGATGCGATCGCTGTAGCTGCGCCGATCCTTGAAGGCCAGGGGATCGGTGGGCGTCAAGTCGCTGTCGAGAGCTTCAAAGCTGCCTTCATCGGCCAGCAGGCGAATGCGCTCGCTGCTGTCGATGCGGTTGTGATAACCACAACTGGCGCAGACACTGGCGTTGGCCACCAGATCCTTGCGGTAGACCACCTGGGAGCACTCCGGGCATTTGCTCCACAGGCCGTCGCCTTCCTCGCTGTCGGGGCCCAGGTTCGGACGCACCACCGGGGCGTTCTTGCGGCGATCGGCGAACCAGTCGAACAGCGACATGGGGGTGGGTTGGCGGGGAGATCGGGTGTGAGGCCATTAAAGGCCGGCGGGCCATCGGCCACCAGCTGGGCCAGCGGGATCGGCTTCAGCCAGCGGTTGGGAAGCCGGCCAGGGCGATCCAGAAGGGTTCGCCCAGAACCCAGACCGCCACGGCACCCAGGGCCAGGAAGGGGCCGAAGGCAAAGGGTTGATGGCGTTGCAGCTTCCCGCTCAGCCGGCCGATGCCGCCGGCGACGGCTCCGGCGAACACCGCCACCGCCACCGCCAGCAGCAGGCCGATCGGGCCCAGCCAGGCCCCCATCAGGGCCGCGAGTTTGGCATCGCCGAGCCCCAGGGCCGGGCGACCCATGAGCTTTTCAGCCAGGGAGCTGAGGGCTTCAAACCCAAGGAGCCCAGCTGCGGCGGCGATCAGATGGGACAGCAGCAACGCCTTGCCCGCGGCCGCACCCTGGGGCAGGGCCAGCAGGGCAGTGACGATGACCCCAAGCAGCAGGCCGTAGCGGCAGAGGGGCTCCGGCAGCCAGAGACTCTCGAGGTCGATCAGCACGAGCGGCAGCAACCAGCTCACCAGCAACCAACCGGCCAGCAGCAGGGGCAGGCGGGCCGGGCTTGCCCCCATCGCACTGGGTTGGCCCAACAGCACCGCCACCCAGAGGCCGGCGCTGAGCAGTTCCACCACCACATAGCGCACGGCCACAGGCTGATGGCAATGGCGGCAGTGTCCGCGCAGCGCCAGCCAGCCGATGATCGGCAGGTTCTCAAACCAGGCCAACGGCGTGCCGCAGCGGGGGCAGTGACTGCCGGGGAGAAGCAGCGATTCCTCCCGCGGCAGTCTCCAGGCCACGACGTTGAGAAAGCTGCCGACACAGGCGCCGATCATGGCCACCACCATGACGACGAGCCCCGTCAGCTCTGGCGGTGGGATCGGCGGTGGAAAAAGGGCAGCCATGGCCTCAACGGGCAGGGCGGGAAACTTGCAGTCGGCCGCGCCGCGAGCCGGCAAAGCGCTGGGCCCTGGCCAGCAAAAGCTCGAGAGGAACGAACTGTTCATCTGGGAGCAGGACCGGCACCGAGAACACCACCCGGCCCCGGGTCGGTGCCCCCCGCTCGCTGCCGCCCATCAACACGACCCCAAGCGGTTCGGGGCCATCGGGGCAATTCTCCATGTGCCGGAAGACGACACTGCGGGCCGTGGCAAACAGTTCTTGACTGTTGACACGATCGAGGCGCAGGGAGGGAATGGGATCTCCACCGGCTCCGCGAATCTGAAAGGAAGGACTGAAGCTGATGGCTGTCCCCACTTCCAATGGCGAAACTTTAGGCCGCCAGTGGAGATAGAGCTGCAGTGGGGGCCGGGATGGTCCCCGGAACCCCTGGAACGGCCGCTGGTGGCTCCAGGGGAGGGTCGCTGAGGTGTCCGGCTTTCAGCTGGCGGACTTCTTGTCCTCGATCATGCGATGGATGATCGGGGTGAGAATCAGCTCCATGGCAAATCCCATCTTGCCGCCGTTGACCACGATGGACGTGGGACTGGACATGAAGGAGTCGTGGATCATGTCGAGCAGGTAGGTGAAGTCGATGTCCCACTTCTCCCGGGCCCCTTTGCGGAAGTGGATGATCACAAAGGATTCATCCGGCGTCGGGATGTCCCGGATCATGAAGGGGTTGGAGGTGTCCACCGTGGGCACCCGCTGGAAGTTGATGTCGGTGCTGCTGAACTGCGGGCAGATGTGATTGATGTAATCCGGCATGCGGCGCAGGATCGTGTCCACAGTGGCCTCGGCCGAGTAGCCGCGCTCCTTGTTGTCGCGGGCGATCTTCTGGATCCACTCCAGGTTCACGATCGGCACCACGCCCACCAGCAGATCAGCCAGCCCGGCAACGTCATAGCCCTCACCGACCACGCCGCCGTGCAGGCCCTCGTAGAAGAGCAGGTCGGTGCCGGAGGGGATGGTCTCCCAGGGGGTGAACTGGCCGGGCTCGAGTTCGGTGCCGAGGCGCTTGTTGTGCTCGGCGGCCTCCTCCACGGAGTGCAGGTAGTAGCGCTTCTGGCCGCTACCGGTCTGGCCGTAGGTGCTGAACAGCTCGGCGAGCTTGTCGAACAGGTTGGCTTCGGGGCCGAAGTGGGAGAAGTTCTCGCCCTTGGCCAGGGCCGCATTCATGGCCTCCTTCATCGGGCCGCGCTCGTAGCGGTGGTAGCTGTCGCCCTCCACCACGGCAGGCATGATGCCTTCACGCTTGAAGATGTGCTCGAAGGCGCGCTTGACAGTGCTGGTCCCAGCGCCGGAAGAACCGGTGACCGAGACGACCGGATGACGCTTCGACATGCGCAGGAACCTAAAAACCGATCGTGAGTTTGGCAGGTCGTGGGACCCGGCTTGCGCTCGGGGCCGGCTCAGCCTTCCTGGGGGGCCTGAAGGGCCGCCAGCAGGGCTTCACCCATGGCCCGGCATCCCAGCAGGGTGCAGCCCTCAGCCATCAGGTCGCCGGTGCGCAGGCCGGAGTCCAGCACCCGATCCACGGCGCTTTCCAGGTCGGCGGCGGCGGCATCCTGATGCAGGCCCACCCGCAGCAACATCGCCGCCGAGAGCACCATCGCCATCGGATTGGCCCTGTCCTGGCCGGCGATGTCGGGGGCGGAGCCGTGGACGGGTTCGAACAGTCCCGGCCCGCTCTCACCCAGGGAGGCGGAGGGCAACATGCCGATCGAACCGGTGAGCATGGCGGCCTCATCGCTGAGGATGTCGCCGAAGAGGTTGCTGGTCAGCAGCACGTCGAACTGGCGGGGATGGCGCACCAGTTGCATGGCGGCGTTGTCGACGTACATGTGGCTGAGGTCCACGGCCGGATAGTCGGCATGGATGGCCTCGACCCGATCGCGCCAGAGCTGGCTGACATCGAGCACGTTGGCCTTGTCCACCGAGCAGAGCCGGCCGCTGCGGCTGAGAGCCAGCTCAAAGCCCACCCGGGCGATGCGATCGATCTCCCAGTCGAAGTAGGCCATGGTGTTGAAGGCCCGCACGGCGCCATCGGCCTCCACCCGCCCTTTGGGGGTGCCGAAGTACACCCCGCCGGTGAGCTCCCGCACCACCAGCAGATCGACCCCTTCGATCACCTCGGGCCTGAGGCTGCTGGCGCCGATCAGGGCGGGGATAATTTTGACGGGCCGCAGGTTGGCGAACAGGCCAAGGCCGGAGCGCAGGGCCAGCAGGCCGCTTTCGGGCCGCAATTCCCGCGGCAGGCTGTCGCAGCGCGGATCGCCGATGGCCGCCAGCAGCACCGCATCCCCCTGGCGGCAGGCCTCCAGCGTGCTCTCGGGCAGGGGGACGCCATGGAGGTCGATGGCCGCCGCCCCGATCGGCCGTTCGTCGTAGCTGAGGCTGAAGCCGTGGCGAGCCGCCACCGCATCCAGCAGCTGGCGGGCCACGGCCGTGATCTCCGGGCCGATGCCATCGCCTGGCAGGAGCGTGATCCGGTGGCTGGTCATCAGAGGGGTGGTCGGCGCAACCGGGCAGGTTACTGGGCCGATCCGCCGCCTTCGCCCCCGGCCTGGGGCGCCATCGCGTCGGCGCTCGCCTTGATCTGGCGCAGGCTGCGGGCCATCTCCGGCAGCTTGTTGAACACGGCCGAGCAGCGCAGCCAGAGGCGATTGGGAATGGCCGGGTAGCCGCTCACCACCTCCCCGGCGGCCACCTCCCCATGGATGCCCGATTTCGAGGAGGCGATGGCGCGATCACCGATCACCGCCCGATTGGCCACCCCCACCTGGCCCGCCAGGATCACCCCGTGGCCGAGGCGGGCGCCACCGGCGATGCCGACCTGGGCTGCCAGGGCACAACCCCGGCCTGTGACCACGCCATGGCCGATGTGGACGAGATTGTCGATCTTGGTGCCGGCACCGATGCGGGTTTCGCCCACCGAGGGGCGATCGATGGTGCTGCCGCAGCCCACCTCGACGCCGTCCTCAAGCACCACCAGCCCGGTCTGGGGCATCTTGCGCCAGCCACTGGCGGTGGGAACGAAGCCAAAGCCCTCCGAGCCGATCACGGCGCCGGAGTGGACGACGCAGTGGCGGCCCAGGCGGCTGCCTGGGTGCAGCACCGCCTGGGCGTGAACCTCGCAGTCCGGCTCCAGCATCACATCGTCGTAGAGCACCACCGACGGATGCAGCACGCAGCCATCGCCGACACGGCTGCCGGCCCCCACCACCACGTGGGGCCCCAGATGCACCTCACGGCCGAGGCTGGCCGTGGGATGGACCACCGCTGTGGCGTGCACCCCGGGCTCCGGCCGCGACCTTGGATAGAGGGCCTCAAGGGCTTCGGCGAAACCCAGGCGCGGATTGTTGAGCGCCACCCAGGCGAGATTGCGCTCCGTGGCCAGCTGCTGCAGGGCTGCAGCATCGGCGCCTCTGGCCGGAATCAACACGGCGGCGGCGCTGCTGGCGGCCAGGGCGGCAGCCAGAGCATGGCCTTCCTCCAGAAAACTGAGCTGGCAGGCACCCGCCCCATCCAGGGCCTGGGCGCCTCTCAATTCCGGGTCTTGCCCCAGGTGCCTGGGGGTGGCGTCGCCCACCTCGCTGAGGAGGCTGAGCAGGCTGCTGAAACGCATTCCCCGGTGTCCAGGTCGGGCCGGATCGTAGGGCCTGTACTCAGCCGTTGGTGATCAGCACCAGCTGGTCGCGGTGGATGACGGCATCGCCCACGGCCCCCAGGCGGCGGCGCACTTCGTCCGTGCCCAGGCCGATGATCTGGCCCAGCTCTTCGCTGTTGAAGCTGCTCAGTCCGCGGGCCAGTTCACGACCGTCGCTGGCGAGCACGCGCACGGCTTCGCCGCGCTCGAAATGGCCCTCGGCGCTCTGGATTCCCACCGCCAGCAGGGAGGCCCCCCGCTCGACCAGGGCCCGTTCGGCTCCCTGATCGATGTGCAGATTGCCCTTGGGCAGCAGCGCATGGGCCAGCCAGCCCTTGCGGTCGGTGAGGGGGGTGGGGCTGGGGTGGAACACGGTGCCGACCTTCTCGCCGGCCAGTAACGCCTCCAGCACGGCGGGATCACGGCCATCGGCCAGGCGCACGCGGATGCCGCTGGAGGTGGCGATCCGGGCCGCGGTGAGTTTGGTGGTCATGCCGCCGGTGCCCCACCGGCCACCGCCGCTGGCGACGCTGCGCAGCTGTTCGAGTTCGGCCAGATCGCGCACCTCGCTGATCGGAGCGGCTTCGGCATCGGTGCGGGGATCGCCGGAATAGAGGCTGTCGACATCGGTGAGCAGCACCAGCTCGTCGGCGCCGATCGCCACCGCGACCAGGGCCGAGAGGGTGTCGTTGTCGCCGAATCGGAGTTCGTCGGTGGCGAGGGTGTCGTTTTCGTTGATGATCGGCACCACCCCCCACTGCAGCAACTGCTCCAGGGTGCGGCAGGCGCGCTGGTAGCGGCGGCGGGAGGCGAGATCGCCGCGGGTGAGCAGCACCTGGGCGACGGCGAGTCCGCGGATCGCGAAGGCGTCCTGGTAAAGAGCCATCAGCCGCCCCTGGCCCACGGCGGCAGCGGCCTGCAGGGCCGCCAGTTCCGTCGGGCGCTTCTCGATCTTCAGCAGCTCACAACCCAGTCCCACGGCACCGCTGGTGACGAGGGCGATGTGTTCGCCGCGGCGCTGCTGTCGGCTCAGGCTGGCGGCCATGTCGGCGATCACCGCAGCGGTGGAGCGTTTGGCATCGCCCCGCAGCAGGCTGGTGCCCACCTTGAACACGCGGCGAAGACCAGGGATGGTGTCTGCCATCAGTGTGGTCCGCTGCCCATCCAGCGGGCCAGGCGGAGTTCGAGATTCTGCAGCCGGTCCTGCTGACAGGGCTGGCCGTCCGGATCGATCGGCTTCACCAGCACCGTGTAGAGGCCGAGGCGATTGCCCGCGATCACGTCGGTGAAGATGCGATCACCCACCAGGGCCACCTGGGATGGCGGCAAGCCGAGCTCGTTGAGCACCCGTCGCAGGGCGGTACGGCGTGGCTTGCCGGCCGAGGTGGTGTACGCCAGTCCCAGCTGATCGGCGACGCTGCCGATGCGATGGCGCGAGGGATTGTTGCTGAGCAGATGAATCGGCAGCTGCAACAGGGCATGGCGCAGCCATTGTTCGGCTGAGGGTGGGATGGTGGCGTGGCGCCGCGGCAACAGGGTCCGGTCGACGTCCAGCACCAGGGCACGGATGCCGTGATCGAGCAGCTGCTCGAGGGGCAGGTGGGCCAGGGTGGTGGTCGCCAGCCAGTCGGGGGTGAGCAGCTGCCGCAGCATCAGTCGCCTTGCTCCCGGGCATCGAGTTCCGCCTCGATGCGCCCCTGCACCCGTTCGAACTCCTCGCCCTCCACCAGAACCGCTTCACTGCCGTTGAGGCGGGCCACGACGAAAAAGGGATCGAGGGGAATGAAGAGGGCATATTGCTCTTCGCCGACCCAGAAGGGGCGGCCGAGCATTTCGTACAGATCGCTGTCCTCCGCCTCGTCATCGTCCGCCTCGAAGGCCTCGGGATCCACTTCGTCAGGATCCGGCTCGTCCACCTCGCCGCTGACGGTCAGGGTCACCGCCGAGCGCACCAGAGTCAGATCCTCTTCCTGCAGGATCACATCGGCAATCGAAAGGATCTCTTCGGCGCCCTCGAGTTCCTCGATCGGTTCGTCCTCGTCGTCGTCGTCCTGGGCAAGCCGCACCAGGCAGACCGGGGTGTCGACCGGCGTCAGCAGGGCGTAGTCATGACCGTCGAGGGGAACCAGCTCCTCAAGGAAGCAGAGCAGCTGGCGGCCGTTGCTGTCATGGACCACCAGGGTGGGCACATCTCCAGAGGCCGGCATGGCAGGGGAGTCGGCAGTCATGGGCAGGTGCGTCTCTTCTCAGGATGGATCAAGGCGGTGCCGCTCTCCGGGTTCGATGGTCGCCGCGGCGACCGGTTCCGCCGCAGGGCCGTCCTGGAGCCATTGTTCCAGCAGCAGCATGGCGGCGGCGCTGTCCAGCCGTCCACTGCGATCGCCATGCAGGCCGAAGCGCTCGCCGGCGGCCCAGCTGCTGCTGTGCTCATTCACCCAGGCCAGCGGCAGAGTCAGGCCGGCCTCAGCCAGGGCCCGGCCGAGCCGCAGCCCGTAACGGCGGCAGTGGAGCGCTTGCCTGGTGGGTTGCTGGTCGGCATCCAGGGGCAGGCCGACCACCAGGGCGCGCACGCGCCGATGTTCCACCAGGGCGCGCAGATGGAGCAGATCCCGCTCAAACGCGCCCCTCAGCAGGGCGGGCAGCGGTGTGATCGTGAGGCCGAGGCCATCGCAGCCGGCCAGGCCGATGCGCCGGTGCCCCACATCCAGCGCCAGGGCCGAGCAGGGTCCCAGAACCGAGCAGGCCGCCGGCCGTACCCGGGCGGGGTGCTCCGATCCGCTGGCCGCCAGGGTCACCATCAGGAGGGCGCCGGACCGCTGCCAAGGGGACCCACGGGCGTGGGCAGGGGACGACGACGGGGCTGGAACTGTTCGAGCACGGCCTCGATCCGACGGGCGGCCCGCTCGGCGGGCTGGGGGCCATGGCGGCGCCAGACACTGCGCGCCATCAGCACCTGTTCCCCCTGGGGTTCGGCGCCGAGCCGCTGCAGCCAGTCGTGGCGGGCTGTATCCGACCCATCACTGACCAGCCAGAGGGTGGATCCAGGCCTGGCATAGCGCCGCAGCACCAGCTCTCCGGCCGGACCCAGCAACTGCAACCAGGCCGGATGGAGTGTGAACTCCACCCGTTGGCCGCCACCGGGTTGATCGGCCAGCCAGCGCACCCCGGCCACCGCCTCGTTGCGGTTGGTGTCGATCAGCATCAGGCCCTTGCTGCCGCTCTGATCCAGCAGGTCTTCGATGCGGCGATCGAGCAGCTGGCGCAGCTGGGCCGGGCAGGTGGCCTGCTCCAGATGCCAGAGCAGGGAGGCATTGCGCCGGTTCAACGGGCGCAGTTGCAGTGGGCCGGGCAGCGCAGGGCTGGGGCCGTTGGCCGCATCGGCCTGCCAGCGCCAGATCTGATCGGTGCGCTGGGGTTGGAAGCCCTGCTCTCGCAGCACCGCCAACCGGGTGCTGTCGAGGCTGGAGGCGGTGGCGATCCAGCTGGTGGCGCCCCGAGCCCGCTGGATCGCCTCCCGCAACAGGCCCGCCGCCAGCGCGTGGCGATTGGGGGCCGCCGAATCCTCCTGAGGTAGCAAGGCGAGCCGCAGGTGTTCCACCTGCCAGCTGGTGCCACTGCGGTTGAGACGGCGGCAGATGATCAGTCCCAGCACCTGATGACGGCCGGAGCTCAGGGTTCGCAGCGCCACCAGCACCTCGGGGGCCAGCGGCGGGCGGTGGACCAGGGCGGTGAGCAGCCGCTCCGGCAAGGCCAACAGCAGGCTGCGCTGCAGCAGCGGCTGGAGTGGCAGGAAGGCGGGGTCGTCGAGCAAGGGGAGATGCCATCCCTGCAGCGGCTGGATCACCCAGGGACCGCTGCCTCCCTCCGGCCCGCCCGTATCGACCGGTTGGCCCGGCACTGACATGGTCAAGCTGGAAGGCACGTGCAGGTAAGGAGAGAGTTGTGAGGAAAATCGACAGCTCCTGAGTCGCAGTTTAGGCAGGGCGTACCAGCACCAGTGGCGTGCGCTCGTTGGCGTTGCCGGCGGGATTGGGTTTCAGGGCCCTCATCAGCAGTTCCTCATCACAGTCGCGGCTGCTGGCGAGCACCTTCACCCGGCCGAGGTCGTTGACATCGACCACCGCCACGGCCACGCCCAGAGCGGAGGCGGCACGGTTGCAGAACAGTTCCGGGGCATCGGGGCCCAGCACCAGGGTCTGGTCATAGGGGGGGGTGGTGCCGGTGACATCGTCGATCAGCCGGGCTTGATCACCTGCCAGGCGGTAAAAGCCACCCTTGAGGCCGATCAGCTTCAGGGCACTGCCCGCGAGCCAGGCGCAGAGCACCCTCGCCGGCCCGACGATGTCGATCAGGGTCTGCAGGCCGCAGGCCGTGGCCAGGCTGCTGGTGGGATGGAAGACCCGGCAGAGCAGCCGCGAGAGCATCGAGGGTTCCACCGTCGAGGGATGGTGATAGCGGCCCTGCATCACAGCCAGCGGCGTCTCGCCGATGGTGAGCACATCACCCGGTTGCAACAGATGGCCGGTGTAGTGGTCCAGCACCTGCTCGGGATCGTCGAGCACGCCGAGCAAGTGGGTGCGCACCGGCAGCACCCGGCAGCCTTCCCCTTCCCGCCAGCTGGCGATCGCTGCCGCGGTGGGCTCCGGCTTCTGCACCGGCACCAGGATGCCGTCACGTCGCAACAGACGACCGAAGGGTCCGTAGTTGATCCACTGGATGTCCAGCCAGACCGTGTCGATCACCGCCTCGAGGTCGGAGCCGGCCGGTCCGTGGAGGTTGATGCGCAGGTGGGCCCCGGTGCTTTTGTGCCCTTTGACGATGTAAGCGGCCCAGTAGTGGTCGGGACGGGCTTCCTCGTCGGGGTGCAGCGGTGTGATGCGCACCTCTGAGCGCACCTCGGTGAGATCGGCGCGGCCCAGCAACACCGGGCGCACGCTGATCTCCGACACGAACACCTCCATGTGGCCGTGGGGGTTGCGGATGCTGATCTCGCCCGTGAGCTCCAACCCCTGGGCTTTGCGTCTCACCTGGAAGGGCCCGGGAATCAGGCGCAGCGGCGAGGCTGGGCGCAGCCGGTGGCGCAATTCCAGCCACAGGAGGCTGAGGCCGAACAGCAGCAGCAGGCCGAGCAGGAGGGAGATCGGGAGGGGCAAGCCAGAAACCCAACGGGTCGCGAACTGCCGGAGCGTAGATGCGTCGGTGGCCTTAGGTTCCCAATTACGGCACCGGCAGGACGACTGGCATGCGCAAGACCTTCGTTCTCGACACCAATGTTCTGCTGCATGACCCGAATGCCCTGACCAAGTTCCAGGACAACCACGTCGTCGTGCCGATCGAGGTGGTCGAGGAGATTGATCGCTTCAAGCGGGACCCTTCGGAGAAGGGGCGCAATGCCCGTCAGATTTCCCGGTTGCTCGATGAATTCCGCCAGCGTGGCAACCTGGCGGAGGGCGTGACCATTGACGAGGTCAGCGGCGGCACCCTCAAGGTGGTGTTCTGCCGGGCGGAGACCCTCGCCCAGCTGCCACCGGAACTGCGCAGCGGCAATGGCGACAACAACATCCTGGCTGTGGCCCTGGAGCAACGGCTGCAGGAGGTGATGGGCAGCCAGCCCCCCGTGGTGCTGGTGACCAAGGACACGAACCTGCGGATCAAGGCCGATGCGGTCGGGCTGATCGCCCAGGACTACACCACCGACAAGGTGGACATCGCCGATCTCTACCCGGGCTTCTGCGAGCTGTGGGTGAGCGCCGAGCAGATGGATCGGGTCAAGGATGCGGCGGGGCTGGCCCTCAGTTCCCTGCCCGAGGGCACCGGAGGTGCGTCCGGCCTGCAAGCGAATGAGGGCGTCACCCTGATCGATCAGGCCCAGCCCAACCACACCCTGCTGGCCCGCTTCCACGCCCGCAGCGGCTCCCTGCATCCGCTGCTGCGGGCCGCCAAGGTGAAGCTGGGCCGCATCCAGCCACGCAACCGGGAGCAGACCTTTGCCCTGGATCTGTTGCTGGATCCCGACATTCAGCTGATCACGCTGGTGGGTAAGGCCGGCACCGGCAAGACCCTGCTGGCCCTGGCCGCCGGCCTCAACCAGGTGGCCGATGAACGCCTGTACGACCGCCTGCTGGTGACCAGACCGGTGATTCCCCTGGGCAAGGACATCGGCTTTCTGCCCGGCGATCTGCAGGAAAAGATGGGGCCCTGGATGCAGCCGATCATCGACAATCTCGACTTTCTGCTGGGCGGCGGCGACGATGGCCATCCCCAGCGCGGCGGTCAGCGGGCTCCCCGCAACAGCTGGAGTGATCTCAAGGGGATGGGGCTGTTGGAAGTGGAGGCGATCAGTTACATCCGCGGCCGCTCCATACCACGCCAGTACATGGTGGTGGATGAGGCTCAGAACCTGACGCCCCATGAGGTCAAGACGATCGTGACGCGGGTGGGTCAGGGCACGAAAATCGTGTTGACAGGTGATCCCTACCAGATCGACAATCCCTACGTCGATGCTGAAAGCAATGGCCTCACCTGGTTGGTGGAGCGCTTCAAGGGTCAGTCCCTCGCCGGCCATGTCACCCTCAGCCGCGGTGAGCGCTCGGAACTGGCGGAACTGGCGGCTAATCTGCTCTGAGGATCTGGTAAGGATGGCCGTGTCCGCAGCAGAGGGATCGAGTCCACGTTGGTGCCATGGAAGCCCCTGATCCCATCGCTTCACTCAGCCTTTGCAAGGGCAGGATCCTCAAAGGCCGTTACAGCCTGAGTTGCACCAAGCGCCTGGAAAGGCACGAACCGGCAGCCTCTGGATTCCGTCGGAGCGAGCGCTGATGGCTCCGTCCTCAGCATCCTCAGAAGCGCGCCGCTGGCGCCATCCCCATCTACCCCGAGCGGGCCAGAATCTGATTTACATCCTGGCCCTGGCACTCTCACCGCTGTTGAATCTGATTGTTCAGGGGCAGTTGTCGGCCCGATTCGCTGCCTCGAGTGCGGCTGACACCCTGTGGTTCACCAGGCCCATCGGCCTACTGAAAGGTCTGGGTCTGGATCGGTCTGTTTCGCTGTCCAGCGTCCACGGCTTGGTGCTGAGCGTGGCCCTGGCTCTGCTGCTGATTCTGATGGTACGCACCTGTGTTCACCGCGTGCCCCACGTGCGGCAACTGCTGGGTGTCTTCGGGGTCGCCTGCAGCCTGGACCTGTTGATTAATATCGCTTTTCTGAATGCGGCTGTTTATCATTTAAAGCTAGCTTCTTATCAGTTGCTGCTCGAAGCAATGGTGTTTTATGTATCACTGAATCTTGTCTTTTTCTTCTGGTATTGGTATGTTGATTATCCCATGCAGTTGCAGGCCTGCGCCCGCAGCGACGATCACCCTGAAATCCGTTTCCCCGAGCAAACGGAGTCCCCTGGGGCGAGCTGGCTGCCCAGGCCCGTGGATTACCTCTTTTTCACAGCGCTCTCCAGCAACACGCTCGGTCCCCCTGAAGGTCATGCGGTGCTCGGCAGTCGGATCAAATGGCTGCAGATGGCTCACACCGCCACGGCCCTGATCATCTTTTTGATCCTGGTGGCCCGGGCGATCAACACGCTCAGCTGAACTTGCCGCCCCTCAGGCGCTGTCGCCCCGGCGCCTTCAGACCATGGTGCCCGGCTGGACCCATTGATCAAACTCCTCGGCGCTGATCTCGCCAAGGATCAGGGCGGCCTCCCGCAGGCTGAGCTGATGCTGATGGGCATGTTTGGCGATCGCACAGGCGCGGTCGTAGCCGATCGCCGGGGTCAGGGCAGTGACCAGCATCAGGCTCTGGTCGAGCAGATTGCCGATCCGGCCGACATCGGCCCTGAGGCCTTCAATGCAGTGGGCGCGGAAGCCAGCGCAGCCGCCGCTGAGCAGGGCAATGCTCTCCAGCAGGTTGTGGGCGATCAGGGGTTTGAACACGTTCAGTTCGAAGTTGCCCTGGCTGGCCGCCAGTTGCACCGCGGTGTTGTTGCCCATCACCTGAACGGCCACCATCGTCAGGCTCTCGCACTGGGTGGGATTGACCTTGCCCGGCATGATGCTGCTGCCGGGCTCGTTTTCAGGCAGCACCAGCTCGCCGAGGCCGCAGCGGGGGCCGCTGCCCAGCCAGCGGATGTCGTTGGCGATCTTCATCAGGCTGCCCGCCAGCACCGTCAGGGCCCCATGGGCTGCGGCCAGGGGTTCATGGCCCGCGAGGGCCTGAAATTTGTTGGCGGCGCTGCTGAAGGGCAGGCCGATGCGCTCGGCAAGCCGGGCGGCCACCGCCTCACCGAAACCGACGGGGGCGTTCAGCCCGGTTCCCACAGCCGTGCCACCGATGGCCAGTTGCAGCACCTGGGGCAGGCTCTGGCGCAGGCTGTCGAGGCCCAGCTCCAGTTGGGCGACGTAACCACCGAACTCCTGGCCGAGGCTGAGGGGCACGGCGTCCTGCAGATGGGTGCGGCCGATCTTGATGATCGGGGCGAACTCCTCAGCGCGACTGCGCAGGGCCTCGATCAAGTGCTCCAGCGCTGGGATCAGCTGGCGATGCAGCTCGATCGCCACAGCCAGGTGCATCGCCGCCGGGAAGGTGTCGTTGCTGGATTGGCTGAGGTTGACATGGTCGTTGGGATGCACCGGGCTCTTGCTGCCGAGAACGCCGCCGCAGCGCTCGCTGGCCCGGTTGGCGATCACTTCGTTGACGTTCATGTTCGTCTGGGTGCCGGAACCGGTCTGCCAGATGCGCAGTGGAAACTCGCCATCGAGCCTGCCTGCGGCCACCTCTTCGGCCGCCTCGACGATCGCCGTCTGCAGCGATGGCTCCAGACGGCCCATCGCACCGTTCACCTCGGCACAGGCCGCCTTGAGCTGGCCGAACGCCCGGAT
This sequence comes from Synechococcaceae cyanobacterium, assembly GCA_947378425.1. Classification (GTDB taxonomy): domain Bacteria; phylum Cyanobacteriota; class Cyanobacteriia; order PCC-6307; family Cyanobiaceae; genus Cyanobium. The sequence goes on from CANCJV010000003.1 coordinate 120,407, forward strand.
GATGGCCAGCGGCATCGCTTCGCCGAAGCTGAAGAAACGCAGGGAGCGCTGGGTCTGGGCGCCCCAGTAGTGCTCGGCAGGAACAGCCACAGGCCCGAGGCTGTCGCTCTCCAGCCGTTGAGGCCGATCGTCGCCGAGCTGCAGATCGCCGTATCCGGCTGTGGAGTCCGCCATCAGCGGGACGTCACCACTTCACTGTTGAGCTCGTTGAAGCTCACGGTGGTGCTGCTGCCGCTCTGGGGCCCCATCGGAATGCCAGTGGCCTGACTGATCACCCCGTTGATCGCATCCACCTCGACCTGGCCGCTGGCATCGAAAACCAGCTTGCCTTCGCGATCGAAGATCACCACCTGGGGGATGGTGCCCTTCCAGTAGGCCGCCGGATCGGTGGGCCCTGCAATCGGGCGATTCTGCAGCGGGTCCGTGACCAGGGGGATCAGTTCAACCGACTGTCCCCAGAGACGCTGCAACTCGGAGACCACCGGCGCGAAGCGCTTGCTTACCGAGCTGTCGTCCAGGTAGTAGATCACCACCGTGACCCGCTTGTCGGCCAGGGCCTGGGCCAGGCTGCTGCGCGGCGGCACCAGGGAGCCATTGCCGGCATAGAGCGCAAAGATATTGCCGTCGTAGCGGTCGTCGTCCAGGGCGGCGGCGGCAGGGGCCACCAGGCCACTGACGCTGCCCAGCAGCAGCAGCAGAATCGCCAGCAGGGACCCCAGGGTTCTGGCCAGGCGGCCGGCTGGGTGCCTCTCAGCAGGGGTCAGGTCCAGGGACAGGGCAGGGACGGGAGCTCGCATGGGGTCATTGTGCCCTGCGGCCCATGCCCTGGAGGATGCCGCGGCCGATCAGACCGATGGCCCTGCCCACCACCTGAGTGAGCAGCATCACCAGCAGATTCCCCAGTCCCCGCAGCAGGCTGCGCAGCTGGGGGGCGAGGGCATCGCGGGTTTCCAGAGCCAGGGTGACCGCCTGCTGCACCCAGCCGAGCTGGCGCAACTCCTGGTCCCGCGGCTCCATCAGATCAACCGTCTCGATCGCACCCTGCTCGAGTCGGTAGAGGGGCCGGCGGCTCTCATAGACCTGAATCGGGCGTTCAAACCAGCTGCTCCAGCGTTGGTGGGCGTTGAGCTGGTTGCGCAGTCGCTCCAGGCTGCGGGTGGCGAGCAGTTCCGGTCGCAAGAGATAGCGACGCAGCTCGGGCCAGTCGGCGCAGGCGACGAGCACTTCGGCGCTGATCAGCTCGGCACTGCGCAGCAACCAATTGCTGAGCAGCAGCTCCAGGTAGAGCAGGGCCTGGGGTTCATCGGGAGCCAGCAGTCGCCCCTCGACCAGCAACGGCCTGGCCTGGATCAAGGTGCCCAGCATCGGCACCGGATCGGGAAGATCGCCATCGGCAATGGTCAGCTCACTGGTCTCCATCAGGGTGCTCGCCACCGGGCGCAGATCCCCTTGCCAGGGCAGCTGCACATAACTGCCCGCCATGCGACCCAAGGCCTGGCGCCGGAGTTCGGGCTGCAGATCGAGCCAGCGTCGCAACAGCGGTTCTCCCGCCACGCCATCCTGTTGCAGCCTCAGTCGCAGCTGCTCGAACTGGTCCAGCAGGGCCAGGAGCAGATCGCGGCGCCGATCAGGCTGCAGACCATCAAGGGCCAGCAGCTGGCCGCCGCCGGCCATGGCAGGGGCTTCGGCAGATTGGTTCAGTCGCTCCCGCAGTGCCTGCCAGAGCCCATCGGCGCTGCGTTGCCTCAACGTGATCGCCACAGCTCTGGGTGGAACCGGCGGCGTGGATTCGGACCTGAGGCTTGGGTCCGATGGCCAGGCGATGCTCACCGGGCCCCAGAGCCAGAGCACCAGCGCTCGGGCGGCCTCGAGCTCGCGCAAGCGTCCCAGCAGCAGCAGTTCGCTGAGCCAGGCGGCCGGTGGCGGCTCCAGCCATCGCCGGCAGAGACGAATTTCGGCATCGATCTGCTGCAGGCCACTGATCAACAGCCACTGGCCCAGGCCCATCGCAGCGGCCTCGTGGTGGCCTGGAACCGGGGTCGGGGTGGAGCCGATCTCGACGACCCGTCCACCGCCGAGCAGGGTGGCCACCGCCTGGCGCAGTCCGGGGAGATCAGGTTCTTCCAGCAGTCCCTGCAGCGGCAATTGCAGCAGGAAGTCCGTGGGGTAGCGATGGCCGTGGGGCAGCAGCAGCAGCAAGGGGGCCGGCTGCCAGCGCTCCTGCAGCTGCTCCAGCTCGGCGGCCAGGGCGGCGGGCTCTGGGGTGGAGGTCAAACTCCACAGCACCAGTTGGGGAGCACCGTTGAGTTGCTCCGCTGTGGCGACAGGTTTCCAGGCCCCATCGGCCGTCGCCAACCAGACCAGCAGCCCATCCCGTTGCAGCGGCTCGGCGAACACCAGCAGCTGGGCCGGATCCTGCGGCTGGGAAGGGACCGTTGGGTCGCGGCGAGCCACAGGGTGAAGCGAATCGTTCAACGGTACCGAGCCTGACGGGCTGGATCCAGGGGGCGGGGACAGCAACTGCGGCGTTGGCGGGCTGGTCCCCGGCCGGCTGTTTCCTGGCGGGCTGTTTCCCCGGCAATCAGCGGGTCTGGGGCCGACCGCAGAGGTGCAGGGTGTAGGACTCGATCGCGTACCCGGTCAGGGCTTCGATCTGCTGGATCAGTTCAGCCGGCAGGGTGACGTCGAGATCCTGAATGGCGCCGGACTGACTGCAGGTGAGATGGCTGTGGGGATCGGCTCGGTAGCCGTAGAGCCTGCCGCTGGCGCGATCGAGACATTCGATCACGCCGGCGGATTGCAGGGCTTCCAGGTTCTGGTAGACGGAGGTATGGCCGATGTTGCGGCCCTGATCGTTGAGCTTCTCGAAAATATCCCTGGCGCTGAGGTGGCTTTGATCGGCCCAGAGCAGATCCAGCACCATGCGGCGCTGGCGGCTCAGGCGCATGCCGAGGTCGCGGCAGCGGCGATAGACGTCCTCGACACACTGCAGCGGTGCTGGCTTCACGGCCTTCGATCGGACGCCGCTGACGGAGCCCTTCAGCAGTTCTTGAGGACAGCCGTCGCCACTGTCAGGAGCGGAGATGGTGGCGATAGCCACGCTTGGTCGCAGGAGGATTGAATCCGTTATAGGAGAAGCATCCCGGCTTCGCCTGGCTGGGATCGAGCCAACTGCCAGGTTCGGGCCTGGTGCCCCAGGCCGTTCAGGCCACAGGAAGGCTGACGGGATCCTGCAGTCGCTCGGGGCCGATGGCCTCGAGGGCTTCGGCCAGATCGATGCGACCGTCGTAGAGGGCCCTGCCGACGATCACCCCCTCCACCCCCAGCGGCGCCAGGCTCAGCAGGGACAGCAGGTCGGCCAGGTCGCCGATGCCGCCCGAGGCGATCACCGGAATCGAACTGGCCTGGGCCATGGTGCGCAGAAACTCCAGATTCGGCCCCGCCAGGGTGCCATCGGTGGCGATGTCGGTGGTGATCAAGGCGGCGACTGCCGAGCCCTCAAACATGCTGGCCAGGGCGCTGGCCTCCACCGTGCTGGATTCAAGCCAGCCCCGGGTCGCCACGCGGCCATCCTTGGCATCGATGCCCACCACGATGCTGCCCCGATGGCGATCGGCCAGCTCGCGCACCAGCTCGGGTTGTTCCAGTGCCACCGTGCCGAGAATCACCCGATCGAGACCACAGGCCAGCAGCGCCTCGGCCCGTTCGGCACTGCGCACGCCGCCACCGAGCTGCACGGGAATCGAGAGGGCTGCGGTGATCTGTCGGACCACCGCATCGTTGACGGGCTGACCGGTTCGGGCGCCATCGAGATCGACCAAGTGCAGCCGCTGGGCTCCCTGCCGCTGCCAGGTGAGAGCCTGGGCGATCGGATCGTCGTTGAAGCGGGTGACCTGGTCGTAATCGCCCTGGTGCAGCCTGACGCACTGACCATCCAGGAGATCGATGGCGGGAATGACTTGCATAAGGGCCGCGGTGCACTGGCACCATCATCGACCGTGCCCGCTGAGGCCCCACAAGCCGACCTTGCTCTGGACTGCCATGCGCTCTCCCCTGTGCCGCCTGTTCCTGGTGGCGTTCGCTCTCGGTTCCCTGGTGTGCCCGGCAACGGCCCAGGTCCAAGATGATGCCGGCCCCGCGGATCTGCGGCTGGAGGCCGCCCTGCGCTCGCGGCTCTTCGATGGCCCGGTCCCCGCCGTCGTGGCGCCCCAGGCCGATCCGGACAGCACCGAGTGGGAACAGGCACGAGCGGCCGGCCACCATCCCGATTGCGCCGATGTCGGTCCCTTGCGCTATGTGCAGCGCCAGGAGGATCTCAACGGTGATGGCCTGCCGGAGCGGCTGGTCCTGGTGGTGGGCTCCTATGCCTGCGGCAGTCGCGGCTGCACGCTGATGATCTTCCGGGAGGGCAGCAACACCCTGGAGGTAGTGGCTGAAAACGGTCTGTTTCAGTCGCCGCTGCAACGCCTCAGCGTCCAGCATTTCGGCTGGAACGATCTCGGCATGCCCGCGAGCCGCGATGGTGCCGCCAGCGGCTGGCGGGAGCTTCAGTTCGATGGCCTTGCCTACCGGCCCGGGCGACTGCTCCCCCAGGCCCCCCTGGCCGGCTCCAGCCTGCAGGCGTCCCTGTTTTCCCTGCCTGAGCAGCCCTTTGAGCGGCTGGGCCATCCCCTGCTCTGCCGGGCGCGATGAGTACCTGACCTCCCGGAGGACTCAGTAGCGACGTACCACCGGATTGGCCCCCCACAAGCCGCCGATCAGGCTGATGAACGCATTGATCGCGCCGATCCGGCGGGCGTGAGGCAAGCCCACACCGCCTCCATAAAGCAGCTTCAGCAACGCGCCGGTGCTGCCGGCATCCAACGACACATAGCGGAGGCCGATGCGGACATTGGCGCCCTGCCCCGTGCGGCGCACCACCTCCACGGGCAGCCGCAACGGGGTGTCATCCAGCAACAACCAGCCCTGGTCCTCGGTGGGGGCCGGCACGCCGGCATTGAGCAGAAAGGCGGCGCCCGATTCGGAGAGATCACAGGTGATGCCGCCGCCACGGAATGGACCCATTTCCAGTCGGCCGGAGCGCTGAATCGGCACCCGGTCACCCTGGCGGCGAACCGGTTGATCAATGGCACAGATCAGACAGACGATCATGACCCAGCCGTTGTGGAGATTCCAGATCAGCATCAGGGTTTCGCCAAGATAACCGGGGTTGAGGAGATGGGTGAACCCCGGCAATAACGGCAGCACATAGCGCAGGAACAGAATGGTGATCAGTTCACCGAAGGCCAGAAGAAATGGCCAGGCCATGCTCAGATTGATCGATTGGTTCGGCGGCACCTCCTGATCCAGGCTTGCTCGGCTGCTCGGACGGCCACGGCTGAGGATCTGGCGCAGCAAGCCTTGCAGGGCCGGTACGGCGGTGAGGGCTTCGGAGACCTCCTTCCAGAAACGGGAGAAGTGTTCGTCGGTGAGCCACGCTGGCAACGTGTGCAACAGAATGATCAGCGGTACCCCATAGATGATGTAATCACTCAGGCTGGCTTTGATCAATGGAATTCTGAACAACAACGCCACCATTGGCAACACGATGAATCCCAGGCGCCACAGAGGTGTCAGCTGATCAAGCAGTTGGCTCAGGCGATAACCCAGTCGCAGCGGTGCCCACTGTTGGCCGACAGGAGCCGTGCCGCCATGAAGCGCAATCTGGAGCTGTTCCTGACGATGGCGGAGCTGTTGTTGCAGAAAGGCCGCGAACGTGCGAGGAGCTTCGCCGATGCTGAGAATTTCATCCAGATAAACAATCTTGTGGCCCTGGCGTTGCAGCTTTGCCGCTCCGAGGCTCTCCCATCCCACAGAGCTGGAGGCCGATTTGAGCATGGCCTCGAGTGCCTGGTGGCGGATGAGATAGCTTCCCTCGCAGGCCTGAACGCTATTGAAACGATCGAGCACCACTTCGCCGTAGTGGAAGAAGATGTCGCGCTCGCCCGGCATCACCTGATCGGAGCCGAGATTGCGGTTGTAAAACTCCGAGCGGAAATGGGTGAGAGGCGTCTGCACCATCATCACCCGCTCATCGCTGAAGAAGCCGATGGTGCGCTTGAGAAAATTGGCGAAGGGCATATAGCCGCTGTCAAAGACGGCGATCAGATCACTGCTGCTCGCTGCCAGTGCTGCCAAGTACAGGAAGTTATCACGATCGACGGTATCGACTGGGGCCGAGCTGGGATCGATGTAGTGGGCCCCGATTGAATCAGCCAGGTTTCGCACGGAATCTCGGCCGATCCGATCAAGCACGCTGATCGTGCTGTTCGGATAATCGATCGTGCCACAAGCAATCAGGGCACGGCGAATCAGTCGCTCGTCTTCATTGCCGGTGTAGATCCAGATGTCAACGCTGGGGGCGTTTTCTTCGTCCCAGCTCTGGAATTGATCTGCCTGACGGCGGCGGCGCCAGGGGTCGAACAGGGGTGCCGGCACCAGGGCAAGCCCCTGGGTGAAGAGATACAGCATCTCCACCGCCAGCATCACGGCCCCGAGCGTCAAGGCCTCGGAACGGGTGTGATCCAGGGTGCCGCAACGCCAGATCAGGTAGCGCAGCGCCACGGCCGCCAGCACCAGCAGCGTCAGCAGTTTGCTCCAGGGACGACGCGGAAGCGCCGCCACCACCATGGCGATCGCGATCGCGATGGCACTCGGCGCCAGCAGCTCCAGCCAGGAGGTGGTGCCAACCTGGTCGGAACTGAGAACGAGGGCGCCGAGCGCATCGGCGATGCTGTGATCCGCCGCCCCGAGCTCAGGACGCCGCAGCACCACGATGGCCATGGCCAGGCCCATCGTTGCCGCCAGGATCCACTGCCAGCGCGGTGGCCTCTGGAGCGATCGTTGGGACCTTGGTTCTGGCTCTGGAAGCGGCATCGCGGCCTGGATGGGGGCGGATTCAGAGGTTGTCGCTGCAGAGCGGTTCCCTGCCCCCAGTGCTAGTCAAGGATCCCTGGCGATGGAAGGCCCCGGACGCGATCGTTGACGTTGGGCCGCGACGTTGGGCCCCGGACGGCTGTGATGGGGGGAGCATGTTCTGAAACAGCGGGCCGCTCCGGGCGAGCCTCCCGGCCAGGCCGACGGGGGCCTCTGCGGCAGCCAGCTCTCTAGGCGTTTGAATGGCCGGCATCGAGCGAGCAGGTCCATGAAAATCCTGGTGATGGGCGGCACGCGCTTCGTGGGACGGCCCCTGGTGGCCACTCTGCTCAGGGCGGGACACACGTTGACTCTGCTGACCCGTGGCCGCCAACCGCTGCCCCAGGGGGTGGAGCACCTGGCGGGTGACCGCGGCAGCGATGACGGCCTGAGCGCCCTGGCCGGTCGGCGATTTGATGTCATCGTTGACAGCTCCGGGCGCAGCCTCGAAGACAGCCGGCGCGTGATCGAGCGCACGGGTGCCCCCAGCCATCGCTTTGTCTACGTCAGTTCTGCCGGCATCTACGCCGACAGCGAGCTCTGGCCCCTGGATGAGGAGTCCCCGATCGATCCCGCCAGTCGCCACGCCGGCAAGGCCGAGACCGAGACCTGGTTGCGGCAGCAGGGCATCCCTTTCACCAGCTTCCGGCCCACCTACATCGTGGGACCTGGCAACTACAACCCCGTCGAGAGCTGGTTCTTCGATCGCATCGTCCATGGCCGTCCGGTGCCTTTGCCCGGCGATGGCAGCACCATCACCCAGCTGGGCCATGTGGCTGATCTGGCGGCGGCGATGGCCCGCTGCATCGAGGTGGATGCCGCCGCCAATCGCATCTACAACTGCAGCGGCGCCAAGGGGCTGACCTTCCGGGGTCTCGTCTCCGCGGCCGCCAGGGCCTGCGGCAGGGATCCGGGCAGCGTGGAGATCCGCTCCTTTGACCCGGCTGGTCTCGACAAGAAGGCCCGCAAGGCCTTCCCCCTGCGGCTGGCCCACTTCCTCACCGATATCCAGCGGGTGCGCCGCGAGCTCGCCTGGGAACCGGCTTATGACCTGGAGGCCACCTTGAGTGACAGCTTCCAGAATGACTATCGCCTGCAGATGCCGACCCAGCCGGATTTCGCCGCTGACGAGGCCCTGTTGGCCCGCTGAGGCCGGAGGGTTGTCAGGCTGGAGGGCGGATCGGAGATCCCGAGCCTGAACCTGAGGCGATCAGCAGGATCGGTCGGCGTGACGCCGCTCGCTGGGGTCCGTGGGGGCGATCCTGGGGCTTGGCTGGATCGCGTTGGACTGGCAGCGCCAGGGGCTTGACAGCTCAACTCCCGTGACCCTGCCGCCCCTGCCGCCCCTGCCGCAGGTAGCCGAGGGCTGAGCTCAGAGCCAGCAGCAGCGAGGGCCAGAACAGCCACCAGCCGATCGCCCGCAGCAGCATCGGCAAGGCGAAACCAGCGCCGCCGACCCCGCCTGAACCGATGGCCAGGGTCCAGTCGACCGGCCATAGCAGCAGGAGCAGCGACAGGAACTGCAGAATCGTTTTCGCCTTGCCCCCCCAGGAGGCGGGACCACCGCTCTCCTGGCCGGCCCGCCAGCCCGAGATCAGCAATTCCCTGGCCAGCAGCAGCCAGACGGCCCACAGGGGCAGGGCCCCAGTGGCGGCCAGCCACAGCAGCGGGGCTGCAATCAGGATCTTGTCCGTGAGCGGATCCAGGCGGGCTCCCCAGACCGAGCCGCCGCCGGCCCGGCGGGCCAGGGCTCCATCGGCGGCATCACTGAGCCCCCCCAGCAGCAGCAGTCCCCAGGCCAGGGCCTGATGGTCTCCAGCCAGGGCCAGCAGCAGCGGCAGCCCAAGCAGCGCGCGACCGATGGTGAGCAGATCGGCGAGACGGCGCAGCTGGTGCTCCAAGGCGAACATCCAGCCATTCTCGCGCTCCAGGGGGCGGGGGGATGGCGAGCTACAGCCGGCAGCGCAGCAGAATGTCGCCATTCGGAAAATCCCGCATGGTTGTCGAGCGCTCCGTTGCCGAGGTCATGAGCAGCCCCGTTCTGAGTGTGCGGCGTGACACACCGCTTCAGGAGGCGGTGAAACTGATGAGTGACCACCACATCTCCGGCCTGCCTGTGGTTTCGGAGACGGGGGAGCTGGTGGGCGAACTCACCGAAAAGGACCTGATGGTCAGGGAAAGCGGTTTTGACGCGGGTCCCTACGTGATGTTGCTCGATGCCGTGATCTACCTGCGCAATCCGCTGCAGTGGGATCGCCAGGTGCATCAGGTGCTCGGCAATCTGGTCGGTGATGTGATGGGAACCCATCCCCACACCTGCAGCCACCAGACCAGCCTGCCTGTGGCCGCCCGACAGCTGCATGAAAATGGCATCCAGCGGCTGTTTGTGCTGGATGAGGCGGGCCAACCCGCTGGCGTGCTGACCCGCGGGGATGTGGTGCGAGCCCTGGCCGCCGAGGCCTGAACGCTTGAGCGGTCGACCCAGGGGCGCCCCTTGATCAGGGCAGGGGCGGTGGTGGCAGCAGCGGCGGCGGCGGCAGGCGGGGTCCTGCCGCCCGGTTCGGGCTCAGCGGTGGCGGAGCGGACACCGGTGGCGGAGGGAGCACTGGTCGAGCCTGCGCCTGGGGACGCACCGCAGCATCCGGACTGCCGGCTGAAGGGGCCGGGGCAGCGTCAGACCCTGGGCTGGATTCCGTGGCCTGCGGTCTGACCTCCCCCGCAGGCGTGCTCTCAGGCGAGGACGTGGTCGCTGCTGGCGGCGTTGTCTCGCTCGCGGGCGTCTCCGTTGCCGGGGAAGTGGCCTCCGGCGCATCCGGCTCGGTGCTGGCTTCAGGCGTAGGTGGCGGCAGGATCGGCGTCGCCAATTCCTGTTGCTGGCGCAGCTGGATCGCCCGGGGATCGGCGGTGATCACCGGCTCGCGCAAGGGCGGATGCTGATGGCTGCGCCCAGCCTGCCTGGGCACCCTGGGCGCCCAGATCAGCCTGGCCAGTGGTTCCACACCCCTCTCCATCAATCGATTGAAGCCGGCCAGGGCCCGGTCCATCATCAGGGAGGTCAGCTGGCTACCGCAGGCCAACGGGTTGCCGCAGCTGGTGTGGGGGAGCTCAGGGGTGATCCCTGCCAGTGGGGATCCGTCGAGGGGTTGGCTGCGCAGGCTGAGGCGCAGCATGTAGGGCACATGGACAAAGCTGGTGGCGCCGCCACTGATCCAGTTGGCGTCCTCCTGGCTGAAGCCCTTCACTCCTGGCACGATCAGTCGGCTTTTGGAGGCGTGATCCGGCAGGTAGGCCGCCACCAGCTGGCGCTCCTCGGCCAGGGCCCTGGTCTGCTCCAGGGTCAGCCCATCACGACTCATCAGGATTTCGATGCGGCCATCGCGCCGCAGGCCGTAGACCAGACGAATGCGGGGCAGAAAGTAGCGGATCCGCTGGCCCATGCCGATGCTGTAAGCCCCCTTGTACTGGGCCGGGGGGGATTCCAGCTGGTTATAGATCGCGTGCAGCCCGCCGATGAAGGTGTCGTAGAGCAGCTCGCGCTCCGGGGTGAGCTCCCCATAGCCGAAATCCACCCGGCCGTCGTGGCGGATCCCCATGTAGGCCCGCTCCCGAGCCGCACTGCGGTTGTGGCTGCGCCAGACCCGTTGGCCCAGTTTCAGATCACCCAGGGGGACGGAGTGCTCCCGGCCGTCCTCGATCAGCTGCTCGTACATCGGCCCGGAGACGAAGGCGAGGGCGCTGCGATCGTTGAAGGCCTCGGCCTCCCGGTCCCAGCCTTCCAACAGGTCGAAGCGCACCCGGCGCGGATCCAGGTCCAGGGCATAGGCCTCCTGATCGCTCTGGTAGTCGAAGGGCCCCGCAGTGGAGCGCCGCGTCAGACCTGGCGCTGACGGTTTCGGGCCGGGAGGCAACGGGGGGGCCAGCAGCATCAGGCTCCCCAGAGCGAGCAGGGGCACCAGCACAATCCACCAGCGCTTGCGGCTCAGCAGCTTGCGGCGCCGGGCCCGGCGGCTGGCGGGGTTGCGGGCCTGAGCCTTGCCGCTCCGGCGCCGGCGGCCCGGGCGCTTGCGGCCCTGGGGGGGTCTGGTTGGCGTTCTGCTCAAAGCCTGCCCCCATCCGTTCGGGTCGCGTTGGTGCTGGTCGTCCCTGCTGCTCTGCCGGCCGCTGGCCAGGGCACGATGGCACCCTCGGCCAGGATCCAGAGCTCGGCGGGCTGGGGGTAGGGATGGCCGCCGGTGAGGGCGCCGAATGAGGGCAGCACCAGTTGGTTGCAGCGCTGATCAAAGGCGAAGCAGGGCAGACGCAGTCGATCGCCGCCGCGACCGAGGCGTACCACCGGATGAAGATGGCCGCAGACATTGAGCCGGCCCGGACGGGGATCGGGACCATGGCTGAGCCACAGGGGGCCCAGGGCCTGCGCCGGTTCCTGGGGCAGGCCCTCATGCCAGTGCCCCTGGTCGTGGTTGCCGGCGATCAGCCGCAACGGGCAACCCAGCAAGGCCGGCAGCGCCGCCAGCTTCTGTCGCAGGCTCTCGGTGAGGCCCAGGCGGTCGTGGACCAGATCGCCAAGCACGATCACCTGCTGAGGGCGCCAGCGGTGCGCCAGCTCCAGCAGGGCATTGAGGGTCCTGGCGTCGCCATCACTGGGGAGTGGAATGCCGTGGGCCTGGAAGCTTTCGGCCTTGCCCAGATGCAGATCCGCCACCAGCAGCAGGGCCTGGACCGGATCCCACAGGGCCCGGGCGGCCAGCAGCTCGAAGGAATGGCCCTGCCACAGAAAGGGGGCCTGGCTGGCGGGTGCGCAACCTGCCTGAGCGGCACCAGGCTCCGTGGTCGCGGCGGCCATCAGCTCTGGCCCATCGCCAGCTGGTAGGCGGGCCGCTGGCGGGTGGCCTCGATGCTGGCCTGGACGTGGGGGAAGGGGGCCAGATCCACCTGGGGGCAGAACAGTGGCAGATAGGCCAGGTACGACTGAACCGCGCAATCGGCGGCACCCCAGGTCGGTTCGCCGGTGGCGGCGCAGGCCCCCAGCAGGGAGGGGCCTGCTCTGAGCAACTGATCGAGGCTGGCCAGCTGCCGCTCCAGCTCCTCCGGTTTGCTGGCGGCCTGGATCAGGGCGGGGCCGAAGGTGGCATTGGCGAAGAACAGCCATTGCACCGTCAGGGAGCGGCGCACGGCGGCCGTTTCGCCCACAAACTCGTGGCCGTGTTGTTCAGCCAGATGCTGGAGGATGGCGCCGCTCTCGAACAATTTCAGCGGGCCGCCATCCGGCCCCACCAGGCTGTCATCCACCAGGGCAGGCACTTTGCCGAAGGGGTTGATGGCCAGGAAATCCTCCTGCCGATGCTCGCCGGCGCCCATGTCGAGGCTGATCCACCGGTAAGGGATCCCTTTCTCCTCGAGATACCAACGGACCATCGACGCCCGGCTGCGGGCGCCGCCATACAGGCTCAGGCTCATTGTGAAGCGGGAATGACGACCCCATCATCCACGGTCCAGAATCCTGGCAGCGGTGGATCAGGCGTGACATCGGCGTCCCAGAACCGCGAGCCGGCCAGCGACCAGACGCTTGAGCTCTCTGCCGGGCTCCCTCAGGAACCGGCGGACGCCTCGGCGGCCTGTCTGCTGCGTCTGGCTCCCCATCTGCTGGGGCGCGTACGCCGCGGCATCGTCGGCGACAGCCGTTATGCCCGGAACCTGCGGGATGCGATTCGCCAGGCTTCGATCGCGGCCGATGGCCGAGCGGTGTTGATCAGCGGTGAGCCAGGCCTGGAAAAGGACAACATCGCCGCCTTGATCCATTTCGGTTCCTCGGCCCGCAATCAATTGCTGGTGCGTCTCAATGCCGCTCTGCTGCGACCCGATGGCGCTGAATTATTCGCCAGTGGTGCCGCCGAGGCCTCCCTGCTGCAGTGCCTCGGCGGCGGCTCGCTGCTGATCGATCAGGTGGATCTGGCGCCGGCGGAGCTGCGGCCGCTGCTGCTGCAACTGGCCCGTGATGGCAGCTGGAGCGATCCCGATCAACCCGGCCGACGCTTTGTTTTTCCAGGCCGGGTCTTTTTCACGGCCGAGAAGGCTCTGCCTGAGTTCGATGGCTGCTGCCAGCTGATCCGGGTGCCGCCGTTGCGGGTGCGCCGCCAGGATCTGGGGGAATGGCTGCGCTACGGCGTGCGGCAGAAGGCCCTCAGCTTGGGCTGGAGCCGGCCACCCAGCGTCAGCGAGGAGCAGGTCAAGCGGCTGCAGACCTACGACTTTCCCGGCAATCTGCGGGAACTGTCCCAGCTGATCGAGCGGGCCCTGCGCCAGTGCGCCGGCAGCCATCCCCGGCAACTGCCCGATGACGTGTTCTGGACCAGCCGCCGCGCCCCCCAGCGGGCCCGCTTCGACCTCTGGCGCTGGAAACCGCAGCTGCGGGAATGGATGCGATCACCTCGCCTCTGGAACGCCCTGCTGTTCGGTCTGGTCAGCTGGGTGTTCGTGCTGGTGAATCTCTGGCTCTGGCTCGGCCCCCAGGACCGCCAGCACAACGGCGCTCTGAACCTGTTCTGGGCCTGGTGGTGGCCGTTGATCCTGCTGGGCTATCCCCTGGTGGGTCGGCTCTGGTGCTCCTTCTGCCCCTTCATGGTCTGGGGCGAGATCAGCCAGCGGCTGGCGAAAGGCCTGGGGCTGCAGCCCCAGCGCTGGCCCCGCGGCGAAACCGATCGCTGGGCCGCACCCGTGCTGGCCGCTGGTTTCGCGGCGATTCTGGTCTGGGAGGAGGTCTGGCAGCTGACTGACAGCGCCCGCCTGAGCAGCTGCCTGCTGCTGCTGATCACCGCCGGTGCGGTGCTCGGTTCCCTGCGCTTCGAGAAGCGCTTCTGGTGCCGCCATCTCTGTCCGATCGGCGGCATGAATGGGCTGTTCGCCAAGCTCGCCATCAGCGAACTGCGGGCCCAGGTGGGCACCTGCAGCGGCAGCTGCAGCAGCTATGCCTGCTTCAAGGGGGGGGCAGCGGAAGGCGAAGGGCTGGCGAGTGAGGGCTGTCCGCTCGGCACCCACCCCGCCCATCTCGAGGACAACCGCAATTGCGTGCTGTGTCTGACCTGCGCCCAGGCCTGCCCCCACCGCTCCGTGCAGGTGCGGCTGCGTCCGCCGGCCGCCGATCTGCAGCGCGAGATGGCGCCGCCGCCAGGGGAAGCGGGTCTGATCCTGGTGCTGGCCGGTGGCCTCAGCCTGCAGCACTGGAGCCGGCTTCTGGGCTGGCTGCCCCTGGCCCCCGCTTCTCTGCAGAGTGGTCCCCTGCTGCCACGACTGGCGTTCGCGGTGCTGGCTCTGGCCTTGCCAGCGACCGTCTGGCTGCTGCTTCGCCCGCTGCAGCTCCGGTTTCAGGGTGGCGCTCGCCCCTGGTTGGTGCTCTACGCCCTGCTGCCCTTGCTCTGGGCCCTGATGCTGGCTCACCATCTGGTGGTGGGCATGGCGGAGGCGGGCCGGCTGCTGCCGGTGACGCTCTCAGCCCTGCAACCTGCCTGGGGCTCCAGTGGCTGGCAATGGAGTGCGGACGTCCATGTGATCGCTTTTTGCCAGAGTCTGGTGGTGGCCGTCGGGGTGCTGGCGTCGGTCGTGCTGTTGCGGCGTCTGCTGCAACTCGAACTCAGGCACTGGTTGTGGATCAGTGGCCTGCCGCTGCTGCTGGGAGTGGGCGGCCGTTGGCTGGTGGCGGCTCCTTGGTGAGGCGGCCAGGGCCGCATGGCTGCTGGGTTCAGCGGGCGCTGTCGCAGGCTCGTTCCAGATCGCTTTCGGCGTACAGGGCCACGGGAGCCTCCGGTGGGCTCTGCTGCAAGCGATGCATCTTCGTCAGATAGCTGGCGGCACCGATCTGGTTGGCCAGCTCAATGCGGCTGAGCCCGTGACTGCTGCGCCAGTGGTTGCAGTCGGAGAGGCTGGTTTCGGCCCTGGCCCCCGGGACCAGGGCCCCCGGGGTCAGGGCCATCAGCAGGAGCAGGGAGAGGGTGAGGGCCGGCCACTGGCCATCCGGCAAGGCCGGGACATGGCGCACCTGATGGGGTTGGCCGAGGTAAATCCAGGCGTGGCGGCCATCGTGCAGTTGCCGCCGATGGCGCTGGTAGAGCCGCGGTACCCCTTCGAGTCGGTCCAGCTTCTGCAGGGTTTCGCCATCGACAGCGAACACCTCGCCCTGGATGCTGAGGTTCGATCGCTCGGAATCATTCACGGTCGATGCTTCGTTCTCGTATTCAGTCCAGGCGGCACTGCCGGCCAGGGCTGCGGCGATGGCCATCGGGAAGGGACCGAGGTCATGGAGCACCAGTCCCGGGGCCCGGGCTTCTCCCTCAAAGCATGCGGAGGCGATCAGGTGGTGGTTGGATTGCCCGCGCTTGAGGCTGCCGTAGACGAACACCAGGTCCATGGCTTGGCTGGGCGGCCGGCGTGCTCCTTCATAATCCCGTGCTGACGAGTCCCTGCCATGACCATTGCCCTGTTGCTCGCCCTGGTTGTGTCCTTCGGGCTGATGCTGGTCATCGTGCGCCGGCTCGAGAAGGCCTCCTGAATCGCCCTGAGCTGAGCAGTTCGCACGATCTTCGGCCGTGGTGTCAGCGCTCGATCCGCTCGGCTTCGGCCCGCAGGCGTCCCAGTCGTTCCAGCAGCGACTCATTGCTGAGACGGTTGTTGAGGCGTTCGGCCAGCAGGGGAAAGGCCAGGGGGCCGGGGCGGGCGGTGACCTGCAGCAGTAGCTCGCTCTGCTGCAGCCGGGTGAGGGCCGCCTGCAGCCGATGGCGCTCCAGCTGCTCTTCGAGCACCTCCTGGCGCGCCTGGGCCAACAGCAGATTGGCCGGCTCGTGTTGCAGGAACACGTCGTAGAGCAGGGCGGCGCTGATCTGCAGCTGGCTGCCGGAGCGGGCCTGGCCGGGATAGCCGTTGAGCACCAGCCCACTGATCTGGGCAATGGCGCGGAAGCGGCGGCGGCAGAGTTCGGAGAGGTTGATCGCCTGCTGAAGGTCCGCTTCCAGATCGCCATCGCTGAGCAAGGCATCAGCCTGATCGGCCACCAGGGCCTCGAAGGGATAGCCCTTGGGAGCCAGCAGCTCGAAGCCGTAGTCGTTCACCGACACGGTGAACGTGCCGGCCTGGTGGCGAGCGAGGCGCCACGCCCAGAGGAACCCGAGTCCTTCGTGCACGAAGCGGCCCTCGAAGGGGTAGGCGTAGAGATGGCTGCCCTCGCGGCTGTGACAGAACTCGATCAGCAGCTGGTGATGCCGGGGCAGGCGCGAGAGGTCGGCCTGGCGGCGCAAGAGGGGTTCCAGAGCCCGCAGTTCGGGACTGTCCAGCTCGGCCGCCTCCGTCCCGATGCCGCCGGTGTCCCCGGGCCCGGGATCGAGGGCGCGGGCGCAGCGGTCCAGCTCCCGGCGCAGATGCTCACTGAGCAGGTCGGAGATCGCCATCTGGCCTCCAGCCCAGGCCGGCACCGTGCTGCTCTTGCGGCTGCTGGCCTTGACCATCGCCGTCATCTCCCGCAGGCGCACGAACTGCAGCTGCCGGCCGGCGAAGAAGAAGACATCCCCCGGCCGCAGCCGCGAGATGAAGGCCTCCTCCACGTGGCCGAGCACGGCACCGCGGACAAAGCGCACCGTGACGGCTCGATCGGCCGTGATCGTGCCGATGTTGAGGCGATGCAGCCGGGCCAGAGCCGGCGCCGTGAGCCGGTAACGGAAGCCGCTGCCAGGAGCAGCAGCCCTGCTGTCGTCCAGTTCTCGACCGTCTGGCCGTCGATCAGTGCCACTGGCGTTGGTGTTGGCGCCGTCGGCGCTGTGGGCGCCGGAATCCGCCTCGGACTGGCGTTCGAGTTTGCGGTAACGGGGATAGGCGCCGAGGCAGTCGCCGCCCTGCTCGAGAAAGCGCAGGCACCAATCCCAGGTGGCCGCATCGATCCGGCGGTAGCTCCAGCAGCTGCGCACGCTCTCCAGTTCGAGCTGCGGATCGAAACCGGGACCGCAGGCCAGGGTCAACAGATGCTGCAGCAACACATCGATCGGCTGGACCGGAGCCGAGCGGTGTTCCACCAGACCGGCCGCCAGCCCCCGGCGGATCGCCGACACCTCCAGCAGCTCCAGGGCATGGGTGGGCATGAACAGCACCTGGGAGGTGCCGCCGGGGCTGTGGGCGGAGCGGCCTGCCCGCTGCAACAGGCGAGCCAGATTCTTGGCGGAACCGATCTGTACCACGGTCTGCACCGGCTGGAAATCCACCCCCAGATCGAGGGAGCTGGTGCAGACCACCCAGCGGATCTCGCCGGCCTTCACCGCCGCCTCGATCGCTTCGCGCCGGCTGCGATCGATGGCGCTGTGGTGCAGGGCCAGGGCGTCCTCCATCTCGGGAGCGGCGTAGCGCAGGCACTGATGCCAGCGTTCGGCCTGGTTGCGGGTGTTGGTGAACAGCAGGGTCGAGACGCCGGGCTCCAGCTTCGCCACCAGCTCCTCGTGCATCCGCAATCCCAGATGGCCTGCCCAGGGGAAGCCGTCGATGCTCTCCGGCAACAGGCTGCGGATGGCGGTGCGGCGCTGGAGGCGGGCCGTGATGATCGTGGCGGGTTCCACCGGAGCCCAGCTGCCGTTGTGCCAGCGGCTGATCCCCGTGGCGGCCTGGGCGGCTTCCTGCAGGTTGCCGATGGTGGCGCTGATCGCCCAGGTGCGCAGCGAGGGCCGCAGGCGCCGCAGCCAGCCCAGGGCCAGTTCGCACTGGCTGCCCCGTTTGCTGCCCATCAGTTCGTGCCATTCATCGAGCACCACCGCCTGCAGCCCGGCGAACAGGGATGGGGCCGCCGGGTTGGCCAGCAGCAGGCAGAGGGATTCGGGCGTGGTGATCAGGATTTCGGGCGGTTGGCGCAGCTGCTTGCTGCGCACCGAGCTGCTGGTGTCGCCGTTGCGCAGGCCGACCCGCAACGGCCAGCCCATGGCGGCGATCGGCGCTTCGATCGCGAGTTGCAGATCGCGGCTGAGGGCTCGCAGCGGCGTCAGCACCAGCAAGCGCAGGCCGAGGTCGCTGTTTCCAGGGAGTGCTCGCGCCTTTGGGGCCCGCCCCTTGGGTGCCCGCGCCTTGGGTGCCCGCTCCTCAGGGGCCTGCCCTTTGGGTGACTGGGCCTCGGGTGCCCGTGCCACAGGTGCCTGCATGCTGGATGCCTGCGCCTTGGGCGACAGCGGCTGCACGGCCAGCATCTCGGCGATCGGACCACAGACCGCGGCGTAGGTCTTGCCGGCGCCGGTGGGCACCTGGATCAGGCCGCTCTCGCCGCGCAGGTAGGCCTGCCAGCACTGGCGCTGAAACGGCATCGGCCGCCAGCCCTGATGCTGAAACCAGGCTTCGATCGGCGCCAGCTGCTTCATGGCCGGGTGTTCATCAGCGCCTGGGCCCCCAGCAGGGTGTCAGCCTCGCTGGCCGGTTTGTCGCGCCGCCAGCGGCTGATGCGGGGAAAGCGGACGGCCAGGCCGCTCTTGTGGCGCCGGGAGGGCCCGATCCCCTCGAAGGCCAGTTCGAACACCTGCAGCGGCTCCACCGCCCGCACGGGGCCGAAGCGCTCGGTGGTGTGGCGCCGGATCCAGCGGTCGAGTTCGACGATCTCGCTCTCCTGCAGACCGGAATAGGCCTTGGCGAAGCTGACCAGCTGACCTTCCGGGTTCCAGAGGCCGAAGGTGTAATCGCTGTAGAGATTGGCGCGGCGACCGCTGCCGGGCTGGGCGTAGAGCAGCACCGCGTCCAGTTGCAGGGGTTCGCGCTTGTGTTTCCACCAGGGGCCGCGGCGGCGGCCCACCAGATAGGGGGAGTCGAGATCCTTGAGCATCAGACCTTCGGCTCCGGCGGCGGCGGCACCGGCGCGCAACGCCTCCAGGGAGTCCCAGTGGGGCAGGGGCAGGGTGGCGGAGAGGCGCAGAAGCCCGGCGCCGGAGGGGAATGGCGCCGCCAGGAGGCTGCGGTGCAGATCCTCCAGGGCGGCGCGGCGCTGGCGCAGGGGCTCAGGGCGCCGGTCGCGGCCCTCCAGCTCGAGCAGGTCGTAGGCGACGAAGGCCGCCGGAAGCTCGGCCAGGAGCGCGCGCCCGGGAGCCTTGCGGCCCAGGCGCCGCTGCAGATCCGCGAAGGGTCTGGGCTGAGCGGCCCCCGGCTCCCAGATGATCACTTCGCCATCGAGTGCCAGCCCATCCGGCAAGGTTTCGCCCAGCTGGATCAACTCCGGGAAGGCCGGATGGATCAGCTCCTCGCCCCGGCTCCACAGCCAGCAGACACCGCGGCGGCGAATCAGCTGGGCGCGGATGCCATCCCACTTCCATTCGACCTGCCAGGTGGCCGGTGTCGTGTCGCTGAGGCGTTCGGGATCGAGCGGGCAGGCCAGCTGGAAGGGATAGGGCCGGCTGTTGAGACTGGCGTCGTCATCGGCGGGATCGAGCAGGGCGGTGAACTGCTCGGCCGAGGGCCGGAAGCCCCCCATCAGCCGGTGGCGCAGGCGAGCCGGCTCCAGGCCCGAGAGCTGGGCCAGGGCCTGGATCACGAGCCCCTGGGCCACCCCGACCCGCAGGCCACCGGTCAGCAACTTGTTGACCACCAGCAGCTCGATCGGCTCCAGCCCCTGCCACAGGGCCCGCATCGCCCGGGCCTGTTCGGCCGGTTCCAGGCAAGCCAACGGTGGCAGCAGGTTCTCCATCCACTGCTGCAGCGAGGCCTCGGCGCCCGGGGATGGGGACAGCATGGCGGTGGCGCTGGCCGTGTTCTGCTTCCAGAGCAGGGCGATCGTTTCGGCGCTGTCCCCCACCTGGCGGTAGCAGTCGTCGAACAGCCAGGCGGGCAGGGTGGTCCCCTCCAGGCAGATCTGACGCAGCCGCAGGCTGCTCAGCAGGCGGCGGCGCTGGTTGCCCAGCAGGCCATGCAGGGCCCAGGCTCCATCCCCCGGCGGCACCACCTGGAAATAGTCCACCAAGGCCCGAACCCGGGCGCTGGTGGCCTTGCTGCGATCGAGCCGTTCGAACAGGTGGCAGAAGCGCTTCAGGGGACAACCTCCCGGGGCTCGCCCTCGCCGCTTTCAGAGAGTTGGCTGCCGCTGGGTTCGCGTTCAGCCTCGCCATCGGCATCCCCCCGTTCCGCCAGGCCGCCTCCCTGCAGGGGCTCGGCGGCGATGCCTGCCACTTCGCGCAGATAGCGGGCCAGCACCTCGCTCTGGCCGTGGGTCACGTACACCTGGCGGGCGCCGGATTGCCGGGCGGTGTCCACCAGGGCCGGCCAGTCCGCATGGTCACTGAGTACGAAGCCGCGCTCACAGCCGCGGCGGCGGCGGGCGCCGCGCACCGCCATCCAGCCGCTGGCAAAGCCGGTCTGGGCGCCGCGCAGGCGTTTTATCCAAGGGGAGCCCTGGGCTGCAGGCGGTGCGAGCACCAGCCGACCCTCCAGCGGCTCGTCGCGGGGCAGCTCCGACAGGGGACGGGTCGGGACCATGGCGATGCCCTGTTGCCGGTAGGGCTCGATCAACGCCGCCACGGCCCCGTGCAACAACACCTCCTGTTCGACGCCGAGGGCGTGCAGTTCGGCCAGGATCCGTTGGGCCTTGCCGAACGCATAACAGAACAGCACCGAGGGGCGTTGGGGGCAGGCCTGCCACCAGTCGCGGATGTCGCCGGCCACCTGGGCGCCGGCGGACCAGCGGTAGATCGGCAGTCCGAAGGTGGCCTCGCTGATCAGCACATCGGCGCTGACCGGTTCAAACGGCGCGCAACTGGGGTCGGCGTCGCGCTTGAAGTCACCCGTGACCAGCCAGCTTTCCCCCCCGGCCTCCAGGCGGATCTGGGCGGAGCCGAGCACGTGGCCGGCGCTGTGGAACGACACCTTGGCATCGCCGATCGGTAGGACATCGCCGTAGTCGAGGCTGTGCAGTTCAATGCCCTGCCCCAATCGCTTGCGCAGGAT
>CANCJV010000004.1 GCA_947378425.1 Synechococcaceae cyanobacterium
TCGACGGACCGATCCGGGGACTGGAGCGCAACGATCTGCTCGAAGCGGCCCGGTTGATCACCCCCGACTGTGACCTGCCTTTCAGCACCGCGCCGATGGATCCGCGCCTGGCCTGGAAGGTCGGCCAGCTGGAAGGCCAGCACGAGGCCCAGGATCTGCGCGGCCAGTTCGTGCCGAACGCCATCAGTGTCCACACCCCCCGGCGACTGATCACCCTGGTCCCCACCCTCGATGCAGGGCGGCCGCTCGAAACCATGGTGGCTGCGTACTGCCCCCTGCCGGACGAGGGTGGAGCCGGCGCCGCCTGCGGCGATGCGATCGTGCTGCGCGGCGGCATGGAGGCCCTGCGCCAGGGCCTGCCCCTGATCCAGCCCTTGATCGGTGATGACCTGCCCTGCTGGGTCTGGTGGAACAGCAGCCTCGATGAACCGCCGGAGATGCTGGAAGCCCTGGCCCCGCCACCGCGGCGGCTTGTGATCGACACCTCCCTGGGGCAACCGGCCCGCTGCCTGGATGTGCTGGTGGAGAGGATCGAGGCGGGGCAGGCCGTCAACGATCTCAACTGGCTGCGGCTGCGCAGCTGGCGCGAATCGCTGGCGATGGTGTTCGACCCTCCCTCCCGTCGCGACGCCCTGGCCCACGTCGTCCAGCTCGACATCGACGTCGAGGGGGATCATCCGGTGAAAGGGCTGCTGCTGACCGCCTGGATGGCCGACCGGCTTGGCTGGCACCTGATCGACAGCTCCGCGACCGAGGAGCCCGGCGGCATCAACGCCGAGTTCCAACGCACCGATGGCACCGCCGTGCGCTTCCGCCAGATGCCGGTTCCGGTCGGCGTTCCCAAGGCCCACCCGGGTGCGATCGTGGGCCTTCGCCTCATCTGTGAACCCCCCGACCGCCCTCCCCTATGCATCATCCTCTGCTCGGAATCGGGGGGCTGCATGCGGCTCGAATCGGGTGGCATGGCGGCGATGGAGCTGGTGGAGGAAGTTGTTCCTCTGCCCGAGGAGAACGAAGAGATGGAAATGGCGCGCCTGCTCGGCGGCGGCCACGACACCACCAATCCCCTGCTGGCGTCCTCCGCACCGCTGGCCGCCATGATCCTGCCGCGCTGAGCCCTTGGGCTGCCTGATCGCCGCCCCCTGCAGCGGCAGTGGCAAAACCCTGCTGAGCCTCTGCCTGATCGCCAGCGCCCGCCAGCGGGGCCAGAGCATCCAGCCCTTCAAGGTGGGCCCCGACTACCTGGATCCCCAGTTGCTGGCGGCGGTGGCCCAGCGGCCCTGCCGCAATCTCGATCCCCTGCTCTGCGGCGCCGAATGGGTGCGGCGCTGCTACAGCTGGCATGGCAGCCGGGCCGATCGGGTGCTGGTGGAAGGGGTGATGGGCCTGTTCGACGGGCGCGGCCCCAGCAGCGAAGGCAGCTCGGCGGCGGTCGCTGCCCTGCTCGATCTGCCCGTGGTGCTGGTGGTGGAGGCCTCCCGCCAGGCGGGCTCTCTGGCGGCCCTGGTGCGCGGCTTCCGCGATCACGGGCCACCTGCTGTGACGCTGGCGGGGGTGGTGCTCAACCGGGTGGGCAGTGAACGCCATCGGGCCCTGCTGGCGGAAGCCCTGGCGTCGATATCGGTTCCCCTGCTCGGCGTTCTCCCCCAGCACCCCAGCCTTGATCTGCCCTCGCGGCACCTCGGCCTGCTGCCCCCCCAGGAACTCGACGATCTGGGGGAGCGGCAACGCCTCTGGGCGCAGCTCGCCGAGGAACACCTGGATCTGGAGCGGCTCTGGCCCCTGCTCGAGCCGTCAGCGCCACCGCAGCAGACCACGGACCCGATCACCTGGGCCCTCTCAACCGTTGGGCCCCAGCCCCGGATGGAGGCCGTCCCCCCAGGCCAGCCGCTCCTGCCGGTGGCGATCGCCACGGATGCCGCCTTCCACTTCCGCTACCCCGAGGCCGCCGAACTGCTGCGGGCCGTGGGCCTGGAGCCCCAGGCCTGGAGTCCCCTGGCCGACGAGCCCCTGCCCCCCGATTGCAAGGCGGTGCTGCTGCCCGGGGGTTACCCGGAACTGCATGCCGAGAACCTGGCGGCCAGCCGGCGCAGCCTCAGCCAGCTGGCCGATGCCGCCGGCGCCGGCCTGCCGATCGTGGCCGAGTGTGGCGGCTTGCTGCTGCTCGGCCAGCAGCTGGAGGATGGCGAGGGCCGCAGCCATCCGATGGCGGGAGTACTGCCGCTGAGGGCCCGGCGGGGCCCGCTGAGCCTTGGCTACCGCGAGGCTCAGGCCAGTGTCGACGGCCTGCTGGTCCGCAGGGGCGAACGCCTGATGGGTCACGAATTTCACCGTTGGCAACTGGAAGCCGATTCGGCGTTGTCAACGGCGACGAACTTGTGGCAGCTTGAAGGCTGGGGTTCTCCACGGAGGGCGGAAGGATGGACGAGCGCGAACATTCACGCAAGCTGGCTACATCTCCATTGGGCTGGGTGCCCGGGGATTCCCCGGAGGCTGGCCGCCGCAGCCGGGCACTTCGGGCTGCAGCCGCCGAACGGCGCTTTCTGCAACCCTCCGAACATCGCCTCAGTCCTCCCAGTGAGCGCTGGCGGCTGAACGTGCGCGGCCAGGTGCAGGGAGTGGGCTATCGGGCCGGCTGCCTCAAGCGCGCCAACGAGCTCGGCCTCAGTGGCTGGGTGCGCAATCTCGCCGATGGCTCGGTGGAAGTGGAGGCCGAAGGTATCCCGCTGGTGCTCAGCGAACTGCAGCTGTGGTGCGAGAAGGGCCCCCAGGGTGCCCAGGTGAGCAGTGTGGCCAGCAGCCGCGTCCCCCCCACCGGATCGGACTGGTTTGACATCCGCCGCTGAGCCCAAGCCCAGCGGCGGCCTGGAGCTATGGCTGCTGCGCCATGGCGCCACCGAATGGTCCCGCAACGGCCGCCACACAGGTCGCAGCGATCTGCCCCTGTTGGCCGAGGGTGAAGACGAGGCCAGGGCCCTGGCGCCGCTGCTCCAGGGGGTTGCATTCACGGCCGTGGCCACCAGCCCGCTGCAGCGCGCCCGACGCACCTGCGAGCTGGCGGGCCTGACCGAGGGCGCCGAGGTCTGGGACGATCTGCGGGAGTGGGATTACGGCGCCTATGAGGGCATCACCACCGCCGAGATCCGCCGCAACCGGAGCGATTGGACGCTCTGGAACCACGGCTGCCCGGACGGGGAGGATGGCGAAGCAGTCCAGATCCGCTGCGAGCGGGTGATCGCCCGCGCCCTGCCCTTGGCCAGCCAGCCTCCACGGCGCAGCACCGCGGACGCCAACGCCGCAAATCCAGCACCACCAGCCGTCACCATGGGCGGCAACGGGCCTGCCAGCTCCGCACCTACCAGCGATGGATCTGCAGCCAGCCACTCACCAGTCCCCCCCGGCAGCGTCCAGACCAATCCCGTGCCCGATCGCACCTTGGCAGCGGCAACAGGCTGGCCAGAGGGTGTCACTGGAGCTGGCTCTGAGCCCAGCAGCCTCTCGTCTGCCAGAACCCCTCGACGGAGCAGCCCGCCAGCCCCTCTCCCAAACGGCAGCCCGGCCTTGAGCCGTGAAGTGCCTTGCCGGATCGCCCTGTTTGCCCACGGCCATCTGCTGCGCAGCCTGGCCGCCACCTGGCTCGGCCTGGGTGCCCGCGGCGGGGCCCTTTTCGTCCTCGGCACCGGCGGCTTCAGCGTGCTGGGCTACGAGCGAGACCAGCGGGCGTTGCTGCATTGGAACGTGACGATCCACGGAATGCCGGGGATTGCCGGAAGGTCCTGAATCGCTGCTCAGGCCAACGCCGTCACCGGCCGGTGACGGCGTTGGCCCAGACAGGGCTGGCCGCTTCCAGATTGGCCCCATCGCCGATGGCACTGGATTACCCAGCAAGTTCTGCCGATACCGGATCAGTCTCAGCCAGGGCTTTCATCACCTGGTGAGGACCCAGCAGAGCCTTGGCAGCACGCCACTCCACGGAGCGAACTGGGTCATCAAGCCGTGGCAAAGGGGATTCAGGCACCCGACCAGCACGTCTGTCCGGTGTGGCGCCTGACCCCGATGGGAGTGGGACATTCCCATGCCTCTGATGGCCCGTACCTTGCCTGTCGACAGCTGGTCTGAAGTCCCAGCCCGGCACGAGAGCTGCCGCTGAGGTGACCGCTTTCGCTCAATTCAGACGGCCTGGCATCAGCGGCCCTGAGCGTCCATCCACCGCCAACAGTTCTGAACCTGGCGATCACAGTGACCGCCAGAATGGCGGCTGAGCTGCAGTCCGGCCCTGAACCTTGCAACCCTCTGGAGCGAACTGCTCGGCTTTGCCCTGGCGATCGGTTTCAGCCCCCTCCATATCGCCCTGTTGCTCCTGCTACTGGTGGGCGCCGATCCCCTGCGTCGCGGCGGCTGGTTCGTCGCCGGCTGGCTGCTCATCTCTGCCCTGGAGGTCACCCTGCTGCTGACCGTGGGCCATGGCCTGCTGCTGAGCATGGACAAGGGAACCTCCCATCGCACCGGCCTCGATCTGCTGGCGGCCGGAGTGCTGCTCGGGGTGGGCATGAAACAGCTGCTCGATCGCAAGGAGAGCTCTGGGGCGCCGGCCTGGGCCGGCCAGCTGGATCGTTTCTGCGCCATGCCGCTGCTGCCTTTGCTGGGACTGAGCGCCCTGATTCAGGTGATCAGCCCCGATGACGTGTTTCTCTATGCCAAGGCCAGCGGCGAGCTGCTGGCGGCAGGCCTTGGAGCAGGCCAGGAGCTGCTGAGCGGCGGGCTGTTCAGCCTCGCCACCGGGACGCTGCTGCTGGTGCCGTTTCTGGCGGTGCTGCTGCTCGGCCAGCAGCGGGTGCAGCCGGCCCTGCAAGGCAGCAAGCAATGGCTGTTCAGCAACGCCGACCCGATCGTTGGGGTGGCGAGCCTGCTGCTGGCCGTCTACTTCGGCTGGCAGGGCGTGGAAGGACTCCGGCTCGGATAAGGCCCGGCCGCTGCCGTGCTCATGATCAGGTTGGAGCCTTCCCTATGGATCTCAGCCTCACTCAGCAGACGCCAGGTGCGACCCACGCTCTGGCCTGAAGGCAGTGATCACCATGAAGAATGGGCTACTGAGCCAGTGGCCATGACGGCTGCCGGAACCTCAGAACAGAAGCCGGGTCTCATGGATGGGCGAGCTGCTGAGCGGGGGGATGCCGAGCTCCCTCCAGGGGATCCAGCAGGGGCATCACTGCACCCAGAAGATGCAAGGAACCACTCACCACGGGCAGGGGGCCTGGGGCCGTGAGCCAGTCGAGCCCCGCCACCAGATCGGTGGCGGCTTCGATCTGCGCGGCCAGGGCGGGGCGCTCGGCCATCAGGTCGGCGGCACTCCAGCTGAGGTGATGGGGAATGGCGACGACTGCCAGCCGATCGCCTGGAGCCAGAAGGGCATCAAGCAGCTCCGGCGCCTGCTTGTGGCGCTGGATCCCCAGCAGCCAGCGGCGTCCATGCTGACGGTCGAGCTCCTGGCGCAGTGCCAGGGCCGCCGGCGGGTTGTGGGCACCGTCGAGCAGCAGCGGGCGGCCCTGCCAATCGCGGCGCTCCAGACGTCCGGGCCAGCGGGCGGCGGCCAGGCCCTGGGCGATGGCCGTTGCGTCCACGGGCCAGCCCCGCCGCGCCAGGGCCTGGGCCATGGCCTGGGCCACAGCGGCGTTGCTGCGCTGCCAGAAGCCGGCCAGTCCCAGCGGTGGGCCGCCGTGCTCCGGGGCCGCCAGGGGTTCAAGCCAGCGCAGCTCACAGTTGTGCCGGCGGGCTTCAGCGTTGAGCACGGCGGCCACCTCAGGGTGCTGAGGGGCGCTGAACGCCAGGCAACCTGGCCCCATCACGGCCGCTTTTTCACGGGCGATTGCCGTCAGGGTGGCGCCCAGATGCTCGCGATGGTCCAGGCCGATGCTGCCGAAGCCGATCAGGGAGCGCTGCGGATGGGCCGTGGTGGCATCGAGGCGGCCACCGAGACCCACCTCCAGGATCACCAGATCGGGGGCCTCGCTGGCGAAGCGATCGAAGGCGGCCGCGGTCAGCAGCTCAAAGGGGGTGAGCTGATGGCGGCAGCCGATCGGCTGCCAGCGAACCAGGTCGGCGCGCAGCTGCTCGGCACTGATCCAGACATCATTGAGCTGGATGCGCTCGCACCAGCTGACTAGGTGGGGCGAACGGTAGCTGGCGCAGTGGAGGCCGGCGGCCCGCAGAATCGCGTGCAGCAGCGTGCAGATCGAGCCCTTGCCGTTGGTGCCGGCCACCTGAACGGCGGCAAAGCGGCGCTCGGGATGGCCCCCCTCGCCCAGCGCCGCCCGAAGCCTCTCCAGCCCCAGATCGACCCCGCGCCGGGAGAAGGGCTCCAGCAGGTCATCGAGATTGACGGGGGCGGGCAGGCCGAGGGCGATCGACGACCCCGCCGGCTCCCGCACGCCAGAAGCACCTGCTGAAGCGCCCCAACCCGACACCTCGGTGATCCGTGGCGGGCTTGCCGCAGTGCCGTCCAAGGGCGGAACGGACACCTCAGGACAGGCTGATCAGGGCTTTCTCCAGGCGCTGGATCAGCTTGCGCAGATGGCGGGGGCGGATCACCAAGGGGGGCACGATCCGCACCACCCTGGGTCCGGCAGGCACCAGCAGCAGCCCTTCCGCCATTGCCACCTTGACCAGCTCCGCTGCCATGGGGCCCTGCTCGGAGAGCACCACACCTTGCAGGAGGCCCCAGCCCCGCACCGCATCGATGGTTCCGGGATGGCGGCCGGCCAGTTCGGCGAGTTGATCGATGAGGAACCGCTCCATGCCCTGGACGTGCTCCAGCAACCGGCGGCGCTCGATTTCCGCGATCACCGTGAGCGCGGCACGACAGGCGAAGGGATTGCCACCGAAGGTGCTGGCATGGTCGCCGGGGCGGAAGTGATCGAAGGCGGCCTTCACCGCCAGGGCACCGATGGGGATGCCACCGCCCAGGCCCTTGGCCATGGTGAAGGCATCGGGTTCAACGCCAAGCCGCCCGTGGCCCCACCAGTGGCCGCTGCGGCCGACACCGATCTGAACCTCATCGAAGATCAGCAGGATCTGCCGTTGATCGCAGAGCTCGCGCACCCGGCGGAAGAAGGCCGGATCTCCCGGGATCACCCCGCCCTCGCCCTGGATCGGTTCAAGCAGCACGGCGGCCACCCGCGGCCCCTCGGCCTCGCACTCCGCCAGCAGGGCTTCAAAGGCGCTGATGTCGTTGTAGGGGAAATAGCGGAAGCCCTCCACCATCGGCTCGAAGCCCTGGTGATATTTCGGCTGGCCCGTAGCGGTCACGGCGGCCAGGGTGCGGCCGTGAAAACTGGCCTGGGCCGTCAGGATCACCGGCCGCTCGATGCCGCGGACCACATGGCCGTGCTTGCGGGCCAACTTGATGGCGGCCTCGTTGGCCTCAGCGCCCGAATTGCAGAAAAAAACCGCCGCAGCCGCGCTGCGCTCACAGAGGGCCCGGGCCAGGGCTTCCTGCTCAGGTATCCGGTAGAGATTGGAGACGTGCTGCAGTTTGCCGAGCTGACGACAGAGGGCACGGCGCAGCACCGGATCACTGTGGCCCAGGGTGCAGACAGCGATGCCAGCTACCCCATCGAGGTAGCGGCGGCCGTTGCTGTCGTACAGCCAGACACCCTTGCCGCGGACCAACTCAAGCGGGTAACGGGCGTAGGTGCCCATCACCGCCGATGCATCGGGACTGATTGGGGTCGCAGACACCTTGGCTCAGGCAGGAAGTGACGACGAAGAAACTGCACTCTGAGGTGCCGCAGGGGACTCCAAAGAGTGGATGGGAGCGGTGGGACTCGAACCCACAAACCCGAAGGCGCTCGATTTTGAGTCGAGTCCGTCTACCAATTCCGGCACGCTCCCGTGCTCGCGATCTTAGTCCTCGACTGGGCTACGACGGGGCCGATGCTGAACGGCCCCGCCTGGCTCAGGCCGCCAGTGGCAGGCTGGCCGGTTCGTCATGGAGACGACGGATCACGGCACCCACACCGTTGAGCTTGCCTTCCAGATCGGCGTAGCCGCGATCAAGGAACTCCAGGCCGCGCACGGTGGTGGTGCCCTCGGCGGCGAGACCGGCGAGCACCATGGCTGCCGAAGCCCGCAGGTCGGTGCCGTGCACCGGGGCACCGCTGAGGCGCGCCACACCCTCGATGAAGGCGGTATTGCCCTGCATGCGGATGGAGGCCCCCATGCGCTGCAACTCAGCGACATGCTGGAGCCGGTTCTCGAAGATGTTCTCCACGATCATGCTGCTGCCTTCCGCCGTGGCCAGCAGGCTCATGAACGGCGCCTGCAGATCGGTGGGAAAACCGGGGAAGGGCTGGGTGCGCAGATCGACGGCGCCGATGCGCTGGGCGTCGATCACCACCCCGAGGCCGTCGTGCTGAATGCGGCAGCCCGCCTCTTCGAGCTTGGTGAGCACGGCACCGAGATGTTCAGGCACCACGGGGGCAACCCGCAGCAGCGAGCGGGTGATGGCGGCAGCCAGCAGAAAGGTGCCCGCCTCGATGCGGTCGGGGATCACGGCGTAGTCGGCAGCATGCAGGCGCTCGACACCGACGATCGTGATCGTGGGGCTGCCGGCGCCACGGATCCTGGCCCCCATCGCAATCAGCAGCCGGGCCAGGTCGATCACCTCGGGCTCCTGGGCAGCGTTGTCGATGGTGGTTTCGCCATCGGCCAGAGCGGCCGCCATCATCAGCGTTTCGGTGGCTCCAACGCTGGGGCAATCGAGATGGATGTGGCCGCCGGTCAGGCGATGGCCGCGGCCCGGCACCACGGCGGTGACCACCCCATGATCGATGGTGACCTGGGCACCGAGGGCCTTGAGCCCCTTGACGTGCTCGACCACCGGACGGGAGCCGATCTGGCATCCTCCGGGCAGGGGCACCTGGGCCATGCCCATACGGGCCACCAAGGGGCCGATGCAGAAAAAGCTGGCCCGCAGGCTGTTGACCAGCTCATAGGGCGGAGCGGCCTTGGTGACGTGCTCGCCGTTGAGCTCGATGCTGTCACCACTGCGGGTCACGGCCACACCAAGGGCGCCGAGGATTTCACCCATGCCGGTGATATCCGTGAGAGGCGGCACATTGCGCAGCCGCAGAGTGTCGCGCGTGAGCAGACAGGCGGCCATCAATACCAATGCCGAATTCTTGGCACCACTGACCAGAATTTCACCGGAGAGGGACCGGCCGCCCAGGATTTCGAGCCGGGGCTGGCCCAGGGAGGCTGCCGGAGCCATGTCGGCCAGAGAAAGCGTGCTGGAACGTTTCGAAGATGTGGGGACGGCGGTACTGGTCATGGTCGGGCTGTCCACACAGATCGTCTGGTTCGGAGATATTGACAATGAAAGGACACACCGTCTAGGTGGCCGCCACTCAAACTGGCTTGTTCTAGCAGCGGGGGGTCCAGGCCCCCAGGGCTCTCTTCTTGGAAAGGCTCCTGGGGTTGGTGGCCCGGCCGGGGGGCCGCAGTCCAGACAATGTTGATTCTGGCGAGGTCGCGCCGAGATCAGCAGTGGCAACACGTCCGCGGATGCGGCGGAAACAGTGGACGCGCCAGCCTCAGGCTCTGTGGTGACCAGATTCGCCACATGCAATCGCCAAAACTCAGTCTCAGCCTTGCCTTTGCCCTGATGATTCCACTGACCAAATCGACGTTTCAATGACCTTTGCGCGCACTCAACCCATCGGAATGACCCTATTTTGACTGCATTCCCACAATGAATTGAACCTGAAGCAGCACGTTAGGCAGGGCGCAAACGGTCAAGATTTGTACGCCTCAGAGAGCAGACCAAGACCATTGAAGGCACGTCCTATGCATCAACCAGCGCGGACGACATCAGCTCAGCTCCCGAGACCTTGCCAGCTGCCACCAACTACATCAAGGAAACCGCAAGTAAAAAGATAAAGCCAGAACCGCGCGGTTCGACACTCAAAGAGATCTATTATTGCGTCACAGATGCAAAGACTGAGGCATAAGCAGTCGCCAGCCTGAGGATAGCCTGGGGACGAGTGCCCTCATGCAAAGAAGAGAAAAATCCCCTTCAGAATGCATGTCTCGAGATCAGCAATGCGGCTGCGCTGAGGCGCAGACGTGCCATCCAGAGGCCAGGACCCGGAAGCATTCGAAAGCTGAATCCAAAGCATTTACGCAGCTCAGATAGAACCAGACAACGTTTGACCGTTGTTCACGCCACGAAGAATCGCCAGATGGCCAAATGGAAGCCATAGGGAGTAGCGGCGCCCTTAAGCCGGTGGCCTGATTGCATGAAGGCTTGAGCCAGGGCTCAGAATAACTCATGACAGGGAATAAATACAAGAAAAAACCAATGGGGCAGCCCTCCATGCGTATCGAAGCGGCTCTCAGCGCCGTCCGGCAGCTTGAGAGGCCTACTGAGCCCGGACCCGGTCAAAGGCATAGCCGTCCATCGCGATCACATGGTCGGTGATGCCGCGATGGAAGGCGCGGGGTTGGGCATCGGCTCCGGCTGCTCCGAGTGCGATGAACAGCGGCAGCAGGTGCTCCTCGCGGGGATGGGCGCGCACAGCATCGGGCTGGCTCTGCCGGAAGTGCAGCAACGAATCCACCTGGCGGCCTGTCAACTGCGCGTAGATCCAGTCCGAGAAGCGCTCGGCGTAGCTGGTGTCGACTCCGGCGCCCCGTTCCGCCTGCTGCCAGTCCCGCAGGTTGTGGGTGATGTTGCCGGAGGCGACGATCAGCCAGCCCTGCTCGGCCAGCGGCGCCAGAGCCTGGCCTAGGCGATAGGCGTGCTCCGCTCCGCCGTGATGCTGAAGAGACAGGGGAACGACGGGCACATCCGCCGCGGGGAAGAGATACCGCAGCGGCACCCAGGCCCCATGGTCCAGGCCGCGGCGCGCATCCATCTTCACCGGGTGTCCCACGGTTTGCAGGGCGTCAATGACCTCCTGCGCGGCCTGGGCGCTGCCACTGGCCGGGTACTGAATCGCGTACAGAGCGGGATCGAATCCACCGAAGTCGTGGATGGTCTCCAGTCGGCTGGCCGTGCCCACGGTGAGCACCTCCGTCTGCCAATGGGGACGGATCACCAAGAGCGCCCGAGGCCTCTCCAGTTCCCTGGCCAGGGCTGTCAACGCAACACTGGCGGCGCCCGGCTGGATGGCGACCAGCGGCGAGCCGTGCGCAACGAACAGAACCGTCAGAGGGTTAGCCATCCCGCGTTCCACCACGAGGCGCACAGTCTGGCGCGGTGATTCGGGCCCAGAACGCCACAGACCCAGCCCGCCAACGGGCGAACCCTGCCATGGAACACCGGCGATCTCCGCACCACGACCCCGGCGCTGTGGTGACGAAACCAAGGTCTCCTTGGTTCCGTAGGCATGGGCTGGACAGAGACTGTCACAGAGCGAAGGCCTGCCAGTCACATCTTGTTCATCTTTTACGAGCAAGCTGGGGGCAGATCGGATCGATGCGCATGCAGCAAGACGCCGAAGAGTGCAGCTTCAGCTGGTCTGGATGTTCCCCCATCGCGTTGACATGAGGTGGATCTCGTCTCCCCGGTGAAAGTTCCCACTGGAAACCGGCGTTGGCTGGTGATCGCTGTCGTTTCTGGGGCCGTGCTGCTGGCGGTCGGTGGGGGACTTGCTCAACTGGGGCGCCAGCGGGATCGACAGCGGCGTCTGCAAGCCGAAACAACAGTGGTTGTGCGCAGGGATGTGACGATCAAGGTCTCAGCAGCCGGTTCGATCAAGCCGCTCACCCCGGTGAACATCAGCCCCAAGGCGGCCGGCAAGGTGGTGGCGTTGCTGGTGGATCAGGGTGATCAGGTGAAAGCGGGGCAGATCGTGGCCCGTATGGATCACAGCAACCTCGTGGGACAGCTGCTGCGAGAGCGGGGCAATCTGGAGGCCGCCCAGGGCAACCTGCGGGAAGCAGAAGCCCAGCTCCTGTCGATCAAGGCCAACTTCCGCAGCAACCAGCAGCTCTACCAAGCCGGCGGGGTGAGCCACAACGACTACACAGCCAGCCAGTCGCAGTTCCTGGCTACCCAGGCCCATATCCGCTCTCTACGCGCCCAGGTGGTCCAGGCCCAGGGCGATCTGAAAACAGCCCAGGCCCTGATGAATGACACGGTGATCCGGGCTCCTTTCAGCGGTGTGGTCACCCAGAAATACGCCAATGTCGGCGCCTTCGTGACACCCACCACCTCCGCCAGCGCCACCACCTCCGCCACCTCCTCCTCGATCCTCGCCCTGGCCGGTCCGCTGGAGGCGGTGGCCTCCGTCTCGGAGATTGATGAGCCCTCGATCTACAAAGGCCAGCCGGTGCAGATCCGGGTGGATGCCTATCCCGATCTGGTGGTGCATGGACGTGTGCGCCTGATTGCCCCCGAGTCGGTGGTGGTGCAGAACGTGACCAGCTTCGAAGTTCGGATCACGATTGACCATCGCGACCTGGCCGGGCTGCGCTCGGGTATGAACATCACCGCCGACTTCCTGGTGGGAGAACACAGGAATGCTCTGCTGATTCCCACCCCGGCCATCGTCAGCCAGAAGGAGGGCACCGGTGTTTACCTGCTCAGCAACGGGCTGCGCCCGCTCTTTCACCCCATCAAGGTGGGAGCCACCGTCGGTAGCGCTACGGAAGTGCTGGCCGGCCTGAAGGAAGGCGAGCGGATCTACATCACCTTCCCCGGGTCCCGCAAGCCCAACGGCAAGCCGGTGACGGCATCCTCGCCCCTTGCCCAGCCGGGTGGGGCGGGTCGTCCCCCCCGCTGAGGTCCTGGGAGTCCATGGCCAGATTGAGTTCACCTGCTCTGCTTCCCAGTCCCCAGGAGCGACGACGCACCCGTGCGGAGCTGACCTGGGGGGATCTGCTGGAAACCATTGCTCTGGCCTGGTCGTCCCTGGTGTCCAATCGGCTGCGTTCAGCCCTGACCATGTTGGGGGTGATCATCGGCATCGGGGCCGTGATCACGATGGTGACCATCGGTCGCGGGGCCCAGAGCCAGACCGAAGCCCAGCTCAAATCCCTGGGCTCCAACCTGATCTTTGTTCAGAGCGGCGTTGCGGCCACCAACAGCCCGGCCTCCAGGGGAGCAGGCTCGGCCACCACCCTGGTCTGGGATGACGCCAAGGCGATCGCCCATTCCGCCTCCTCGGTCGCCAACGTCGCCCCTGTGCTCAACCTCCGCTCCCAGGTGGTGTTGGGGGAACTGAACACCAGCACCACGGTGGTGGGCACCACCCCGGAGTACAAATCAGTGCGAGATTTTCTGCCACTGACGGGTCGCTTCTTCAACCAGGCCGAGCTGGACCGGACGGATCGCGTGGCGCTGCTGGGGCAGACCGTGGTGGACAGCCTGGGCCTGACCCCCTCCAGTGCATTGGAGCGGACGATTCGCATCCGTGGGGAGACCTTTCAGGTGATTGGCACCCTGGAGTACAAGGGGGTCAATTCCTTTCGCGACCAGGACGACCAAGTGCTGATCCCGCTGACCACCATGGCCAGCCGCATTGTCGGTGTCAACGCGATCTCGGGGATCTCACTGGACAGCATCTCGGTATCAGCCACCAGGCCATCCGAAATGGAAGCGGCCCAGTACCAGATCACCAATCTTCTGCGCTTGCGACACAAGATCATCGTTCCGAGGCAGGACGACTTCCTGATCAGGAATCAGGCTGATCTGGTCAGTGCATCCAACTCTGTGGCCAACATCTTCACCTCTCTGCTTGGGGGATCGGCGGCCATCTCCCTGATCGTCGGTGGAATCGGCATCATGAACATCATGCTGGTCTCGGTCAGCGAGCGCACCCGGGAGATCGGCATTCGACGCGCCATCGGTGCCCGCTCCAGCGACATTCTTCGTCAGTTCCTGGTCGAAGCGGTGGTGCTCTCCCTGTTCGGGGGATTGCTGGGCACAGCCCTGGGGGTGGTGGCGTCGATGATCATCAACGCGGTCTTCGGCTGGCCGGCGGGTGTGGCGCTGGATGCCGTGGTGCTCTCGCTTGGCTTCGCTCTGGCCATCGGTGTGTTCTTCGGGGCCTACCCGGCCAACAAAGCAGCCCACCTGGATCCGATCGCCGCCCTCAGGAGCGATTAGGCCATGATCCAGCTGGTGGGCATCAACAAGACCTATGCGATGGGTGAGATGCTGGTGCCGATCCTGAGGGATATCGATCTCACCATCCTGCGGGGGGAGTACACCGCGATCATGGGGGCATCGGGGTCGGGAAAATCCAGCCTCATGAACATCATCGGCTGCCTGGAGCGTCCGAGCAGCGGCAAATACTACTTTGATGCCCGTGATATCACCACCCTCAGCGACAACGAACTGACCGACATCCGCAACTTCCGCATCGGCTTTGTCTTCCAGCAATTCAATCTGCTCACACGGCTTACGGCCCTTGAGAATGTGATGCTGCCCATGGTCTACGCCGGCTACTCGCGGTCTGAGCGACGGCGGCGGGCCGAGGCGATGCTGGTGCAGGTGGGACTGGGCGATCGGCTGGCCAACCGGCCCAGTCAGCTCTCCGGTGGCCAGCAGCAGCGGGTGGCGATCGCCCGTGCCCTGGTGAACCAGCCGGATCTGCTATTAGCCGATGAGCCCACCGGTGCCCTGGATTCACACACCGGGGCGGCGGTGATGGATCAACTGACGGCGCTGCACGACGAGGGGCTGACGATCGTTCTGGTCACCCACGACGCCCAGGTGGCTGGCCGCGCCGGGCGCATCGTCCGGCTCCAGGACGGCCGCGTCGTGGCGGGCTGAGGGCAGCCGACGGCAGCATCGATGGCCGCCTCGATGGCGGCGTCGAGGTCGTCAGAGGCGGGGATTCACTCCCAGGCAAAGACTGTGAGACGTGGGAACCAAACCATTTCAGGGAAACGTTTCTCCAGGCTGAAACTCTTCAACATGCCCCAATTGAGCAGGTCCCAGTCCTGGACACAAGCCGATCAAGCATGAACAGAAATACTGAATCCCTGATCAGCCGCGAGAACAGCATATTTAGACCTCAAGAAAGAAACCAGTTGATCGACCATTGCCCATTCAGCATTTTCCCGCAAAACCACAACAGATTCAACGTAGCGATGGCTAAAATCAACACCAAAGTCGACGGCAAATTCCTGTTGACCGATTAGCGAAAAAGTTGGGATAGACCAGGCAACATCGTGTCTTTTACCCAATGATGCCGAGACATCGCTCTGCACAAAAGCCTGACTGAAGAGCAACCTGGCGCACTCCTTTGCCTCATGGCACATGTAGGACTGCGGCGCAATTGCGCCGAGCTCGGAAATGTCGGCACTCGAAAGCCTGCGTTCATGGACAAGTGCATTATCAGCATGGGCCACCAATCGCACGGGTGACTTGTAAATATCAAAACATTGATAGCGATCATCAGTATCAAGTGGCCGCTGAATCCCTTCAGTGATCAGGGCATCGATCACGCGATTGTCAAGGAGCTGGAAAGCATCACGACAAGGCTCAGTGCACTTGACTGGGTTGCTGATCCATCCGGAGGGCAGGTCATTCTTGATGAGCAGATTAGTCCAATGTGTTGACTGTAGTCGCAATCTTACATAGGCTGCAAATCTATGCTGTTGATGCACCTCGCGTTGCATCAACAGGAGAATATCTGAGCCTATGCCTGAAACTTCACAATGGCGACCTGATCTCAGGCCGAGGATTTCAGTCACGCGACCACAATACCTGCTGATCGTGCTCTGATTATAGTGAAGAATCGAGCCAACTTGACTACCATTACGAAGCCACCTGTAAACGTCAAACGCCTCGAGTTCATCGACGCTAATCACAATTGGGAAACGAGAAACACGGCAGGACTCACAAAAATTTGAGGTCGAAGCATTTGAAGCAATGATTCAATCCTATCCCAGGGCCTACGAGTGCCGCTCATGCCGCTGATGTTGATTCCCAGGAGGCAGATTCTGCAGCCCACCTCGAATGCCGAATGGAGACTCGTAAGGTTGAGGGAAGAGCAGCAATGGTCTTGACACAAGCGAGGGCATCGGCCTCATTGCTCACTGACTGAATCCCCCCAGACCTCATCACCACCGCCGGCGACTGAGGCCATAGCTGTTGCGCCGTCGCCTAAAGGAAGGCCACCAGGATCGTGATCTGCAGGAATTTGGCCCCACGGACGGAACGAACAAGTGGGCCTCAGAGACCGGCATTGCCCTCATGTGGGCTTGTGGGGTGGAAAAGTATACGGCTGTTGCCGCGCTTGCTGGCGCAA
This sequence comes from Synechococcaceae cyanobacterium, assembly GCA_947378425.1. Classification (GTDB taxonomy): domain Bacteria; phylum Cyanobacteriota; class Cyanobacteriia; order PCC-6307; family Cyanobiaceae; genus Cyanobium. Next base: position 16,263 of record CANCJV010000004.1, read on the forward strand.
AAGGAGCCCCCCCCCCGGGTCGACGACTTCCTGATCGTCGACAACGACTGCACCCACAAGCACACCGTGGAGTGAAGCACTTCCGCGCAGGGATAAGTACACTTCTGACTCGCGCAGCAGCCACGGTTTCATCGTCCACTCCACGCCGACGTACGCGTCATGGTTCAACCAGGTGGAGGGCTGATTGGGGACCATCACCCAGCGAGCAATCTGGCGTGGCATTGTCTTGAGTGTGAAAGAACTGATCGCCATAGCCCGAAGGGCATCTGCTTGCCATCAATCGAGCACTTCATCGCTCATACAACAAGGACTCATTCCCATTCGCTTGGACTGCAACCGCCGATTCGATCCTGGAGAAGCTCCAGCGGCTTTGCTCTCAAATTCCTTGGACATAGCACTAGGTAGGAATCCTTATGGCCTCGTCTCTGGTGTGATCGGCTACCGCCGAAGGCGCCGCACTGCCTTTGTTTAGTGAGTGGATGAGGGTCTTGCTTGCTCACACCCTCTCCGATCCCCAGGCTCCTCCGGCTGACCCGCCCCGATCCAGGAGCCGAGCCAACGTTCCCTTAACATCTCGATCCATGATCACCACTGTCTCCATGGATGCCGCCACAGCCTTTGCGGCCATTGCCCTGGCAGCCGTTTCCTGGGATGGCACACTCACCATGGCCGGTTCCCGGGCCCTGCGCCATTCCCTGGACTATCGACTGCCATTTCAGCACTACGGCGATGAAAAGATGGTGCAGATGATGAACACCCTGCTGGCGGAGCTGCGCCACAAAGGGCCCCAGCATCTGATGGTGGAAGCCGCCGAAGCCCTCGATCGGCCCCAGCGTTCCACCGCCTACGCCGTGGCCGCCGAAATCATGCGCTCCGACGGCCCCCTGGAGGCCGATGAGCTGAACATCCTTTCGAATCTGGCCAACACGCTCCAGCTGTCCAACGAGCAGACCGCTCAGGTTCTGGCTGTGATGGATCTGTTGCATGCCGACGTGCTCTCCTGAGCTTCAGGGCTTGGCGTCTGGATCAAGAGCCTTCATGGCGTCATCCAGGCGCTGACGCTCGGCTTTGCTGGAAGCATCGACAGCCTGCTGAGCCTGATGTTCTGGAGCTTTCCCGGGGGACGGCGGATGGCTGGGCTGGCCTGTGGGGCTGCCGACCAACAGGCGACTGATCAGGACCCCGGTCAGCACCAGAGCCAACAGCAGACCGATGAGTTGCATGGGTGGGCAAGGCGGGAACTCATGCTGGCGTGGCTCGGCCAAACAGCCAGTCCTGAACCAGCGGACAGCCGAGCTCAATCAGGAGCTGTTGCTCTGTCTCTCAGCTTCGCCCCCACAGCCACCATCGACGGAGAGCGCTGCCGACCTTGTCCATCCACCAGGATCTCGCCATCACGCGGATCCGAACAGCAGGGTCTGATGCCGATGCATCGGGCCCAGGCCAGGTCGAAGGACGGGGTTCAGGCCCTGGGGGCAGGGCCAAGGCAGCGCTGGGCCAGGGCGTAGCCCAGAGCCGTCAGCAGCAGGCCCCCCACCAGGCTGACCAGCAGCACCACCAGGGCGGGCATCGCCAGGCCGTGTTGCAGCGCCCGGCTGAGCTGCAGGATCCAGGAGGAGAAGGTGGTCAGCGAGCCGCAGAAGCCGATGCCGCCCCAGAGAAACAGACGGGCCCGTCTGGGTGGCTGGGCCGCCAGGGCACCGATCAGCAGGCAGCCGATCAGGTTGGCGAGCAGATCGGCGCCAACCAGGCCCCGCAGACCACCGATGGCCTGATCCGCCACCAGTTCAAGGTGCCAACGCAACAGAGCGCCGGGGATCGCTCCGGCCGCCACCAGGGCCAGATCAGCCATTTCCCGCTGCAACCGTTCGCGCTTCATGTCGGGGCGCCCAGCCTGAGGCCGATCGTCATCGCCAACAGGCCGCCCAGGACGGAGCTGCCCACCAACAGCAGGGCTTCCACCGCGTTGCGCTGACGCCACAGGGCATGGAGTTCGGCGATGAAGCTGGAAAAGGTGCTGAAACTGCCCAGAAATCCCGTGCCCAGCAGCAGCATCAGCCGGCGGGATCCCTCCCCACAGCTCTCCTCCAGGCTCACCAGCAGCCCGAGCACGAAACAGGCCAGAAGATTGACGCCCACCGTGCCCCAGTGGCGCCGCGGCACCATCGGCTCCAGGTGGTTCACCATGCGGAAGCGCAGCCAGGCGCCGGGTACGGCCCCGAGGGCGACCAGATAGGCCGCACCGGCCTCGCCGTGGAGTGTCGAGGCGGAGACCATGGGGGGACGAGCTGGAGCCGCGGGGTTGGCTGCCGCCATTCTCAGGCCTGAGTCGTCATGGCCTCCGGCGCAGCAACGCCGCCCCCAGCGCGGCCAGCAACAGACCCAGGCCGCTCGCCAGCAGCACCAGCAGATTGAGCCAGGCCGGCAGGGGCACCAGGCCCAGCAGGCGCTGGAGCCCGGGCAGGTTGATCGTCAGCAGCCACAGCCCCAGGCCGATGCCGGCTCCCGCCGCCGTCAGGGCGCTGGGCCGCCCGGCATTGAGCCAGACCAGGCCGCCGCTGGTCAGCAGCAGCAGGGCGAACACCAGGGTCCGCTCGATCGCCACACTCTCGCCAGCCCCTGCCAGGACCCCTCCGGAGGCCCAGCCATGCGCCTCCGACCAGGCCAACAGCCCTGCGGCAGCGAGCAGCACGGCTGTTCCCTGAATCACAGCCCGCTGCCAGAGCTGATGGCCGAACAGGGGCGCGTCGGGCGGCCGCGGGGGAACCCGCATCAGGGCGGGCGCCGCCGGCAGGGCCTCGAACACCAGCGTGCAGGCCGGATCGATCACCAGATGCAGCAGGGCGATGTGCATCGGTAAGAGCAGCAGGGGCTGGCCCGGCAGCAGCAGCGGCAGCAGGCCAAGGGCTGCGATCGGCAGGTGAATCGCCAGGGTGTAACCCAGGGCCCGATGCAGGTTGCTGTCCACTCGCCGCCCCAGGGCCAGGGCCTCCACCAAGGCGGCGAAGGTGTCATCGAGCAGCACCAGATCGGCGGCCTCCCGGGCCACGGCCGTGCCGCGGCGGCCCATGGCCACCCCGATGTCAGCGGCCTTGAGGGCTGGGGCGTCATTGACGCCGTCGCCGGTCATGGCCACCACCTCGCCCCGCCGCTGCAGGGCCCGCACGAGGGCCAGCTTCTGCTGCGGCATCACCCTGGCGAAGATGTCAGTCCGCTCCGCCGCCAGCGCCAACTCGGCAGCCGTCATCGCCTCGAGAGCGTCGCCACAGAGCACAGGGCCAGCCGGCAGCCCGGCCTGATCGCCGATCGAGCGGGCGGTGATCGGCCCGTCGCCGGTGATCATCACCACCCTCACGCCAGCGCCCTGGGCGGCCTGAATCGCGGCGGGCACCTCCGGCCGCAGGGGATCGGCCAGGCCGATCAGGCCCACCGGCGCGAAGGGCACGTCATGGAGCCGTTGCGGCGGCCCCTCAGCGGCGAGGCTGCGATGGCCGTCAGCGAGGGCTTCGCCATCGAAGCCCCGGGCCACCGCCAGCACCCGCAGCCCCTGACCAGCCATGGCACTGACGGCGGCCAACAGCGCCTGGCGCTCGCCTTCGCCCAGATGGCAGAGATCGACGATCGCCTCCGGCGCCCCCTTGGCGGCCAGGCACCAGTTGCCCGAGCCGTCTTTCCAGAGGCGGGAGAACACCAGCAGATCGCTCTGCAGGGGGTATTCGCGCTCCAGGGGCCAATCGGGATGGAGGTGTTCCGTACCGCCGAGCTGGTCACTCGCCAGCCGTTGAATCGCCCGCTCCATGGCGTCCACCGGATCACCGCGGCTGGCCAGCACCGCCAGTTCCAGCAGCTGGTGCAACGGTTCGCTCAGGGGCTCGCCGGCCTGCCAGGAGGCCCGCTGCGGCCAGCTCAGCAGGCACTGCACCCCCATGCGGTTTTCGGTCAGGGTGCCGGTCTTGTCGACGGCGAGCACGGTGGCACTGCCGAGGCTCTCCACCGCCGCCGGCCAGCGGGCCAGGACGCCGATGCGGGCCAGACGCAAGGCCCCCAGGGCCAGGAACAGGCTCAGGACGACGGGAATTTCATTGGGCAGCACCGCCAGGGCCAGAGCCAGGGCGGCCAGCAGGGCCCGGGGCCAGTCGCCGCTGAGGCTTCCCTGGATCAGCGCCAGGCCAGCACAGAGGGCCAGGGCCAGCAGGGTCAGGCGGGCGGTGAGCCGGCGGGTGTGGCGTTGCAGGCGGGTGGGGGGTGGTTCCACCGTGGCCAGGCTGTGGCCGATCCGGCCCAGTTCGCTCGCCTCACCGATCGCCGTCACCGCGGCCCAACCCCGGCCACTCGTCACCAGGGACCCGGCCAGAATCCGGCCATCGGGGGCTTCGCGGCTCACTGGCAGGGATTCGCCCGTGAGTAGCGATTCATCCAGCCACAACCCCACGGCCTGATGGAGCGTGGCGTCGGCCGCCACCCGATCCCCCTCTTCCAGCCGCAGCAGATCCCCGAGCCGCAACTCCTCGGCCGCCAGGTCCAGTTCGACATCGCCGCGCCGCACCCGGGCCCTGGGCGCCGACAGCCGGGCCAGCTCAGCGAGGGCACGGTGGCTGCGCAGCTGCTGCAGACCGTCGAGCAGGCTGATCCCCGCCACGAACCCCAGCAGGATCGAGGCATCCACCGGTTCGCCGATCAGGCCGTAGATCAGGGCGCAGGCCAGCAAGAGCAGATTGGTGGGCTCCAGCACGCCGAGGGTGGGCAGGCGCCGCTTGGCCATCTCAGACCAGTGCCTCGAGCGACCAGCCGCCCTGGCCATCGAGCTGGAGCTGTCGCTGATGAAAGGCCCGCAGACTGCGGCGATGGCCAACGCTGATCAGGGTGCAGCCCCGGGCGATCAGATCGCCGTAGAGATGCGCTTCGCTGGCCAGATCGAGGGCGCTGGTGGCCTCGTCGAGCACCGCCAGGTTGGGCTGGTGGAGCAGCAGCCTGGCGAAGCCAAGCCGCTGTTGTTCGCCCCCCGAGAGCACCCGCGACCAGTCACTGATTTCGGCCAGATCGGGATGGCGTTGCTCCAGGGTCTGCAGCCGCACCTGACGCAGGATCGCGCGCAGCAGGCTGTCGTCGATGGCCTCGGCATCGGCAACTCCTGGAAACAGGATCTGCTCCCGCAGGCTGCCCAGGGTCATGTAGGGAGCCTGGGGCAGCACCATCATCGCCAGGGCGTCGCTGCGCTCGATCGAGCCAGCGGCCGCCGGAGCCAGCTCACTCAACACCCGCAGCAGGCTGGTCTTGCCGCAGCCGCTGGGACCGGTGATCAACAGGCGATCCCCCGGCTCGATCACCAGATCAAGCTGGCGGATCAGGACCTCACCGCCGCCCCCCTGGGTCACGGTCAGGCCGTCGAGCCGCAACAGGGCAGACATTGCCCTGCCCGACGGGATCGCCGGATCGGCGGGGGCAGGGGCTGCGCCCAGCGCGACATCAGCGCGTCGTGTCTGGGCCGGGAGCTGCACCACCGGGAGCTCGGCTCTCGAGGCCAGGCTGCTCGGCGACGGGCTGATGGCTGGCCGGTTGATCGGTGCCGGGGCGATCAGAGGGGGCTGGTGTCCCTGGGCATCAGGGGCCGGGTCGGCCAGGGTTTCGAGGCCATGGCCCACCACCTGGCTGAGGCTGCCGATCCGCTCGAGGCTGGCGAACAGGCCGGCGAAGCTGTCGGCTCGATCGATCAGGAAGGACAGGGACGACTGCACCTGGCTGAAGGCGATGCTCGCCACCGTGAGTTGCCCCAGGCTGACCCTGCCGGCGAAATACGCCACCGACAGGACCAGATAGGGAACGAACTGCATCAGAAACGCATAGAGGCCGGTGCTCTGTTCGACCAGTGCCCGCCAGCGGATCAGGCGTTCGAGGTTGCTGAGCAGCCGCCCGAAGCGCCGGCGCAGCTCCAGGGCGATCGGTTGTTCACCCCGGAAAAAGGCGATCTTTTCGGCGTTGTTGCGGATGTGGATCAACGCGAAGCGGAACTCGGCTTCCAGGGCCTGCTGGCGGAAGTTGAGGCCCGCCAGGCGGCGCACCAGCCTGACGATCACGCCATTGCCGATCAGGGTGGCGATCAGCAGGGTGAACACCAGAGTGTTGCTGATGCCGATCAACACCACGATGTAGGCGCCCAGCGACAGCAGCGAGGCACTGAAGCCAAACGCCAGATCCGTGGAGCTGGAGACGCTGCGCTGGATGTCTTCGGCGATCCGCTGATCGGGATTGTCAACCTGAGCCAGCAGTGGCCCCTCCGCCTCAAGGCGGTAATAGGTGAGCCCGCCCAGATAGCCCCGCTCCATCGAACTGGTGCTGGCATCCCGCCAGGCCAGGGCGAAGCGCTGCTGACCGTAGGTGTTGAGGAACTGGATCGGCAGGGTGAGCAGGTAGATCACCACCAAGCCGATCGCCGTGCCCCAGAACGCACTGGCACTGCGGCGGTTGAGGGCGTCCATCACGGCGCCGTTGCCCTCGGTGAAGGCCACATCCACGGCGGTGGTGAGCACCAGCAGGCCCAGCAGCACCGCCAGCGCCAGCCAGCGGCGGCGCAGGGGCAAGGCCATGGCGCCCAGTTGCAGCAGCAGCAGCCCAAGGCTGAGGAACGTCAGCAGCAGGGCGATCAGCCAGTGCCTGTCCTGCACAAACAGATCCAGAGCCGGTTGCAGATAGGGAAAGGCGAGGCTGAGGCGATCCGGACCCAGGAGCGCCTGGGCCAACAGGGTGAAGGCCCCCACCAGCAACGCCGCGGTTCCCAGGGCGGCGCCGGCCGTGCAGGGCAGGAGGCCCAGCCAGTGGCGCCAGCGGCGCTGCCGGGCCGGTGGCAGCAGAAAGCCATTGCTGAGGGCAGCGAAATCGCCGATGAAGCGGCTCAGGGAGTGGGTCATCGGGGGCTGCCGCTGGCGGGTTCGGGCTCACCCCGCAGCCAGGCCGGACAGGCCTCGGCGAGCAGGCTGCGCTCAAGCGCATCGGCGCGGATGGCCAGGGAAGCACCGGTGAGGGTGTAGTAGATGAAGCCGAGACGATTGCGATAGAGCACCGGGTGGCTCGCCTTGAGCACCTGTTCGCTCTGCTGCCGGCAGTGGAGCAGGGCCCGGTAGTCCGTGGCCGGCTCGCCGGCACCAGCCGCAGGCGGCGTTTGATTGGCATTGGCCTGCTCCGCCTGGCGTGTGAGCGGACCGCAGATCCGCTCCCGCACCTGGCGGACCAGGGTCAGCTCGGCAGCCATGGCCTGGGTCGCCAGCTCATCGCGTTCCAGGCGCAGGGCTCGACAGCGGCTGACCTCCAGAGCCAGCGCCGGCGAAGCGAGGGCCACCACCAGGGCAGCGGCGAGGGGGGCGTAGCTGGGGCTCAGGGTCGCAGGGAGTCCCTGGCTGGCGCGGAAACGTTCGAGGCGTGGCCGATCGATGGCGAGAAGATGGCTGCGGGCCGACGCGATCGCCGGATGCCCAGGCTAGATCGATGCATCCGCCTAGATTTCGATCCGATCCAGAGGATGCTGTGACCAGGGCAACCGCGCTGCCCGCCGCCGAACGCCGCAGTCTGGCGGTGCAGGCGCTGCTGGAACTGGCGGCGGAGACGGCTCCCGATCAGATTTCGACGGCGGCGATCGCCGTGCGGATGGGCACCAGCCATGCGGCCCTGTTCCGCCATTTCCCCAGCCGCGATGCCCTCTGGGCCGAATCGGTGCGCTGGGCCACGGGCCAGCTGGAACAACAGTTCGCCGCTCTCGCCGCCGAGGGCTGGGCCGATCCCTTGGCTGAGGTGGAGCAGATGCTGCTGCTCAATGCTGACTTCGTGTCGCTGCATCCAGGCCTGTTGCGCATGTTCTTCGCCGAAGTGCAGCGGCCCCAGGCGAGCCCGGCCCGCCAGGAGTGCCAGGCTTTCATGGCCCATTTCCGCCAGCGGCTCTTTGACCTGCTGACGGCCGCTGACGAGCGGGGGATGCTGCGCTCTCCCCTGCCGGCGGCGGCCCTGGCCAATGTGTTGCTGGCCTGCTGCGAGGGGTTGATGCTGCAGGGCCTGGTCCACGAGTCTCTCGAAGATCTCGCGAGCCGAACCCGCGAGGCCCTGCCCCTGCTGTTGCCGCGTCCAGCCGGCTGACTGGAGGCCCCAACTCCCTCGCTCAGCAAACTGCTCTGCCGTTGCGCTGTTGACTCGGCCCTGCCTCAGGCCCTCCTGTCGGTTGCTCTCGGGGACTCGCTCAATGACCCGGAGCGGATCGTGCCGGCTCCGGACGACCGAGCAGCAACACCAGAGGAATCGCCAGCAGGAACACCAGGGCCACCAGGTGGAAGACATCGCCGAAGGCCAGCAGGGCGGCCTGCAGATCCACCTGGCGGCTGACGATTTCCAGGGCCTGCTGATCGCCTTCACCGCGCATCATCCCCCGCATCGCCAGGAATTGGCGCAGCAGAAAAAGATGCTGCTGCAGCTGGGGATTGGTGCTGCCCAGGTGTTCCAGCAACTGGGCCCGATGCACGGCCCGCTGGTGATCGAGCACCACGGTGAGCACGGCGATGCCGAAGGTGCCACCGAGCTGACGGGTGAGGTTGTAGAAGCCGCTGCCCGAGCCCACATCGTGCTTGGGCAGGGGCCCGAGGGTGGCGAGGCTCAGCGGCAGGAACATCATCACCGTGGTGGAGCCCCGCATGATCAGAGGCCAGAACAGGCTGCGCTCGCCGGTATCCGGTCCGATCGTCGCCAGGCTGGTCATGGTGAGCACCATCAGCAGGGCCCCCACGGCGATCAGCAGGCGCGGGTCGAAGCGGTTGATCACCTTGCCCAGCAGCGCCATCGTCACCGCCGAGGCCAGGGCCCCCGGCAACATCAGCAGGCCCGTCTGGGTGGCGGTGTAACCCAGCACCGACTGGGCAAAGATCGGCACCACGAACACCGTGCCGTAGAGACCGATTCCCAGCACGAACGAGAACACACTGCCGGCGGCCAGGGAACGATGGCGCAGCACCCGCAGATCCACCGCCGGATTGAGGCTGCGCAGTTCCCACCAGACAAACAGAGGCAGGCCGATCGCCGCCATCAGGGCCAGTTGTCGGATGCCCTGGTTCTCGAACCAGTCGTATTGATGGCCCTGTTCGAGCACCAGCTGCAGGCTGCCCAGGCTGATGGCCATCAGCGCAATGCCGGACCAGTCAATGCGACCGGAGTAACGGCCGGCGGGATCCGGGGGCTGATCCGGATCCATGAACGCCAGAGCCATCAGCACCGTGAGCAGGCCGAAGGGCACATTGATGAAAAAGATCCAGCGCCAGCCCAGACCATCGGTGAGCAGGCCCCCCAGGGTCGGGCCCAGGGCCGGGCCGGCAAGCACGACGATGCCGAACACCGCCTGACCAACGCCCTGCAGGGACTTGGGCACCGTGCGAAAGATGATCGCCTGGGCCTTGGGCAGCAGGCCGCCGCCCAGGAGCCCTTGCAGGATGCGGGAGAGCACCAGCACGGTGAGATTCGGGGCCAGCCCACAGAGCACCGAAGCGCCGGTGAAGCCCAGCAGGCAGAAGACGAAATAGTTGCGCTGACCGAACAGCTCTCCAAGCCATTCGCTCAGCGGAATCATGATCACGCTGGCCATGGCGTAGCCGGTGACCACCCAGCCCACTTCCGCCAGGGTGGCGCCGAGATTGGCCTGGATCTGGATCAGCGCCACGTTGGTGATGCTGACGTCGATGATCTCCAGCAGGGCCCCGATCGAGGCCGTGAGGACGATCAACCACTGGCGCAGGGTGAGGGTGCTAGGTGACTCCGCCGGGCCCACCTCCAACGCCGTACCAGGCGACGCCGTGCCCTTCAGCCCCGCGCCGCTCATCGATGATGCACGCGCACATTGGCGGAGAGACCGGGCACCAGCTTGACCTTGATGGCCGGATCGATGCGGGGATCGAGGGCAATGCGGGCGGTGACCCGCTGCACCACCTTGGTGAAGTTGCCGGTGGCGTTTTCCGGCGGCAACAAGGCGAAGCGGGCCCCCGAGGCCGGCGCGATGCTCACCACCCTTCCCTGCAGCACCCGACCAGGGAAGGCATCGATGCGCACTTCAGCCTCCTGGCCGGGATAGAGGGCGTCCAGCTGGGTTTCCTTGAAATTGGCCTCCACCCAGGGGGTGCTGCCCACCAGGGTCATCAGCGGCTCGCCCGGCTGCACCTGCCGACCCGGTTCGGCACTGCGGGCCCCGACCCGGCCGGGCGATGGCGCCACGATCTGGGCGTAGGACAGCTCAAGCCGGGCCCGGGCCAGGGCGGCGGCGGCCTGCTGCACCTTGGCGGCGGCAGCCCCTGCTTTCTGCACATCGACACCCACCTGGCTGAGACTTGCCTGGGCGCTCTGACGACTGGCGCGACTGCTGGTGAAATCCCCCTGAGCTTTGAGGAACGTCGCCCGGGCGCGGTCCGCCTCCTGCTGGGAGACACCGCCTTCGCGCACCAGAGATTCCAGCCGCTGAAGATCGGCGGCGGCCCTGGCCAGTTCGCCGCTGGCGATCTGCTGGGCAGCGAGGGCCTCGTTGCCGGCCGCATCGGCGCGGCTGGCGGTGGAGCCGGCCTGGGCGCGCATCGCCTGGGCCTCCCGTTCGGCTGCCACCAGATCGGCCTGGGCCTGCAGCAATCGTGCCCGCGAATCCCTGGGGTCGAGCAGCACCAGCAGATCCCCCGGCTTCACCTCCTGGTTGTCCTGCACGGGCACCCGCACGATCATGCCGGCGACGCGGCTGGAGATCTCGGTGAGATCGGCCTGCAGCTGAGCGTTGTCGGTCTCTTCGAGGCCCCAGTGGCTGACCACCCAGCCCCCGATGCCACCGGCGGCGAGCAGGCCAAGAACAGCCAGCAGAATCTTGCGGCCCTGGGGATTGCCGCCCGGACGCTGGGGATGGATCGGAGTTGCAGATCCTGAGCCAGTTTCGATCCGGCTGGCCCGCTCTGTCATGGCACCCTGCCCCTTTCCATTCACGGCTTCGGCCACGGTCTGCTGATCTGCATTGCCCTGCTGCATCCCCTCGGCGGCTGAGGACCCCATCGAAAGTGAGTACCTGCTCACAGCATCGTAGGTGGCACCCCTGGCCAGGCCTGGCCCAGCTCACCACATTCCTTTGAGCTGGCGGCCCCTTCACGGCTGCTTCAGGTCCCGGCCGCTCAGACCATCCGCCGCTTCGCCCTGGTGTCAACGCTGGAACTTTGGAGAGGCTTCTCAGCCCTGTCCAGGCCCCTCGCGATCTCTGCACTTCACGCGGCGGATTTGCGCCGAATGGCCTTGGCGGCCGCAGCAGTGCGTAGTCAGCTGCTATCAAGACACCGGATTCAGCGCGATTCCTAGCCAGCGTCACCCAGGAATTGGTGGGAGATCGAAATGCTCAGGCTGAATCCCATTCCGTTGTTGGCCAGTCTTTGCAATTCCACGATTGTGATTCGCAGCCTGTTGAATGACTCCTGCTTGATTCGCCCCTGCCTGAATCGTGATCGTGTTCGCTGAGTGCTCCAGGCCCATCGCCCCGCTGCCGGTACTGCTTCCTCTGCTGCTCGGCCTGGCGCCACTTCTGGCTCCCCCGGCCCTCGCCGCTGGGGCTGGCTCTGAGCAGCCTGCGGGGGCGGCGGCAGGTCCACCCCAGTCCCAGGCAGCAGAGCTGCCAGCAACCGCAGCGCCCACGTTGGGATCTGTTCCAGGGGGAGCCCCACTGCCGGCAGCACCGGCCCAGCCCGCCACCCCCTGGGCCGGCACCTTCGAGCTCTACGGCTTTCTGCCCCTGCGCACGGAGACGGGGCTGGAGATCGGCCAGCGCTCGACCAGCTTCGATGTGGGTCTGGGCACCCTGCTGAGCAAGTTGAAATGGGCCAGTTCGGGCCGGGCCTCGCTGGAGTACGGACGCCTGGGGGTCCTCGGAGATGTGCGCTATGACCGACTCGGCGCGATCGCCTCGCGCAGCGGTCCGCGGGGGCTGGTGCGCCTGAAAGCGGAGACCGCCTTCAACGCCACGGTGGCTGATCTGGCCCTGCGCTATCGCTTCGGGGCCCGCGAATCAGCCCATGGCAAAGCAGGAGAATTCAGCCTGATTCCCTACGCCGGTGTTCGCATCATTGACACCAACTTCGGTGTGACCACCACCGGCAACCTGCTGCGGTTCGAGCGCCAGGTGAGCCGGGAGCTCAGCCACACCTGGGTGCAGGCGCTGCTGGGCACCCAGGCCACGGTGTTCCTGGCACCGCGGCTGCGACTGTTCGGTCGCGCCGATGTCGGCGGCTACGGCAGTGGCGAGGCTGAGAAGCTCTCGGGCAATGCCCAGCTGGGCCTGGGGTACGCCCTGGGCAACAACACCGACCTCAACATCTCGTGGCGCTATCAGGGATTGGACTGGAACAACGGCGCCAGCGGCCGCAGCCAACGGGGGATCAGTTCCGACGCCAATGGCGTTGAAATTGGTCTCAAGTTCTTTTTCTGACCTGCAGATCATCTGACCTGCAGATCGATGGCGTAGCCGAGGCTCGAGCTCACGCCCGTGCCCCGATAACTACCACTGACCGCAGCCGCCAGGCGATGGTCGGGGGCGGCCGCCAGCACCAGATGGCCATCGGCCACCGCCAGCCCCAGGCTGGGGTCATAGCCGCGCCAACCGCCGCCGGAGAGGTAGACCTCGGCCCAGGCATGCAGCTCGTGTTCGGTCACCTCCGGCGGATGGTGCATCGAGTAGCCACTGACAAACCGGGCCGCCAGCCCCTGGGAGCGACAGGCTTCGATGTACAACATGGCGGTGTCCCGGCAGGCCCCCTGACGATGTTCAAGGGTTTCAGCCGCCGTCATCGGATCCCCTTCCAGCCGGCCGATGTGGTGGAAGCCCCGGTGAATCGTGTCCGCCAGCTGCATCAGAAAAGCGAGGGTGTCTCCCTCCACCTCCCGGGCCAGCTGGGCAGCCCAGTCACTCACCACGGCGGCGATCGGCGGATGGGCAGAGGCGAGGCAGGGGCCCAGAGAGAGTCGTTCGGCCTCGCTGTATTGCAGCGGCAGGCGCTGCTGGCCGGCATCGGTGAGAATCCAGTCGAAGGGGTTGTGGCGCAGCGTTTCCACCTCCATCGTCACCGCCAGCTCCAGCTGGTCGCGTTGATCGTCGAACCACAGAACCCAGGCGTCATTGCCATCGGCCTCCACCACCTCACAGGCTCCGCTTGCAGGGGCCAGCACGTTGAACTGATGGCTGATCAGCCGCTGGCTGACATCGCGGCGCGGCGACAGCCGCACCGTCATCGGTTCCAGGAACACGGGCCGCCCGTAGAGGTAGGTGAGGCTGTGGCGAATCTGAAAGCGCATGGGGGCAGTATTTGTTGCTCAGCTGAGCACATCACGCAACTTGTCCTCGAGGCGGGAATTCACCTCAAGACAACCCAGCGGTTCGCTGCCAAGATCCTCAACCAGGTGATGAAAGTGAAGCGAAAACCAGGACAGAAACAACTCAAAGTCGCGCGATCGGGGCCACAGCTCCTGATCGCGGCACCAGAGGCTGAGCTCAGCTGCGAAGATCGCCCCGTAGCAATCCTGCAGGCAGGCCAACGCCTGCGACTCGTCGTCGTAGGTGGGGATGAGGTAGAGGCTGCTTTCGCCCCCGGGATTCTGACGTTCCTGCGGCGTCCAGAAGGGGCGGGTCCAGTCCACCATCGGCTGCCTTGGGGTCACCGCCACGGCACAGCGGTTGACCACGCTCATCGGAGGGTCGACCACAGTCATGAAGAGAGGGATGAGGCAGCCATGACCGTAAGACTGAACCCTGCGCGACGCCTCCGCAATCCTGCGGTTTCGATTGCGATGTCCTCACAAGCTGTGTGCTTGCCAGCGATGCGATCGCCGGCGAGGCAATCGCCGAGGCCCCGGCCAGTCAACCGGGAAGAACGATGAGCCCGCCTTCCACAAACAGCCCATCGCCTCGGCACCTGCAGCGAAGCTTCTGGCGCCGCCCCTGGGTGCTGGTGGCCACCGCTCTGGCCAGCCTGCTGGCCTACGCCTGCACCAGTCATCTGCCGATCATTCCCTCCACCCTGCTCAGTTCCCTGGCCCTGGCCGGGGGGGCGTCCTGGAGCGGTCGACTGCAGCTGAGGGCCCCGCTGCTGGCGTCGGCGCTGGGGGGTGTGGGCGGAGCGGTCGTCGGCACGGCGATCGTGCTCTCGCGCAAGGCCCTCGTTACCGTCCCTGAAGCCAATCTCGGCCAGAGGGCCACTGTGCTGATCATGCTGGCCCTGGCGGGGCTGGTCGGTGGACTGGTGCTGGGCACCAATGCCAGCCGCGCCGACCGCCGCCAGCCGCGCGATGTATTGCGCTCGATCAGTGCCCTGACCACAGGCATCTTTGCCATTCTCGTGATGATCGTCTTCGTGCATTCGGGCTTGGATCGGGCCCGCACCTTCTCCAGCCGGCTCAGCACCTCGCTGACGATTCTTGTGGCCGCCGTGGTGTTACCGGGCTGGCTTGCCAGCCAGTTCGCTCCCAGCCGATCGCCAGCTCGCCGCCCCCCGCCGGATCGCTCCCCATGACCATGGCCGACCTCGTCGAGCAGCTCCTGGTGCCACTGGCCACGGCCACACGGCTGTTGCTGGAGTGCCTGTCGGTGCTCACTGTGCTGGCGGGCCTGCTCGCCACCGCCGGCGGTGCCCTGGCCAGTTTCAACCGCCGACTGCCGCGCCGCCCCTTCAATCGTGTCCGGCTCAGCTTCGGCAGCTGGTTGGCCCTGGCCCTGGAATTCCAGCTCGGCGCCGACATCGTCTTCACCACCATCAGCCCCTCCGGTCAGCACCTGGTCCAACTGGGGGTGGTGGCCGTGATCCGCACCTTCCTCAATGTGTTCCTGGCCCGGGAGATCAGCGCCGAGGAGGCGCTGGAACGGCAGTCCGCCCCTGGCCAGAGCAGGGCTTTCCCCACCACCGCAGGCGAATGATGAATCTCACCGATCAGCTGGCCAAGGAACGCAACCGGGCGGCGGCGGAGCGCACCCTGATGGCCTGGATCCGCACCTGTCTGTCGCTGATCAGCTTCGGTTTCGGCCTCGACAAGATCATCGCCGCCATCAATTCCAGCCGCCTCGGCAACCACGGCCATGCCCAGCTGAGTGTGCGGCTGGTGGCGGTGGCCTTCGTGCTCACCGGCATCCTGGCGATGCTGGCGGCCACCGCCCAGCATCGGAAGATCCTGCGGCGTCTGCAGCGGGATGACTTCGTTTACAGCGAGGAGCCGTCCATCGCCCTGGCCACCGCCGTGCTGATCGCCCTGATCGGCATCCTGGCCCTAGTGCTGCTGCTGGCCGGGGCGCTGGCGTCCTGAGGTCTTGAGCCGCCTCAGAAGGCAGCCGCTGCTTGGCTCTGTTTCTAAGTCGTCACTCCGTTCGCCATGGTTCAGCTCCTGATCAAGACCAGCCTCTTCGCCTTGATGCTGGCCCTGGGCCTCGGTCTGGAGGTCACGGCGCTGCAGCAATGCCGGCAGCGACCGGCCCTGCTTCTCCGGGTGCTGATCGGCACCTGTCTGCTGGTGCCCCTGGCGGCCCTGGCGCTGATCAAGATCAGCCTGGCCCTGAACGTGGCGCCGCCGGTGCGCTTCGGCATCGCCCTGATGGGTCTCTCGCCCAGTGCGCCGCTCACCCTGCACAAGGCCGGCAGGAAGGGAGGGGTTCGAGAAATGGCGGCCCTGCTGCAGGTGCTGGCGGCGATCGCCGCGATCGTGACGATTCCGCTGATGGCGGATCTGTTCCGTCAGGTGTTCTCCGTCAAGGGGTGGGATCTGGCCCCCGCCGATGTGGCGTTGCAGGTGCTGGTGGCCCAGGTGCTGCCCCTGCTGCTCGGTCTGGGCCTGAGGCGCTGGTTCCCGGCCGTCGCGGCCCGCTTGGTGGGACCACTGGAGAAAGTGGCGAATGGCCTGCTGCTGCTGTTGCTGCTGGTGATCCTGGGCCTGACGCTGCCGGCCCTGGGTTCGTTCCTGGCCGGCAATCTGATCGCCGTGCCGCTGATGGCCGTCATGGTGGCGCTGAGCCTGGCGATCGGCTGGCTGCTGGCGGGCCCCGATCCGGCGGAGAGCACCACCACAGCGTTGGTCACCTCGATGCGCAATCCGGGCCTGGCCCTGTTGTTCGCCGCCAGCCACGCCCCCGGGATTCCGGCGGTGAAACTGGCGGTTCTCAGCTACGTGCTGGTGACGGTCATCGTCTCGGTTCCCTTCCTGATGGCGCAGGGCCGCCGGCGCACGGAGCCGGCCCAGGCAGCAGAGGAGTGACAGAAGCAGAAAGGAGCCTTCAGGCTGCGGAACCGCAAGGTTTGCGTTTTTTGGATGGCCCGCCGCTGACAGTGTGAGCACAATTGCCGGGTCCTACGGCGGCAGTAACCGGTGACTTCGCCGGCAGCGCTGTCGTCCCTTGCCCGTTTCGCCAGCTGGTGCTCCCGATGCCCAACAGCCAACCGAACATCCTGATCCTCTGGGGCGATGACATCGGCCAGAGCAATCTCAGCTGCTACAGCCATGGCCTGATGGGGTATCAGACCCCGAACATCGACCGGGTCGCCAAGGAGGGGGCCAAGTTCATCCACTACTACGCCGAGCAGAGTTGCACCGCCGGCCGCGCCGCCTTCATCAGCGGTCAGAGTGTGGTTCGCACCGGCCTCAGCAAGGTGGGACTGCCTGGAGCCGAGCTGGGCTTCAAGGCCGAGGATCCCACCATCGCCGAGCTGCTCAAGCCCCTCGGCTACCGCACCGGCCAGTTCGGCAAGAACCACTTCGGCGATCGCGATGAGCATCTGCCGACGATGCATGGCTTCGATGAGTTCTTCGGCAACCTCTACCACCTCAACGCTGAAGAGGAACCGGAACTTCGCGACTATCCCCAGCCTGAGGATTTCCCCCATTTCCGCGAGCGTTTTGGTCCTCGCGGCGTGATGCACTGCTGGGCCAACGACGATGGCAGCCAGCGGATCGAGAACACCGGCCCGCTGACGCGCAAGCGGATGGAGAACGCCGACGACGAGTTCATGGCCGAAGCCAAGCGTTTCATCCGTGACGCCGTCGCTTCCGGGGTTCCGTTCTTCGTGTGGTTCAACACCACCCACATGCACTTCCGCACCTACGCCCGTCCGCAGGATGTGGGCCGCAGCGGCCGCTGGCAGTCGGAATACCACGATGTGATGATCTATCACGACGAGTGCATCGGTGAAATGCTCAACCTGCTCGATGAGCTGGGCGTCACAGACAACACGATCGTCATGTATGGCACCGACAACGGCCCCCATATGAACAGCTGGCCCGATGCCGGCATGACCCCCTTCCGCAGCGAGAAAAACACCAACTGGGAAGGGGCCTTCCGGGTGCCGGCCCTGGTGCGCTGGCCCGGCCACATCGCCCCGGGCAGTGTGATCAGCGGCATCGTCAGCCATCTCGACTGGCTGCCCACCCTGGTGGCGGCTGCCGGTGAACCCGAGATCAAGCAGAAGTTGCTGGAGGGCCACCAGGTCGGTGACAAAACCTTCAAGGTTCATCTTGATGGCTACAACATGCTCGACTACTGGACGGGCAAAACCGACAAGAGTCCGCGGGTGGAGTTCTTCTACTTCTCTGACGACGGCGATCTGGTCGGATTGCGCTACGACAACTGGAAGTTCGTGTTCATGGAACAGCGCCAGAGCGGCACCTGTCAGATCTGGGCTGAACCCTTCATCAAACTGCGGGTACCGAAGATCTTCAACCTGCTCACCGACCCCTATGAGCGGGCCGATATCACCTCCAACACCTACTGGGACTGGATGTTCGATCATGTCTTCCTGTTGGTGCCGGCCCAGACCTATGTGGCCCAGTTCCTGTCTTCCTTCCAGGAGTTCCCGCCCCGACAGAAACCTGCGAGCTTCTCGGTGGAGGATGTGATCGATCACATGACCCAGGCCGCCAGCGGCGGGGCTTGAAGACCTGCTCGCAGTCCCGGAGCAGACTCCACTGATGGCCCCCCGCTCCCGGTCCGTCGATCCTGCCCGCCCAGGGAGACGCCTGCCAGGCAGGCCCCCCAGTCGCGAGATGGTCTGGATCCCTGCGGGTGCCTTCCAGATGGGTTCGGATCACCATTACCCGGAGGAAGCCCCAGCCCATCGGGTTGAGGTCTCCGGGTTCTGGATCGATCGAGCGCCGGTCACCAACGCCGAGTTCCTCAGGTTCGTCAAGGCCAGCGGCCATCGCACCCTGGCCGAGCTGCCGGCGGATCCGGCCGACTATCCGGATGCGCTGCCGGAGCTGCTGGCCCCCAGTTCGATCGTGTTCGTGCCCCCCGCGCGAGCGGTGGCTCTGGACAATCACTACAGCTGGTGGCAGTACATCCCGGGGGCGGATTGGCGCCATCCGGAGGGACCAGGCAGCTCGATCAAGGGACGGGATCGTCATCCAGTCGTTCACATCAGCCACCGTGATGCCCTGGCCTACGCCGCCTGGGCCGGCAAACAGCTTCCCAGTGAGGCGGAGTGGGAACGGGCCGCCCGCGGAGGGCTGGAGGCTGCGGAATTTGCCTGGGGAGCGGAGCTGCATCCGGCAGGTCAGAGGCTGGCCAACACCTTCCAAGGTGATTTTCCCCATCACAACACCCGCTTGGATCGCTGGGAACGCACCTCACCGGTCGGCTCCTATCCCGCCAATGACTACGGCCTGGTCGACATGATCGGCAATGTCTGGGAATGGACCGATGACTGGTATCAGAACCACAGCTCCCGGATCCGGGCCGACAAGGAAGCCGGGGGCTGCTGCAGCGCCGGCGATCCCCGCGGCGGATCGCAGCAGGACAGCATCGATGCGAACTCCCAGCACGGGTTAGTACCGCGCAAGGTGGTCAAAGGCGGCTCATTTCTGTGTGCGCCCAGCTACTGCCGTCGTTATCGACCTGCGGCGCGCATGGCCCAGGGGATTGACACCAGTACGTGCCATCTGGGTTTTCGCTGCATTGTGCGCAGCGACAACTCCTGAGCCAGCGCCAGCGAAGCTTCTATCGCGAAATGTGTCATATCCAGCCCGCGAGGCTGCCGTCAACGACCTGCATGGACATGCTTCAACCATCTCCTCCTTTCAAAGGAGCAATTGTCTCCACCCTCACTTGCATGCATCAGCCAACGGTCCCTGAGGGCGTGTGCCTGAAGCCCACCCGCCGCGATTCGCCCAGTCACTCGAACCACCACCTGCGCAGTCGATCTGGTTCTGATTGGATCAACCGCTCGATCCAGAGCCTGACCAGCAGCGCCGTCCAGCCACTGCTCCTTGCCGGCTGGGTGACAGCGTCTTTGCTGACGGCAACTCCCGGCCGCAGTGCTGAGGTGTTGCTCTACAAGCTGGAAACCCAGTGCAGTCAGGAGGGTGCGGCTGCAGTCAACTGCACGGTCGAGGCGATCGATGAAGGCAAGAGCACCCGCTATCGCCATCACATCGGCCAGACCATCAAAACGGTGCGCATCACGGATGATCCGTTGACGATGACACTCTGGAAGCCTGAGGCCAAGCGCTGGTTGTCCATCCGCAATGCTTCCGGTCGCTTCTCCACGAACACGGTCTGCTTCAACGATCAGGATCTCTGCGTCATCAACCCCAACTACCTCAACAGTGTTCGTCAGGACAGCCCAGCCAAGATGGCTGGACGAGATCTTGTCATGGTGCATTTCGGCGCCGATGGCCGCGTGGATGCGAGCTGCTACGACGCTGGCTGCGAGGTGGTGAAGCGATGAAAGCGCATTCTGGCCTTGGCCTGGTGCTGGCGGGGCTCCTGGCCCTGCCGGTCCTTCCGGCTGGAGCATCATGGCGTCCTTCCAGCCAGACCGCTGGTCCGGAGGCGAACAGCCTCGTGGCCCGCGGGGGCGGCGGCGGCGGTGGTGGTGGTCGCGGCGGCCGTGGCGGTGGGGGAAGCCGTGGCGGTGGCGGTAGTCGCGGCGGCGGTGGTGCCCGCACCGGCTTCAGTACGGCCGGCGGCGGCGGCGGGCTGAACCGGGGCGCCAGTCGTCCGGATGGCGGCTGGAGCAATAATTCCCGCGGCTCCAGGGCTGGTGGCGGCCCCAGCCTCGATCGTCGTCCAGCCGTATCCTCCGGCACCAATCGTGGAAGCGGGGCCACCAACTTCGGCGATCGCAATCCGGGCAACCGCAACCTGAATGATCGCAATCCGGGCAATCGCAATCCGGGCAATCGGAATCTGAGTGATCGGAATCTGAGTGATCGCAATCTAAATGATCGCAATCTGGGGGGCCGCAATCTGAATGATCGTAATTTCAGTGATCGCAACCTCAATCAGAATCTGAACCGCAACGTTGAGCGCAACTGGAATCGCACGGTCAACATCAATGCCGTCAATCTCCGTCCCGGTTGGGCACGTCCCGGCTGGGGCTACGCCCGCCCCTGGAACTATGGCTGGTATGGGGGCTGGGCGACTCCCACCTGGGGCTGGTGGGGAGCCCGGGCAGCGGTCTGGGGGATCGGCACTTTAGCCAGTGCCGCAATCATCAATGAGGCTGTCGATAACGCTATCAACAGCCAACAAACGATGATCGTTGTACCCAACAGCAGCTATCAGTTATTGTATGGAACAGTGCAGCCAATCGGCAGCAACAGTGTGCAGTTCAATGCCAGTATTGATGGTGCCACCTATCAGCTGACAGCAGATTGCCAAAGTGGCCTGCTCAATGGCGTTCAACCAGCCAGCTCAGCTGAAGCCGAGCTGTTGAATGCGGCCTGTCAGGTTGCATTCGGCAACAGTTGAAATCTTCAAAGATCTTGGGCTCTCAGCTGGTTACGACTCGATTGCGCCCTTCCAGCTTAGCCCGGTAAAGGGCGTGTTCGGCTCGGTTAATGAGTGATTCGCTGTCATCGTTACCTGTTCTCAGGCAAGAAATGCCAATGCTGATCGTGACACTGATCTGCTGATCATCGTTTGTGATCACCTTGCGTTCGACTGCCTCAAGAAATTTTTCAGCGAGCAATTCCGCAGATTCCATCGAGCACATTGGCAATATCAGACTGAATTCAGCATCGCCACTCCTGCAGAGGCAGTCGGTCGTTCTTGATCGAGCTTGCATATCTGCAACCAAATCAATCAAAACCTTTTCAACCATCGACTGTCCGTAACTATCTCGAATCTGTTTGCAGTGATCAACTTCGAAGCAAATACAACTGAGCTCGCTACGATCTCGATTGCTACGTTGCAGCTCAAAATCCAAGCGACGGTACAGCTCATGACGGTTGAAGCAGCCCGTCAGCGGGTCCGTGGTGTTGAGGGTGTTCACCTCCTCCCTGGAGGTCTTGAGTCTGATCCTGGCATTTCGCAAATCATCGTGCAAGCCATTGATCAAATTGCTACGCTGATTGAGCAGGACTATGACATGATTGAGGTCAACAATGAAGCCTGTCCTCAATGGCTTCAGCGTTGAGGGCTTGGGCACTTGCAAACCCTTCCCAGCAGAGACAGGCTCAGCCTCCTGTTTCGCCGCACCACGAAGATGGAGCAGACTGAATTGCTTCGATAACTCATAAGCAAGCATTTCACTGATAAGCACGGCAAATAACAAGCTCCAGGCCAAAATGCTAATATTTTGAATACTCTGACGCTGCAGTTCTTGAATCAGCTCCCGGGCAGGCTTGATCGCAATGACGCTGACGGGTTCATTCGATTTGGCGAGATAGGAATCCTGACCTGTGCTGACCTTGGCCAGGTCCAGCTTCCAATAGCTGTTGACCAGGCGACTGAACTGAGTCAACGATTGAGATGTCGAGAGCAATTCCAGTCCTCTTATCTTGACTGCAATATCATTGTTTGATTTGTGACTATACGACAAGGCCTTAAAAAGACCTGGGTTCGATTGGAAATGCTGGGGCATGGCAGATATTTTATTTCGCTCAAATTCAATCAATTCACCACTGTCATGCAGGGAATCGGCAAGTTCCTGAAGCTGATCATCCCTTGCCGTTGCCACGACCCTGGCAATCATTTGCAGACGTTCCAGCTCTCCTTTTTCACTGACCTGCATCGACTGATTGGAAACAATGGTCAGGATAATCAGACTTGGTGTGATCATGGAGACCATCATCAGAGCCATGACCATGCCATGCACAGGAATCGCTTTAGAGCGGTCACTCGACGACCACAAAATCCTGAAAATCAGAAAAAGACTGAAGCCAATTGTTGTATTGATCACACCGTTAAGAGATTGCTTAATCGCCATTAGCAGCATATGGCTAGGATCAAGATTGATGGCAAGACCGAACAAGATAAACACCATTGGAATACCAATGATGGCCCAATAGAGAACATCAGCGAGAATAATTCGACCATTAGCCCGCTTGTTATCGGTATTGCCGAAAACCTGCAGATAAGACCTGAGCCATAGCAGCTCGATCATCACCGTCAGGGCACACCAGGGATAACCCCAGATTTTCCACGTGATAACGCTGGCACTAATCCCCACCAAAAGCCCAATATCACCAAGCAGCAATAGAGAAAAGACACCGAGACTGGATCCCAATAATAATTCAAAGCCAAAGAAAAGTTCAAGGCACATCAGATTCAGCCCAATGGCGATCACACTCAGGATCAGGGCCCAGATCCACTGCTGCCTCTGCCTCGGGTCGATGATCATTGCTGGCAAGACTGGTCTCAACGGCCTTTGCCAGGCTACGAGGCTGTCGAGCTTCGATCCGTGCCTCCGTTCTCCACAGACGCCCGTAGATCCGCCCAGATCCCTGTGGCTACAACAGATGTGCCAGGTCATGGAACATGAACCAGACCCTGGGCCTCCCCCGGCTTTGAGGACAGGTCACCAGGGGTGAAGCCATGACCTCCAGACTGTCGATCAATCAGCAACCCCACCCAGTCACGACGCCGGTTCACGACACAGCAGCAGCAGGCTGCTGCGCACTGCCTGCAGAAGGGCCTCTACTGCAACATCGTCAGGGTTGAAGGAGGTGGCGTCGAGGCCGAGGGCAATGCTCCACTGACTGTGCTCGGCGGGGTCTGGGCGCTCGGTGAGGCTGGCCATGAGGTAAGCGCGTTCAGCGCGACGCTCGACCCCCATCCTGTGGCGGCCGGCGTTGAGAGACTCGTGGAGCTCCCCTGGGCGGTGACCAGACGGGATCCTTCAGTAACAGCGATGGGGCGGCTGGATCCAAGGAGATCCAACGAGAGCCGTGAGAACCGAATGGACCTAACCAGCCGACTCCAGCAGGTTGATCCGATACAGCACGTCCTCAAGTGCCGCAGCAGCTGTGATGGCGCTGTAGCGCTGGGGGTTGGCCGGGGTGCAGCAGCTGGCCAGGGGGGAGAGCACCGTCCAGGGTCGGGGATGGCAGAACTGCACAACGCTGTAGCGCTCGTCACTCGCCCCAGAAGCCGCCACCACCCGATGCCAGCCCGCCGGGATCAACCCGTTGCTGAGCCGCTCCAGCATCAGACCGGTGTTGATGATGACGCGCCCCTGGGGCGGCACAGCCTCGACCCAGCGGCCATCCACCCGCACCTGCAGCCCGGCGGCGGTGGCCCTTGGCAAGGCCGTGATCAGATTGATGTCAGCGTGAGCCGCGGCCCAGACGTGGCCCATCGCCGGAGCTCCCGCCATGGGCGGATAGCGGATCGCCCGGGTCAGGGTCGGGGCCTCGGCTGTCATCTCATCGAAGAAGATTTCGGCGACGCCAAGGGTGAGCGCAATGATGCGGAGAAAGCGGCGTTGCAGGGCTGCCACCGCCTGGTGAAAGGCGACCAGAACCGCCGTGATCCCCGGCACCACCTCCTCCGGCAGCAGCTGCTCGGGGTAGTTGCTCGGATAGTGCCGGCGAAGGGGATGGGCTGACGGAATCGGCACGGACCAGTTGAGCATCTCCTTCCAGTCCGCCTGGAGGCTGCCGGCCGCCGTTTCCACCAGCAATCCGGTGTATCCGGTCTGGCCATGGGCTCCAGGGGCCACGAAGCGCTGCTTGATCGACGGCTCCAGTGAGAAGAAGCGAGCCAACAGGCCATAGGCCGTATCGAGCAGATCCTCCGGCAGATCACAGCGGGTGTAGACAAAACCCGTCTGCAGACTGCGTCTTACCCCGTCGACCACTGCGGCCCGGTTGGCCTCGCCGCCGCGCTCGAAGGCCAGCAGATCGATATCGAGAATGGAGCTCGTCATACAGAAATGTGCTGCAGCCCATGGGCTGGTGTCCGGGGGTCGCCGGCATGCCGCGCTCTGGAGACTAGAGGCCCGAAGGGCGTCGATCCCGGGAATCTTCGTCATGGGTCCCGGTGACGAACACGAGACCTGCGCCAGCAGCAGCCTGCTGTCGATCCCCGGTGACGGCGCTTGAACCCCGCGTCCCACCAGTCGCCCACCCCAGGACCCCAGAAGGCCCCGCCCAGGAGCCAATTCCACCCTGGTCAGACCAGTACAGAAGTACTAATATTTATACGTACCATCCCTGGCGACCGCTCCTGCGCGGCGTCTGTCTGCCATGGCTCCCGGACAGATTGATCCAGCGGTCGCCCCCCTGAGGCTGGCCAATCCCCACCGCTTCCGCGACGTGCGCCGCGGTCACCTGGCCGTTGTGGCCATGGCTGGCCGTCCCTGGTTCATCGGCCGGGTCTGCGAGGTGAGTTGTCGCCAGGGAAGCCGCACCCCCGGCTTCGTCAGGGTGATCAACATCGACAGCGGCGAACCGGAACGGGTGCCTGCCCCCTGGATCGTCGAACTGATGTCGGAGCGGGGCCTGCTGCCCTGAGCCCTCCAGACTGGTCATCACCACTCCACGGCGAGCTGCCAGCCGGCGCATGATCAAACTGCCGTCCTCCCTGGCCCTGCCTCCATTGCTCCTGGCGATCGCCTGGGGCCAGGAACTGATCGACCAGTTCATCTTTGCCGGTCACTGGAATCTGGCGATGGTGCCGGGGGGATCCGTCCTTGGCGTTCTGACCGCCCCGTTCAGTCACGCTGGCTTCGGCCATCTGATCAGCAACAGTCTCTGGTTCCTGCCCCTCTCCTGGCTGGTGCTGGCCAAGGGGCGACGCGATTACCTGGCGGTCTGGATCGGGGTCTATGCCACCGCCCTTCCGGTCTGGTTGTTCTGGCCGGTGGGCAGCCATGGCCTCTCCGGGGTGATCTATGGCCTGCTCGGGTATCTGCTGGTCATCGGCTGGCTGGAGAAGCGGCCGCTGTCCCTGCTGTTGTCCCTCGGTTGCCTGGGGCTCTACGGCGGGCTGTTGCCAGCGCTGTTGCCCTTCTTCAGCCCTGCCGGCGTCAGCTGGATCGGCCATGCCTCCGGCTTTGCCGGCGGGGTGCTGGCTGCCCTGGCGATCCATCGCGAGCCCACCCCCGCCTGAGTCACCACCCTCCCCATGCCCCCGCCCCTGCTGCTCGCCCTCGTCACCGCCCTGATCCAACTCAAAGGCGCGCCGCTGTCGGGGGGGACCCTCCGCGGCAGCGCCTCGATCCACCTCGAGCGAGCCAATGGCGGTGATACGCCCGTGTTGACCATGGCCAGTCCTGGCGGCGTCGTGCGGCTGCTGCTCGACAGCGGCGCCTCCTCGACCATGGTGACCCCGGAGCTGGCCCAGCGCCTGGGACTTCCCAGCCAGGCTCTCACCGACCACGGGATTGAGCTGGCCGGAGGCGGTTCAGGCTGCGCCGCCCTTCAGCCACGTCGCACCCGCCTGCCCAAGCTGGAGCTGCGCAGCGAGGGGCAACAGGGTTCACTGCGACTGAGCGGTGTCGAGGCCCTGGTGATGCCGGTGGCGGCGCTGCCCACGGGGATTGATGGCGTTCTGGGAATCCCGAGCCTGCGCCAGGTACCGCTATGGATCGATCCCCAGCGCAACCGGCTTGCCCTGGGGCCAGCGGCCCTGAGAGCGGCGCGGGCCGCTCCTCCCAGCGCCTCGAGCCTCACGATCCCGTTGCATTGGCGGCGCGGTGTGCCGCTGTTGGAGCTCCACAGCCCGGGGGCAGTCGTGCCTGCCTTGGCGGACACCGGTGCCGAGGGACTGTTCGTCAGTCCGGCCCTGGCGGCCCGGCTGCAGGCCCTCGGCCCCGCCGAGCCGCTGCGCCTGACTGGTTTCTGTGGCGAGCAGGCGGTGGAGCTGCGGCGCTACGGAAGCCTGTCGCTTGGCGACCTGCCTCTGGCCGACCCGTCGCTCAGCACCCTGGCTCTGGGCGATGGGGGCAGGAACCGAGCCCAGCCAACGGCTGTGGCGGCGATCCGCATCGAGAATCCGATTTTCGCTCAGCTGGGGGTTGAGGCGATCGTCGGCCAGGAACTGCTGCGCAGCCGTCCCCAGCTCTGGCGGCTGGAGAGCCAACCACCCCGGCTCGAGTTGCGATGACCGCCCTCACCCTGCTGGGTTCCCGCCTCGTCGAGGCCCTGACGGCACCCTTCGCTGTGGCACAACTGGCAATCGTGCTGGGCCTGTTCGGACTCTTCGGGCTGCTGGCATTCCCCCTGGGACTGGCGTCGGGTCTGCTCAGGCCCCCTTGGCGCCAACTGACAGCGAAGGCCTGGTTGCGGCTGGGGGCCAGCCTGGTGCTGATGCCGGCGTTGCTGGAGGAGGGGCTGTTCCGGGTGCTGCTGCTGCCCAGGCGAGTGCTGGAGCTGGAGCCACTGGGCCAGGCGGGCTGGGTCGCCCTGAGTGTGGGCTTGTTTGTGCTCTATCACCCGGTATCCGGTTGGCTCTGGTATCCGGAGGGCCGTTGGCTGTTTCAGCAGGGCCGCTTTCTGGTGCCCTGCAGTCTGCTCGGGTTGGTGTGTGTGATCGCCTACGCCTGCACCGGATCGCTGTGGGCTCCGATGTTGCTTCACTGGATCACGCTGTTGATCTGGCTGGGGCCCTGTGACGGCGGCAGGGATCTCACGGATAGGCATTCGGCACGAAGAACTGCTCGTTGAGCGGCGGCCGCTGATAGTCCCCGCCACTGCGGCGCGGCGGCAACTTGATCGCCTTGGGGGTCATGTCTTCGTAGGGCACCTTGGAGAGCAGATGGCGAATGCAATTGAGGCGGGCTCGTCGTTTGTCATCGGCCTCAACGGTGAACCAGGGAGCCTCGGGAATGTTGGTGTGGGCAAACATCTCGTCCTTGGCTCTCGAGAATTCCACCCAACGATCGCGGGATTCGAGATCCATCGGGCTGAGCTTCCAGCGCCGGGCGGGATCCTTGAGCCGGGAGCGAAAACGCAGTTCCTGCTCTTCATCGCTGACCGAAAACCAGTACTTGATCAGGGTGATGCCACTGCGCACGAGCATGCGCTCGAATTCAGGAGAGGACTGCAGAAACTCGTCCACCTGGGCAGATGTGCAGAATCCCATCACCTTTTCGACGCCAGCCCGATTATACCAGCTTCGATCAAAGATGACGATTTCACCAGCAGCTGGGAAATGCTCCACGTAGCGCTGGAAATACCATTGGCTTTTCTGCTGATCCGAAGGGGTGCCCAGGGCCACCACGTTGCAGCCGCGGGGATTGAGCGGCTCGGTGATGCGTTTGATCGTGCCCCCCTTGCCGGCCGCGTCGCGGCCTTCAAAGATCACAATCAGGCGATAGCCCGTATCTTTGATCCAGTACTGCATCTTGACCAGTTCAACCTGGAGCCGGATCAGTTCCTTCTCGTAGAGATGGCGATCCATCCGGAAGGAGCCATCACTGGGACCTTCCCTGCTCAGATCTTCGAGGGTGGCGGAGGGCTGGTACTGCTCGCCATTGGCTTCATTTCTGCCGTTGCTGTGGGTAGCCGTTGCTGCCTTGGCGTGTTTCTGGCCTGACTTGTGCTTGCCCATGGCGTCGCCGGTTCAGGAGATTCACGCCAAGCCTGGCTCAGATCAAGGCCACAGGCACACCCACGGGGCCCCACTGGGCGATCAGCTGCTCCATCCGCACCAACTGATAGCGGCTCTGCTCGTTGGGTTCACTGACGTAGTGACGGCGGAGAGAGTCCAGCTCAAGCTGCAGCGCAGTCAGCACAGGGTGGTTCTCGTCCATACACCTCCTTCAACCTCCAAACCTTAATCGATCCTGGAAATTTGGCATCAAACACCAACCGGCCCTCTGGAGTACGGGTGTGGAGGCATCCTTGGCCTGGTGTTAAGCACCAGGCACGATCGGCGCCAGCACTGGCATCAGTTGGGGCGGAAGGATCCGGGCCACTGCATGGATCTGACTCCGCATCTCGATCGCTCGCAGGCGCCCGGCTCGACGATCTGATGCTTGCGGGCTGTGTCAGCGGCAAGGTGACCTTCGCCATGAAAGGTCGCTTTCTGCTGCGATCGGTCTGAGAAGGCTTCCAGGACCGGAGCCTGATCGGCTGCGCTGTCACCGATGAGGCCTCCTGTCTGGAGTATCTGGCGAGGGATCCCTGCGAACTGCTGATCTGTACGGACCACCTCGAAGGCGGCCATGCTTTTGAGCTGGCCCGCAAGGCGCGTCATGTCCATGGTGCCCTGAAAGTGGTGCTGGCCCTCGGGGATGTGATTCCGGTGGACTCGGGGCAAGCACCCTGGCTGGAGGCGGTGGGCACCGAGGCCGATGTGGTCGATGACCAACGGCCGCTTCAGGCCGATGTGGTGATTGTCTGTGCCGATGGTTTGCCCGTGAAACAGACTTTGCATCCCTGACAAACCGCTGGACCCGCAAGGCCATCGAATCCACCGTCAGCGCCTCCCTGGAGATTCAGCTCAGCGCTCCCCCGGCACCGGTGCCTGTTCCCCCAGCCGAGCTGGATGGCAAATCAGCCCCTCCTGGCCATCGCCAAAGGGTGATTGTTCAAGTTGGACAGGGCCGCGCCCCATCAGCGCCGACAATGTCTTCAATTCAACGGTGGCAGCTTGGCGGCGGCATCCCTTCAGTCCAGGTCCTCCAGGGCCGATGGCGGTTCCAATGCCGCCGATCTGCTCAGTACCGCTCAGCTGGCCCAGCTCAATGAACGGCGCGATGGCCCCGGCCTGAGACAACTGGCGCTGCACGGGGCCGTGTTGCTGGCCGGTGTCCTGCTCTGGGGCCTGCCGCTCGCCGGTTACGAGCCCGCCGGTCTGCCGATCCCCTGGCCCCTGCGGCTGCTGGGGCTGCTGTTGCTGGGCCTGGGCCTGGCCTTCGGTTTCTGTGCGATGCATGAGTGCGGCCATCGCACCGCCTTTGCCGGCCGCAGGCTCAACGACAACGTCGCCTGGTGGGCCGGAGTGCTGAGCTTTTACAACGCTGATTTCTATCGCCGCTACCACCAGTGGCATCATCGCTACACCCATCTGGTCGGACTTGATCCTGAGCTTGAGGACAGCCCTCCCACCACGCTCGCAGCCTATCTTCTGGAGCTGAGCGCCATCCCTTGGTGGATCGGGAAGGTCCGAGGCCATTGGGCCGGAATGCGGGGAGACTTCGCTGGCAATCCCTACATTTCAGACGACGCGATTCCAGCCGTACGCCGCTCGATCCAGCTTCAGATCGCTGTCTATGGGGTGTTGCTCCTGGCCTCCATTCCTGCCGGCAACGGTTTGCTGTTGTGGTGCTGGCTGTTGCCTCTGGCGCTGGCCCAGCCGCTGCTGCGCTTCGTGATGATGGCCGAACACGGTGGCTGCCCCTTTGTGCCGGACGGTCTGAGCAACACCCGCACCACCCTCACCCTCGCCCCCTTGCGCTGGTTGATGTGGCAGATGCCCTTCCACGCGGAACATCATCTTTATCCCTCCATGCCCTTCCATGCCCTGGCAAGGGCCCACGGGCTGATCGCACCCCGACTCGTGCACTGCGATCAGGGTTATCTCGCTGTTCACGTCAGCTTCCTGGCCGACCTCAGCACCCTCGCCCCGCCGCAGCCCACGCCAACGGCCTCTGCAGCCTCGGCTTCGGGTCAGCGCTGAGGCCAGCCGAGCCCTTCGAGTGAGTCAGTCAGCGATCAGGCCTGATGCCCTTCCAGCCCACCGCAACCCCTTGATCAGTTCCAGCGCCACAACGTCGGTCGATCACACTTTCCCGCTCGGCGATCTGCAGTTGCGGAGCGGCCAGACCCTGAGCGGCGCCCGGCTCTCTTACCGCGTCTATGGCGAACTCCGCCAGGATCGCTCCAACCTGGTGCTCTATCCCAGCTCCTACGGCGCCTGGCCCGAGGATATCGACTGGGTGGTGGGTCCGATTCTGGACCCCGGGCGCTGGTGCATCGTCCTGGTGAGCCAATTCGGCAATGGCCGCTCCAGCAGCCCGAGCAACGGCGGTCCAGGTCTCCAGGAAGGGGGCTGGCCTGTCAGCCACGCCGACAACGTCTCCGCCCAGCGCCGCTTGCTGGAGGAGCGTTTCGGGGTCGAGAGTCCGGCCCTGATCTACGGCTGGTCGATGGGAGCTCAGCAGGCCTATCACTGGGGCGTGCTCGAACCGGAGCGCAGCCAGCGCCTCTGCTGCATCTGCGGCACGGCCCGCACCACCCCCCACAACCGCCTGTTTCTGCTGAGCCTGCGCCAGGCGCTCACGGCCGATCCGGTCTGGAACGGCCATGGCTTCGATGGCGTGCCGGAACAGGGCCTGCGCAGCTTCGCCCTGATCTATGCCAGCTGGGCTGCCAGCCAGCCCTTCTACCGGCGCGGTGGCCACCTGGATCTGGGCTACACCGATGTCGAGAGCTACGTGGAGCAGGCCTGGTTGCCCGCCTACCGCCGCCACGATGCCCGCGATCTGATCGCCATGCTCGATGTCTGGCTGGCTAGCGATGTGGCCGCCGCTGCCGGACTGGCCAGCGGCGATCCCCAGGCCGACCTCGCCGCGGCCCTGGGCCGGATCCGGGCCCGCTGTGTCGTGGTGGCGGGCCGCCATGACCTCTACTTCCCCCCCGCCGACTGCGCCGCAGAAGCGGCCCTGATCCCCTACACCAGCTTCGAGGTGCTCGAATCCGACCTGGGCCACCGGGCCGGCAATCCCCGCGACAGCCTGGCCGAGCAGGCCCAGTTGCGCGCCGTGGTGGAGGCGCTCTGCCGCAGCTGAAGGTCCGGGCGGCGAGCCTGGAGCCTGCGACATCCGGATTCGGCCCACCCTGAACCCGAGGCGGCACCGGATCGCCCTAGACCCGCTGGTGTATCAGCCAAAACCGGGCTCAGCCCCATCGTCTCCATCCCCCTGCAAGCACCGCCTGTCCCGATGACCGACCTGGCTCTTTTTGCCGCCGACCACGGCATCCGCCATTTCCTCTTTTCCTTCGCCGATCTGTTCGGAGTGCAGCGAGCCAAGCTCGTGCCCGCCTCGGCCGTGGCCGATCTGGCCGCCAATGGCGCGGGATTCGCCGGCTTTGCCGCCTGGCTGATGATGACGCCGGCCGATCCGGACGTGCTGGCCCATCCCGATCCGGCCAGCCTGATGGTGCTGCCCTGGCAGCGGGAGGTGGCCTGGGTCGCTGCGGATCTCTCCGTCGAAGGAGTACCGCTCGAGCAGGCACCACGACGGGTGCTGCAGCG
Source organism: Synechococcaceae cyanobacterium (assembly GCA_947378425.1). GTDB lineage: Bacteria > Cyanobacteriota > Cyanobacteriia > PCC-6307 > Cyanobiaceae > Cyanobium. Next base: position 47,695 of record CANCJV010000004.1, read on the forward strand.
GCAGCTGGAGCGAGCCGCCGCCCTCGGTTTTGAGTTCCGCAGTGGCGTCGAGGCGGAGTTCTTCCTGCTTGATCCTCTCGAGGGTGGCGTGGCGGATCGGCTGGATCACCAGGCCAAACCCTGCTACGACCAGCTGGCCCTGATGCGCCGCTATCCACTGATCAGTGAGCTGATCGGCGCCATGGAAGAGCTGGGCTGGGGCCCGTATCAGGCCGACCATGAGGACGCCAACGGCCAGTTCGAACTCAACTGGACCTATGCCCCTGCGCTCACCACCGCCGATCGGCACGCCTTTTTCAAGGTGATGGCCGCCACCCTGGCTGAAAAGCATGGCTGCGGCGTGAGTTTCGATCCCAAACCGATCGCCGATCTGACCGGCAACGGCGCCCATCTGCATGTGTCGCTCTGGGATGACAGGGGCCGCAACCTCTTCCCTGACCCCTCCGGTGAGAAGGGGCTGTCGCCGTTGGCCTATCAATTCCTGGCGGGACTGCTGGCCCATGCCCCGGCCCTCTGCGCCCTCACCAACCCGGTGCCCGCCAGCTACCGGCGCCTGGCCCGCGCCGACACCAGCTCCGGCGCCACCTGGTCACCGGCCTGGATCAGCTACGGCGGCAACAACCGCACCCACATGGTGCGCATCCCCGACGAGCAACGGCTGGAACTGCGGCTCGCCGATGGCGCCGCCAACCCCTATCTGCTGCAGGCAGCTGTCCTGGCGGCCGGTCTTGACGGGATTGAGCGGCAATTGGATCCAGGCCGCCGCAGCGACGCCAACGCCTACACCGATCCACCGGAGTCGGGCACGGCCAGACCGCTGCCGAGCAGCCTCGCGGAAGCCCTGGAAGCCTTCCGCCAGGATCAGGTGCTGCGGCAGGCCCTCGGCGAATCCTTTGCCCAGGCCTACGACGCTCTGGCCCCCAGGCGTACAACCTGATCCAGGCGCCGCCAGCCGGACGCGTGCCAGGGCTCAACCACTGGCCATGGCCGCCTGACAGCTGCGAGCCACCATCCCCTCCTCGTCGGCAGCCACGATCAGCAGTTCAAAGGGTTGCAACCAGGCCAGGGCGGCCTCCAGTTCCGAGCGCAGCTCACCATCGTGTTCACCGATGCCGCCAGTCAGGGCAATCACGTCCACGCCCCGCAGGCTGGCGGCCATGGCGCCGATCCCCTGAAGCAGCCGATGGCGAAACACCGCGATCGCCAGGCTGGCGCCAGGATCGGCGGGGCCAGCCTCTCGGCCGGCGCTCAGTCGCCGCAGTTCGCGCATGTCGGCCGTGCGCTCCGACAGAGCCAGCAGTCCCCCTTCGTGGTTGAGGGCCTGATCCAGCTCGGCCAGGCTCAGTCCCTGGCGCAGCTGATGCAGCAGCAGGCCCGGATCGATCGAACCGCTGCGGCTGGCCATCACCAGCCCCTCCATCGGTGTGAAGCCCATGGTGGTGGCGATGCTGCGGCCGGCTGCAATGGCGCACAGGGAGCAGCCGGCACCGAGATGGGCACTGATCAGGCGCGGTGAGCCAGGCCGTCCGCCTGCGCGCCAGCGGCGCTGCACCACCTCGCTGACGTGCTGATGGCTGAGACCATGGAAACCGAAACGGCGCAGGCCCTGGCGCCGCCAGCTGACCGGAATCGCGTAGGTGGACTCCTCGGTGCCCAGGCTGGCGTGGAAGGCCGTATCAAAACAGGCCCACTGGGGCACCTGGGGCTGCCAGGTGGCCAACCAGCGCATCAACCGCAGTGCCACGGCGTTGTGCAGGGGCGCCAAGGGCACCAGCTCCTCGATGGCCGTCAGCACCTCAGCATTGATCGGCGTGGCTTCGGTGAAGCGCAGACCACCGTGCACGACCCGATGACCCGCCAACAGCAGACCCTGGCCACCAGGCCCCAGCCAGGGGGCCAGGGTCTGGGGCAACCAGGCCTCCAGCAGCCGCTCAAGATCGTTGTCCTGGCTGGCCAGCGGCGACCAGTTGCGCTGCTCTCGAACCAGGATCTCACCGGCGGCAGACAGCACCGAAAGCTTGAGACTGGAGCTGCCGGCATTGAGCACCAGCAGCGGCTGCTCCCTCACGATTCGCCGTCAGGCAAGGTCCAGCGCCACTCGGTGACTTCGGGAGAATCGGTGCCATGAGCGTGGGCATAGGCGCGGTGAATCAGGATTGCCTCCTTCATGCGTTCCTTGACGTGGGCGGCCCTGGAACCGAGGCCCGGCAGGCGATCGATGACATCGATGACCAGATTGAAACGGTCAATCTGGTTGTTCATCGCCAGCTCGAGAGGCGTGTTGATGTTGCCCTTTTCCTTGTAGCCACGCACATGGAAGTTGGCGTGATTGCTGCGGCGATAGGTAAGGCGGTGAATCAGCCAAGGATAACCGTGAAAGTTGAAGATCACCGGCCGATTGACGGTGAACAAGGTATCGAAATCACGATCGCTGAGGCCATGGGGATGTTCCTTGGGCTCGGTGAGCGCGAACAGTTTCACCACATTGAGCACGCGGATGCGCAGGCTGGGGATTTCTCGGCGCAGAATCTCGACGGCAGCCAGGGTCTCCTTGGTGGGAATGTCGCCGGCGCAGGCCATCACTACATCGGGTTCATCCGGTTCGCGGCCGTGGTGGTCGTTGCTGGCCCAGCTCCAGAGGCCGATACCCTTGGCCACGTGCTGGCGGGCCGCCTCAAGATTGAGATACTGAAGATGGCTCTGCTTGTCGGAAACAATGATGTTGCAGACATTCGGTTCGATCAACGCCTCTTCGGCCACCGCCAGCAGGGCATTGGCATCGGCGGGCAGATACACCCGCACCACCTCTCCACTCTTGTTGCCGGCCAGATCGATGAAGCCGGGATCCTGATGGGTGAAACCGTTGTGATCCTGGCGCCAGACAGTGGATGAGATCAGGCAATTCCAAGCGCCGATCGAGGCGCGCCAGGGGGCATGGTGCAGGCAGCTCTCAAGCCACTTGGCGTGCTGATTGAACATCGAGGCGATCACATGGGCAAAGGCTTCATAGGTATGGAAGAAGCCATAGCGACCGGTGAGCAGGTAGCCCTCCATCATTCCCACCAGGGTGTGCTCCGACAGCATCTCCACCACCCGTCCCTCCCGGGACAGGTGGCCGCCGTCGGCGTCCTCCGGCAACAGCTCCTCCATCCACACCTTGCGACTGCGCTCATAGATCGCCTGCAGGCGATTGGAGGCCGTTTCATCGGGGCCAAAGACGCGCAGGGAGTTGGGATTGTGCTCAATCGCATCGCGAAGCAGGGCACCCAGGGGCGCCGTGTTCTCCGCCTCCAGCGAGCCCGGCCGCTCAAGATTCACGGCATAGGCCTCCACCGGTGGCAATTTCAGCTTGCGGCGCAACAGGCCGCCATTGGCATGGGGATTGGAGCCCATGCGATGGTTCCCCTCGGGTGCCAGGGCCTGCAGCTCCTCCACCAGGCGGCCGTTCTGATCGAACAGCTCCTCGGGCCGGTAGCTGCGCAGCCATTGCTCCAGCAGTTGCAGCTGCTCGGGATTGCTGGCCGGTGCCGGCAGCGGCACCTGGTGCGAACGCCAGAAACCCTCCAGCTTGCGGCCGTGGAGCTCGGCCGGACCGGTCCAGCCCTTGGGGGAGCGCAGCACGATCATGGGCCAGGCGGGCCTGTGGGCCACGCCACTGGCGCGGCATTCGGCCTGGATGGCGCGGATGCGGCCGGTGGCCCCATCCATGGCGGCGGCCATCGCCCGGTGCATCGCCAGCGGTTCATGGCCTTCAACGAACAGCGGCTCCCAGCCGTAGCCGCGCATCAGGCTGGCCAGCTCCTCGCGCGGAATGCGGGCCAGCAGGGTGGGATTAGCGATCTTGTAGCCGTTGAGGTGCAGCACCGGCAGCACCGCCCCATCGCCGATCGGGTTCAGAAATTTGTTGATGTGCCAGGAGGTGGCCAGGGGGCCGGTTTCGGCCTCGCCATCCCCCACACAGGCCAGGGCGATCAGGTTGGGGTTGTCGAAGACGGCGCCACAGGCATGGGAGAGGACGTAGCCCAGCTCACCGCCCTCATGGATCGAGCCGGGCGTTTCGGGGGTGCAGTGGCTGCCGATGTGGCCCGGGAAGGAGAACTGCTTGAAGAAACGGCCCATTCCCTCGAGGTCCTGGGACTTGTCGGGATAGACCTCGCTGTAGCTGCCATCGAGGTAGGTGGGGCCGAGCACCCCGGGGGCACCGTGTCCCGGACCGGAGAGATAGATCATCTCCAGTTGATGGCGGCGGATCAGCCGATTGGCGTGGGCCCAGATGAAGGCCTGGCCGGGACTGGATCCCCAGTGGCCGAGCAGGCGGGCCTTGATGTGCTCCGGCTGCAGCGGTTCCCGCAGCAGGGGATTGGCGCGCAGATAGATCATGCCCACCGCCAGGTAGTTGGCGGCGCGCCACCAGGCATCCAGACGCAGCAGCTCCTGCTCCGTCATCTCCACCGCCAGTGACGGCCAATCGACGGCCTGCCCAGCGGCAAGGTCAGCAGCAGCGGAGGAGGAGAACACCATGGATCGGCGGACCATCGGGGAAGAACACCGGGGCCAGCCCTGAGAGGGGCATGACTCGGGGGCAGAGTCACTCGACACGGTCCGGAACGCAAGGGTCGCTTGTGTCAGCCGATGCCGACAGAACAGGCATGAATACCCATGGCGCCTCGGGGCGCTCGGGGCAAAAGTGGTGACATCAATCGGGGAGGTCCAGTGATGGAAGACACGCCACCCAATCGAACGTCAGGAGTGAGCTGACCGCAGGCCCCTGCTCCAACAGTCTTGTTCTGAATCTTCGGTTTTCAGGTTCCCAGCGAATCATCCGATGCACCGTTCACCGCGTCCTGCCGCCTCCACCCCGGAGCACTCCCATGGCAGACCGCACCAGGTGCCCCCGGGTTGACGGAAACCGATCCCTTGGATGCTCGGCCCCAGGTGCCACCTTCGGCAACTCCGCCCCAACCGATCCTCCTGTTCCATACCCGCTGACGACTCATCGATGGCGAGCGCATGACGGTCAAGATCCGATCCGGCTCCTGCCGGCGCCTGGACGCAACCGCATCACCCATCCCCGGCCCTGAGCGGCCATTCGTCTGATCAGCCATTGCAAACCGTTCCCGAGGCCCGGTCCCCCCAGGGGGTCGGGCCTCATTCTTGGGATTACGATCCCAGCCGATTCCGGAGTCGCCATGCTGATCGGTGAGGTGTTTCTTGAAGCGCTGTCCACTGGCATCGTGACCCAGGACGAGATCGACTGGCTCACCATCAACCAGGCCAACTTCAGCCGCGAAGAAGAAGCCAAGGCGCTCAAGATCGGCCGCCTTCTCGATGAAGGACAGCTGCAGATCGGCTGTCGCATGCTGGGTCAGCCCCACGCCTGATCAGCGGCTGGATCAGTTGCCTGATCAGCTCAGGGCGCCGCCGCAGCTGGAGCCACCACCGGCTGTACAGCCCCAGCAATGCTCCGCGACCCGAACGGCAGAGCCTTCAGGATTCAGGGTCAGCAGATCGCTCAACTGGGCCGATTCGTCCGTGGCGCCATCGCCTTCGGCCGCAGCGGCACCAAGGGCCTGCCGGCTGAGCCCCAGGTCCAGCATCTGGTTGAAGTCACAGTCATGAAGTCGGCCCCGCCAGTCCACGCTGATCAGGTGGCGGCACATCACGGCCTCGAGATTGGCCGGTCGATGCTGACGCCGCAGCAGCTCCCGGTAAGGTTCCAGTTCGCCACTGGCGCGCAACACGGCCTCGAACCGGCGGATCGGCATGTTCGCCAGGGCATAGAGATCGTTGAACACCACGCCATACGTGCTGCCGAGCACACGCCGGTAGTCGGCTTCCAGGCCCTCCTGGGGAGGCGGCAACACCGGCCCCTGGGGGTTGTACACCAGAACCAATTCCAGGCCGGAGCCCCGCTGGCCGTAGCCGAGGGCATTGAGCTGGCGCAGCCCCTCGATGCTGCGCTGGAAGACACCATCGCCCCGCTGGCGATCGACGTTGTCTTCCAGGTAGCAGGGGAGGGAGGCCACCACCTTGACCTGCTCCTGGGCCAGAAAGGAGGCCAGATCCTCCTGGCCCGGCTCGCTGAGGATGGTGAGGTTGCAGCGATCGATCACCGCGACTCCGATGCGGCGAGCGTCCCGGACCAGCGCGCGGAAACCGGGATGGAGTTCGGGGGCGCCCCCGGTGACGTCGAGGCAGCCGATGCCCCTGGCTTCCAGCACCCGGGGGATCAGCGCCAGGGTGCTGCTCGCCATCATTTCCACCCGGCTCGGCCCCGCTCCCACATGGCAATGACTGCAGCTCTGGTTGCAGCGATAACCGAGGTTCACCTGCAGGGTGGTCAGCGAGCCGCGGCGGACGGCCGGGAAGGCGGCGTGGGCAAGGGTGCTCGTCATTGGCGAGAGGGTAGGGCGCAGCCACCCCCGCCGCCGGATCCTTCCGACAAGCAACGCTGGTGAAGCCCGCCAGGATTCGGGAACGCCCGCTCCTCCCTGCCCGCCCCTTCCCATGGCTCCGATGCACCCCGATCTGCTCGTGATCAGCGCCAGCAATGGCGAAAATCTGCGCCTGGCCGAGCGCTTCGCCGCCTGCGGGCGCTCCCGGGGGCTGACGGCCCAGGTGCTGGATCTCACCGAGGAGTGCCTGCCGTTGTTCACCCCCCGCCAACTGGCGGCCAGCGGTGCTCCTGCGGCGATCGGCGCACTGAGCGAACGGCTGGCCTCAGCCCCTCGCTGGGTGATCTGCGCACCGGAATACAACGGCTCGATTCCGCCTGTCCTGACCAACGCCATCGCCTGGTTGTCGGTGCAGGGGGAGGACTTCCGCAACCTGTTCAACGGCCGACCGATCGTGATCGCCAGCCACTCGGGCGGGGGCGGTTACGCCGTGCTCACGGCCCTGCGCATTCTGCTGGCCCATCTGGGCGCTCACGTGGTGGGCCGCCAACTCGTCAGCAACAGCTCCCGGCCCGCCCGGGACGAAAGCATCGAAGATCTGATCGATCGGCTGCGCCAGCTGGAGCCGATTCAGCTCTGAGCCCTGTCCAGGCTCTGGGGGACCGTCGCCAGGGAGCGACCCCGCCAGGTCCAGCCCCGGCCGGTGAGAGTGCGCCACACCGACACCGGGGCGATGGCGCCGATGATCAGGCCGCCCAGCCCCGCCAGCCACCAGTGGGTGAGGGGCAGGCCGAAGTGCTGGCGGCTCCAGAGCCGCAACGCCAGCTGCAGGGTGATGGCGCCGAGGCAGGCCGGCAGCAGCCAGGGCGCACCGAGCAGCAGCCACACCGCCAGGCCCACGGGCACCAGCAGCCAGGGCACGGTGAACAGCAGGACCACCACGGCGCCAGCTCCCAGGGCCCGAACTACATCCCGATCCAGCCCCAGCAGCCAGTTCTTGCTCCATCCCTCCCAGAGTGCAGCGAAATCGCGATACATGCGCAGGCTCAGGCAATCGGTGGCCAGCAGATACCGCAGCCGCAGCCCCCGGCCCTTGATCGCGCGGGCCAGAGCCAGATCCTCAACCACGTCGCCGGCTACGGCCCGATGGCCGCCCACCGCGGCGTAGGCCGAGCTGCGGAACAGCATGAACGGACCTGCCGCGAAAGCCAGGGGATCCTCCGGATCGTTGGCGCGCTCGATCGGAAAGCCAAGACCCAAAAGGCTAACGATGATGGGCTGCACCAGCCACTCCGCCAGACAGCCACAGCGCAGCCGGGGGGCCAGGCTGAGCAGATCGGCGCCGCTGTGGATCGCATCAGCCAGGGCCCTGGGCAGGGCATCGGCGGCGGGCCTCAGATCCGCATCGATGAACAACAGCCAATCGGGTGGTGAAGGGCGCCCCTGCAGATGGCGCCAGCCCACCTCACAGGCCCAGTTCTTGCCCACCCAGCGCTCCTCGCCAGGCCTCGGGCCCGCGGCCAGCAGCTGGACGTGGGGATCGCCGGAGGCAGCCTCAAGGGCCAGCGCCGCGGTGCCATCGCTGGACTCGTCATCGACCACCAGCAGGGACCAGGTGCTGCAGGGGGGCTGGCTGGCCAGCAGCACCGTCACCAGCTCAGCGATGTTGTCGGCCTCGTTGTATGCCGGCACCACCACGGCCAGGCTGGTGTCGGGCAAGGTGGTGCCTGAAGCCCCCTGACCCGGCGGCCCCAGGCGCGGTGCCCGGCTGATCACCCACTGCAGTGCCGACAGCATCAGGGCAAGCCCGCCAAACGCCCCCACGGCCAGGACGAGGGCCATCCCCAGGAGGAGGTCGGTCAATCGCGGCGCTCCAGCTGGGGCCTCTCTACTGCAATCCGGACCGCAACCCAGCGCCACTCCCCTGCCGCAGGGGAAGGGACGACAGGGGGACCGCGGCACAGCAGGATGGGAGGGTTGGCGCCGATGTCATGGCCCGCTTCCTGGTGGTGCTCAAACCCCGTGACTCCATGCCCTGCCGGGATCTGATCGCTGGCATCGATGCGCTGGTGGACCAAATGGGTGCCCAGGTCGACCACCGCACCCCGGCCCACCTCAGCGCCATGCTGCGGGACACCGGTGAAAACCTGCGCCTGCAGCTGTTCGCGGATGTGCAGGCCAAAGCCCAGGGACCTGTCCTGGAGCTGGTGCTGATGAGCCGGGAGCCGATGGGCCGCGGCGCCCCCCAGACCCTGCAACGGTTCATGAACCTGGTGGATGTGGTCGCCGACACGATGCCTGGCCTGGATCTGGTGTTCCGATCCGACCGGGACGGCCCCTTGCCGGATCGAGGCTGAACCCATGACACCGATCAGCACCCGGAGCCTTGGCTCCCTCGCCCCCCCCGTCCAGCTCATCCCACCCAGGGGCTATCGCCCCCTGGCCTGGCTGGGCCTGATCGCCAATGGGCTGACGCTTCCCCTGGTTCTGGCCCTGATCATGCTCAGTCCCACCTGGCGCATCACCCACATCGCTCTGGGTGCCGGAGCGGTGCTGCCCTGCGCCGCTGTCGGCATCGTTGCCAGCGTTGCCCTGTTGCAGTGGCGTCACTGGGGCCAGGTGGTGGCGATTGTCGCCCTCTCGATCAGCCTGGCGATCAGCCTGCCCTACGGCGTTGTCCGGCTGGTGCTGATCCCCGCCGACCGAGCGCTGGTGGCGGTGCTCGCCGCCCTGCTCTGGACGGCCAACGTGGCGATCCTGGTGTACTGGTGCAGACCTGCCGTGCGCCGCTACCTGCGCTGAGGGAGCCGAGGCCGCCGAGCCAGGCCTGGGATAATTCTGTAGCAATGACGCCATACAAGGGGCCTGCCGGCCCCTTGTATGGGGGCATACGTCAGGGATGTTTCGTGCCCAGCCCCCAACGCCTCGCAGTTCTGCAGACGATCCAGCAACGCCGGCCCATCGCCACCGCGCCGATCCAGAAACTCGATGAGCTCTGGGCCAGCGACGTCTTCACGCTGGATCGCATGAAGGCGGCCCTGCCCAAGGACATCTTCAAATCGGTGCAGCGCACCATCAAGGAGGGCAGCAAGCTCGATGTCTCGGTGGCCAATGTGGTCGCTCAGGCCATGAAGGAGTGGGCCACCGGTCGGGGAGCCCTCTACTACTCCCACGTTTTTTACCCTCTCACCAACCTCACCGCTGAGAAGCACGACGGCTTCATTGCTCCCCAAGGCGATGGCAGCGCCATTGCCGAGTTCACCGGCAAGCTACTGGTGCAGGGGGAACCCGATGGTTCCTCCTTCCCCAACGGCGGTATCCGTTCCACATTCGAGGCCCGGGGCTACACGGCCTGGGACGTCACCAGTCCGGCCTATCTGATGGAGACACCGAACGGTGTCACCCTCTGCATCCCCACGGTGTTCGTCTCCTGGACCGGCGAGGCCCTCGACCACAAGACTCCCCTGCTGCGTTCGATCGCCGCCGTCAACAAACAGGCCCAGCGGCTGTTGCGTCTGCTGGGTGAAGTGGATGTGGCTCCGGTGAACTCCAGCTGCGGTGCCGAACAGGAGTACTTCCTGATCGACAGCGCCTATGTGCCGCTGCGCTCCGATCTGCTGCTGGCGGGACGCACCCTGTTCGGCCGCCCCTCCGCCAAGGGGCAACAGTTCGACGATCACTACTTCGGCGCCATCCCGGAGCGGGTGCAGGTGTTCATGCAGGACGTGGAGCGCCAGCTCTACAAGCTGGGCATCCCCGCCAAGACCCGCCACAACGAAGTGGCTCCGGGTCAGTTCGAGATCGCGCCGTTCTTCGAGGCGGCCAACGTGGCCACCGATCACCAGCAGCTCACCATGACCATTCTTCGCAGCACGGCGAAGAAACATGGCCTCTCCTGCCTGCTCCACGAAAAACCCTTCGCCGGCATCAACGGCTCCGGCAAACACGTCAACTGGTCGATCGGCAACGCCACCCAGGGCAATCTGCTCGATCCTGGCCACACCCCCCACGACAATCTGCAGTTCCTGTTGTTCTGCGGTGCCGTCATCCGCGGCGTTCATCTTTACGGGCCGCTGTTGCGGGCAGCGATCGCCACCGCCAGCAACGATCACCGCCTGGGGGCCAATGAGGCGCCGCCAGCGATCATCTCGGTCTATCTGGGCAGCCAGCTCGAAGATGTCTTCAACCAGATTCGCGAAGGGCGTCTCACCGATTCAACCATCGGCGGCATCATGGATTTCGGTGTAGACACCCTGCCCGAATTCCCCAAGGATGCCGGCGATCGCAACCGCACCTCGCCCTTCGCTTTCACCGGCAACCGCTTCGAATTCCGCGCTGTGGGTTCCGGCCAGACGGTGGCCGGTCCCTTGGTGGTGCTCAACACCGTGCTGGCTGACGCCCTGGGCTGGGTGGCCGAACAGCTGGAGGCCAGGGTGGCGGCGGGCAGCTCCGTGGAGAGCGGCGCCCTCGCGGTCCTGCAGGATGTGATGAACCAACATGGTGCCGTCGTTTTCGGCGGCAATGGCTACTCCGAGGAGTGGCATCGCCTGGCCGTCGAAGAGCGGGGTCTGGAGAATCTGCGCACCACCGCCGATGCCCTGCCGGTGCTGAAGCGCGACAACATCCGCGACCTGTTCTCCCGCACCGGAGTGCTCACGCCGGTGGAGCTGGAAAGCCGTTTCGAGGTCTGCGCCGAGCAGTACATCCTGGCCATTGAAGTCGAAGCCAAGTTGGCGGTCCAGATTGCCCGCACTCAGATCTACCCAGCAGCCCTGCGCTATCTGGGGGAACTGGCAGGCTCGCTGCAACTGCAGAGCTCCATGGGCCTGCCCGTCTCACCGGAAACCTCCCAACACGTGGCCGCCTACGTCCAGCAGCTCAACAATGTCTGCAGCGAACTCCAGGCCGCTCTGGATGCGGCTCCCCACGGCACCGATGCCCATCTGCGCTATAGCGCCGACAGCATCGTGCCGCTGATGGATCAGCTTCGGGTGGCGGTCGATGGCCTTGAGGCCCTGGTCGACGACAATCTCTGGCCGCTGCCCACCTACCAGGAGATGTTGTTCATTCGCTGATTCGTTGCTCCAGGGCGCCTGACAATCCCAGGGACCATGACAGGCTCCTTGGGACTTGTCAGGCGAATCCAGCGATCACTCCCTGAGGGCCATGCGGCACTGCCTGGGATGCGGGTGGGGCTGAGGGGATGACCCGCGGTGGGAGTCATCCTTTTGAATGGGGGCTCCACGTTTCGCTCGCCGCTGCAGGCCATGGCGCTTCACCTTCTGGCCGTCACAGCGAGGCTGGGTTGCATGGCTGCCCAGACCTGATGGCCTTCAACCGCAGTCTCCGCCACCACAGCCTCGGCGCCAGGGACATCCTCCCTTTTTATGACAGCGTCTTTGCGGTGGCCTTCACACTGCTCGCCTTCAACCTGCCGGATCGCCTCAGTGTGGTGGTGGGTACCCCCCAGCTACTGGACACCCTGGCCTGGTACGGACTGAGTGCGGTGGCGGTGTTCCTGTACTGGCTCAAGCTGCGGCGGCTGGTGCTGCTCGATCGCTTCGTGCAGCTGCCCCAGCTGGGTCTGATTGGCCTCGGGCTGCTGACGGTGGTCCTGGTTCCCAAGCTGGCGAGCCTGGTGCTGCGCCATGGCATCGGTCAAGGGACGCTGTTGCAATGGACCCTGGCCCAGGTGGTCAACACCACCTGCCTTGGCTTCCTGTTGCTGTTCAACATCATCTGTCTGCTCTATGCCATCAGCCTGCAACGTCGCCGCAGTCATCGCCGCCGCAGTGACCGTTTACTTCAGGGGGTGATCACCACTCAGCTGCTGGGATTGGCAGCGATGATGGTGTTGATGGTGCTGGAGTTGAGTGTTCCCTGGTTTGACAATCAGTATGTGTTCCTGTTGCCCCTGATTCTGGTGGCTGAGGAACTCAGCGTGCTTCAGGTGCTATATCGACTGACGCCACCGGTGCAGCCATGAGTCAGCAGCAACGCCACATTTTTCGTGGCTTGCGTAGCCGTGAGGTGTTGCCGTTGTTCGATGCTGTCTTCGCCGTAGCCTTCACCCTGTTGGCCAGTGGCGTGCCCGAGCACCTGATGATGGGTATCGGTGGAGTTAACAGCTTGTTGTTGGCCATCGCCAGCTTCCTGCTCAACGGGGTGGCGGTGTTGCTCTACTGGTTCAAATTGAGGCGGCTTTTGGTGATCGCCCGCCAGCTCAACCCTCCCCAGGTGCTGCTGAGCTTTGCCAGCATGCTCACGATCGTGGTGCTGCCCAAGCTGTCAGCCTTGGCCCTCGTCTATGGCGGCGGCACCGGCAATGTCTTCATCTGGACCTTCTCCCAGGAGGTGAATGTGGTGTTCCTTGGAGCCCTGTTTCTGTTTGACGGCTTCTGCCTGCTGTTCGCCCTCAGCCTGCGTCGCCACCGCCCCAGGGCATCCCACACCCAGCAGGAACTGACCACGGCAATTCAGGCCCAGGCCATCGGTTTTGCCGTCCTGGTACTGCTGGGTGCCATGGAATTGATGTTTAGCTGGTTCAACAATCAGTACGTCTTGCTGGTGCCCCTAGTACTGCTGCTGGAGGAGGTTCTTGTGGCTCGTCGCTTCACCGATGCTGTGGTTGCACGCTCAAGGATGAAGGCGCCTTGCTCCGACTGTCTGGAGCTCCCATGCAGAGAGCATGGCTGAGGCCAGCTGATTCTGGGTGATCTGAAGACTGGGATTCACCCCTTCATCCTGTCATCATCTTCAAGACTCATTGATCTGGAGGCCTGAAATGTCACCAAGCAACATAGCGACAAGGCTCTTGATCCTGCAGGCTCTGATCAACAACACTCAGCCTGTATAGCGAGCTCTTGGTGAGAGTTTGCCAGCCTGATTGACCAGATCAGGTTGTTCTGTTTATTGTTGAAATCCTGCAACGCTTCCGGTGTTGACGACCGATTAAGTACCTCTCTTCCTGCAAGGGGTGACAATGGCTCCATGGAGAGTGCTCCCGAACTCCTCCGCGATCCGCCCCCTTTGCCGATGGCGACCTACCTGATCACCGGTGCCAATCGCGGCATCGGCTACGAGTTCTGCCGCCAGTTGCAGGAGCGGGGCGAGGAGGTGGTGGCCGCGTGCCGCACGCCCTCGCAGCCCCTGAAGCAGCTGGGGGTTCGAGTTGAACCCGGGGTCGACATCACCTCTGAGGAGGCCGTCAACAGCCTGGTGGAGCGGCTGGACGGCCTGGCAATCGATGTCCTGATCAACAACGCCGGCATCCTCGAGACGACCAACCTGGAGAATCTCGATCTGGAGAGTGTGCGCCGCCAGTTTGAGGTGAACGCCATTGGCCCCCTGCGCCTCACCCGGGCCCTTCTGCCCCATCTCCATCCGGGAGCCAAGGTGGTCCTGATGACCAGCCGCATGGGTTCGATCGAGGACAACAGCTCCGGTGGTTCCTATGGCTATCGGATGTCGAAGGTGGCGCTCTGCATGGCAGGCAAATCCCTGTCCCTTGACCTGAAACCCCGTGGCATCGCTGTGGCCATCCTCCATCCCGGTCTGGTCAGCACCCGCATGACCGGCTTCCATGCCGGTGGCATCAGCGCCGCTGCGGCGGTGCAGGATTTGCTCCGCCGCATCGATGACCTGACCCTGGCGACCACGGGCACGTTCTGGCATGCCAAGGGCCAGGTGCTGCCCTGGTGAGCGCCGCTCTCCTCTGGGCCCCAAGGGGATGGTGGCGGGACTGGAAGCCGGCTAACGGATTTGAACCGATGACCTTCGCTTTACAAAAGCGCTGCTCTACCACTGAGCTAAGCCGGCCTGGGCACATGGCCCGGGGGGAGTTTAGAGGCCGGGCGGCCCCCGGCATGCGCCCCTTGGCAAGGCGATCGCCAGATCGGCCGGCTGTCCTGCTCCGCTGCCTCCAGAGCCCCAGTGGGCTCAGACTCCGATCCCATGCCTGACCCCATGCCAACGCCAGCCCCGACCTCCATCAACCCACCATCGCGAGCGCTGAGCCTGGCTCGTTTCACGGTGCGAGGCCTGCGCATCACCGCCAGCACGGTGGCTGTGGTGGCCTTGCTTCGCCAGCAGTGGCTGGCTGGATCCTGCTTCTCCGTGGCCTGGCTGCTGATCCTGGTGGCACCTCGCTTCTTCCCCAGCCTGCAGGAAGCCATGCCGGCACCACCAAATGGTGAGTGATCAGGTCGATGGGTCGGATCGGCTGGCGGGCTTCAAGAGTGAAGGTGTTGAATCCAGGTGATGACGATCGGCATGTCCAGCCTCTCTAGCAACGGGCGGAACCTGTCGAATCCGTGGCGATGGAGTTCTTTGCCCCCCTGAGCCTGGCAGGGAGGATTCCAGCCCCTGGCCCTCCTGGCTGCAGCGAAGCCAGGGATCATCTCAACGGATCAGCGAACTGGACGCGTGCGGTTGCGAATCAGGAATTGGCGTGATGAGGTTCGTCGCAATCCTGTTCGTAGGCCAGGTCGAGGAGAGAACGCTGCGAATCCATCCACATCTCGGCCAGGTCTTCATTGGAGAGGCCGTTCTTCTGGGCTTCTTGCAATCGCTGATTTGACTGCGCTCTCACCGCAATACGACGCCAACCTTCCAGCTGCAGATCGTGGATGAGGAGGTCGATGCAGGGATAACTTCTCAGAACATCGTCTGCAAATTCGAGACCCTGGAGAGCTTCCAGGCAACGAATGGCACGCGCTGTCTTTTCGCAGGGATACTCCATGAAAAAGTAAAGCGGAGCATGAATGCTTTGTAAAGCATAGGTAAACCATAGCCTTCGGTGATCGCTTCCGGCACCTTTGGATGTCGAAGTCTTTGTTAAGAGTCGGCCGCGGATTCGAGGAACGTGATCGCCAGGTCAACGGCCAACAGGACGAGTGCTTCATTGGCCCGGTAGGAATCGGCCCGACCTCCCGCACTGGCAGAGGCTCGGATCAGCAGATTCAACTCACAAAGCAACTGCAGCTGGCGACAGATAGGAGCCTGGGTCATCCGCAGCAGAAATCACCAGCGCCTTCACTGCCAAAGGCCGTCCGATGGTCAGGCCGAAGATCCACAGGCGTTTCGGCGTGCTGAGTCCTCAGAACAACCTGGAGAGAAGCTCAGCCCGGGAGACCAGGACGTCCGTGGCAGGAGATTCCAAAGCCTTGCACAATCTCAGGACCATCAAAGCATTAACCAGTTTCTTGCCAATAAAAGTCATTGATCATTTGTTGGCTTGGACAGGGCTGAAAAACCAGCTTGATCGCCCCGCTCGGCCGGCTGCCTTTGGCACATGCAATTATGCCGCTCAAAGCTATGTTTGAGTAGGTATACATCGTTTTGACTGGCCTCTTTTTCGGTCAGTTCTCAACGCTTTCGAGTGATTTTAATTTCAGTTTGTCTGCCTGGATCCAAGCCCCTTCGCCCACACTCTGCTGCTGGTGCCACGTGCCTCTGGCTGGGCATCGACCCAGAACCGGCAAGGGGTTCTGCAACACCAGAGAGAGCGTGCCCCGCCGGCGGCTCAGGGCTGGAGAGGGGCCGGACGACCCACGGGTCGCTCCAGTCGCTGGCTGCAGACCATCTCAATCAGGCTGCCAGCACGAGATCGGCGGATCGAAGCCGTGGCTCTGGATTCTCCGAGACTCCCCTGGGCTCGACAGCGACTAGTGCGAACGACGTCGCATCGCCTCCGACGAGCAGCGACCTGCCAGCCGTCTTGCCTCTCGCCCATCTCCCTGGGACAACGAGGCGAACCACGGCAGTGCTGAGCGCATGGCGGAGATCCAGAGCGATGAACCAGGAGCCCCTGGCAGAGCAGCTCTGAAGGGCATCTGCTAGTCCCGGCCACGGATCTCCGCCAGGGCGGCCGCCGGTGGTCAGGCCTGGCAGGTCGGCAACTCCTGACAGGACCGGCCCGACCCCTAGGGACCTTCACGATCTGTTACAGTGATTTCAAGTTTCGTAACCAACGAACGATCCATGACTGAATCCACTACCCGCTTCGGTTTCGTCGCCTTCGCTGAAACTTGGAATGGCCGCCTGGCCATGCTCGGTTTCGTCATCGGCCTGGCCACCGAGCTCCTCACCGGCCAGGGCATTCTCAGCCAGATCGGCCTCGGCTGATTCGCCAGCTCCGCTGAAACCATTACAAAACCCGGGTGGCCATGCCATCCGGGTTTTGTTGGCAGGTAACTTCACCCGCACCGGGATGGCCCATGGCTTCGGCCCTCGTCTTCGTACTGGCTCCTGAAGAGCAGTTGCCCGCCGATGGGGCCAGCTGGAGTGAGCTGCTGCAGGCTCAGGCCGTAGGTCTGCGCAGCGGCATCACCTTGCGCATCTTTCCCGTTCCGGCCAACAGCGAAAATCCTCTCGACGGCCTGATCAGCCAGGGCCTGGCTGACATCCGCGGCGTCAATCCCTTCGGTGCCAAACAGGGCAGGACTCTCTGTGATGCCCTTGTACCCCACATTGAACCCCGCAGCCTCGGGCTCGGGGTCTACCAACTCAGTGATGCTGCCGACAGCGCCCCGGCAGGCCCCAACGCCCTGCCCGAACTGGCATCCGAGCCCGACTCCGCACCTGAGCACACAGCCAACCAGGGTCTGATCCACCGTCCCTCGGGTTTGCCGATCCGAGCCATTCGCTGCCTGGATCGTTTTGCCCTGCGGGATGCCGAGAACGAGACGTGCTGGTTCTATCCCACCGAGGCAGGCAGCTATCTCAGCTGGGAAAATCGTTGCCGGCTGCGCAGCGAACCTGGCTTCCTGCCGGAGATTCCGCGCCAGGAAGCCACAAGCGACTACCGCCGTGACGACATCCATGTGCTCTGGTCACTGATGGCCGATGATCGAGCTCTCACCTGTGTCGGCCTGACCTACGCCAAGCGCAGGATTGAATGGCCGCTGGTGCTCAGCGAGTCTGAGGAGTGCGCCACCTGGACCGCCTTTCGCATCGACCCGATGGCCGAAGAGAGCTACGAAGAACTCAGCAGCATCAGTGTGTTCGGGGCGGAACCCAAGGCGTGAGCGGCCTGCTGGCCATCACTGCGAAGAACGGATCGCCCTTACCCCCCAGCCAGCCCAGCGGACCTTCGGCACGGGTGGTCTCGGCCAGGATCTCGGGTACGGGCCAACCTTGGGCGACCAGAACCTGCGCCACATAGTCCAGGTGGTCACGATCGCCGCCGTCGGTCCAGATCTGGGGTGCCTTCTGAAAGAACATCCGGTTGGAAAAGGCAATGATCAACTGCCCACCAGGACGGGTGATCCGCAGTAACTCAGCAGCGACGGCTTCCGGCTGCTGCAGGTACTGCCAGCCAGCCACGATCAGGGTGACGTCAATGCTGGACTCGGCCAGGGGCAGCTGCTGATCGACATTGAGATTCTGAATCCAGTGCTGATCGAGGCGCGGATTGGCCGCCAGCTCCTGTTCATTCAGGCCATGGCCCAGCACCCGCTCATAGGAGACATCCCCCGGCAGGTGGCTCACCCAGCTGCTCATCAGATCAAGCACCACCGCGCAGGGGGGGATGCGCTGCCGATAGAGCGCCGTGAGCCGGGCCCGAAAGCCACCATCGAGATGGTGCACAAACCGGGGTTCGGCATAGAACAGCGCGTCATCGGAGCGATCGAGTTTGAATCGCTGCTGATCCTCCAGCACCTGCACCACCATCGCGTCCATCGGCCCAGGATTGGCTGACCACTCTGGCAACAAGGAACCGGAGCCTGGGCCCTCAGCCGCAATCCGATCCACCGGCCAGACCCTGCCCGCTCCATCAAGGCCGTGGGAGCATGGACCCGTCCTGCTGGGATGACCCCGAACTGCCATGCGCCGCCGTGTTTTCCTGGTGCTCTCCGGTGCAGGCGCCTTCCTGAGCCAGATTCTGGCCCCCTTGAGTGCCCGCTCAGGCCAGGCAACAGCCGTTGGCAAGAGAGCAGCCGTTGCCCGTGCCGTTGATGTGGCCAGCGTGGCCGAGCTGAGCAAGTCAGGCCAGGTGCTGGTTCGCACCAGCGCGCTGGGTCCGTTGCTGGTGATCCGGGATCCGGCCACCAAGCAACTGAAGGCCGTCAATCCAACCTGTCCCCATCGCGGTTGCCTAGTGGACTGGATCGCTTCGGCCGACAACTTCCTCTGCCCCTGCCACCAAGCCCGCTTCAATGCCAGTGGCCGCTGGATCGGCGGCCAACCCGTCATACACCCCCTGGAGAGCTACAGGGTCACAGTCAGCAACGGCAGGATCCTCGTGAGCAAGGGCTGAACGCGGCTGCACTGGGAAGGCGCGAACGTCCCCGGGCAGGGCTCCTACAGTCAAGTCGGGCGTGGTGGATCAGCGATAGCACGATGGATCTGCTGGTCATCTCCCTGCTGGTGCGCTGGATCCTCGGCTGGCTGCTCTGTGTGCATCTGCCGCGTTTGCCTGAGGCTGGGCCGCTCCAGCAGTTCCCGGGTTTCTCGGTGTTGATTCCAGCCCGCAATGAGGAGAGCAGCCTGCCCCATCTGCTGGCGGCCCTGGAGCGCCAGAGCCTTCAACCCCTGGAGGTGATCGTGATCGACGATCACTCCAGCGACGGCACCGCCGCCTGTGCCAGGGCGGCCGGAGTTCAGCTGGTGCAACCGCCGCCGCTGCCGCCGGGATGGTGCGGCAAGACCTGGGCCCTGCACCACGGCAGCCACAGCAGCCGCGGCGAATTGCTGGTGTTTCTCGATGCCGACACCGAGCCGGGCCCCCAGTTTCTGGAACGGTTTGTCGCGGCCCAGCAGCGCTCGGGCGGGTTGGTGTCGGTGCAGCCGTTTCACCGCACCGAGCGGGCCTATGAACAACTGTCGCTGCTGTTCAACCTGGTGGGGCTGATGGCAGTGCCGCTCGGGGAGCAGGCGGCGGTGGCCTTCGGGCCGGCGATGGTCACCAGTCGCAGGGACTACGAGCTGGTGGGGGGCCATGGCGCCGTGGCAGACAAGGTGGTGGAGGACTGGTTTCTCGCCCATCTCTACGAGTCGGCCGGCCTGCCGGTGAGCGCGTATCTCGGCCAGGGACAGATCGCCTACCGCATGTATCCCGGCGGCCTTGGGGATCTGGTGGTGGGATTCGACAAGAACTTCGCCACCGCCGCCGGCGAGGTGCGCTGGCCCAGGATGCTGGCGGTGCTGCTGTGGCTGTCAGGGCTGTTCTGGACGGCCTGGGCCCTGCCCGCCTCCCTGCTCGGCTGGCCACTGGTCGGGAACCCTGACCCCTGGATCAACCTGGCGATCTATGCAGCGTATGCGTTTCAGTTGTTGCTGCTCAGCCGGCAGGTGGGCCGTTTCAGCTGGATCAATCTGGTGTTCCCCGTGCCGGTGTTGTTTTTCCTGGCCGTCTTCCTGCTGGCGATCGTCAACCTGGAGCGCGGCAGCGTCAGCTGGAAAGGTCGGCAGTTTCCCACCCGATGAGCGCCTCAGGTCTGCTCCTGGCGCCTGTGCTGGTCTGCGCCGGCGGCTGGTTCGGCTGGTCCCTGCTCATCGGTGGCCTGGCCAACCACCTGCCCCAGGCCTTCCTGCAGCGGGACAACGGGCTGACCCGGCTGCGGCCCTGGGAAGGACGCCACGGCTATGAACAGGGGCTGAAGATCCGCTCCTGGAAAGGCTGGCTGCCCGATGCTGGGCCGGCCCTGCCGGGTGGGGTCGCCAAGCGTGCGCTGGTGCGGCGCGATCGGCGGCGGCTGGAGCAACTGGTCCTTGAGACCCGACGGGCAGAACTGGTCCACTGGGCCCTCTGGCCCTTCTGGATCGTCAGCTGCCTGTGGCTGCCGCTCTCGGGAGTGCTGCTCAACCTGCTGTTCGCCACCCTGTTCAACCTGCCCTGCCTGGCGGTGCAGCGCTACAACCGGCTGCGGCTTCAGGCCAGCCTGGCCCGGTTCAGCGGGGAGTCCTGCCGCCAGGGATGATCGGGGTGCAAGGGTGCGCCACCGGCTGAGCTCGCCAGGGAGCAGGGGGTGGAGCTGGCTAGGGCGCCAAGGCAACGGGACGGAGTCGGAACCCGGGAAACTGAGTGACCAGTGCCATGGCAACCAGAACGGCCGCGAAGGCGGTCAGACCGTGCCAATGCCATCGGGACCAGAACAGGGCCACGAGACTCGAGGCAACCCCAGCCCCAAGATAGGCGCTGAAGAACAATAAACAACCAATACGACTGCGAGCCTCAGAATTGAAACTGAAAACACGAGTCTGGTTTGCCACGTAGGAGCTCTGGACGCCAAGATTCAGCAAAAAAAGCCGATACAGATAGCCAGCAGTGAGTGTTGGTTGCTGAACAGCACAGCCACACCTAGCAACGAGGCGAAGGTTGAGGCCACAACCAACCGGCGCGCACCGAACTGATCCACCAGGTGGCCGATGCCGGGAGCCGCCAGGATGCTGATGAGTCCCACCAGACCAAAAGCGCCGATCGAGGCCGATCCCATGCGCCAGGGGGGCTCTGCCAGATGCAGGGCAAGACCACTCCAGAATGCCATGAACGCACCGAATTGCAGGCCCTGCGACAGGCAGGCCTGGCGGAGTCCCGGGTAACGGCGCAGCAGCACGAGCTGGGACGACTGAAGGGCGAGATAGGCGATGGGTCTGACGTTCCGTTCCTGCGGCAACGACCTCCTGATCCACCAGGCGACAGCCACCATCAGCACGGCAGACACCAGGAAAATAGCTCGCCAGCCAAAATGCTGGCCCACCAAGCCACCGACGGATCGTGAGAGAAGCAGGCCTGTGAATTGACCACTCAAGATGATGCCCAGGGTCCGGCCGCGAAGGGCGTCAGGAACCAGGGACGAAATATAGGCGGGCAGAAGATAGGGCACCAGAGCAGCCAATCCAAGCCCAAAGAAGGCCAGCAGCAGCAGCTGAAAATTGGGCAAAACCCCGATGGCGAAACAAGCCACTCCCAAAGCCAGCGCTGTGGTGACCAGCATGCGGCGGCGATCCACCCCATCGCCCATGGGCAGGAGCAGCAGCAGACTGAGAGCTAGACCGATCTAGATCGCCATCGGGATCAGCAGCACCTCACCAGCCGACAGAGCCAGATCCCTGGCAATCTGAGGCAAGAGAGACTGAACGTAGTAGAGGTTGGCCACACTCAGACCGACGATGATGGCAAGAATCGGTGCGGAACCCATGGGTCAACCAGCGTGGGCTAAATCGGAACTTAGTCCGTCGTGGTGAAATCCATGGGCCAACCTTTTCGCCACCAACTGGCCGCCTTCCTGGCGGATCTGCGGCAACGCCTGGCCCAACCAGATCCGATGCTGCAGCGGCAGTTGCGGCTGGTGCTGCTGGATACGGCTGCCACGGCGATCGCCAATCTCTCGGCCCCTGAGCTGGTGGCCTTGCAGCAGCAGCACGGTCGCCTGTCGCCAGGGGAGCAGTGTCTGCCCGGTTTCTGCGCAGCCCTGACACCGGCAGGATCGGCGCTGGTGCTGGCGGCCTCCGCCTGCTGGGACGAACTGGTGGAGGGCTATGCCCCGGCCCACGGCCGGCCGGCCTTGCATGCGGTGCCTCTGTGCCTGAGCCTGGGCCACGCTCAGGGCGGCCGGCCGGCCTGCAGCCTGAACCGGACGCTGGAGGCCCTGCTGCTGGCCTATGAGCTTGGGGGCCGGTTGGGCGAATCGTACCGGGTTCCGCCGGGAGAGCATGTCGATGGCACCTGGGGCACCGCGGTCGCGGCCCTGACGGCGGCCGTGCTGCTGGAGATCGGTGCCAGCGCTGAGCTGGAGGCCGTCTGCAGCGCCCTCTGCCAGATGAGCCGCAGCCTATTTGCAGCGGTGCAGGAGGGGGCCAGCTGCCGACTGCTCTATCCCGGCCTGGCGGCCAGTCGCGGGCTGGATCTGGCGATGGCCGCCGCAGCCGGCCTGCGCGGCCCCGCGGCCCTCGATCGCGATCCAGTGCTGCTGGCACTGGAGGCCATGCCGTTCGACCTGGCCCCGCGTCCCACCCTGGCGATCAGCAGCGGCTACGTGAAGTTGCTGCCCGGGGCACGCCATCTGCACTACGCCGCTGCAGCGGCCCGGCTCTGGCGGCAGCGCTTTGGCGATGGCTTCGATCGGCAATCAGCGGCGTTATCCCATGACGGGACGGATCCGATCCAGCTGCGCACCTACCCGGAAGCGATCCAGTACTGCGGTCAGACTGAACCCTGCAATCGCATCCAGGCCCAGTTCAGCCTGGCTTTTGCGGCGGCGGCCAGCCTGCGCTGGGGCGAGCTGCGCCGTGAGTTGTTCACAACGGAGGCCCTCGGTGATGCCGGCCTGCGGGCTCTGATGCGGCGCATCCAGCTGGTGGCCGTACCCGGAGTGGCGGGACGCTGGGCCGAGCTGGCGATGAGCGATGCCGAGGGGATCCTCCAGAGCGCCCGGGTGGACGGCCTGCCGGGGGATCCCGGTCAGCCGATCGCTGAAGAGGAGCGGCTGGCGAAGGCCAGGATTCTGCTGGAGCCGGTGCTCGGCGAGTCCGCCAGCGCCCGGCTGATCCACCATTGGCTGGACGCTGACGGCACCGCGCCGCTGTGGCCGCTCAGTTGAAAGCGCCGAAGGGATTGAACAGGTTGTCTGCCGCAGCCGCTTGCGGATCCGTGCTGAAGCACTGCAGCTTGGCGAGCAATTGGCGTTGCAGGTCGGTGCCACGGGCCTGCTGACTCCGGCCCAATAGCCACTGGGCGATGCAGAGATTGGACGACATCAGCGGCGCTGGATAGCTCTCAATCCGATCGGCCATGGCGGCGAGTGTGGGCATGCCAGTGCCGGAGAGGAGCACCACCGTGTCTGGGCCTGGCTGCAGCTGCAGCAGGTAGGCCTCCAATTCCTGATCGCTGATGCTGTAAGCACCCTCAGCCCCGATCTGATTCAAGATGCTGTGGTGAGCCACCACCTCAAGTCCTGCCGATTGCCAGTACGCCACGGCCTGCCGGATCAGCCAGTCAGGATAAGGAAGTTCCAGTTGGATCCTGCGGAATCCCAGGACCCGGATCATCTCCAGAACCGCCAGGCTCGCTGTGATCAACGGCACGCCGAGCTCGGCGGAGGCCAACTCGCAACGGCGCCGATCTTCCGTGGGACCAAGGCGATAGTTGGAGCCTGTGCAGCCGATGATGATGCCCTGGAGCGGCAAGGTTCCGAAGCTGCGGGCCGCATCGAGATAGCTTTCGAGATAAAGCTCATTGCGGACCGCCAGATCTTCTGATGAGGAGTAAGGCAGCCTGGCGGTGTGGATGCGGGGGACGTGATCAACGAGGCTTTCAATTTCCTCCTCCAGGGTTGGATTGGATGGCGGTACGATCAGGCCAACGGCATCACGACCTGGCGATGACTTCATAGATTGTTGACGGCTTTGTGACTTGACATTGGAGTTAGGCTTGAATGATCTTTGTCAGTCGGATATTTTTTCAGCTCTTGTAGTGCAAGGATCAGCCCTGGTTC
The DNA here is from genome assembly GCA_947378425.1 of Synechococcaceae cyanobacterium. Classification (GTDB taxonomy): domain Bacteria; phylum Cyanobacteriota; class Cyanobacteriia; order PCC-6307; family Cyanobiaceae; genus Cyanobium. The sequence goes on from CANCJV010000004.1 coordinate 71,528, forward strand.
AGATCAAGGAGGCAGGCCTTCCTCAGCAGCATGGAATCCTGTTCGGCCGGTGGATGGCCATCGCTGGGTTCAAATGGCCTATGACCAGCGATCAATTGGGCAGTGCGCGACATTAACACCGCTGTGGTTCGCTTCTGCCAGCGCCGGGCCCAGCCGTCAACGGCCCGTTTCTGATCGCGGGCCTGGCGATGGATCGAGCTGGCGAGGGTTTCGGCCAGCTCAAGACCTTCCAGCAGGCCGAAGTTCATGTTGAGGCCACCGCGGGTGTTGGTGATGTGGGCCGCATCACCGATCAACAGGCAACGATCTTGTTGCCGTACGTGGACGCAACGCTGGCTGACACGGTAGTGATCCATGACCATCGGCAGGCTTTGCCAGGCGCTGAACTCACTGAAGCCTGCGAAGATCTGAGCCAGCCGCTGCCGGGCCCACCGGTCATCCGTCAGGGCCGGCTCGATGTCGGCGGCCGACGGACGCAGGATCAGACGCCAATCGGTTCGCATGCGCAGGGCACTGAGCGAGCCGAAGGGATGGTGGATGTAGGTGAGTCCCGCCAATTGCTCACTGACCGCCTGGGGCAGCTGGGAGAGCATCAATCTCAGCACCGGCTCCGGCAGGTCGTGGCCGGCAAACGGCAGCTGCAGCCGATGGCGAACCGTGCTGTGGGCGCCATCGGCTGCCACCAACCAGCGAGCGGTCAGCATGCGGGGCCGGGCCCCCTGCTGGGAGCCCAAGACCCAGGCCTCGATCGGCTCGTGGCGATCCGGGGCAGGATTGTTGCCCAGGGCGACCAGCTGCTGGCCCCAGCACACCGCCGGCTGGGCTGAAGGCTGCAGCTGAGCCAATCGCTGCAACAGCAATGCGCAGAGCCAATGCTGCTCCAGATGCAGGCGGAACGGATGCTGGGTGTGTCCCTGCAGGCAGGTGAAGGACAGATCGCGGCATTGACCGGAGGGCAGCTCAAGATGCCGCAGCAGCCCCACCTGGTGGCCCTGGGGGAGGAGCTGGCTCAGCAAGCCGAGACTGGCCAGGCGATCGAGGATTGCCGGCTGGAAGGTGGAGGCCCGGGAGGCCCGGGAGGGCTCCTGGCGCTGCTCAACCACCAGGCAGGACAAGCCCAGGCTTCGCAGGCGATAGGCCGTGAGCAGGCCGACGGGTCCCGCCCCCACGACCAACACATCCACCATCGGCTGGACTGGATCGTGGCTGCTGGCCAGACCGGAACCTGAACCAACCGCATCGCCAGCCGGGATCAGGTTCAAGGCGCTGGTTGGATCACGACGATCTGAGATCAGGAGCTGTGTGGGTGTTGACGCAGAAAATGATCAGCGGCGTAGCCAATGATCCAGCGGGCGCCGCAGCGGCGGAAGGCGGCATGAATTTCATCGTAATAGTCGGCTTCGTTCAGCAGGCCAGCCTGGGCTGCCAGTCGGGCCATCATGAACTCGCCGCTGACGTGATACACGGCCACCGGCGCACTGGAGCGGCGCACTGTTTCGGCCAGAACATCGAGGTAGGGCAGGGCCGGCTTGACGATGGTGGCGATGGCACCCTGGCGTCGATCCTCCTCCATCTGATCAATGGCTGCTGTCGTGTCGTTGAAATCGAACTGGTAGGTCTTGCGCACCGTTCCAAGTCTGGAACCGATGGCCTGACGATAGGGACCATAGAGCGAGGAGGAAAACTTGGTGCTGTAGGGAAACACCTCACAGGCGAGGTTGGCGGCATCCAGACCCTGACGAATGGCGCCGGTCTGCTGCGGCAGCGACAGGCAGGGGGCAACAGCATCGGCGCCTGAATGGGCAAAGCTGAGGGCCAGTTGCACCACGGCGCGATAGGAGGCGTCCTCGTCAATCAGCCCATCGTGATTGATCACACTGTGACCGGAGTCCTGATATGGCGACAAGCCGACATCGGCAATCAGAGTGATCGCGCTGCCCCAGCGTCCGCGGGCCTGCAGCAGCACCTGACGCACACAGAAGCTTTCAGCCTCTGCCAGCTCCAGCGCCGGTCTGGCATTGACGGCGATCACCAGCACATAGCGCAAGCCCTGGGCAAGGCGCCGCTCAAGATGCTCCAGGGCCGAGGCCACACTGTGAATCCAGCAACCATCAATGGCAGCCCGGCGAGGGACGGGCCCGTCGTCGCTGACGAACAGGCATTCGATATAATCAAAACCACCGGACTGGAAGGGGAGCTGCGCCATGGATTTCAACGATGCAGGATGAGTCGCTCATAGCCCCGAAAACGATCAGCAATCTGCAGCCTGGATTCGGCCTGAATACAATGCAGATTTTCAAATTGATCGCACAATACAGATAAAACCGCCGCGCCCTGCATGCGGGCCAGCTGTAAGCCCAGGCATTGATGCAAGCCAGGTGCAAAGCTCAGATGGGGATTGGGGGAACGATCGATCAGGAAAGCATCGGGTTGGTCAAAGGCCTCGGGATCGCGATTCGCCGCCCCGACCAGGGCTGTGATCGAATCCCCCGCCTTGATGGTCTGGCCGGCGATGACCAGGTCTTCCGTAGCTGCACTGGCATTGATGGCCTGGGCCGGTGGATCCCAGCGCAGGACTTCCTCGATGGCAGGGGTCAGTAAGGTGCGGTCGTTACGGATGCGTTGGTAGGTGGCTGGATGATGGGCCATCGCCCAGGCTATCGTGCCTATCAGCAGGCGCAGGGTATAAAGGCTGGCCGAATAAAAATTGCTGCTGATGATCAACAGGAGTTGGTCATCGGAGAGGTGAATACCCTCCTCTGGATCGGCAATCAGGCGACTGAGCAGATCCGTGCCTGGACCACCGCGGCGTTCGTGAATCAGGGGAAGAAAATACTGCCTGTACACATCAAGGGCCTCATTGCCACCAGAGGCGCTTTTCGCATCCTGGGTCAAGCCTCGAGCTCTGACAAAGGCATTCACCTGATTGGCCACAGCCAGCTGCTGACTGGGGGGGACCCCCATCAATTCGCTCACCACCATCACCGAGAGGTCATTGGCCAACAGAGCCACCAGGTCAAAGGATTCGTCTCCCTGGACGCGGGACAGGCGTTCGACGGCAAATCGGCTGGCGAATGCAGCCAGAGCTGCCATGTCGATGCCGCGGTAAGCCTTGCTGACATGCTGACGCATCTGGGCGTGCTGCTTGCCATCCATGTAGGGCAGGTCTTGCTTCTGATGCTCATAGATCTGGCCATTGTGGCCAAAGCGAGCAATCAGTTGATCAAGGTGATCCTGGCGGCTGAGACGTGGATCCCGCATCAACTCCACGGACTCGCTGTAGCCAAGCACAACCCACATCTGCGGTCCTTCACACCAATGCACAGCAGATTCCTGCCGCAGGGCCGCATAAATTTCGTAGGGATTCGGATGCCCTGGCAGGCAGGGGTCCTGGCGAAACTGTTCGATTTGGAGCTGCATGCTGGCTTGGCACTTGGCGATGATTAATTGTCGTTCGGCAAAGCTGTTAGCACGATGTCATGTTGCCGATGTCAGTGGCACAACTGGCACTACATCATAGCCTTAGTCATCAGACTGAAAGCAATCAGGCGTGGCCTTGAGAGCGATCGGCAGCGGGGCTGGAGCTCCGTACTTGAGTTGAAAAGAACCTGGCAATTTTTCGATCTATTTTCCATGCCCCATCTCACTCTCTCACCACGATACCAAGCCGGGGCTTCGTCCAGGGTGATGCTGGTTTGGCATAGGGATCTGCTCGAAGCGAAGGGGCAACAGTCGGAATCTCATTCCTTCGAGTTCTTGCGAACCTTGCCGCTGCCTGCCAGCGTGATTGCAGCTGACTGACGCGATCCGGGCGGCATGTCAGCCATCGTCAACGGCTGCAGACCCTGCTGCCGATGTTCTGCAGCCAGAACCCGGGGGCAGATTCGCTGCGGTCGGCAGTTCAGAACTCAAACAGCCCGTGGCGCTGATTCGCATTCCGTTCCAGGATCCGGGAGATGGGTTCAACGGCACCGGCTCGGGCTGCTGCTCAGGGTCGATCCCAGGTCGCCCATGGGACTGCTCACGGATTCAGGGCCTGCTCCATCCAGCCCGTCTGCGCTTGCCAGCGGCGGCGCCGGTGGGGATGGCCGGTGAGCTCCAGCAGCTCCACCTGCTCAAGCGCGATGCGCAACACCAGGAAGTCATCCGGCATCGGCGTGTCAGCCGAAAGCTCCCGGGGGAAAGAGGCCCCGGCCTCCAGTGGGGCACCGGGCCAAGGCCAGGCCCACAGGGCCCGCCCTGCGGCCGTGAGGGCCTGCCAATGGCGTTCGCGCTCCTGCAGCTCCTGCTCCGGCGGCAGGCTCTGCAGCCTTCCTCGCAGGCGAAACTGGGAGCGCGCCTTCGGCAGCAGCCAACAGAGCTCCACCGCCGGTTGCTGGGCCAATTCGGCCGGTTTGGCGCTGCGCCGATCGGTGAACAGATCCAGGGCCGCGGACCCAGCCCAGCCCCGGAACACCAGCGTGCGCACCCGGGGGGATCCATCGGCCGCCACCGTGGCCAGCTGCAGCCAGCGGGCCTGGGCTGAGCGCCCCTCCCGCTGGCGGGCGCCGCGGAGCAGAGGCCGCCAGGGGGGAAGTGAATCGGCCGGCCGTTGGTTCTGGGCGGCTGGAGGGTCGCTCATGTGGCCTTCTCACAGACGAAGTCCTGAACATTCCCCAGGCCCTGCCGCAAGCGGAAGCGGGGATGGGCAGCGTCCTCAAGGCTCCACCACCACTTGCCGTCCGTGAAGCTGGCCGGACCCGCATTGTTGGTGCGGGGCAGCTGCAGGCTGAGGTCGCGCCAGTGCAGCACCACGAAGCCGCCGACCGGCACCGGGCCACGGCTCGGATCGGGAATGGTCGGATCATCCACGGCGCCGCTCACCAGCAGGGCTGTGAGCCGCGCACCGTCGCAGCGGTAGGCCACGGGCTCTGGGTCGGTGTCGGCCAGAGCTGATCCCGCCAGCGTGAGCAGAAGGATCACCAGAATGGCGATGGCCCCTGCGGGGATTGAAAGCCTGCGCCATGGTGGGGTCTCAGCGGGCATGGCAGGCAGACCCATGGCAGCGAGCTGCATGGCAGGTGTTGGCATGGAATCTGATTCTCCTGAACCGGTGACGCAGCCTGCCCTGACCCCGCCCGTCCTGGTGTTTGACGGCGGCTGCGTCTTCTGCCGCCACTTCGCCGAGCTCAGTGAGCTGCGCAGTGGCATCCCGGGTCTGCAGATCCGTGATGGCCGTGCCGATCAGGCGTTACGGCAAGAACTCCAACGGCGCGGCTATCGCCTGCGGGATGGCGCCATGGTGCTGGACGGGGAGAAGGTGCTGCATGGAGCCGAGGCGATTGCCTGGTTGTGCCAGCGGATGAGCGCCAGTGCGGCCTTGCTGCAACTCCTGGCGCCGCTGCTGGCAGACAGCCGCAGGTCCCAGGCGCTCTACCCCCTGCTGCTGTTCGCCCGCCGGCTGGCGTTGTCGGTGCGGGGTTTGCCGCTGGATCCGGAGACAGCGCCTGAATCCAGCCGCTAGTCCCTCCACTCCGATCCTCTCCGGATTCAACGCCGCCGAGCTCTCCAGCCCGATCGCTGCCGTGGCCTCGTCGATCCCGCCAAAGCATGGACAAGATGGCCAGGGTTGGGGCTGTCCGGCACCCGGACGATCCAGGTTGGCGGCGTACTGGCCGGGACTGGTGCCCAAGCTCTGCAGACAGGACTGCACCGATTCCAGCGCTGCCCCGGGAGCGGGTGCCTGGTCGTTCGCTCTGTTGACTGGCTGGTCGATCGCCAGGGCTGGACTGCGCCGCCACAAGCACCAGCGAGGCGGCCGCTGACGCAGCTCTCAGCCGGTGCGGGCATTCCCTGGTGGTGGGCCTGACGGAATTTCTGCCGATCAGCAGTTCCGCCCATCTGGCGGTGGTGCCGGTGCTGCTGGGCTGGGCCAGATCCGGGGCCAGGAGCCTGACGGCCGCCCTGCTGGCTCTGGCGGAATCGATCGGCAGCAGGCGCCGTTCCCTGGCCGAGCTCAGGGTGGTCGATGCTGGGCTGGTGGGCCTGGCTCAGGCCTTTGCCGTGGTCCAGGGCGAGGCGGGCGTGTTCGTTCAGGCGCTGCGGGGCAGCACGCCCGCCCCAGGCTCCACCGGTTCCACGGCAAAGGCGAGCGCCCCGACCTCCCGATCGCTCAGGCGCCGGCTCCAGGCACCGCGGACCGGATCATTCCAGCGAAAGCCGGCCTCCTTGGCCCGATGGCGCTCGGCATAGCCGATCTGGGCCCGATAGAGGCGGCGGGGCTCCAGCGCCGCCTGCAGTAGCAGCTCCAGCTCGGGGCAACGCTCAAACACCTGCACCAGATAGATGCAGTCGGTGAGGGCTCGATGGGCCGCCCAGACGGGAATGCCGTAGGCCAGGGCCAGATCCCGCACCGAGGGTGTGGCGCGCAACTGGCGATCGGCGGGCCAGCGGATGTCCTCCATCGAGCAGATCCAGGGTTTGGTGAGATTCGGCAGCGGTGCCTGGCCGAACCACTGGCGATCGAAGGCGGCGTTGTGGGCGACCAGGGCATCGGCCGCCGCCACCATCGCCTCGAAACAGGCCAGGCCAGCCTGCCAGGGCTGGCTCAGCCGACTCACCGGGGCCGGGATGCCATTGATCGCTTGAGCCGGATTGCTGGGACAGGGCAACAGGAACGACACCTGCATCAGCACCGCCCGGCTGCTGACGTGAAACAGCACCGCTCCCACCTCGATGCACTGTCCGTGCTCCACGCTGAGGGCCGTGGTTTCGGTGTCAAGCACCAGCAGCCGTTCCGGGCAGCTGGGCAGGGGGCGAGCTGCGGCCGGCGCCAGCGTCGGCAGGGACACCACGGCTGCGGTCGGGGTCGCCGTCAACGCCGGAACCGGTGGCTCAAGGGAGAGGGAGGGCGCTGGCAGGGAAGAGGCAGCCGGCCCGGCAGCAGCCACCGGCGCCGAGGCAGCCGTTTCGGAGTCCTCAGGAGCTGTTGGCGCTGGCTCCGATGCCGCTGAACCTGGGCCCGCCACCGGGGTGGATGGCGGTCGCGCCGCGGCTGCCGGCCTCGATGCCGACATGGCGGAAGGGGCTGGTTCCGATGGCATCAAGGCTGCTGGCGCGGAGTCCTGCGGAGCTGAGCCCAGCGAGCCGGGGTCAACCGGGGTGGCGTCAAGAGCGGCGGCGGCCACGGGGTCGACGGCGAAGGCTTCAGTGGCGACGGTGTTCGCTGGAGCGGACTTCGCTGAAACGGTGTGAACCGAAACGGTGTGCGCCGTGACCGACGGTGGCGCATCGGCGTCCGCTGCGCCTGAGGGCGGAGGCTCCATGGACTGGGCCTGAGGTTGGGGGGTGGCCTGGGCCGGTGGCGTCCGGGGCGGCGGCGATGGCTCGACTGCCGGGACGGCTGGAGCGATCAGGGCCAGCAGGTCGCTTTGTTCCCAGAAGCTGGCTTGCTCCGTCATGGCCCACCGCCGTACGCATCCCCATGCTCCCAGTCCATGCAAGACGCGTGCCGCCAGTGCCGGCCCCTTCTTAGGCTTGATCCTCCCGTCTCCATCCCATGCCCAGCCCCCTGGCCAGCGGCGATCGCGCCCCCCAGATCGCCCTGGTCGATGCCCAGGGGGTGGAACGGCGCAGCGATGCCCTTGCCGGCAAGGCCCTGGTGCTGTTCTTCTATCCCAAGGACGACACCCCCGGCTGCACGGCCGAGGCCTGCGCCTTCCGCGACAGCTACAGCGATCTGCAGGCTCTGGGGGCCGAGGTCTGGGGGGTGAGCGGCGATGACGCCGCCAGCCATCAACGCTTCGCCGCCAGGCACCAGCTGCCCTTCCCGCTGTTGGTGGACCGGGGCAACGGCCTGCGCAAGGCCTTCGGTGTGCCCAGCCTGCTCGGCCTGCTGCCGGGTCGGGTCACCTACGTGATCGACGGCTCCGGCGTGATTCGCCATGTGTTCAACAACCTGCTGGATGGCGCGGCCCATCGCCGCGAGGCCCTGGCGGTGCTCCGGCAGCTGCGCTCGGAGGAGGGCGCTGATGACTGAGGCTGCGGCCTGGACTCAGCGGGGTCCGCTCTGGTGCCTGGAACCGCCGGATCGGCATCAGGGCGACTCCCCTGGCCGCGACCGGCTGGAGTTCATCGGCGGCAGCTATCTCGCCGCCACTCCCCAGCTGAGTTACCGGCGCCTGCTGGAGGCCTTCAGCCTGCAGGGCTGGAGTGTGCGCGCCTGGAGTTATGTGCCGGGCTTTGACCATCAGAGCCAGGCCAATGAGGCCTGGCGCAGCCTGCGCCGCGATCGCCAGCAGAGCGAGAGCTCCCAGCCGGGGACGCAGCGGCTGCTGCGGCTGGGCCACAGCCTGGGCTGCAAGCTGCAGCTGCTGGCCCCGGATGGCGGCCGGGGTTGCACGGCCCTGGCGGCCCTGAGTTTCAACAATTTCTCGGCCGAGCGTTCGGTGCCGCTGCTGGCGGAGATGGGTCAGCAATTCGGCTTTCGCAGTGAATTCAGCCCTTCACCGCAGGAAACCCTGCGCCAGGTCGCCAGCGACTACCAGCAACCCCGCAACCTGCTGGTGCGCTTCCGCCGCGACGAGCTCGACCAGAGCCCCAGATTGCTGGAGGCCCTGGGGCGCCGCAGCCAGGACGCCAGCGAGCTGCTGGAGCTGCCCGGCGATCACCTCACCCCGGCCAGTGCCGGCCTGCGGCGCCAACTGCTGGGCAGCTGGGCGGACGATCCCTCCAGGCAGCGCCAGGTCGAACGGCTGGTGGAGACGATCAGCCGCTGGGGACGGGAGCAGCCCTGCCGCGAACCTTCATCGCTCTGATCCGTGCACAAGGCCACCCGATCAGCCCACGGCAGTCCCGAACCGGGGCTGCCGGAATCACGCGCCGTTCCTGTGGCTGAACCAGGCTGAAACGGCCCCTTGGACCTCACACCCGCAGGCTGTCCAGCACCGAGCGGTCCTCCAGGGTGGAGGTGTCGCCGCTCACCTCCTGGCCGGCCGCCAGGGAACGCAGGATGCGGCGCATGATCTTGCCACTGCGAGTCTTGGGCAGGGCATCGGTGAACCGGATCACATCGGGGCGGGCGATCGGACCGATCTCCGTGCCCACATGCTTCCGGAGTTCGGCCATCAGGGCCTCATCGCCGCTGCGGCCCGTTTCCAGGGTGACGAAGGCGACGATCCCCTCGCCCTTGAGCTCATCGGGCCGGCCGACCACGGCGGCCTCGGCCACTGCCGGATGGCTGACCAGGGCACTTTCGATCTCCATCGTGCCCAGCCGATGGCCTGAGACGTTGATCACGTCATCGACGCGGCCCATCACCCAGAAGTAGCCGTCAGCGTCGCGGCGGGCGCCGTCGCCGGCGAAATAGAGCCAGCTGCCATCGGCGGGACGGATCTCCTCCCAGTAGCTCTTGCGGAAGCGCTCCGGATCGCCGTGCACCGTGCGCATCATCCCCGGCCAGGGCCGGCGGATCACCAGGTAGCCCCCCTGATCCGCTGCCTGGGAACGACCCTGGTGGTCGACCACGTCGGCGACGATGCCCGGCAGGGGCAGGGTGGCGGAACCGGGCTTGGTGGGGGTGGCACCGGGCAAGGGGCTGATCATCACGCCGCCGGTCTCCGTCTGCCACCAGGTGTCCACCACCGGGCAGCGATCAGCGCCGATCACGTCGCGATACCACATCCAGGCTTCGGGGTTGATCGGTTCACCGACGGTGCCGAGGATGCGCAAGGTGCTCATGTCGTACTGATCCGGCACCTCGCGACCGCTCTTCATGAAGGCGCGGATCGCCGTGGGTGCCGTGTAGAAGATCGTCACCCGATGCTTCTGGATCACCTCCCAGAAGGCTCCGGGTTTCGAGGGGCGCGGCGCCCCCTCGTACATCACCGTGGTGGCCCCGTTCGAGAGCGGCCCGTAGACGATGTAGCTGTGGCCGGTGATCCAGCCCACATCAGCCGTGCACCAGTGGATGTCGTCCTCGCGGATGTCAAAGATCCACTGGAAGGTGAGGTGAGCCCAGAGGTTGTAGCCGGCGGTGGTGTGCACCACCCCCTTGGGCTTGCCGGTGGAGCCGGAGGTGTAGAGCACGAACAGGCGGTCCTCGCTGGCCATCGGCTCGGCCGGGCAGTCAGCGCTCTGGCTCTCCACCAGCTCATGCCACCACTGGTCACGCCCGGCCGCCATGGTGATGGGCTCCTCGGTGCGCCGCACCACCAGCACGTGCTCCACGGTCGGGCAGGCACCATCGCGCAGGGCCGCATCCACGGCCGGTTTGAGCGCCACGGCCTTGTCCTTGCGGAAGCCACCATCGGCGGTGATCACGGCCTTCACCGCCCCATCGATCAAGCGATCGCGAAGGGCCTCGGCCGAAAAGCCGCCGAACACCACCGAGTGGGGGGCACCGATCCGGGCGCAGGCGAGCATGGCGATCGCCGCCTCCGGCACCATCGGCATGTAGAGGGCCACCAGATCGCCTTTGCCGAGGCCCAGGGCCTTGAGGGCATTGGCCGCCTTGCAGACCTCGGCGTGCAGCTGGCGGTAGGTGAAGCTGCGGCTGTCACCGGGCTCACCCTCCCAGATCAGGGCCGTCTTGTCGGCCCGGGGGCCCGCCAGATGGCGATCGAGGCAGTTGTAGGAGAGGTTGGTGCTGCCGCCTTCAAACCAGCGGGCGAAGGGTGGATGGCTCCAGTCCAGCACCGTCTCGAAGGGCTCGAACCAGTGCAGCTCCCGGCGGGCCTGCTCACCCCAGAAGCCATCGGGATCGCTCTGCGCCAGCTCGGCCAGCTCCCGGTAGGCAGCCATGGAGGCAATGCGAGCCCCGGCCGCCAACTCCGCCGGAGGATCGAAACTGCGCTGCTCCTGCAGCACCGACTCGATCGTGGGGGCCGTATCGCCGCTCGGGGCCTGGGTCATGGGGGAAACGGAAGCCGAATCATTCAAACCCAGCCACCGGCTTCGGCCAAAGCCTGTCGCAAAGATCAGCAGCCCTGATGGAAGCGGCCGCGGAGCCGGCTTGGCAAGGCTGCGTGGCGGCATTAGCAGGGAGATACAGACGGTGGCTGAGGCGAACACCATGACGAACAAGCCCGTCACTCCCCATGCAGGCCCCACCCTCGATGGTGATGGCCATCTCACCTACATCGGCGATGACGGTCGCCGTTATGTCGTCGGGCTGCCGCCGGAGATCGATGAAGACAGCGTCGAGCGGGTGATGACGATGTTGCGCGGCAACAGTCCCCTGTTTCAGGACATCGAGCGGCTCTGCCATCGCTGGATCAAGGCGGTGAGCAGCGAGGAACTGGATGCCCAGGCGGCGCTGGTGCTGCTGCTCACCACCCTGGAGACAGCCCTGGAGGATGCCTACCCGGACATCAGCGCTGACTAGCTCCCTGCCAGGGGCCGTTAGGGCAGGCTGGAGCCATGCATCGCCCCGCCGCCTGCCTCTTCGACCTCGACGGTCTGCTGCTGGACACCGAGCCCAGCCATGCCGAGGCCTGGAGCCAGGCGGCGGCCCACTTCGGCCTGCAGCTCAGCTCCCCGCAGCTGCTGCAGCTGCGGGGACGCCGGCGGCTCGACTGTGCCCGCATGGTTCAGGCCTGGATCGAAGCCGACGGCTCGCGCCTGGTGGCCAGCGACGAGCTGCTGGCGCTGCGCCAACCGATCGCCGAGACCCTGCTGGCCCAGGCGCCGGCGATGCCTGGGGCCGAGACCCTGATCGGTCGCTGCCAGGAGCTGGGGATTCCGATGGCCCTGGCCACCAGCAGCAGCCGCGAAGCGGTGTCCCTCAAGGCCGCTCCCCATCCCTGGCTGGCGGCGATCCAGACCCGCGTCCACGGCGATGATCCCCAGCTGCAGCTGGGCAAGCCGGCGCCGGATGTGTTTCTGCTGGCGGCCGAGCGGCTCGGGGTGGAGGCCCGCCAGTGCTGGGCCTTCGAGGATTCACCGGCTGGCGCCGAGGCGGCCCGAGCGGCCGGCTGTCAGGTGCACGTGCTGCGGCCCGAAGCGATCGCACCAGCGCTGTACCCGCCCGGGGTGCTCTGGATCAACTCCCTGGAGGCCGTGACCCTGGGCTGAGCCCAAAGGCTGAGAGCAAGGGTGGCCAACCACCAGCGCTTCAGAACGATGTCCAGCTCAGTAGAGGCGACTGAGCACGAACTCCGGCAGCGCGCGCAGGGCACTGCGCGGTTCGGAAGCAGGCAACCATTCGATCGAGCCATGGGCTTCGCGGGCAAATCCCTCCGCCAGGGCGCGCGAGCGGGGGATCGCTTCGCAGCCCCGGACCAGGGCCAGGGCCTGCTCCAGATCACCGACTTCGCAGAACTCCCGTTCGATCAGGCCGGCCAGGGCAGGACGCTCCTCCAGCGCATAGAGCACCGGTGCGGTGAGATAGCCCGAGGCCAGATCGCTGGCGGCGGGCTTGCCCAGCTGCTGATCACTGCCGGTGAAGTCGAGGATGTCGTCCACCACCTGAAAGGCCAGCCCCAGTTGGCGACCAAAGCGGTAGAGATCGTCGAGATGGGACTCGGGCTGGCCGGAGAGCACCCCTGCCGCCCGGGCGCTGTTGGCAATCAGGGAGGCGGTCTTGCAGTAGCTCTTCTCGAGATAGGTCTCGAAGCTCTGGCCGGTGTCGTAGCGGAACAGACCCTGCTTGACCTCGCCATCGGCGAGATCCATGATCACGCGCGAGAGCAGTTTCACCACCTGCAGATCGTCCAGGTTGGCGAGATGCCAGCTGGCCTGGGCAAACAGAAAATCACCGGCCAGAACCGCCACCCGATGGTTGAAGCGGCTGTGCACCGTGGCCACACCGCGGCGGGTATCGGCGCCGTCGACCACATCGTCGTGGACCAGGGAGGCGGTGTGGATCATCTCGGTGATCTCCGCCAGGCGCCGATGGCGTGGGCTCAGTTCACCGGCCGGGTCCATCGCCCGCGATAACAGCAGCACGATGCCGGGCCGCAGCCGTTTGCCTCCGGCAGCGAACAGGTGTTCTGCTGCCGCCTGGAGAATGGGATGACCGGCGCCGATCAGACTGCGCAGATCTGCCAGCAGGGCATCGAGGTCGGCCTCGACCGGCTGGAGCAACTCTGCGACCGTCGACACGAGACCTCCTTGATGACGTGGATCCTAGGAGGGTCGCGGCGGCGATTGCAGGCTGGGGGGCGATTGCAGGCGGGGGGGCGAGAGCTCGCCAGCGCTGCCGCAGTGCCGCTGCCAGGGAATCGAGCAGCTGGCGGTTTCCAGCGCAATCAGCAGCTGGGCATCGCGATCGAACTGCTCCGCCGCGCCGGTGGTGAAGAAGCGATGGCTGGCGCCGCCCGGCGGAGCCTCCATGGCGTAGTGATGCAGCAGGGAGCCGAGATGGCGGGCCACCGCCGGCGCCGGATCGATCACGGCCACATCGGGCCCCACCAGACGCCGGATCGCCTCGATCACGAAGGGATAGTGGGTGCAGCCCAGCACGATCGTGTCAGCCCCTGCGGCCAGCATCGGCTCGAGGAAGCTCAGCAGCAGGGCATCGGTGCGGGCACCGTCGAGGGCCCCCGCCTCCACCAGATCGGCCAGGCCCAGGCACACCTGCTCCACCACCTGGACACTGGCGGCATGGCGACCCACGGTGGCCCGATACAGCCGGCCCTGGAAGGTGGCGGGGGTGGCCATCACGCCGACCACACCGCTGCGGGTGATCGCCACCGCCGGTTTGACCGCGGGCTCCAGGCCCAGGATCAGGGAGTCGGGGAATCGCTCGCGCAGATGGTGCAGGGCCACTGCGGAGGCGGTGTTGCAGGCCACCACGATCACCTTGCAGCCAACCTCGCTGAGGGCCAGGCAGATGCCCTCGCTGTAGGCGCGGATCTCCTGGGGCTGGCGGCAGCCATAGGGCACATGGGCCCGGTCGGCGAAATAGACGGTGGATTCATCGGGCAACAGCTGCACGATCTGCCGCCAGACGCTCAGCCCGCCCAGGCCGGAGTCGAAGATGCCGATCGGCGCTGGCGAGCCCTGGATCATCGGTTCAGATAGGCCAGGATGCCGCCGGTCACCGCCTGGGCCAGGCGGCGGCGGAAGTTGGGATCCGCCAGCCTGGGGGCATCGATCCGGCCGGTGACGAACCCCATTTCGGTGAGCACCGAGGGCATGGTGGTGCGGCGGATCACATAAAAACGGCCGGGCCGGGCGCCCCGGTCAGGCGTGCCGGGCGAGATGGCCATGACGTGATCCTGAATGATCACCGCCAGCTCCCGGGAGCTGCCGCCCTCGAAAAAGAAGGTCTCCACCCCATTCACATCCGGTCTGTCCATGCTCAGGGCATTGGCATGGAGGCTGACGAACACATTGGCACCGATGCCGTTGGCCAGATTGACCCGGGGGGGGAGATCCACGTCCACCTCCGAGGTGCGGGTCATCGACACGCTGACACCACGGGCCTGGAGCAGCTGGGCCACCTGCAGGCCGACATCGAGCACCACATCCGTCTCCCTGAGGCCATCGATCCCCACGGCGCCCGGGTCCGGCCCGCCATGGCCCGGATCGATCACCACCCGATAGCGGCCCCGGGGCACTTCCGGCAGGCCCTCGGGACTGAGGGGGCGCCTGGAGGTGGTGCGACCACTGCTGGCGTAATCGGAGCCGAAGCTGCGGGGACTCCAGCGGCTCATGGCGATCGCCGGGGCCGCATCGATGTCCCCCTCGCCCACGGCCTGCAGGTAGCCGGGAGCGACACCGGTGAGTTCCATGCGCCAGCGATCGCGGGCGGTGCCGACCAGGCGCAGCTGGGCTGGATCCAGACGCGTGCCGGGCTGGAACTCCAGCACCAGGCGCGTGGTGCCCGGGTCGGGCTTGCCGATGCGCACCTCCCGCACCGCACCGCCCGCCGGCACCACCCGCGCCCGTGACGGCGCTCCAGGCAGATCCACCCACACCCGGGGCCCGCGGCCATCGCGGCCCTCCTCAAAAAAGGCCTGCACCTGGATGCCGGGGTTGGTGCGCAATTCGAGGTTGCCATCCCGGCTGATGCGCCAGGCCGTGAGGCTGCTGCCGGCCCAGGAGGGCAGCTCGGCCGCCACCACCAAGCCGAGGGCCAGCAGAGCGCGGCAAGCCTGGCTGAGCAGCCGGGCGTGAAGAGCAGAGGAGCGAAAACCCATCAAGTCGCTCAGAACAGGGCCGGGCGCCGATGCTGCAGGCTCGGCATCTGGCTGCGGACGCGCTGGCCATGGCCATGGTCCACCGGGGCCATGGCCAGGCCCGGGCCCTGACCCGCGTCGGCCAGCACCGTGCCCCAGGGATCAATCACCAGGGCATGGCCGTGGGTCTGGCGGCGGCCGTAGTGCAGGCCCGTCTGGGCCGGAGCCACCACATAGGAGGTGTTCTCGATCGCCCGGGCCTGCAGCAACACCTGCCAGTGGTCCTTGCCGGTGTAGGCCGTGAAGGCGGCCGGCACCATCAGCAGTTCAGCTCCGGCCGCCGCCAGGTAGCGATAGAGCTCGGGGAAGCGCACGTCGTAGCAGATCGACAGGCCGATGCGGCAGAGGCCGGGCACATCGACCACGGGCGGCAATTGCTGACCCGGTTGCACGGTGGCCGATTCCCGGTAGGTCGTGCCGTCGGGGATGTCGACATCGAACAGGTGGATCTTGTCGTAGCGGGCCAGCAGCTGGCCCTCGACCCCGACCAGTTCGGCGCGGTTGTACGTGAGGGATTCTCCCGCCGGCACCGGAAAACCACCGCCCAACAGGGTGACCTGGTAGCGACGGGCCATGGTCACCAGGAAGCGACTGCAGCGCTCGGCCAGGCTGGGGGCCAGCTCGATGCGGCGCAGATCTTCGCCCATGAAGGCGAAGTTCTCCGGCAGCCCCACCAACTCCGCCCCGCGCCGGGCCGCCAGCTCAATCTGCTCTTCGGCTGCCGTGAAGTTGACGTCCGGATCCGAGGTGCTGGTCAGTTGCAGGGCTGCCGCCAAAAAACTGCTCACTGACCCACCGGAAGCGACGGCCGAACTGTAAGGGGAGGGGTACGGGGCGGCCAGGGGGTGGCCAGGCCGATCAGCTGGCCCGCAGCACCCCGGGCTCGGCCTGGATCGGCACGATCTCGAGGCTGTCGACGGCGGCGCAGCAGGCGAAATCGGCGTCGTGATCGCCCAGAGCCAGCAGCCGCTGGCCATGGCTGGCGGCCCGCAGGCAGGTCTCGGTGTCCAGGCGCCACCGTTGCCAGAGCGCCAGGGCCGCCAGCATCTCGTCGTTGCCGCAGCTCACGCCCACATGGGGAGCCACGGCCAGTTCCATCGCCGCCGAGGCCACGGCCCCCGCCGCCAGGCTGTCCTCCAGCGAGTAGTCCCCCTCCCAGCCGCTGCCGACGATCCAGACCCGTTCACAGCCGCGCTCCAGCAGCCGCCGGGCCACGGCCGAGCGGTTGGGCAGGGCCGCCGTGACCAGCAGCGGCACCTGACGCACCGCCGCCAGGGAGCGGGTGCCGTTGGTGGTGCTCATAAAGATGCGCTTGCCCCCCACCAGTTCCGGGGTCACGGCCAGGGGGGAGTTGCCCAGGTCGTAGCCCGCCACCCGCTGGCCACCGCGCTCCCCGGCCCGCAACCGCTGCTGGGCCGGCCAGGCGGCGGCGGCGGCCTCCAGGGAGTCCAGGTCGGCGAAGGCCTCGATGGCCTCGGCGCCGTTCTGCAGCGACCAGGCGATCGTGGTGGTGGCCCGCAGCACATCGATCACCACCGCCGCATCGGCCCCCCCCTCCGCCGGACCACGCACCGCAGGAACGGCTTCGGAGGTGTGGAAGTAGGAGATCAGCACGGGACGCGGCCAGCGAAGAGGTGCGTCACAGTAGGCAGCACCAGGTGGACCAAGGCGCGGTGGCGACCAGCAGCACAGGTGCAGGCGACCCGATCGCCCCGAATCCCGCCAGGTCAGGGCGCCAGCGCGACCTGCGCGATTTTCTGCGATTGCTGGAGCAGCGCGGCCAGCTGCGCCGCATCACCGCCCCGGTGGATCCGGACCTGGAGCTGGCCGCGATCGCCGACCGGGTGCTGGGCCTGGGCGGACCGGCCCTGCTGTTCGAGAACGTGATCGGCTCGCCGATGCCGGTGGCCGTCAACCTGCTGGGCACGGTGGAGCGGGTGGTCTGGAGCATGGGCATGGAGCGCCCCGAGGAGCTTGAAGGCCTGGGGGAACGGCTGGCCCTGCTGCAGCAGCCCCGCCCCCCGAAAGGCCTGGGCGAGCTCAAGATGTTCGCCGGCGTGCTCTGGGATCTGGTCAAAGCCCGGCCCGACCGGGACCTCACCCCCCCCTGTCACCAGGTGGTGCTCAAGGACGACCAGGTGAACCTCGAGGCCCTGCCCCTGCTGCGGCCCTGGCCGGCGGATGCGGGCGGCGTGATCACCCTGGGCCTGGTGATCACCAAGGACCCCGAAACCGGCGTGCCCAATGTGGGCGTGTACCGCCTGCAGCGGCAGTCGGCCCAGACGATGACGGTGCACTGGCTGAGCGTGCGTGGTGGCGCCCGCCATCTGCGCAAGGCGGCGGCTCTGGGCAAAAAGCTGGAGATCGCCATTGCCATCGGCGTCCATCCGCTGCTGATCATGGCGGCGGCGACGCCGATCCCGGTGCAGCTGAGTGAATGGCTGTTCGCCGGGCTCTATGCCGGCGAGGGGGTGCGACTGGTGAAGTGCAAGACGCTGGACCTGGAGGTGCCCAGCCACAGCGAGATGGTGCTGGAGGGCACGATCACCCCCGGCGAGCAGCTGGCCGATGGCCCCTTCGGCGATCACATGGGCTTCTACGGCAACGCCGAGGAGTCCCCCCTGGTGCGCTTCCACTGCATCACCCACCGCCGCGACCCGGTGTTTCTGACCACCTTCAGCGGCCGGCCTCCCAAAGAGGAAGCGATGCTCGCCATCGCCCTCAACCGCATCTACACGCCGATCCTGCGTCAGCAGATCCCGGAGATCGTCGATTTCTTCCTGCCGATGGAGGCCCTCAGCTACAAGCTGGCAGTGATCGCCATCGACAAGGCGTACCCGGGCCAGGCCAAACGGGCGGCGATGGCGTTCTGGAGTGCCTTGCCCCAGTTCACCTACACCAAGTTCGTCGTCGTGGTGGACAGGGCGATCAACATCCGCGATCCCCGCCAGGTGATCTGGGCCCTGAGCGCCCAGGTCGATCCCCAGCGCGATCTGTTCGTGCTCGAGGACACCCCCTTCGATTCCCTTGATTTCGCCAGCGAGCGGCTGGGGCTGGGGGGGCGGCTGGCGATCGATGCCACCACCAAGATCGGTCCGGAGAAACGCCACGACTGGGGAGAACCCCTGAGCCGGCCCGCTGACCTCGAAGCCCGCGTCGATCAGCGCTGGGGCGAACTGGGCCTGGCGGATCTCGGCCAGGGGGAACCGGATCCGGCCCTGTTCGGCTACACCCTCGAGGCCCTGCTGGCCAGGCTGGCGGCCGGGGCCAGGGGCTGAGCGACCCTGTCCCGATGCTGGGCCGCAGCGCCATTCACGCCATCCGGGCCCTGCTGGAGCTGGCCGAGGCGCCCCAACGCTGGCGCTCGGTGCGGGACCTGGCCGAAGCCCAGCAGTTGCCGGAACCGCTGCTCGAGCAGCTGATGCTGCGGCTGCGCCGGGCCGGCTTGCTGGAGGCCCGCCGTGGTCGTCACGGGGGCTACCGCCTGGCCAGGCCCGCCGCGGCGCTGCCCCTGGCCACCATCCTCGACGCCCTGGCCAGGAGCGGAGCCCCGTCCCCGGACACGCCGATCGCAGCAGGCAGCGGGACGGCCCCGGGGCTCCTGGAAGCCGGCAACCGGAGTGCCGTTCTGGCGGCGGCACTGGTCGGCCCTGAACCCGAGCTGGCCAGCGCCGATGCCGCCAGCCGGGTGACGGCAGCCCTGGAGCGCCGCCTGCGGCAGGCCCTGGAGCGGGAACTGGCCCGCTGCAGCCTCGAAGACCTCCACCACGATCTGCGCAGCGCCCGGGCTGCCCTCAGCGAGGACGGCGGCTTGCTGCTGGGCTGAGCCAGGCGCGCCCGGGTCGCTGGGCGAGTTCCCGCAGCCGCTGGATGGGCGGGAGTCCCGCCGGCCACATCTGCGGGCCGAACCACCCCCTGGGAAATCCCTAGAGTCGGTCCATGACTGCCGGCACCCCCACCCCCGACTCCGCCGGAGACCTGCTGGATCAGGTGCTCAATCCCCTGCTGGACGATTTCGCCGCCTCCTTCGAGCGCGGACTGCTGTTGCTGCAGGATTGTCCGGAGAGCTTGTTATCGCTGGCGGCCCAGCTGAGCCTGGAGGGTCGCCTGCTGGAGGCGCGGGCCGAGCTGCGGGCCGCCCGGGCCCTGCGGGCCGCCACGCCGGCACCCATGGCCCTGGACATGGCCACGATCGCCCCCTGGCATCAACTGCTGGTGGAGGTGTGGTCTCTCTCGAGCAGCCTGCGGGCCGCCGGCATCACCCCCGGCCGCCAGCTCAACGGCTGAGCATCGGGCCCTGCGGCTGGAGTCCGCCCAGTCCAGGCCTGCACGCAGCCCACTCCCGGGACCGGCGGGTTGGAACCGGCTCCATAGGATCGGGGTTCTCCCTGCCGCTGCCGGCGTGCCCAGCCCTGAGATTGTGCTTCCAGGCCCGACGTCCGCTGCCGGCAGCGGCGGCTCCCTGCTGACACCCGAGCTGCGGCTGCCGGCGGGATCGAGCCTGCGGGGCAGCGTCCGGGTGCCGGGGGACAAGTCGATCTCGCACCGGGCCCTGCTGTTCGGCGCCATCGCCGAGGGTGAGACCCGCATTGAAGGCCTGCTGCCGGCGGAGGATCCCCTCAGCACCGCCGCCTGCCTGCGGGCGATGGGGGTGGAGGTCTCGGCGATCGAGGCGGATCAGCCCGTGCTGGTGCAGGGGGTGGGCCTCGATGGCTTCCAGGAGCCAGCCGACATCCTCGACTGCGGCAACTCGGGCACCACCATGCGGCTGATGCTGGGCCTGCTGGCCGGTCGCCGGGATCGCCATTTCGTGCTCAGCGGCGATGGCTCCCTGCGGCGGCGGCCGATGCGGCGGGTCGCCGACCCGTTGGCCCAGATGGGCGCCACGATCGCCGGGCGCCGCGGCGGTGAACTGGCGCCGCTGGCGATCCAGGGCCGGGCCCTGCAGGGCGCCACGATTCGCACGCCGGTGGCCTCCGCCCAGGTGAAAAGCGCCCTGCTGCTGGCCGCTCTCACCGCCGCTGGACCCACCACGGTGATCGAACCGGCCCTCTCCCGCGACCACAGCGAGCGCATGCTGCAGGCCTTCGGCGCCGATCTCAGCGTTCACGGCCCCGGGGGTACCGAGGTGACGGTGCGGCCCGGCTCCCAGCTGCGCGGCCAGGCGGTGACCGTACCGGGAGACATCAGTTCGGCCGCCTTCTGGCTGGTGGCGGCCGCCATCACCCCGGGGGCGGAGCTGACGGTGCGGAACGTCGGCCTCAATCCCAGTCGCACCGGCATCCTTGAGGTGCTCGAGAGCATGGGGGCCCGCCTGGAAGTGCTGGATCGCCGCCATGTGGCCGGTGAGCCGGTGGGGGATCTGCGGGTCTGCCATGGGCCCCTGCGGGCCTTCTCGATCGGCGGCGATCTGATTCCAAGGCTCGTCGATGAAATCCCTGTGCTGGCGGTGGCGGCCTGCTGCGCTGAGGGGGTCAGTCAGATCCGCGGCGCCGAGGAGCTGAGGGTCAAGGAGACCGACCGGCTGGCGGTGATGGCCCGCCAGCTCGGCGCCATGGGGGCCCAGCTGCAGGAACACGCCGACGGCCTGACGATCGCCGGTGGGGTCTCCCTGCACGGCGCCACCGTCAACAGCGAAACCGACCACCGGGTGGCGATGAGCCTGGCGGTGGCCTCCCTGGTGGCCCGCGGTGACACCTGGCTGCTGGATCCGGAGGCGGCGGCGGTCTCCTATCCGGGCTTCTGGGCGGACCTGGCACGGCTGCGGGCCTGAACCGGAGCCCGAGATGACGGTGCCAGAGCGCAGGGACGAGCTGGTGCCACGCCGCAGCCGCGATGGCAGCTTCAGCCTCTACAGCTCGGCCTTCGGCGAGGGCTTCCACTGCGCCGACGGTGCCCTGGCCGAAGCCCGCCGCGTGTTCGTGGCGCCGGCCCAGCTGGAGCGCTTCCCCCCCGGCAGTCGCCTGCGGGTGCTGGAGGTGGCCGTCGGGACGGGCACCAACACAGCCGCCCTGCTGCAGGCCTGCCAGGAGCGGGGTCTGGAGCTGGATTGGTGGGGTCTGGAACTGGATCCCCTGCCCCTGCAGCTGGCCCTGGCCGATGAGGGTTTTCGCTGCCAGTGGCCCGACCCTGTGCTGGCAGAGCTGGACA
This sequence comes from Synechococcaceae cyanobacterium, assembly GCA_947378425.1. Classification (GTDB taxonomy): domain Bacteria; phylum Cyanobacteriota; class Cyanobacteriia; order PCC-6307; family Cyanobiaceae; genus Cyanobium. Next base: position 92,839 of record CANCJV010000004.1, read on the forward strand.
CTCTCACCAGTTCTGAGCGGCTGCTCTGGGGAGATGGCCGCACCCACCTGCCCCAGTTGCTGGGTCGCCTCGGAGGTCGCTGCGACCTGGTGCTGCTCGATGCCTTCTCGCCGCGCCACTGCCCCCAGCTCTGGTCGCTGGAGTTTCTGACGGACCTGGCCGGCCTGCTGAATGGCCAGGGACGGCTGCTCACCTATTGCTCGGCGGCAGCGGTGCGCCGGGCCCTGGCGCTCTGCCATCTGCACCTGGCGGCCGTCACCGGCCCAGCTCCAGCGATCGGCACGAACCCCGAACCGATGACGGAGGTGACGAGCGAGCCGACGAGCGTCGCGGCCCCCGCCACGAGCCAGGGGATCTGGAGTGCCGGCACCGTGGCCAGCCCCACAGCGCTGCCACCAGGGGACGTGCTGAGGCCCCTCAGCCCGATGGAGCTGGAGCATCTGGCCTGCCGGGCCGGCGAGCCCTACCGGGATCCAGCCCGCAACGGCACGGCCGCCGAAATCCTGGAGCGACGCCAGCGGGACCAGAGCCTCAGCAGCGCCGAACCCAGCAGTCACTGGCAACGCCGCTGGGGCCTGGCGCGCCGCCATCGCCCGCTGCCGGCGGCCGAACCAGGCCAGAACCGCGGCGAGCCGGCTCGCGCCGATCGGGCCCGGTAGATTCCGCCCCAGCCATCCCCGCTCGCCGATGCTCGCCGTTGCCGTCCTGGCTGCCGGAAAGGGAACCCGGATGAAGAGCGACCTGCCGAAGGTGCTGCAGCCCCTGGCGGGCTCCACCCTGGTGGAGCGGGTGCTGGCCAGCTGCGAACACCTGCAGCCCGAGCGGCGGCTGCTGATCGTCGGCCATCAGGCCGAACGGGTGGAGCGCACCCTGGCGGCTCATCGCGGGCTGGAATTCGTGCTGCAGCAACCCCAGCACGGCACCGGCCACGCCGTGCAACAACTGCTGGAGCCCCTGCAGGGGTTCACGGGCCAGCTGCTGGTGCTCAACGGCGATGTGCCGCTGTTACGCCCGGAAACCCTCGAGCTCCTGCTGGACCAGCACCGCAGCAGCGGCGCCGCCGTCACCCTGCTCAGCGCCCGCCTGAGCGACCCCAGCGGCTACGGCCGGGTGGTCGCCGATCCGAGCGGTGCTGTCAGCGCCATCGTCGAGCATCGCGACTGCAGTGAGGAGCAGCGCCGCAACACCCTCACCAACGCCGGCATCTACTGCTTCGACTGGCCGAAGCTGGCGGCGGTGCTGCCGCTGCTGGCCACCGACAACGACCAGGGGGAGCTCTATCTGACCGACACCGTCGCGATGCTCAGCCCCGCCATGCACCTGGAGGTGGCCGATGCCGATGAAATCAACGGCATCAACGACCGGCTGCAGCTGGCCCAGTGCGAAGCGGTGCTGCAGGAACGGCTCCGCCGGCACTGGATGGCGGAAGGGGTCAGCTTCAGCGATCCGCTCAGCTGCACCCTCAGCGAGGGCACCCGCTTCGGCCGCGATGTGGTGGTCGAACCCCAGTGCCATTTCCGCGGTGACAACCAGATCGCCTCCGGTTGCCGCATCGGCCCGGGCAGCCTGATCGAGAACAGCCGTCTCGGTGAGGCGGTGGAGGTGCTGTTCTCGGTGCTGCGGGATGTGGAGGTGGAGCAGGGTTGCGTGATCGGCCCCTATGCCCAGCTGCGGGCCGGAGCCCACCTCGGTGCCGGCAGCCGCATCGGCAACTTCGTCGAAGTCAAGAACAGCCGCCTGGGCGAGGGCGTCAAGGCCAACCATCTCAGCTACCTGGGCGATGCCGATCTCGGCGCGGGCGTCAACGTCGGCGCCGGCACGGTCACCGCCAACTTCGACGGCGTACGCAAACACCGCACCGAAATCGGCGCCGGCAGCAAGACCGGCGCCAACTCCACCCTGGTGGCCCCCATCCGCCTCGGCGAGCGGGTGACCGTGGCGGCGGGCTCCACCCTCACCGAGGACGTGCCGGCCGGAGCCCTGGCCTTCGGCCGGGCGCGCCAGGTGGTGAAGGAAGGGCGGGGCTGAGGAGCCAGGGGGAAGGAGACCCGCAATGGCACTGCAGATCGCCCCCAGCTCCGACTCCGAGTGTCGACACAGCACCGATGTAGGCGCCGGAGACGAAACGATCCAGGCAACCGTCCGCCAATTGCATCCGTGCCCAACGACTGGTCCCTTTCCACACAGCTCCAACAGGGCGTGCTGCCGTTGGGGTTCGTGGCTCGAGTTGATGAGAAATCCCAGCTACCAAAGCCCGCCAATCGGCGCTAAGGCAAGCGGATTGGATTATCTTATCTCCACAATGAAATCCAGCCGAAAACAACTCCCGGAAGATCACACACTCTCCGAAAAGTCCGTATTCATGACAGCAAATAACATCACCCAGAAAGTCATCATCGCATCGGAAGACTTCTTGAAAGTGCTAGACAGCAGATCAACGCTTTAGCCACCTTGCGTCTCGCGTCTCCGTTTTCGCGCCGCAGTTTCGACAGCGGCAGCAGCCAGGGGGGGGGCACCGGCCCCGGCGCACGGATGCAGCATCCACGCCCCTAACTTGCTGAGATCATCGACGGCCCCGTCGAGTTTCCCAGCCCTGCTGCAGCTTCATTGATCCGCCCTGCCTCCCTGCCCGCCTGCGCCCCGGCGCTGCCCTCCCCGTCCACTGCCCCCTTCCCCAGTAAGGCCGAGCTGCTGGCCTGCCTTCCTCCCCAGCTGCTCCGGATCGATCCGGCCAAGTCCTGGGGAAGCCTGGGCCTGTCGCTCGGCCTGTCCCTGGTGGCCTACGGCCTGGGCACCCAGATTCCCCTGACAGCCCTCGCCGCCCCGCTCTGGTTGCTCTACGCCGTGGTCACGGGCACCGTGGCCACCGGTTGCTGGGTCCTGGCCCACGAGTGCGGTCACGGCGCCTTCCATCCCAACCGTCGGGTCGAGGCCGTGGTGGGTTTCACGTTGCACAGCCTGCTGCTGGTGCCCTACTTCGCCTGGCAGCGCAGCCATGCGGTGCATCACGCCAACTGCAACCACCTGGAAGGTGGCGAAACCCATGTGCCGCCGCGCTCAGACTCGCCCGCGGGCCAGTCGGTGGCGGCCCTGAGCGGCTGGTTAGGGCCCAGGCTCTACGGAATCCAGTCCCTGTTCACCCATCTGGTACTGGGTTGGCCGCTCTACCTGCTGTTCGGGGTGGCAGGCGGTGAGGACTACGGCGCTCCCACCTCCCACTTCTGGACCGGTGCACCTTTTCGCAACGGCAGCCGGGCCCTGTTCCCGGACTCCTTGCGTCGCCCGATGCTGGTCTCCAGTCTCGGGGTGCTGGCGATGCTTCTGGCCCTGGCGCTGGCCTCCATTCAGTTCTCCCTGCTGCGGGTGCTGTGCGTCTACGGCTTGCCCTACCTGGTGGTCAATGCCTGGCTGGTGGCCTACACCTGGATGCAGCACACCGACACCAACATTCCCCATTTCTCCACCGGAGAGTGGACCTGGGCCAAGGGAGCCCTGCAGACGGTGGATCGTCCCTACGGGCCGCTGCTGAACCTGCTCCACCACGGCATCGGCTCCACCCACGTCTGCCATCACATCAACCCCCGCATCCCCCACTACAACGCCTGGCACGCCACCAAGCTGCTCAAGCAGCGCTTTCCCGAACTGGTCCGCCATGACCCCACCCCGATCCATCGGGCCCTGTGGCGCGTGGCCAGCCGCTGTGCGGTGGTGCGCCAGGAGACTGACGGTGCTGGGTACTTCTATCAACCGCAGGAGATGCAGGGGCCCTGAGGCTCTGAACTGCTTTGTTGACACCATGAATGGCATGGAATAAATGGCATGGATTAGTTGGCATGGAGTTGATGGATCCCTTCAGCTCAATGCGTCACCGATCCATGCGTGACCGAGTCCGTGCACCCTGGAGCAGGTTCTCGAGAACGAATCGATCCGATCAGCCGTAGAGCATCGCGGGGCCCAATTGAACGGGGCTCTGCAGTGGGTACTGGATGCAGATGGCCATGTGTTCCGTGTCAGCTGCGATCGGCGTCCCAGGTCTGGGAGCTGTCCTGGAGCCATGATGCCCATCGATCGGCTCCCCAGACTCAGCTCCGCTGCGCCCCATGTCCAACCGCCGTCAGCGCATCCATGAATTGGTGCTGGCCCTGCTGGCCCAGCAGAGTGATCTGGAGTTGCTCGATGGCGATGCCACCGGGCCGGCTTCGCTCTCCGGCCTCTCAGCCCGGGATCCCGGCAGTTGGCTGGAGCGCAACCGGCGGGTGGTGCAGCGCTATCAGTCCCTGGTGCGCTCGGCGCTCACCCTCGATGCGCTGGTCGATCAGGAAGTCGGCTCCGACTGAGCCCGCCCTCTCCCGGCGATTCTGACAAGCTGGCTCGAACAGATTGCGGCGTCGATGCCCCCGTTCGGCTTTTCTTCCCTCGCTTCCCGCCTGATGGGGGGCGGCCAGCCCTCCACCCCCCTGCTTCCCTGCAGCTGGCAGCGCCCCTTCGGCCTGGGCTGGGACACGCCCTACACGGTGCGCTATGCCAGCAACCTCGATGACGGCCCCAATCACGGCGCACCCCTGGGTGGCTTCGGTGCCGGCTGCATCGGCCGCGGCCCCGACGGTCGTTTCAATCTCTGGCATCTCGATGGCGGCGAGCACTGGTTCGGCGAGATCCCTGACTGCCAGTTCGCTCTGTACGAAAGTGATGGCAGCACCAGCCGTGCCCATGCCCTGGCGGTGAAGCCCACGGCCGATGCCTCCCGCTCCGAAGCGGGCGAACCGCTGCCGGCCTGGAGCTGGTATCCCGCCAGCGACAGCCAGCGCTGCACCGGCACCTACGCGGCCCTCTATCCGCTCAGCGGCACCGAGTACAGCGGCGTGTTTCAGGCGGCCGTGAGCTGCGAGGCCTTCAGCCCGATCCTCCCCGGCGACTACCAGCGCACCAGCTATCCGCTGGCGGTCTTCGTCTGGACTCTGCAGAACCCGAGCGATCAGCCGCTCACCGTCTCACTGTTGCTGAGCTGGCGCAACATGGTGGGCTGGTTCACCAACACCGATCCGACAGCAGCGGTCACGTTCCGCGATGACGGCAGCCCCGAGCACAATTACGTGCCGGCGATCGGCCGCAGCCGGGGGCAGCGCAATCGCCAGGTGGAGGCCCCGGGCCTCAAGGGCATCGTGCTGGAGGGCGAGCGCAGTGAGCCCCTGGCTGAGGGCCAGGGCCAGTGGTGCCTGGCGGTGCCCGATGAGGCCGGCCTGGCCCATGCGGGCGTGGAGATCTTCCGCTGCAGCCGCTGGGACAGCTCCGGCGATGGCGCTGAGATCTGGAGCCCATTCGCCACCCATGGCTCGATCCCCGACAGCGACAACGATCGCCGCAGCGGCGACTCCGACAGCGCCAGCGCCGCCCTGGCGGTGCGCGTCACCCTGGCTCCGGGGGAAAGCCTGGAGATTCCGGTGGTGATCGCCTGGGATCTGCCGGTCACCAGCTTTGCCACCGGCACCCGCAGCCTGCGGCGTTACAGCGATTTCTTTGGCAGCAGCGGTGACAACGCCGTCGCCATCGCCGCCGAGGCCCTGCGGGACTGGCGCAGCTGGCGGCAGGCGATCGAAGCCTGGCAGGCGCCGGTGCTGGCACGCACCGACCTGCCGGAAGCCTTGCGCATGGCGCTGCTCAATGAGCTCTATGACCTGGCCAGTGGCGGCAGCCTCTGGACCGCCGCCGGGCCGCAGGATCCAGTGGGCCGCTTCGGCGTGCTCGAGTGCCTCGATTACGCCTGGTACGAGAGCCTCGATGTGCGGCTCTACGGCTCCTTTGCCCTGCTGCAGCTCTGGCCCGAACTCGACAAGGCAGTGCTGCGGGACTTCGCCCGGGCCATCCCCGCCGCCGATCCCACGCCTCGGCCAATCGGCTGGTATTTCACCCAGGGCCGCGGCCGGGTCGAGGCGGCCCGCAAGGTCGCCGGTGCCACCCCCCACGATCTCGGCGCCCCGAACGAACGGCCGTTTGACGCCACCAACTACACCGCCTATCAGGACTGCAACCTCTGGAAGGATCTCGCCAGTGATTTCGTGCTGCAGGTGTGGCGCTGCTTCCGCCTGGCCCCCTCCGGCGAAGACCTGCGCTTCCTGGCGGACTGCTGGCCGGCGGCGGTCACGGCCCTGCGCTACCTCAAGCAGTTCGATGCCAACGACGACGGCTTGCCCGACAACGGCGGCGCCCCGGACCAGACCTTCGATGACTGGCCCCTGCAGGGGGTGAGTGCCTACTGCGGCGCCCTCTGGATCGCCGCCCTGGAGGCGGCCCTGGCCATGGGCCAGCGGCTGCAGCTGGAGCTGGGTCTGGACACCAGTGCCGAGCAGCGCGAGTTCGGCGGCTGGCTGGAGCAGAGCCGTGACAACTTCGATGCCCTGCTCTGGAACGGCGAGTACTACAACATCGACGCCGACAGCGGCACGCCGGTGGTGATGGCGGATCAGCTCTGCGGTGATTTCTACGCCCGCCTGCTGGGCCTGCCGCCGGTGGTGGCGGACGAGCGGGCTCGCTCCTCGCTCCAGGCCGTCAAGGAGGCCTGCTTTGAGGGTTTCCAGGGCGGAAAACTCGGTGTCGCCAATGGTCTGCGCCGCGATGGCACGCCGCTTGATCCCAACGGCACCCACCCCCTGGAGGTGTGGACCGGCATCAACTTCGGCCTGGCCGCCTACTACCGGCTGATGGGCGAGACCGGCACCGCCCTGGCGATCACCGGCGCCGTGGTGCAACAGGTGTACACGGGGGGGCTTCAGTTCCGCACCCCCGAGGCGATCACGGCCGTCAACACCTTCCGCGCCTGCCATTACCTGCGGGCGATGGCGATCTGGGCCCTGTGGGCCACCCACACCGATTGGCAGCCGATACCCGGTGCCGAACGCCCACCGGCTGCCGAACGCGAACTGGGGGCCGCAGCATGAGCCAGCCGCGTCCTACCAGCCTGGTGGCCTTGCTGCTCACCCTGCTGCTGCTGCTTGGCTTCCCCGCCGGAGCCCTGGCCCAGATCCAGGCCAGCCCGGACGAGACTGGCACCGGCCTGGTGCGCAGCCTCGAGAGCCTGCGTGACCTCGACTACCAGAGCTGGCAGGTGGTGGCCTACCGCCCCGGTCCGGCCGGGCCGGACGCCACGGTGGTGCTGCGGATTGTCAGTTATCCAGGGCGGGTGCGGCTCGATCACCCGACGTCCCTGCAGGTGCGCGCCGGGCGGCGCCAGTGGCGCCTGGAGGACATCACCCTGGCCAGCCCCAAGCTCGCCAGCGATAACCGGGCCGCCGCCGCCGAGTTCGACCTGACGCCGCTGCTGGCCGATCTGCGCCTGAACCGACCGCTACGGCTGGCGCTGCCGGGGGTGTTCGTGGAGCTGCCGGTGCCGCCCTATGTGGTGGCGGAATGGCGGAGTCTGCCGGATGAGCCCTCGACCTGAGAGTCCTCTCAGTCAATGAGATCCTGACGGGCTGCAGCCTGATCAGGTCTTCAGTCGAGTCCGCCGTATTCGCGCAGTAGAGCGAGACAGTCGTTCAGTCCGGCTCGGTTGGTGGCGGTGTCGTTGAGTTGGAAGGCGAAGGATCGGGCGGCGCAGCGTATTTGGAGTCGAACTCCTTGAGTCGCTCGTCGAACTTCTTCCAGCGTTCGTCTTCGATTTTCTGCTGTTCGTCTTCGAGACGCTGTTGCTCGTCTTCGATTTGCTGCTGCTCGTCTTCGATCCTGTTCTGCTCGTCTTCCCGCTTCCATTTCTCGTGTAGCCCAGCGATCTCGAGCTCGAGCTCGACGGTGCCACTCAACGCCGAGATCAGCCAGGAGAGCCGCTGACGCCACGACAAAGGCGGCGAGGCTCCAACCCAGCAGGGTGTCCTCGAAGCTGGCAGATCGTGCAGCTGGGTCATGGCCGTAGAAACGAATCAGGGCCGCCAGGGCGAACAGGAAGGTGGTGAGCCCCCGGGGCAGGAGCGCCAGCAATTCCAGCACGATTCACCGTAGCGAGATTCAACAGTTCGTTAGTGCCACCACCTGTCTCCCGCGGCCTGCTGAGCCTCATTCGCACCAGCCTGATGTCCGGCCCGTCAGGCCTGACCCACCAGCAAGACGCCGGCAGCGCTTGCCAGGAGGATCGCCTGCGGCCCATGGTTGGCGGGCTGCGCGCCCGCTGAGGCCATCGCGCCTGGCTTGTCCTATCCCCTGGGCCTGATGCCTGCCGCCTGCTCCCCCTGGCTCCCCTGGATGCGCCGCGCTTTGCAGCTCGCTGCCCTGGGGGCCGGGCACACCAGCCCCAATCCCCTGGTGGGCGCCGTGGTGCTCGATGCCGCCGGCCAGCTGGTGGGCGAGGGATACCACGCCCGCGCCGGCGAACCCCACGCCGAGGTGGGGGCCCTGGCCCAGGCGGGGGAGCGGGCCCGCGGCGGCACCCTGGTGGTGACGCTCGAGCCCTGTTGCCACCACGGCCGCACGCCGCCCTGCAGTCAGGCGGTGATCGCGGCGGGGGTGGCGCGGGTGGTGGTGGCAATGGCTGATCCCAATCCCCTGGTGGCCGGAGCTGGCCTGGAGCAACTGCGGCTGTCCGGCATCGAGGTGATCACGGGGGTGGCTCAGGCGGAGGCCGTGGCCCTGAATCGCGCCTTCGTCCATCGCATCCGCACCGGCAGGCCCCTGGGGCTGCTCAAGTGGGCGATGAGCCTCGATGGCCGCACCGCCCTGCCCAATGGCGCCAGCCAGTGGATCAGCGGCCCCGCCGGCCGCGCCTGGGTGCACCGGCTGCGGGCCCGCTGCGATGCGGTGATCGTCGGGGGCGGCACCTTGCGGGCGGATGATCCCCTGCTCACCAGCCGCGGCCGGCGCCATCCCGAGCCGTTGCGGGTGGTGGTCAGCCGCAGCCTGGATCTGCCGGCAGCAGCCCAGCTCTGGAACACCGCCGTGGCCCCCACCCTGGTGGCCCATGGGCCGGAGGCTTCGGTTGAGGCCTGCGAGCGCCTCGATCGGCTGGGGGTGGAGCGCCTGCCCCTGACCGCCTGCGAACCGTTGCTCCTGCTGGAGGCCCTGGCTCAGCGCGGCTGCAATCAGGTGCTGTGGGAATGCGGCCCGGAGCTGGCGGCCGCAGCCCTGAACCAGGGCTGTGTGCAGCAGCTCGCCGCCGTGATCGCCCCCAAGCTGCTGGGGGGGGTGGCGGCCCGCACGCCGCTGGGGGATCTGGGGCTGACGGCAATGGCCCAGGTTGTCCCCTGGACAGACGCCGGCCTCAGCCGGCTGGGCCCCGATCTGCTCTGGCAGCTCCTTGCACCTGCCGTCAGCGAGAACCCCGGCCCACCCCGTTCCTGAGGAACGAGCTCCAACCCCCGGCTCAGACGAGTTCCGGATGCAGCGGATCCCCCTTGAAGGGCCCCTCCAGCTCGGCGGTGATCCAGCCGCCGTAGAAGCCGCCGGGCTGGGGGATCACCCGTTCGCCATCCAGCCAGCAGCCATCCATCAGCCCCGGATAGAGGGCATACCAACCGGTCAGGGCGGCGTAGGCCGGGGCCGGTTCGGGGTACTGCCACACCGCCCGACTCAGGCGTCTGGGCAGGCCATCGGCCCCCGGCACCATCACATCGAAATAGCGGGCCACCCCCTTCCACTCGCAGAAGCTGTGGCCCGGGGCCGGCTGCAGCAGGGCCAGCTCGATCCCCTCGGGCGGCAGATAGAAGGTCGGTGGATGGAAGGTCTCCAGCAGCCGCAGCGAGCGGTCCGTGTCGACCAGCACCCGGCCCAGGGCCTCCACCCGCACATGGCGGGCGCAGGGCTCGAGCGCCGGCGGTCGCGGATAGGCGTCCACCCGCTCACGGCCCCCCGGCAGTTGCCACGCCGCCCGGCTGGCCACAGCCTCCGCGGCAGCGGCAGGAGCGGAGGAAGCAGCTGGATCGGGGGGAGCGGGCATGGGGCGCGATGGGGAGCGTCAGGTGAAAAGCCGGGCTTCAACCGGGGATGAAATGGCGCAACCTGCGCGCCTCCTCTCCCGCTCGCCGCTGCAGCTCCTCATCGCTGAGGGTCTGCTCCGCCCGCTGCTGCGCGGCGATCACATCGTTTTCGTCGACGTCGAAGCCGGCGCCACGGGCCAGGGCCAGGAACTCGGCCAGTTCCTTCGGTTCATGCAGCTGGCGATCGAGCGCCGGATCGCCGTGGGCATGGGCGAGGAAGGCATCGAGTTGGTCCAGGCTCATGGTCGCGATCGCTTGGCGGTGGCTCCTGTTTAACCGCGGAACGAGACCCTTGGCGCCCTGGCTGCGCCGCAGATTGTTCTCAACTCCAGGCCCCGGGCCTTCAGCCGAGCAGGTTCAGCTGCTGGGCTGATGGGCTGCCACCGGCCGTGCTTCCTGGGGCAGGACCGCCAGCGGCAGGGCCGCGAGCGGCGGAGCCGCCGGAGCCGGAGCCGCCCGAGGCGGAGCCAGCGGTGGGGGTGGCGATCTCCAGCTTCACCGCCTCCCAGGCGGCTGGATCCCATGGCGCCATCAGCGGTTCGAGGGCCCGCAGCCCCGGCCCATCCGCCGCTTCCAGCCAGGCCTGCTCCAGGCCATCGGGGATCACCACCGGCATGCGGTCATGGACCCGCCGCAGCAGATCGTTGGGGGCCGTGGTCAGCACGCAGCAGCTTTCCAGTTCGCCGCCATCGGCGCCGATCCAACGCTCCCACAGCCCGCCGAGCCAGAAGGGGGCGCGATCGCGGCGGCGGAACAACCAGGGCTGCTTGTAGGGGCGGCCGCTGCTCGGATCCGTGCGGCTCTGCCATTCGAAGAAGCCATCGGCGGGCACCAGGGCGCGGCGATGGCGCCAGGCGGCACGAAAAAAGGGCTTCTCAGCCACGCTTTCGCTGCGGGCGTTGATCGGCCGCCGCATCCCCAGCGGATCCTTGCTCCACTCGGGCAGGAAGCCCCACAGGGCCAGGCCCACCTGCAGGCGGCCGTGCTCCTGGCGCTGCAGCAGCACCGGCTCCCCGGGCCGCACCTGCGGGCGCGGGGCGTAGTGCTGCGTCAGTCCCGGCGGCAGGGGCCCCTTCAGCCGTGGCAGCAGCTGGTCGATCGCGGTGGTGAGGCTGTAGCGACCACACATGGGCGCAGGGCAGGGAGGATGGAGGGCTCTGGTGGCATTCGGTTCTCCCCACAGGCGGGCGATCCGGCGGGTGGCACACAGGCCTAGCCTGGCGCCACGATCGCCCCACGCTGTATGGCCATTCGCCAGGACGACAATCGCCCCAGCCGGCGCTTTGGAATCATCAACCTTTTATTGATCGGTTTCGGTGTGCTGCTGCTGGTCAGCAATTTCCTGCCGAATCCAGCCAATCAGGTGCCGAGGGTGCCCTACTCCCTGTTCATCGGCCAGGTGGATGCCGACAACGTCAAGCGCGCCTACATCACCTCCGACCAGATCCGCTACGAACTCAAGGAGGCTCCGGCTGAAGACGCCCCGACGGTGCTGGCCACCACGCCGATCTTCGACATGGAGCTGCCCCAGCGGCTCGAGCAGCACGGCGTCGAGTTCGCCGCCGCGCCACCGCGCAAACCCAGCTTCATCACCACGGCCCTCAGCTGGATCGTGCCGCCGCTGATTTTCATTGTCGTGCTGCAGTTCTTCGCCCGCCGCAGTGGCATGGGCGGTGCCCAGGGAGCCCTGAGCTTCACCAAGAGCAAGGCCAAGGTGTACGTGCCCGATGAGGAATCGCGGGTCACCTTCGCCGACGTCGCCGGCGTCGATGAGGCCAAGACCGAACTCACCGAAATCGTCGATTTCCTCAAGACCCCGGAGCGCTACACCGCCATCGGCGCCCGCATTCCCAAGGGCGTGCTGCTGGTGGGCCCTCCCGGCACCGGCAAGACCCTGCTGTCCAAGGCGGTGGCCGGCGAAGCCGGTGTGCCGTTCTTCATCATCAGCGGCTCTGAATTCGTCGAGCTGTTCGTCGGCGCCGGTGCCGCCCGGGTGCGCGATCTGTTTGAAGAGGCCAAGAAGAAGGCGCCCTGCATCATCTTCATCGATGAACTCGATGCCATCGGCAAGAGCCGCGCCGGCTCGATGGGCATGATGGGCGGCAACGATGAACGGGAGCAGACCCTCAATCAGCTGCTCACCGAAATGGATGGCTTCGCCGCCCAGGACAAGCCGGTGATCGTGCTGGCGGCCACCAACCAGCCGGAGGTGCTCGATGCGGCTCTGCTGCGGCCGGGCCGTTTCGATCGCCAGGTGCTGGTCGATCGGCCCGATCTCTCCGGTCGCCGCATGATCCTGGGGATCTACGCCAAGAAGGTGAAACTCTCCGACGGCGTCGATCTCGATCGCATTGCCCAGGCCACCAGCGGCTTCGCCGGCGCTGACCTGGCCAACCTGGTCAACGAGGCGGCCCTGCTGGCCGCCCGCGCCATGCGCACCACCGTCGACCAGGGCGATCTCAACGAAGCGATCGAACGGGTGGTGGCGGGCCTCGAGAAGAAGAGCCGGGTGCTGCAGCCCGACGAGAAGAAAGTCGTGGCCTATCACGAGGTCGGCCACGCCATCGTCGGCCATCTGATGCCGGGTGGCAGCAAGGTGGCGAAGATCTCGATCGTGCCCCGCGGCATGGCGGCCCTGGGTTACACCCTGCAACTGCCCACCGAGGAGCGCTTCCTCAATTCCAAGGAGGATCTCGAAGGCCAGATCGCCACCCTGCTGGGCGGTCGCAGCGCCGAGGAGATCATCTTCGGGGAAGTGACCACCGGCGCCGCCAACGATCTGCAGCGGGCCACCGACATCGCCGAGCAGATGGTCGGCACCTACGGCATGAGCGACACCCTCGGCCCCCTGGCCTACGACAAGCAGGGCGGCGGCCGCTTCCTTGGGGGCGGCAACAACCCCCGCCGCGTCGTCAGCGATGCCACCGCCCAGGCGATCGATCGTGAGGTGCGTGCTCTGGTGGACCGGGCCCACGACCGGGCCCTGACGATCCTGCGCCACAACGGTTCGCTGCTCGAATCGATCTCCCAGAAGATCCTTGAGAAGGAGGTGATCGAGGGCGATGAGCTCAAGGATCTGCTGGCCTCCAGCGTCCTGCCCGAGGACGCCGCCCTGCCCGCCCCGGCCCTGGCCTGACCTGTCTCAGGGGTCAGTCCTGATGGCCTCTCCCCTTGACGCAGGGGCCTGTGATCCCGGATAAGGGTTCTTTGTAGCGGCTCCATGGAGTCCACCTCCGCCTCCTCAGCGGCCTGCCCCCCCGCCGGGCTCGCAGGCCGCGATCTGCTCTCCTCAGCTGATCTGAGTGCCTCGGAAACCCGGCAGCTGCTGGTTCTGGCGGCAGAACTCAAGGCTGGCCGCTGCCAGATCGACCTCGGCGGCAAGGTGCTGGGCCTGATCTTCAGCAAGGCCTCCACCCGCACCAGGGTGAGTTTCACGGTGGCGATGGCCCGGCTCGGCGGCCAGACCCTCGATCTCAATCCCAGCGTCACCCAGGTGGGCCGCGGCGAGCCGATCGCCGACACGGCCCGGGTGCTGAGCCGCTACTGCGATGCTCTGGCGATTCGCACCTTCGCCCAGGCGGAACTCGCCGACTATGCCCACTGGGCTTCGATTCCGGTGATCAATGCCCTCACCGACCTCGAGCATCCCTGTCAGGCCCTGGCCGATTACCTCACCCTGCAGGAGGCCTTCGGCGCCGTTGAGGGGCTGACCCTCAGCTATGTGGGCGATGGCAACAATGTGGCCCATTCACTGATGCTCTGCGGCGCGCTTCTGGGGGTGAATGTCCGGATCGGCTGTCCGGTCGGATTCGAGCCCAGCGCTGCGGTGCTCGAGCAATCCCGCCGCCTCGCGGCCACCCACGGGGCCAGTGTGGAGGTGCTGCATGAACCGGTGGCGGCCGTGCGTGGCGCCCACGCCCTCTACACCGATGTCTGGGCCTCCATGGGCCAGGAAGAGGAGAAGGCGGTCCGGGAGCAGGCCTTTACGGGCTGGTGCCTCGACGAGGAGCTGATGGCGGAGGCGGACCCGCGGGCGATCGTGCTGCACTGCCTACCCGCCTACCGGGGGCTGGAGATCAGCGCCGGTGCCATGGAGGGCAGTTCCAGCCGCATCTTTGATCAGGCCGAAAACCGACTGCATGTGCAGCAAGCGTTGCTGGCGGCCCTGCTGGGGGGCTGAGGGGCCAGCCGCCGCTCGGAGCCGCAGCCTTCCGTAGCCTTGTGATCGCAGGGCCGGAGCCGCGAGAGCTGCGGCCGCAGCGTCGATCCCGTTCGATCAGGAAGGCAAGAACGCCTGTCCGTGCCGCCAGCCCTGCCGGCGGCTTTACCAGAGGGGGGGGGAGCCCTGCCCGGCCGACCTGACATTGCCTAGCCTGAGCCGATGGTGAGCAGACGCTGGACCCACCGGCTGATTCTGGTCCTGTTGCTGGCGGCCCAGCTGCCATCCGGCCATCCCGGCCGCGCCCAGCAGACCCCTGTACCGAGCCCTGTGCAGCCACCTGTGCAGCGGACGGAACTGCGGGGCGTGTGGCTCACCGCCAACGACATGCCGGTGCTGCGCGATCGCAGCCGCATGCAGGTCACGGTGAATCAACTGGCCGATCTGAAGTTCAACCGGCTCTACGTGGTGGTCTGGAACGGCGGCATGGCCTACTACCCCAGCCGTGTCAGTGAGCAGCGCCAACTCCAGGACTTCACCTTCACGGGGCTGCAGGGGCAGGACATCCTCGCGGAGCTGATCGCCGCCGGGCGCCGCCGCGGCTTGATGGTGGTGCCCTGGTTTGAATTCGGCTTCATGGCGCCGCCGGACTCGCCGCTGGCGAAGAACCATCGCGACTGGCTCACGAACAGGCGGGATGGCGGGCTCACTTCGATCAGTGCTGCCGGCGAGGTGGTGTGGCTCAATCCCTTCCGGCCGGAGGTGCAGCAACTGATCACCGACCTGGTGCTGGAGGTGGTGAGCCAGTACGACGCTGACGGCATTCAGTTCGATGACCACATGAGCCTGCCGCGGGAGTTCGGCTACGACCCCTACACCGTGACCCTCTACCGCAAGGAGACGGGCCGTGAACCACCGGCCGATGCCGAGGACGGTGTCTGGGTGAAGTGGCGAGCCGATCGCCTCACCGCCTTCATGGAGCGCCTGGCCGCTGCGGTGCGCAGGACACGGCCAGGAACGATCCTCTCAATCTCGCCCAACTACTACGCCTTCGCCTACAAGATGCAGCTGCAGGACTGGAGAGCCTGGGTGCAGCGCGGCATCGCCGATGAGGTGCTGATCCAGATCTATCGGTCGGATCTGGAGAGCTATCTGCCCCAGCTCAGCCGGCCGGAGGTCCAGGAAACCCAGCGCCGCATCCCCACCGCGATTGCCGTGATGAGCGGCCTGCGCAACCGTCCCAATCCGATGGCGCTGATCCGCCAGAAGGTGCAGGCCAACCGTGAGCTGGGTCTTGGGGTGGCCTTCTTCTACCTGGAGAGCCTCTGGAGCCTGGGTCCGGAGCCGTCTGCCGAGCGCATCGCCACCCTGGCCGAGCTGTTCGGCGCTGGCATGGTGCCCACCACGGGCCTGCCCCGCCAGGCTCCGCCGCCCTTGCCGCCCCTGGCGCCGTACCCCTGAAGGGCCGCCACCCCCCCGGAACTGGACAAAGTCACGACAAAGCGGTACATCTGTATCAGAGCTTCCCTCAGCCTGATCCGCCCATGTCCGAACCCCAGGAGCTCACCAGCGCCCAGCAGGAGTTATACGACTGGCTGGATGGCTACATCGGCAACCATCGCCACAGCCCCTCAATTCGCCAGATGATGGAGGCTATGGGCCTGCGATCGCCGGCGCCGATCCAGAGCCGCCTGCGCCATCTGCAGCAGAAGGGCTGGATCACCTGGCAGGAGGGCCAGGCCCGCACCATGCAGTTGCTGGGCGGCGCCCGCAGCACGGGGATTCCGGTGCTTGGGGCAGTGGCGGCGGGGGGCCTGGTGGAAACCTTCGACGACGTCCAGGAGCGGGTGGATCTCACCCCGGTGCTGGACACCCGGGGTCTGTTTGCCCTCACGGTCAACGGTGATTCGATGGTGGAGGCCCACATCGCCGATGGCGATCTGGTGTTGATGGAGCCCGTCAGCGATCCGAGCCGTCTGCGCAACGGCACCATCGTCAGTGCTCTGGTGGCCGGCAGCGGCACCACCCTCAAGCACTTCCAGCGCCAGGGCAGCACCGTCACCCTGGAGGCGGCGAACCCGGCCTACGCCCCGATCGTTCTGCCCGCCGACCAGGTCACGGTGCAGGGTCGCCTGGTGGCCGTCTGGCGCCAGGTCTGAGGTGCGACCCTCCACGTTGTAAGGTGGCTGCGCGCCAGACAAGGCCTTCGGGCCCTGCAGCTCTCGAGCCGCAGCACGGGAACCTCCAGCGGTCACCCTGTCAAGCGTCCTAATGGGGCCATAGCTCAGCTGGTAGAGCACCTGCATGGCATGCAGGGGGTCAGCGGTTCGAATCCGCTTGGCTCCATTCATATTTCAGACCCAGATTCCCAAGGCTGAAACCTCAGGGATCTGGTTTTTTAGTCACTGTTCATTGGATCACCGCGGCAAGGCGGTTTCGGCTGTTTTCAAGTTACAATTGGTTTTAATGAATTGTTGCGTGCCTTGACAACCATCCAGGCCTGTGCAGGTATTCCCCGATTGGATGGGCCCCTACCTCGAAGGCCCCGTCCTGGGGTTGCTGGGCACCTCCAAGCCATGGGAATCGGTTGATGGCCGCCGCTCCGCCCAGTCTTGAGCAGTTGCGCCAGGGTGACCGCCCCTTTGTGTTGGCCGATCACAACGGCATCATCGTCGCGATCAACGCCGCCTTTGAACAGGCCTACGGCTGGAGCGACGAACAGCTCCGCGGCCAGCCCCTGGGTGTGATCCTGCCGGAGGCCTTTCGCATGTCCCACCAGTTGGGCTTTTCCCGCTTCCAGGCCACGGAGAGCTCTTCGATCCTGGCCCATCCTCTGCGCCTCAAGACCATCTGTCAGGACGGCTCCGAAGTGGTCTCCGAGCACTTCATCGTCGCCGAGAAACAGCACGAATTCTGGCTGTTCGGAGCCACCTTGACCCCCTTGCCCCCCGGCACCCCGGCTGAGGCATGAGGGACCCGGGCCCGCAGTTGCCTTCGATCGTTCCGGATCTGAACCTGCAGCCGATGCTCCTGGAGCTGCGCCGCACCCTCGGACGCCTGGAGATCGCCCTCAGCGCCATCAGTGATGCCCTCGTCATCACCGATGACCAGGGCATCGTGCTGTGGAGCAACCGTTCCTTCGATCAGTTCATCGACCGGCCTCGGATGCTCAGCCTCGGGCGTCCGATCCTGCCCCTGTTGCCCCTGGATCATCGCGGCGCTCCTCTGCTGGCCGAAGCCATGCTGGCCGGCGCCGCCAAGACCCCTGGCTCCACCACCGTGTTGCTGCAACGCCAGCCCCTGAAGGCCTGCGAGATCGAATGGCGGCCAGTGGAAACCGAGCAGCCTGCCCCGGTGATCTTTTGTTTTCGAGACATCAGCACCCGCATCTCCAACCAGGAATTGCAGGCCAGGGCCGAGCACATCGAACAGCAGCGCCTGCACAGTGATCGGCTCAACCAGGAGCTGCAGCAACAACAGTTGGCCCTGGCCAATCTGGTGCGTGAGTGCCCGGTCACCGGACTGCCGAATCGCCGTGGCCTGCGCGAGCGGCTTGAGCTGGCGCTGGAACAGCTGAGGGAACAAGGCGGTCAGATCGCCGTTCTGTTCTGCGATCTTGACCATTTCAAGGACATCAATGACATGCACGGCCATCAGGTCGGCGATGAATTGTTGATTGAGATCAGCCGGCGCCTGCAGGAGGACCTGCCGACTGAAGCCACGGTCTCCCGCCTGGGGGGCGATGAGTTCGTGGTGCTGACCGGCTGGATCCGCGATCACAGCGAAGCCATCGCCATCGCCCGCAGGCTGCAGCAGCGGATCGGCGCTCCCTGGCTGATGCATGGTCAATGCTTCGCTCCGGCGATGAGTGTCGGGATCACGGTGACCAGCGATCCGGAGGCCGTTGCTGAGGAGCTGTTGCGCCAGGCCGATGTGGCCATGTATCACGCCAAACGCAGCCCAGGCGAATCGATCGCCCTGCATGACGCCTCGATTGAAGCCCGGTTTCGCTCCAGCCTCAGGGTGCATCAGGAGCTGCGCCTGGCGATCCTGAACCGCAATCTCAGCCTGGCCTATCAGCCGATTGTCTGCCTCAGGGGCAGCTCTCCCCGGGGCGATGACCCTGACGGCCATCCCGCCAGCGGCGGCGCGCGAATCCTGGGGCACGAAGCCCTGGTGCGGCTGCAACCCGAACAAGGTCTGCCGATTGACTCCGAGCAGTTGATCCTCGAAGCCGAGCGCACGGGCATGGTGCTCGAACTGGGCAGCTGGGTGATCAACGAGGCCCTGCGTCAGCTGCAACAGCATCCCCAGCGCCCCGATCACTGGACCCTGGCGATCAACATCAGTCCGCTGCAGCTGGAGCAGACGGGATTTGCCAACGATCTCTTACGGCGTATCGAGGCCCTGGCGATCGATCCCCAGCGGCTGGTGATCGAACTGACCGAGACCAGAATCCTCACGGAGACCAGTGTCGGTGCCCAGGCGCTGACGACCCTGCGCCATCACGGTGTTCGCGTTCACCTCGATGATTTCGGCACGGGTTATGCCAGTTTTTCCTGGCTCGCCGAGTTGCCGATTGATGGCATCAAGATTGACCGTGCGTTCATCGCTGCCCTCGGCTGCGACAGCCGCCGCGAACGCATGATCGCCTCGATGATCCGCCTGGGTCTCGATCTCGGCCTCGAGGTCGTGGCCGAAGGGATTGAACGCGAGAGCCAACGTCTTGCCCTGCTGGCGATGGGCTGTCTCCGGGGCCAGGGTCACCTGTTCGGCCGCCCGGGTCAGCTGCCCTGAGGCTCGGCCAGGCCATGGGATCGCAGCAACCGAGCCAGACTCAGCTGCCCGAACTGGCCAGGGCTCCTCGGGTATCCAGCAGCGCTTCAGCCGCACTGGCATCACAGGGCCTGCCAAACAGATAGCCCTGCACATAATCGCAACCCAGGTCCACCAGCATCTCCAACTGACGCTCGGTTTCCACCCCTTCCGCCACCAGATCGATGTCAAGGGCCCGGGCCACGCCGATCACCGCCTTGACGATCACTTCGTCCTCGCGATCCACTCCCAGCCCGTCGATGAAGGAGCGATCGATCTTGAGAATGCCCACCGGGAAGCGCTTGAGATACAGCAACGAGGAGTACCCAGTACCGAAGTCGTCGATCGCCAGCCGCACCCCGAGCTGTTTGAGTCGTTCCACCACCTGGGTGGTCGAGTCGATGTCCTCCACCAACATCGTTTCCGTGATTTCGATGTAGAGGCTGTCGGCATCCAGGCCGGAGGACTGCAGAGCCCGTGCCACGTGATCGGGCAGGGAGGGATCGACAAAGGTGCGCCCCGAGACATTCACGGACAACTGCAGGCGTTGCTCGGGATGGTGAAGGCGCCAGCCACCGATGATGGCGCACGCTTGCTTGAGGATCAGCGTGTCAATATCGACAATCAGGCCGGTATCCTCCGCCACGCCGATGAACTCACTCGGGGCCAACAGCCCGCGCAGCGGATGTTGCCAGCGCGCCAGGGCCTCGAATCCGATCAGGCGTCGATCCGGCAGGGTGACGATCGGCTGGAGGTAAGGCTGGATCTCACCCAGCCTCACGCCGCGGCGCAGATCGGCCTCGATGGCGGCCCGGTGCTGGGCGTCCAGCCGCATGCTCGGGTCGTAACAGGCATAACAACCACGGCCGCGATCCTTGGCGCGATACATCGCCAGGTCGGCGTTCTCGATCACGGTCTCGGCAGTGTCACCAGCCATCGCAAAGGCGATGCCGACGGAGGGGGAATGGCTCACCAACTTTCCGCCCAGCAGCAGGGGCCGGCTGACCTGTTGGATGATGCGGGCCGCCAGGGTTTCGGCGTCCTGGCGCGTGGCGGTGCTGGTGACGACGACGAACTCATCACCGGACAGGCGACCGACCAGGTCGCCACAGCGCACGACCCTTTTCAGCACATCGGCCACGGCGATCAGGAACTGGTCACCGGAGGCATGGCCATGGACATCATTGATCTGCTTGAAGCGGTCAATGTCGACGAACAGCACCGTCGCCACCTGATCGCCGGCGACGGTGCTGGACAGGATGGTCTCCAGTCGCGCCAGCACCAGGGAGCGGCTGGGCAGACCGGTCATCGCATCGTGGGTGGCCTGGAGCAGCGCCGCATCCTTGGCAGCGCGCTCGGCGGTCAGGGCTTGCAGCACCTGGGCACTGAGCTGGATGCTGCGTCCCATCGCCCGCAGCAGCGAGCGTTCCTCGAAGTTGAAGGCCTCACGGAGGCGGCCCACCACCAGCAGCGCTCCTTCACCCATGGGGGCCCAGTAGGTGTACAGACGGCCTGAGGCCAGCTCGATGCTGGCGGGATGGTCGTGGGCATGGGCGATCAACAACGGCTGCTCGGCGACAGAAAGCCCGATGGAGAGGCTGATCGTGCCCTGCCGGAGGATCGCCACCACTTCCGCATCCACCGCCTCGGCGACTCGGTTGATGACGTTGCGCAGGGTATGGGGATCGTCCACCGAGAAGGCGGCCAACACTTCCGACAGCAGATGCAGCGACCAGGGAACCTCGTTCATGCCAGGGCCAGGGCCACCAGGGTCTGGTTGTGGAAGCCGCCGGCCCCTTTGGTGCGGGCGATCTCGCCATAGGTGTAGAAGCCGCCGACCGGCAGATCACCGCGCACGGCGTTGATGAGTCTGATCTCCTCCGAGATGCGCTCGTCCTGGAGCACGGAGCGTCGTGCCACGCAGTCGAACAGCAACATGCCCCGCAGTGGCGCCCCCTGCAGAGCGTCGCAGGCCATCTTGCAGGCCATGTGGGTGGCCTCCAGCACCGAGTGGGAATCGCCCTGCATCAGAAACGCCAGCCCCCCCTGGGGCACCTCGGCGATCGTCAGCAGTTTGCGGGCCTCGAAGTCACCGCCGGAGACATAGCGGATCTCGATGCGATCGCGGCGGCGGAGGCCCAGGGGACGGGTGGTGGCCCAGGTGGCGAACAACTGGGGATCGCTGCGCACGTCTTCGGGTGCATCGAAGGCGTCGAGATAGACATCCAGGGCGGGCCGATCTTCGAGGGTGGAGACCGAGGTTCCGTCGCTGCTCGTCACCAGCATCGGCTCCCCCAGGGGCTCCCAGCAGTGGGAGACGCCGATCCCCAGGGGTGCGTCGGAGCTGATCGCCGCCGCCACCACGGCGTTGCTCAGGACGCGGCGACCGAAGATCTGCTGGGTGGCCTGCATGGCCATGTCGTCGCCGGCGCACCCCCCCACCAGCGGCACGTCCACACCGGCCACGTCGTAGGCCCCCCGCACCACCTCCATCTGGTCACCACAGAGCCCGTCGGCGAGCAACACCAGCACGGTGTGGGCGCGGCGCTCCAGGCCATCGAGGCAATGGGCGGCATCGCTGGCTGCCTGGCGCAGACCACCGGCACCGCCCTGGCCCAGGCCGGTCGAGACCCTGAAGCCATCGCCGCCGAGGGCCCAGATCGTGATGCCTCCTCCGCTGGAGCGATCCGGAGCCAATTCCCCGGCCGTGGAGCAACCGATCAAGCCGGCCGCACCGATCTGATCGGCCACCAGAGCCGCCGCCAGTGCCAGATCGTGGCTGGGGGAACAGAACAACAACACCAGCTTCGGCTGACCGCTGGCAACAATCGGTGCCAGGGCCTCCCGCACCGCCTCGGCGCTGTCGGGCAGGATCGAACTGCCCACCTGGATCCAGCGCTCGGAGGTGGATTGCCCCAGGACGTCAAGCGTGGGGCTGGCCGTTGTATCGGCCGTGGGACTGATCGGGGCGATTGCATCGGCCACCGGAGCGACTTGCCCCCTGGCCAGGGACTCAACGCGTTCATTGGCCTGGGAATCACCTATGGCTTTGGCTCGTGCCTCGGCACCTGCAGCCGCCACTGGATCGACGAGGGGATCGGCGGGCATCGGCGATCGGGCGACTGGGCAAGGGCGGGACTAGCCGCCGGCCCTTCAGGTCATGGTAGTCAGCGCTTTGGTCAGCAACCGAGGGTGAGCGGGGCCACGGGCTCGATCTGCGGATGCTCGCCGCCCAGTTGGTTGGCACGCAGCACCAGGGCCGAGGCGCCATGGCGCAGAAACACCTTCATCACGGTGTCGCTGGCCAGCCTGGGCAGCAGGGCTCGCCAGCTGCCCAGGCCCCGCAGCAGGTTGTCCAGGGGCTGATCCTCCAGGCTGATCCCCAGACCTTCGCTCTGGTGCTGCCAGTCGGGCCGCAGACCCGCGAAGGGCAGCAGGGCGCGGCGCAACTCCCGCTCCAGTCGCAGCAGCTGCTGCAACCGCCGGGCCTGGGCCGGATCCTGCTGCTGCCAGGCTCGGAGCGCCCGATGATCCAGTTGCCGCAGCTCCTGCTGCAGCCCCTGGATGGCGGCGAACAGGGCCTGGTTGGAATCCTGGGAACAGTTGTTGGCCGGCCCGACGAAGGTGGCACCGGTGCCGTCGCCGAGCCGATAGCGGGCCGTCATCACCGCCAGCTGGCGCTCGAAATCCCGCAGCAGTGATCGTTCCTGGCCCTGCACCTCGTAGCTGGCCGTCAGTGGTGGGAAGCGCACGAGGATGTCGGCCACCGGGCGCGTGCCCAGCCAGCCCCATTGGCGATCGCCCAGATAGCGCCAGCGATCCTGGGCGCCGGCGATGATGCCGTCCGGGTTGTGGGCATAGACCTGGCGGTAGGTCAGCGCCAGGCCGAGCTCCCCTGAGAGCGGCTCTCTCTCCAGGGTGGCGACGCCGTAGGCGAAATGGCCCGTGCAGATGCCGCTGGCCAGGGCCGATTCGCGCTGCTGGCCGCCGATGCCCCCGAAGACATGCAGCACCAGCAGGCGATCGCCGGGCTGCCATTCCGCCAGGGCCTCCTGCTCGCCCAGGGGCCGACCCGTCACCAGCACGGCACTGGCGCTGCCGGCCTGGGGACGAAGCCAGGCCTGACGCTTGACGTACTCCCAGGCCTGGCGCTGGCCGCTGATCACCCGCTCCGGGGCGAAGCGCTGCAGGCTGCGGGGCAGCATCGACTGCACCACGAAGCCCCCGTCACCGTCAGGCACCCCACTGATGAACCAGCCAGCGCGGTTGGTGGCAGCGCTCTCCAGGCCACGGCTGGTGGCGGGGGCGATGCCCTCGCTGTTGGCGACCGGGGGGGGCAGCCGCAGCCGCAGGCGTGCGCCATCAAAACGGCCCGTGTGGGCATCGAACGCCACCCCAGTCCACGGCCAGGCGGGGGACTCCTGCTCCTGGCAGGGTTCGGAGCGGACGGCTGGGACGGTCTCGCCGGCGTTGGCTGGGGCTTCAAAGCGCACCAGGGCCACGGCCGTGCCGGTGGTCTGCACGGGTTCATCGTGGATCAGCAGCCGCGGACCCTCGGCGGCCCCTGCCCCTCGGCCCTGGGCGCTCGGCAGCACCCGTACCGGGGCGCTCAGGCGCACCAGCTGGTCGTCCTGGGGACGGGCGCCGGCCAGGGATTCCAGTGGTGTGACCTGGCGCCAGTGGTTGAGCCGCAGGGGATGGACGCCGCCATCAGCGACACTCTGCAGCGCCTCATCGCTGAAATGCACGTCCATGGCCTGGCAGGCCAGCAGGGGATCGTGCCAATCGAGCCGCAGCCGCTGGCCCCGCAGCTGGCTCCAGCCCTCGGGCGCGTGGATCACCTCAAACCACACTCCCCCCCAGCGCTGATCGGCCAGCGGCAGGATCAGGCGGCCGACCCAGTCGTCCAGGGGTCGCAGGGCCGGGGATGGCAGGGGGCCGCCATCCCGGCCTGGCTCGAGCCGATGCCAGGAATTGGCCTGGTAGCGCAGGTAATTGTTCGGTTCCCGGGGGCCCCGCAGCTCCGCCGGCTTCACCTCGGTGAGGATCGCGCTCACCCGATCGATGGTCTGCTGCAGATGGCTGCGGCCATCGCTGAGGAAGGCCGCGGCATCGAGAATGCCTCCCGGCAGCTCATGGCCCACCGGCCCGAGCGAGATCAGGCTGACCTTGCCGCGCCGCCGCGCCCGGTTCCAGTAAGAGAGCGGCTGCAGGCGCCAGCGGCCGGGAAAGGCCAGCGGGCCGAGGCGCTCCACCCGATCCCGCTCCCCCACCAGATGGAAGAGATGCTCGGCGGCCAGGATCTGGTTGCTGCCGGCGAAGACGCCACCGAGGGAGATCACCTCCACCGGCGCCTGCAGCACCCGGCGCAGGTGGGGCAGGGCCCCGAGCGAGATCTGACCGCCACCACTGAAGCCCAGCAGGGTCACGGGCGTGCCACTGCCGGGGGCATAGCCATTGGCCAGCAGGCTGTCGGTGATCACCTGGGCCATGCCCTGGTTGAAGATCGGGCCGTAGCGCTGGTCCGCCGACACCGCCACCACCAGGATGTTGCGCAGATTGATCACCGCCCCGAGCAGGGCCTGGGGATGGCGGATGCGCAGCCGATCCACCCAGCGCCAGAACTGACCGAGCCAGCGGCTCTCGGTCAAGGGCTGGTTGACCACCGAGTAGGGCATGATCCCGCGCACGATGGCGAAGTCCGGCGGCAGCCGCTCGCCCAGTTGGCGCAGGAAGTCCTCCCCCTCCGGCAGGGCCTGCATCGAGGCCTGGCCGATGCCATCGAGATAGACCACCCAGCGCCGGATCGGCTGATCGCCGCTCAGCGGTGTCGCCAGCGCACCAAGACTGTCGGGGGGGCGCAGCTCCTCACCGAACCAGCCGGCCCACCAGCCGAGGGCCTCCAGGGGAGCGAAGAAGGCGCTCACCAGGAACAGCAGCAGGCCCACCGAGATCAGATCGACCGCGAGGCCGAAGCTGTGGTGCAGGGCGCTGTAGGCCAGGTGCAGCAGCAGGCCGGCCCCGGGCAGCAGGGCCAGCAGCAACAGAGCCAGGAGCAAGAGCAGCAGGCGAGGGCGACGCGGCATCGGCTCAGGGGCGACCGGATCGGTCCAGGGGCCGGGGGGGCACCCGATCGGGGCCGATCTGACCGCTGCGCAGCATCTGCTCAAGGGCGCGGCCATCGTTGATCAGCGGCACTCCGGCGGCCCGATCCAGCAGGGAGCGACCCAGGGCCATCACCGGTTGGCCGGCGGTGCGTTGCAGGGCATTGGTGAGCCACCAGCCCACCACCAGGCTGCCGAAGGCCGCCCAGACCGACAGGTCACTGACGGCAACAAGGCCGACCACAAAGCCGATAGCGGTCCACAGGGACAGCAGGGTCAGGATCGGGACGCCGAGGTAGGGAAGGGCGCCGAGGAAGGCGAGCAGCTGGGGCGCATGGGCGATGCCGAGGGCCCGGATCAGCAGCGGCAGCGGCAGCCTGGCGCCGAACACCAGCCAGGCCACCAGCCAGGTGGTGGTGGCCCAGACGAGAAAGCCACTCAGGAACAGCAGGGCCTCCACCACCAGGCTGATGGCGAAGCGCAGCGGCCGCACCTGGTTGACAAACAGGATGAAGGCCTGACCGATCGCTTGCGACAGGCCCGCCAGCAGGGCGATCCAGATGCCGATGCGGCTCAGCGGACCGCTGGCTGCGGCGTAGAGGTAGGCGTCGGCATCCAAGCGCAGGGCTCCGGTGATCACCTCCAGCGCTTCTGTCATCTCGCCGCCGCTCAGCCTTGCAGGGGTTCTAGCGGCAGTCAGGTCCTGCGGCTGCGTCAGGGTCCTGCGCGGCCGGCGGTCGCCGTCACGGTTCTGCCTGAGCGGCGGTCGCTGGTTTGGGCTGCGTCGTCGTGGTGGTTGAGCGGGGACGGCGACGCTCAACCAGGCGCGCGCTCACCGCAGCCAGCAACAGCAACAGCAGCGGCCCCTCGCCCCAGCGGTCGTAGGGCGTCAGAGCCGAGAGTCGGTGCAGCTCCATCAGGCCCGTGCGCCGCAAGCCGGGCGGCAACTGATCGAGCAGGCGGCCGCGGGCATCGATGAGCACGCTGGGGCCGGTGTTGGCGGCACTGACCAGCCAGCGGCCGGTCTCGATCGCCCGCAGCTGGGCCAAGGCCTTGAACTGGTTCTGCAACAGCAGTGGATAGGGATCGAGGTTGGCGCTGGCCAGCAGCCAGCCAGCGCCTGCGCGGCTGGCGGCGGCCAGGGCCGTCCCATCGGAGAGCTCGTAGCAGATGGCCACCGCCACGGATCCGGCCGGTCGGGCCAGCAGGCGGGAAGCGGGGCCAGCTTGGAGGCCTCCCACCGCCGAGAGCCCGCTCCAGCGCCAGAGGTCAGCCAGGGGCACCCATTCCCCCAGGGGCACCAGCCGATGCTTGTCCACCCAGCCGCTGGCCAGCAGGTCGCCGCGATCGAAGCGCAGCAGGCTGCTGCGCTGGTCGAGGCCCTGTTGGCGGAAGCCACCACTCAGCACTTCCACGTCGGCCGGCTCGGGCAAGGGCTGGCCCAGGGCGAGGGAGCCCTCCGGCAGCACCAGGCTGGTGGTTCCCTCAGCGGCGGCCCTCTGGACAGTGCCCCGCCGATCAGCGTGCCCTCGATCAGCGGCAGCGGGAAGCGTCGCCTCGCCGACCGTGGCAGCCGCGAGCGGGACGGCCTTGAGAACCGGGTCCTGGCCCCTGACACCCGGGTCC
Source organism: Synechococcaceae cyanobacterium (assembly GCA_947378425.1). Lineage (GTDB taxonomy): Bacteria > Cyanobacteriota > Cyanobacteriia > PCC-6307 > Cyanobiaceae > Cyanobium. The sequence goes on from CANCJV010000004.1 coordinate 119,502, forward strand.
TTCGTCTCCTGAGCAGCGGCCCCCTGACCAGCCTCCTCCTGGCCTGGGGAGTTCCGGTCCCTGGCGTTCGGCCCCCGGGAGTGTTCGTCAGTGGCGCCGGGCGAGGCGGCCCAGCGGCTGGCCTCTGCGGCCGTGCGCCGCTGGGCCGCCGCCAGAAATTGCAACAGGGCCTGCTGTTGCCTTGGCTCGAACTTGTGGCGGGTGGGAATCGCCGGTTGCAGCACCAGCAGCCGTTCCGGTGTCCCCGCCTGGGGCGCGATCGCCGCCAGAGCAGCGGCGCCGGCGAGATGGGAGGCCGCCACCAGGGCCAGCCCCGCCAGCAGCCAGCGGCGCCGGCCGGGGGCTGGGGCCAGGGCCCGCCACAGACACCAGGCGATCAGCAGCTGCAGGCTGGCCACGGCGCCGGCCCCCGCCAGGGCCGCCACGCCCGCCAAGATTCGGTCTCCGGGCAGGGCCGAGGAGCCCAGGCCGAACCAGAACAGGGGGCCGCGGGCCAGCTGCACCTCCGCCAGCCCCCACAGCAGCGAGCCGATCAGGGCGGTGCTCCCTCGAGCTGGGTCGAATCGGCGCATCAAGGCCAGCCACAGGGTGACCAGAGCGCCGCCGAGCAGGCCGCAACCCAGCCAGATGGCCAGGCAGATCGGCAGGCTCAGGGGTGGTGGCACCCCGATCCAGTCGAGGGGATGGAGCCACAGCAACCAGCGATGGCTCACCAGCACCGCCGCCAGTCCCCAGAGGCCGGCGGCAACGAGGGGGCCGCGGCCGCGCCCCAGGCCAGCAGGCGGCGAACCGGCCAGGGCCCAGAGCAGGGCGAGGGCCGGCCAGAGCAGCAGCGGCGCACCCAGCGGCGCCAGGGCCAGGCCCGCCAGCAGCCCGGCGCCAGCGATGGTGAGTCCCCAGAGGCGCCGGTCATTGCCCATGGCCGCAGAGCCTAGGAAGCGCCAACCTCAAGGGACTGCCCGTCGGGGCAATCACCCACATCGGCTTCCCGGAGGACTCCAGGCCATGGATCAGAGCAATCTGCTGCAGATGCTGGTGCTGCGCGGCCTCGGCACCACCTCCCTGGTGGCCGATCGCCTGCGCTACGTGAGCCAGGAATGGGTCAGCAGCGGCAAGGTGGATCCCAGCCATGCCGCGCTCCTCGTCGATGACGTGCTCAAGGCGCTTCGCGGCGACAGCCCGGAGCTGGAGCAGCAGGCGGAGCGCCAGCTGGAGCGCAACCGCGATGACCTGTTGCAGGATCTGGGTCTGGCACGGCAACGGGAAGTGGATGAGTTGCGGGGGCGGCTGGACCGGCTGGAGCGACTGGTGCGCCAGCGCAATGGCCAGGGCTCGGCCGATGGCTCGATCCCCGGAGTCTCCGATGAAGACCTGCCTCCTGACTGAACCGACCGCTCGGCTGGCCCCTTCCCCGGGGCTGGCAGAATCGCTCCCAGCTGTGCTGCGGCCATGCGCGACATCCTGATCAGTTCGGTGGTCTGTCTGGCTTGCCTGGTGGTGGCGTTCGTCAGCCAACTGGTGGCGCCATCGGCGCTGCTGGAGGCCGCGGAGGCCTCCGGCTCCACCCCCACCGCGATCGCCCGCCCGGCGGGCCCCACCAACGGCGAACAGCTGAGCGCCTCCGCCCCAGCCGCCGGCTCCACCACGTTTGCAGCGGTGGCGGCGCCGCTGGAACTCGACCCTGACGACGCCAACCCCAGTCTTTTCACCATGGCCTCCACGATTGAAAGCAACGGCGATGTGATCGCCCAAGGCGGCGCTTCCGCACTTGGAGGGGCCATGGACGCCCCCAAGGAAACGGTCACCGCCAGCGGCCTGCGCATCACGGACCTGGTCGTGGGCAGCGGCGCCGAGGCGGTCAGCGGTCAGGCGGTGTCGGTGAACTACCGGGGCACGCTCACCAACGGCAAGGAATTCGACAGCAGCTACGGCCGCGGTCCCTTCAGCTTTCCTCTCGGGGGCGGTCGGGTGATCCGGGGCTGGGATGAGGGCGTGGCCGGCATGAAGGTGGGCGGCAAGCGCAAGCTGGTGATCCCCCCCGATCTGGCCTACGGCGAGCGCGGTGCCGGGGGCGTCATCCCCCCCAACGCCACCTTGATCTTTGAGGTGGAGCTGCTGGGCGTCGGCAACTGAAGCGCAGCCCCCGGGGCCTGGCCGCTGCCGCCATCGTTAAGATCACGACGCAAGGATCGGCCCCTGGCCGGTCAGTCCCTGAAGCCCAGGTCCGTCTTGCCAGTGGCTCCCTGTTCCACGAGGCCATGGAGTCCATGAGCAAGCTGCCGATGGCAGGTTCGCTGATGGCCGTGTTTGCCTGCGATCACCTGCTGCCTGCGGCATCAGGTCAACCCATTCCACCCCAGTACGCCGCTCTTCCTCCCCCATGGCTCACCAGCTGCCCGCGCTGCCCTACGACCTCGACGCGCTCGAGCCCCATATCTCCCGCGCCACCCTCGAGTTTCACCACGGCAAGCACCATGCCGCCTACGTGACCAACCTCAACAATCTGGTGGCCGGCACCGATCTCGAGAGCAAGAGTCTCGAGGAGACGATCACCGCCGTGGCCGGTGATACCGCCAAGGCCGGCGTCTTCAACAACGCCGCCCAGGTCTGGAACCACAGCTTCTACTGGCAGTGCATCAAGCCCGCCGGTGGCGGGGCCCCCAGCGGTGATCTGGCCGCCAAGATCGACGCCGACTTCGGCAGCTTCGACGCCTTCAAGGAGCAGTTCAAGACGGCCGGCGCCACCCAGTTCGGCAGTGGCTGGGCCTGGCTGGTGCTCGATGGCGGCACGCTCAAGGTCACCAAGACCGCCAATGCCGATCTTCCCCTGGCCCATGGCCAGAAGGCCCTGCTGACCATGGACGTCTGGGAGCACGCCTACTACCTCGACTACCAGAATCGCCGTCCCGACTACATGAGCACCTTCCTCGACAAGCTGGTCAACTGGGACTTCGTCGCCGCCAACCTGGCTGCCGCCTGATCCAGCCCCATCGGAACGGCCACTGCGGCTTGCCACCAGCCCTGGACCCTCAAGGTCCGGGGCTTTCCGTTGGCGGGCCTGGGGCTTGAGCGACCCAGGCCGGCAAGACGGTCTTGCCAACTCAGGGATTGTCACGCCGAGGATCGCCACACCCCGGTTTCCCACGCCCTGGCTGGGTAAGCCCCAGCTCGTCAAGCCCCTGGCTGCCCATACCGTGCTTGCCACGCTCCGGCCTGAGCCGTCCCTGCCTGAAATGCCGCCCCCGCCATGCCGCTGACGCCCTGCCGCTGGCCCCTGGCTGAGGGCGCGGCCAGCGCGGCCCCGTTCCCGGCGGTGCCTGTGGCGGCGCCGATTCCAACCCTGCTGCTCGTGGACCGGCGTGATGCCGCCATCAGCGCCGAGTGGCGCCGCCGGCTGGAGGCGAGCCTCTCGCCCGGGGAGCTGGAGCGGCTGCGGGGCTTTCGGCTGCCGAAGGATGCCGATCGCTTTCTGCTGGGCCGGGGCCTGATGCGCTGCTGGCTGGCCCAGTTGCTGCACTGCCCTGGCCGCGAGCTGCCGATCACGGCCTCAGCCCATGGCAAACCGGTGCTGGCCGGTGCGCCCCACTTCAACGTCTCCCATTCCGGCGATCTGATCCTGCTGGGTGTGCATCGCCAGCGGGCCGTGGGTGTGGATCTGGAACGGGACAGGGAGCGCCTCGCGTGGCAGGCGATCGCCCGGCGCTATCTCGGTGAAGCGGTGCTGCAGCGGCTCCAGCATGACCACGCCGACGCGCAGGCTCAGCGGCAGGCCTTTCTGCTGGAGTGGTGCTGCCTGGAGGCCCGCCTCAAGGCCGATGGCCGTGGTCTCAGCGGGCTGGACGCCCGCGGTGACGGCACCGCTTCCCCCTGGACGGGGCCCTGCTGGCCCCTGCAGTTGCCCCCTGGCTATCAGGGCGCCGCCGCGCTGCTGCCGGCTTCAGGCCTGGCCGAGGCCAGCACCGCCTCGGGCGGAATCCACATGGCATCGCCATAGGAGAAGAAGCGGTAGTCGGCGGCGATGGCTTCGGCGTAGAGGTTCAGCAGGCGCTGGCGGCCGATCAGGGCGCTGACCAGCAGCAGCAGCGAGCTCTTCGGCAGGTGGAAGTTGGTGAGCAGCCCCTGCACCACGGCGAAGCGAAAGCCGGGCTGGATCACCAGATTCACCGGACCCCGATGGGGCTGCAGCTGGCCACCATGCAGCGCCGCCACCGCTTCAAGGCTGCGCACGCTGGTCGTGCCCACGGCGATCACCCGGCCGCCGCCGGCCCTGCAGGCGTTCACCGCTGCCACCAGCTCTTCGTTCACCTCCACCCATTCGCTGTGCAGCTGCAGCCCGCTGAGGTCGTCGATCTCCAGGGGCCGGAAGGTGCCCAGGCCCACATGCAGGGTGACATGGGCCAGAGCGACACCGCGCTGCTGCAGAGCGGCCAGCAGCTCATCGCTGAGATGGAGCCCCGCCGTCGGCGCCGCCACCGCCCCGGGCCTGGCGGCGAAGCGGGTCTGGTAGCGATCGTTGTCGCTGGCCTCGTGCTCCTTGATGTAGGGAGGCAGGGGGATCGTGCCGTAGCGCTGCAGCAGCGCTTCAATCGTTTCGGCACTGGTGCAGTGCGGCGGAAAACGCAGCACCCGTCCACCGGTGTCCCCGTCGGCGGCCACCACCTCCAGTGCCAGCGGCGGCAGGGTGTCCTGCTCCAGATGCAGCACCTCACCGGGCCGCAGCCGCTTGGCGGGGCGGGCCAGGCACAGCCAGTCGCTGGCGCCGGGACGGAAGCCGGCGGCCAGGGGGGTGGCCAGGCCGGCGGGCTCCAGCAGCAGCAACTCGACGGCACCGCCGCTGGCACGCCGGGCCTTCAGGCGAGCCCGCAGCACCCGGGTGTCGTTGACGACCAGCAGATCGCCGGGCCGCAGCTCCTGCTGCAGCTCCCAGACGCTCCCGTGGCGGGCCTGGACCAGTGGATCGGGACCCTGGCCAGCGGGGAGTCCGCTCAAGCCCGCCAGACCCTCAACCAAGAACTGCGGCGTCGCTCCAGGCCCGGGCTCCACCATCAGCAGGCGAGCGGCATGGCGGGGCTCCACCGGCCGCTGGGCGATCAGCCGTTCCGGCAGCTCGAACCCATAGCTGGACAGGCGCTGATCCTCAGGCTCGCTCATGCCGGCGGCTCAAACCCGACGAGGTTACGGACGCCCAGCGACGGGGCGGCGACGGGGATGCGCCAGGAGCCGCTCGGCGTGATCAGCTCGGCAGGGGGCAGCTTCAGCGGAGGATCAGCCGGGATCGTTCGCCGCCCGAACCAACGACAGCCGATGAAGCGAGTCAAGGCCCTCGGGGCCATGACCGGCAGGGTTCAGACCGGCAGATAGTGGCGGTAGCGGGTGAACAGGCGCGAGCGCCCATCGGCCAGAGCCGACGACACCACATCAATGCTCTGGTTGAGCAGGTAGCGATCAAACCAGCGGTTGCCGATCACCTCGGGCATCATCACGGTCAACCGTTGATCGGGCTCCTCCCGTTCCACCGCCTGCACCAGGCTCACCAGGGGATCGATGAAGGAGGCGTAAGGGCTGGGGCTCAGGCTGAGTTCAAGTCCCGGCTGCCCTGCGAACAGGCGATTCCAGTCGGCCTGGATCCTGGCGGGATCGTGGTGCTCGCCGTAGACGAACAGCACCCGCACGTTGCGCGACATGCTCACGGCCTGACGCACGGCGGCGACCGCGGCGCGATCGAAACTCTCCAGACAGACCAGGATCGGTCCGCATCCCGGATCCAGGGGCGGAAGGCTCGGTTCACCGCGGCCGGCAGCTTCAGCCGCAGCCGGCAGGCCGGCGAGGTCGAGGGCCTGATCCAGCAGGCGATAACGACGGCGGATCCAGGCCAGGCCGAGCACCAGCAGCGGGATCAGCAACACCACCAGCCAGGCCCCGGAGCTGAACTTGCTGACGACGATGACCAGCAGCACCAGGGAGGTGAACAGGGCGCCAAAGCCGTTCATCAGGGCCCGCTGAGGCCACCTCGCCCCCTTGTGGCGCAGCCAGTAGCGCACCATGCCCGCCTGGGAGAGGCTGAAGGCCAGAAACACGCCGACGGCATAGAGATTGATCGCCATCGTGGTGTCGCCACCGCAGAAGACGATGATCAGCCCTGCCAGGGCAATCAGCACCAGGATGCCGTTCTGGAACACCAGCCGATCACCGCGGAAGGCCAGCAGCCGCGGCAGATGACCATCCACCGCCAGCAGGGCACCGAGGCGGGGAAAATCGGCGAAGGCGGTGTTGGCCGCCAGCATCAGGATCAACAGGGTGGCCAGCTGCAGGACGGGATAGAGAGGATTCCGCGCCCCGAAGATGCGCTCGCCGAGGATCGCCATGCTGGTCTGGCTGGAGGAGGGGTCGACGCCGTACATCCAGGCCAGCAGGCTGATACCGAGGAACATCAGCGACAGGATCACGCCCATCGTCGCCATCGTGGCCCGGGCGTTCGCATCCGAGGGTTCGCGGAACACCTTGACGCCGTTGGCGATCGCCTCGATGCCGGTCATGGCGGAACAGCCCGAGGAAAAAGCCCTCAGGATCAGGAACAGGCCGAGCGGGGCCACGGCCTTCACCGGTGGCATCGGGTCGGGATGGAAGCCGTGACGCAGCACCAGATCCACCAGCCCGAAGCCCACCAGCAGGGCCACCATGGCGATGAAGGCGTAGACGGGCAGGGAGAACAGCCGGCCCGATTCACTCATGCCCCGCAGATTGACCCAGCCCACCAGCACCAGCAGGACCAGGGCGATCGGCACCTGCCAGGGCAACAGCGCCGGCAGGTAGGAGGTGAGGGCCTGGGTGCCGGCCATCAGGCTGACGGCGGCCGTCAGGGAGTAGTCGATCAGCAGGGCTGAGGCCCCCACCAGGCTGGTCGTGTTGCCGAGGTTGGCCCGGGCGACGATGTAGCAGCCACCGCCCTGCGGATAGGCGTGCAGGGTCTGGCGGTAGGAGAGCACGACCACGGCCACCAGGGCCACCACCGCCAGGGTGATCGGCAGCGACCAGACCAGGGCGGCACTGCCGGCGAGCACCAGCACCGCCAGGGTCTGGTCGGTGGCGTAGGCCACCGAGGACAGGGCGTCGGAGGACAGCACCGCCATCGCCTGGGAGTTGGGCAGCTGTTCGTGCTGGCTGGCACTGGTGGGCAGGGGCTGGCCCAGGAGCCGTTCACTCAGACCACGTCGAACGCTTCGGGAACTCATCGCCGAGGGGAGATCACAGGGTCTGCAGGGATGGACATCCGTTGGGGAAAATCCGTTGACACGTTCTTTAAGCCTGGCCGCCGAGGCTGGTGGGCCAGCAGCGACTCCAGGGGATGGCGGCTTGTTGCTCTCGCGGCTCTCGGCTGCGAAGGGCTGCCCAGAGTGTCGCGTCGGTCAGGCCAGGGGCTGCTGAACAACCTTCAGTCACGGGGCTCCGAGCTGGTTTACAGCGTGCTCGGAGCGGGACTCTCGGCTGAGGGCCTGGGGTACAGGTGGATGCCTCGCCCCGCGGTCCGCCCCTCTGGGGGATGGCCTGGCCGCATCGCAGGGCGCCGGCAGCTGGTTCCCCGCCAGGGGAGAGGCCCGCACCCTGAGAGGGCCTCACAGCACCAGGCTGTCCGGGTTGGTTTCGATCAACTCGGCCAGATCCTTGAGGAAGGCGGCGGCGTGGGTGCCATAGATCAC